>NZ_QPKR01000019.1:0-8271 GCF_003856515.1 Listeria sp. SHR_NRA_18
GCTCTATGTTGAATATATACACGTTGAACTCCAGCTGATTGTTTTCAACGCTCTTGGCCATCATCTGTACCCCACGTGCTACCAATTCATTGTTGCGAAATATTGGTTTGACCTGGTACCTTACATGGTTTTTTGTTTGCTTGATATAGTCCGCAACTTTATTTTCATATAGTAACATTGCTGGTGTGTTGAGGCTGCGTGTTCCGGTCATTAAATTTTTCAAATTATTATTTTCTCCAGTTAACTGGAATCCGATCAGGTGGCACCGATTATACAGCCAGCCAGTCGGAACTTTTTTATTTTTCCAGCCTGTTGGATCGACGTATAGTGGTTCTCTTTCCTCGGTCGGCATCATGTCCTTGCTTAACATTGCGTTAGCAACTCCCACACGGTTTAGGCCATCAAGTGGTGAAAAATGTTGCCATGATCCTTTTGCTAGTGACAGATCATTTTCTGTAAACTCCGCTTTATTTGCATTCACTGTGACGACTTGATTTTTGTAGTCATATTCTAAGCTTGCTAGCTCCGACTTTTGACTGACATTCAGTAGTGGATCGCTCTTTTCCCCAAAACTTGGAATAATGTCCCCCTTGTATGCTACAGTCCCACTTATAATCACGATTAGAATAGATATAATGAATTTTTTCACGTTTCAACAACTCCCTTTTCTTTTTTTAGATCAGAACTTGCTTTCGCAAGTTCTGATAAATTAATGTCAGTCGTTTGCTAACAACTCACTTACAAACTCGTTATCTTCCTTGCTCCATGCTGGGTAATATGGCGAAATGAAAAATTCTCCCTTATCGTCAATTTCTAAAGCAACTTTTCGTAATCCTTTAACGAAATAAAATACGGGTTTTTTCTTCCACTGTGTAACCTTTCCGCTATCAATAAGGGCTTGGGTTTTTGGACTGAACACCGCATTTTCTGCTTGATTTTCCATTTCTTCAAGCCTCGCGATTTTTCTTTTAAGCTTTGTTATATCAGCTCCAAGCGTTTTCATTGGGATATCCGGCTTTGTTTTGTTGTAAGCTTTTGCTTTAACATTTGCTTCTTCCAATTCTTCCAGTTTATTTCTAAAGTAATCTAAGTTGTTCACGCTCGTTTTGGCTCCAACCGTTGCGTATTCCGAAGCGCCTACTACATGCACATCTTTGATTAGCTCATTTTTTTGCTTAAATCCTTCCACTTTTTCTAGCATGTCTATTCTGCCTTCTTGTTTTTTCTGTTCTTCCCATAATTTAATTGATTTGGCATATTTTCTTTTGACATCTTTGTAAATATCGCCTCTACCGATGATGTTTGGCTGTCCAAATGGTATCCGGTCATTTTCGGCACGTATCGCTTTCGCAGTTTCTACTTGTTCTCTTTTAATCCGATCCAATTTTGATTGCGCTTGCTCGATTTTTGTTGCCATGTTTACCAGTCCTTTTCTTTTTATTTTTTTGGTTTTCAACCTGTTTTTTTAGGTTGTTTTTCTGAGCCGAAAAAGGGAATGCCTTTTTTCGAATATTTATAGTTCCCCCACTCTTTGATTTGATATGGTCCGTTTTTTCAGTGTAGTTATCTTCGCCTGACTGTCCGTTATTCCTGGAGGCCAAAAAAGACAAGGGAGTGCTGTAGTAAAAAGTTTTTTAGCGCAGCGTTAAGAAAAAGTTTTTACGCCCCTTGTCTTTTTTGGCTGGAAGGAATAGGATACCAAAGGCGAGGATAACTACGTTCACTGAAAAAACGGAGCATATCAAAGAGTAGAGAACGAAATAATCGGAAATCGCTCTGGCATTCTTGCTCTTGACCTTGACTTTGAACTTGCTTTTGATCTTATGTACTTGATTTACTTCTTTTGATTTGTTCTATTGTGAATACTGAATAGGCGCTTTCCGATGGGAAAACGCCTACTGTAAGTCTTGTGACACATGAATTTTACCGCATTCTTTTAATATTCTTATGTTCCATTTTTTGAATTCTTCGTTCGTATTTTACTTCTTGAAAATAAGCCGCCAACTCACCAGCAGTAACAACGCTTGTTTCTATGACTCCCTGTTCATCTTCACTGTTTGCTAGTATGGCCAGAGCTGTTACAATAAATGTCTTTTCATACTTTTCTTTCTTGTCTAGCTTAAACTGTATTTTTTGGATCTGCCCCTCGTCCTGATAAATGCACTCTTGTAAATACGCTTGTATATTTTTTTTGAGCTTCATTCTTTGGTGCTCACTGACTACTAGCATCGTTAGTCCGATGCTAATGGCTATTACTATTGCGATTGTCATCATTTATTGTTCCTCCTTTTTAATAAGCTTCGTTTGTCCCAAAACGATTATTGACGAGTTGAGCTCCTTCATCATATATCGGTGCTTCTTGATCTCCGTATTCTGCATGCACTGACTGTTGATTTTCTTGTTGTTGGTGTTGGTGTCCTTGTTTTGCTGCTGATCTGCTTCCTTTACTTTCTAAATATTGAATGTCGTCCGCAAGTACTTCCATTGTATATACTTTATTCCCATTCTTATCATCATACTGTCGTGTTTGATTTCCTCCAGTCACTGCAATTAAGCTTCCAACTACTTGAAACTTGCATAGATTTTCTGCTGGTTTTCCCCAAATGACACAAGGGATAAAGTCGGCCTGATATTCCCCATCTTCATTGGCATATTTTTTGGTGACAGCCAAAATAAAATTACATACCGCTTTTTTTCCATCCTTTGTATCAATAAATTTTAATTCCAATTGGCGTGCGATTCTCCCGATTAATTGTACTCTATTCATTTTCATTTTTTATTTCCTCTTTTCTCATTTTTATTTTTGGTTCAGGTCTTGCACTAATTCTGATAGTTTTGTTGCAAAATTATCAAAATGTACAATCACAAAATTGGGATAGCTTTTTTGTTGCTTGTGTTCCATTTCTGCCCATAGGTTCATTAGTTTTGTCTGAATGGCTGCGGTCGGGACGACATAAATAATTTTGTCATTTTTGGTATACTTGTCCTCCAGAATTTTTAAATAGTAGGGCAAAATACGCTGCGTGTACCTGGTCAAACTTTTAAGCGTCAACTCAACCTCGAAATGCCAAACGACATCGATCTCTTCTTGTAAGGATAGAAATTCAAAATCAAAATCAGGAACTTTATAAACCCTCCCTTTCGATTCTTTTGCTTCTTTTCCATCTTTCATTTCAAAAACAAGTCGGCGCTCACTAATAATGCTGTTCAAATAAGGATGGCTGCCTAAGCAAGTCAATCCTTCAATCAACATATCATTGATTTTCAAGCAGTGCTCAATGTTGTAATAAGGATTTTTTAGCACCGTATAGTTTGATCCTAAGAACTCGATGCCATCTTTCGTGATGTAATACACGATTGATTTTTTATAGCGATAATCCAGCATACGTTGAATAAAATAGTGTTCTTCTAAAAAAAGCAATATTTTATCATACGTGCTTTTGGCCAACTCTTTTTCGGTTGCAATAAACTGTTTGATCTGCATTTTAGAAATGATTCGCAATTCATTGATGAGAGATAAAATCCGTGTGTAATTGGCCGTATTTGATTCCGGATCAATATAATAGTGACTGAACAATTTTTGATAGCTCACTTTTTAAGGCTCCTTTCTTTTTATTCCATTTGTTTCTCAAGAAGTTTGCAAGGCAACACTGTTTGGGAAACAAATGGCCACCAACCGACAGAATGAAGGGCGGTAGCCAAAAATGCGGCAACTTGCCAAAGGCAAGTTGCTTCTTATTCCAAACTTTCAGAATGAAAGATTGGACCTCTTTGCTTTACTTCCCTGTGCTCTTTCACTTATCTTTTGAACTTCGAAGCAATCGGCCTTGCCGATTGCTTCCATCTCCCCCTTCCTTCAAGTTTTTGGTGAAGGAAGGGGGTTGGGGGGTTGGTAGTTGTTGCTCTTTTCTCTTGACCTTTTCTCTTGACCTTTCTCTCCTCTCTTATTATTTATATTTCTTATCTCTCTTTTCTTTTTCCTCTGTTTTAGTGTTCTTTTTTTCTCTCCCTCTCTCGTTTAGTCTGGCTTTATTTGCTGTAATCCTGACCATTTTCTCTCTATATGGTTGTCAAACCATGTAGAGAGAAAATGGTCAGGATTTTTTCGCTTGCGAAAAAAGTAAATGAAGCCAGACGCCCCAACGAGAGAGGGAGAGAGAGAAAAAAAGAACACGTGGCTACCAAGCCACCCGCTTTAGAGCTCTCCTCGAAGCCTACCAATGAGCCTGCCCTTAAACCTATGAAACTGCCTCTCTTACTTTTTTCGACTGTTTACGGCTTTCTGACGTAAACTGTATGTGGTTCTTCGTATTCTTCACTTGCTTTGCGGTAGAAAACAAACTCCCCTTTTTTCAACTCTTTGATGGTATCTGGATGTATTTTAAAGCTTGATACTTCCCGCTTAGAACCCTTATCACCGGACCAATTGATGCGATTTGCGTTTCCGAATCCTGCTTCTTGTTGGATAACTTCTGTCAATTCAGTGTCTTTAAATGTCCCAACAAGCTTACTCATATATTCGGCTTCCTCCGGATCATTCAAGCGTCCGATTAAATAGGTATTCGCATTCCCGACTAGAATTTTCGCTAACAATTCATTTTTCAGCTTTAAATCAGTAATCGTTTGTGGCGAGAATACCGCATGTATTCCGGCACCACGCGTCTTATTTACCGTGTCCATAAAGTTATCCGAAATGTACGTAGAAGGCTCATCACACATGAAAAAGAATGGTTTCAACGCATTATCTTCCCCTTGTTGGGTTAATCGATCAATCTGTTTGTAGCGATACGATGCTAAAAAGTTTACTTCACCGACAAAGAAATGCGCTAATGATTCTATAAACTCTTGATAAATGAGTCCATTCAATGCGACATACACGATGGCATCTTCGGCATCTACTTCCATTAAATCTAGTTCATTCCCTTTGCATTCTGTCGTATCAAAGAGATAACCAATTTCACTCTTCAACAACAAATCAACGTTGGAACGAAGGTTTTCCGATTGCGAGTACAAGCTGAAAATTCCACCCTCGCTAGGCTCGTAACTCTCGAACAAATCAAAGAATAGTGATTGCAAGCCTGGTGTCATTTCCTTCTTTACCATTTTTAATCGCCTATAGATGGGTATCTTTTTGAGCAATTGTTTGATGGTATCGCCTTGTTCGGGATGTTTATGGGCAAAGTTTTGTCGCGCCATTAAGCGCCCCCTTGTACCAATTACTTCGTCTTCTTCGTCTGCTTCTTTCTTTTTTTCTGCTCGTTTCTCCGTTGTTGTTAGTTCCTCGTTCGATTCTTCCATCAGTGCATCGAACAAGTCGCTATACCGATTATAGAGTTTATCGTAGTCTATATTGTTCCAGTCAATCGTTCCTTCAAGCACTTCTAGCGCATATGGCCCATTCAGCAATTTCGAAAATGTTGGAAAATCACGTTTTAATTTTGGTGCCTGATCCATTAATTGTGTCGTAAACATCAACAGTTTTTCTGCTGCTATCGAGTAGAAAGTACTCTCTGTCTTCGCTAATGAAATGAGTTTATCTTTAATCACGACACTATTTCCATATTTCATTGGATTATAGCGTAAGTCGTGTTCATCCGTGAAAACCTTCAACGGTCGATTGTGCTTTCTTGCATATTCTTCGACAGACCGTCTTGTATCTGGGCTTCCTTTTCCATCAATGAATAGGACTGGATTTGCCATTCGACCAGCATCATCTAAAAATACTTCAAGTAACGTTGTTTTACCAGAACCCGTTGTACCTGCAACAAACGTGTGTTGATTCATTTCTTTTCGCGGTAACCAAGCATCTTGCCCGTACTCGTCCATACCTATATAGATGGACTCCAAACGCTGCGTATTCCTTTTAGCAATGTTTTTTTTACTGCCCTTTGTTGTCGCCTCGGCATACGGATCATCAATCTGTGCTGCGTTCCGAAAGCGGTGCTTTCTCCTTTCTAAGTATTCTTTGGAGCTCTTGATTCGATTTCTCCGTTGCTCGGCTGTCTCAATTTTTTGTTTATCAGCTAAGATAAACAAAAGCATGATAAGACACGCAAACAAAACACCTCCTGCAATGAAAGCAGGAAGTGTCCCCCATCCTATCGTCAATGGACTACCAATTTGTTGCATTGGGAATAATTCATATGCCGATAAATACGATCTCGGCATCCATTTTGCAAAAGCAACAGCATTCAAAAGGAGTAAAAAACCACTCCCCATCCAAAAATATTTCTGATACCCATAGAGCAGTGGCTCATAGGTTACACTTGCCCCACGTTGCTTTCGATCCACCACAAAATGATAGTAAAGCAGTGGACTAACGAATAAAAAGCCAGCAATCACAAATGGATAAAAGACAAATCCGATACAAGCGATTATAATACTGGTTGCTTGTAAGCGTGTCTTTGGCTCCTCTTTTGCGTTTCTTCCTTCATCTTGACCGAATAAATTTTTATTTAACACCTTCTATCCCTACTTTCTTCTTTGTTGTTGTCGAGGCTTTGCTGGCGCTTTTCTTCTTGTCGTACTCGCTTGAGAGACACGCGTTGGTTGATCTACCTTTCGTTTCGAAGGCACATTGTGTTTCACCCGCGGGCTTCGTTTCGGTGGTTGCACGCTTCCTTTCGAACGTTTCGAAACGGATGCTTGTGGTACCGAAGGCTTGATTTGCCTCGTCCCAGCGCTTGGTTTTATAGGTTGTCTTGCTCCAGCTACAGAACGATTCGCTTGTCTCGCCTGCACATGTTGGCGTGCTGGTTGGCTTCTAGTTGGTTGTCTACGTGCTTCTGGATTTCTTGGTGTTCTTGGTCTCTCTGGAACCTTGTTGACTTGTTGTGGCTGGCCTTTTTTACTTACTTGTTGTTTCGCTGGTGCACCCGTTGATACATAATTTCCACTTCTTGCTCCAGAAGCTTCTTGTAGTTTGTTCCTTCGCTGGCTCTGCATCCCTGTTCTTACAATTCGATTCCGATCCGTTGCGGCTTCGGCACGCTGCGCTCTGTCTCGCCGTATATTTTCATGTTTTTGTTGAATTTCTGCCCCTTTTTCTTGTCTCCTTTGCTGGCTTTCCGTGATCGCCCCATCTTTGCCATGACCAATTGGTACATTGGCAAATGTTTTCTCCAAGTCTTTTTCCTTCTGACTTCGAGCTTGGCGCGCTTGACTATCTTGCATTCTTTGCTGCCCTTCTTCGTTGGCTGCTTTCTGTTGCTTATAATCCTGCTGCATACTTTTCCGCGCATTATTTAATTTCTTAGCCATATTTTGTGGTGTTCGAATGAGCGAACCGAATTTGGTAGCACTTGTTTTCTTAGGCCCATCTTCTGGATTCGTTTTCCCATCATTTTTAGGATCATTCTTACCACCCCCATCATTTCCATCACCACTCCTTGCATCTGGTTTCACTTTAGAGCGTGGGTGCCTAAACTGTTGCATCATGGCATAGGCTGTTACTTCTTTATTGGAGAAGGTAGCCAACAATAGCATAAACAGAAATTTCCGGAAGAAGTAGAGTCCTATTGGTAGTAGCACATAAAACAAAATCACGACAATTTTAATAAATACGTTGTCGTAATCATTGCTTGTTCGATAGGCTAGCATCATGTAACTAACGTAAAACAACGCTAAAAATGTAATGGCTGCTTTCATCAGAGAGATGGTTAAATAACCTTTGGCAATGTTTTTGAATGGATTGATATTGCTGCTGAACATCGCAAAAAATAACGTGAATAAGCTAAGTGGAAACAAGAATATGAGGAGAAATCCGAGCATATTTTTGACTAAGAATAGTAAAAAATAAATGATAAATTGTACAACGTTCAGCAACAGGAAGAAGACAATCAGTAACGCTTGACCGATACTTTTCTTCCACCCCACGTTCGTATTGTTTAACGTATCGTACTCGATTTTAGCCACTTCTGACACAAAGTCTTCATCTACTTTAGACGAATCACCATTTCCCATTAATAAGCCTGCTCGTTGGTACGTCTTACCGTTGTACGTAATCGTAAGCTCGTTAATCTTATCTAAATTACTCGTACCATAGTTTGCGATTAGGTAGGGTGTGATGACATTTGCATTAAAAATGGCTGCTTCTATCGTTTTCCCACCAGTCTTTCCTTTCATCGCGCTACTCGATGTGGAACCATCGATAATGGGGACTTTCTCCACTAGCTTATTGGCAATCGCCGTATCTACTTCGGTCGCCAAGGTCATGACTTTTTTACTCTGCACGGAATCTTTCATCACGACAAAGCACGTTGTCACAAGCAC
>NZ_QPKR01000001.1:0-838373 GCF_003856515.1 Listeria sp. SHR_NRA_18
CATTGTCTGGTGGTTACGGCGAAGAGGTCACACCCGTTCCCATCCCGAACACGGAAGTTAAGCTTTTCAGCGCCGATGGTAGTAGGGGGCTTCCCCCTGTGAGAGTAGGTCGTCGCCGGGCAATGTACATATTTTTAGGGGGCTTAGCTCAGCTGGGAGAGCATCTGCCTTACAAGCAGAGGGTCAGCGGTTCGATCCCGTTAGCCCCCATTTAATCAGGCCGGCTTAGCTCAGTTGGTAGAGCAACTGATTTGTAATCAGTAGGTCGCGAGTTCGACTCTTGCAGCCGGCACCATATATTTCTCATAGTATCGTTTTTGTATTGTGAGCCGTTAGCTCAGTTGGTAGAGCATCTGACTTTTAATCAGAGGGTCGATGGTTCGAGCCCATCACGGCTCATTTTTGCGGGTGTGGCGGAATTGGCAGACGCACCAGATTTAGGATCTGGCGCCGCGAGGCGTGAAGGTTCAAGTCCTTTCACCCGCATTCTATAATGATGCGGAAGTAGCTCAGTGGTAGAGCACCACCTTGCCAAGGTGGGGGTCGCGGGTTCGAACCCCGTCTTCCGCTCCAAAATGTAAGTTGCCATTATAAAGTTTCTAACGCCGGGGTGGCGGAACTGGCAGACGCACAGGACTTAAAATCCTGCGGATAGTGATATCCGTACCGGTTCGATTCCGGTCCTCGGCACCATATACTTATATAATGCGCCCGTAGCTCAACTGGATAGAGTACTTGACTACGAATCAAGCGGTTAGAGGTTCGAATCCTCTCGGGCGCACTTTCGGGAAGTAGCTCAGCTTGGTAGAGCACTTGGTTTGGGACCAAGGGGTCGCAGGTTCGAATCCTGTCTTCCCGACCATTAAGAAAATATCCCATATTTTTATGAAGGGGCCTTAGCTCAGCTGGGAGAGCGCCTGCTTTGCACGCAGGAGGTCAGCGGTTCGATCCCGCTAGGCTCCACCAAATTTTTTGTGAGTAAAGGTACGCTTATCTATTATATTGGCGGTGTAGCTCAGATGGCTAGAGCATTCGGTTCATACCCGAAAGGTCGTGGGTTCGACTCCCTCCGCCGCTACCTTTTAATTTGGACCTTTAGCTCAGTTGGTTAGAGCAGACGGCTCATAACCGTCCGGTCGCAGGTTCGAGTCCTGCAAGGTCCACCAATCACTATTTTTATTATATCATGGAGGAATACCCAAGTTTGGCTGAAGGGATCGGTCTTGAAAACCGACAGGCGGGTAAGACCGCGCGGGGGTTCGAATCCCTCTTCCTCCTTTTTCTTCTTAGTGATTTGTGGATAAAATAATATTATTGTCGCGGGGTGGAGCAGTCTGGTAGCTCGTCGGGCTCATAACCCGAAGGTCGCAGGTTCAAATCCTGTCCCCGCAATTGGTGGTTCCGTGGTGTAGGGGTTAACATGCCTGCCTGTCACGCAGGAGATCGCGGGTTCAAATCCCGTCGGGACCGCTTTACTTATGGCTTGGTAGCTCAGTTGGTAGAGCACTTGATTGAAGCTCAAGGTGTCGGCAGTTCGATTCTGTCCCAAGCCACCTTTATAGTTGTTTGTATCTTAAGCCGGCTTAGCTCAGTTGGTAGAGCAACTGATTTGTAATCAGTAGGTCGCGAGTTCGACTCTTGCAGCCGGCACCATATTTAGCGATAGCGGCGGCTATGGCGAAGTGGTTAACGCACCTGATTGTGGTTCAGGCATGCGTGGGTTCGATTCCCACTAGCCGCCTTTATGAAATTTTGGATAATGCGGGTGTAGTTTAGTGGTAAAACTACAGCCTTCCAAGCTGTTGTCGTGGGTTCGATTCCCATCACCCGCTCTTTATTTTTTTATTGTGGGCCTATAGCTCAGCTGGTTAGAGCGCACGCCTGATAAGCGTGAGGTCGATGGTTCGAGTCCATTTAGGCCCACCATATTATTCCACAGTAGCTCAGTTGGTAGAGCAATCGGCTGTTAACCGATCGGTCGCAAGTTCGAGTCTTGCCTGTGGAGCTTGTAATTGTTTATATTGGGGAAGTACTCAAGTGGCTGAAGAGGTGCCCCTGCTAAGGGTATAGGTCGTTAACGCGGCGCGAGGGTTCAAATCCCTCCTTCTCCGCCAGTATAAAAGATGCGAAACTAGAATTAATATTTAGGCCCGTTGGTCAAGCGGTTAAGACACCGCCCTTTCACGGCGGTAACACGGGTTCGAATCCCGTACGGGTCATCGCTGATTATAAGAACAATGTCATTTATGGCATTGTTCTTTTTAATGCAAAAAATGCATAGGAGGATAGGTATGAAAAGCAATAGATTTAAATTTTGGATTTTGACAGTGGTTGTTGCTATATCTGGTTTATCTCAAGGCTTATTGTTGCCTTTGATTTCGATTATATTTGAGGGAAATGGGATTTCTTCGGGATTGAATGGGCTCCATGCTACTGGGATATATATAGGGGTCTTATTAGTATCGCCATTTATTGAGGCGCCATTACACCGATTTGGATACAAACCTATTATTATTGTTGGTGGTGGGATTGTAGCGGTTGCTTTATTACTATTTCCACTGTGGTTTAATTTATATTTTTGGTTTATTTTGCGACTGCTGATTGGTGTGGGGGATCATATGTTGCACTTTTCTTCGCAGACTTGGATTGGTGCTATGAGTCATCCTTCTAAGCGTGGACGTAATATGGCTATCTATGGTCTGTTTTTTTCGTTGGGGTTTGCTGTTGGACCACAACTCGTGAATTTAATGGAGATTAATGTGAACTTGCCGTTCTTTATATCGGGGATTATGGTGATTATTGCTTGGGGGCTTGTGTGGTTTCTTAGGAATGAGTTTGTTGCTGAGAAGGCAGTTATACGCGAAATTTCGTTTTTTGGAAGTATAAAGCGATTTTCGGACGTATTTAGGCTTGCTTGGATTTCGATGATTCCGCCTTTTGTTTATGGCATATTGGAGACGGCGCTTAATGCTACTTTTCCGATTGTGGGGCTTCGGGATGGGATTCCGCAGGCGATGGTTGTGACGATTATTTCTTCCTTTTCTGTTGGGACGATTTTATTCCAAGTTCCGATTGGGATTTTGAGTGATAGGATTGGTAGGGCAAAGGTTTTGCCTATTTTTGTGGGGGTGGGGGCTGTTTTGTTTTTTGTGACGGCTTTTGTTTCTAATAGTATTGTATTGATTGGGATGTTTTTTGTTCTGGGGATTTTTCTGGGGTCGATGTATTCGCTTGGATTGTCTTATATGACGGATTTGACGCCACTGGAGCTTTTGCCTGCGGGGAATATTTTAGTCGGGATGAGCTTTAGTTTGGGGAGTATTATTGGGCCTTCTGCGACGGGAATTATGATTGGTTTGTTTGGTAATGATGTGTTTTATTTTGTGATTACAGGGCTTCTGGTTGTAGCGTTTTTAGCGTTGTTTTTCGGGAATGCTCGAAAAAGTTTGACAATGCCGTGATTTTTTAGTTGACAGGAATTTCGTGGGATGGTAATATAAGTTCAATACATCGGAACTGGATGTAATTAATTTCATATAATAACTCTTATTGTGAGTGGTAGAGGGACTGGCCCTGTGAAACCCGGCAACCTTTCAGTTTTTGAAAAGGTGCTAAATCCTGCGAAGTATGATGCTTCGAAAGATAAGAGAGTGAATGCGTGTCTGTAAAATTCGGATATTCGTAGCCTCTCTGGTTCTTTGCTGGGGAGGCTTTTTATATGAAAAAAATAATGAGGGAATGGTGATGTGAAATGGCGAAAGTTCAAAGTTCAAATTTAGGGTATCCGCGTTTAGGTGAGAAACGGGAGTGGAAGAAGGCACTTGAGAATTATTGGAACCATAAGATTTCTGAAGAGCAATTACTTTCTGAAACTAAAGAATTGCGTTTACAAGCTTTGAAGAAACAGCAGGACAAAGGGATTGATTTGATTCCAGTTGGGGACTTTTCTTTTTATGATCACATTTTAGATACGAGTATTACTTTTGGGATTGTGCCGAAACGATTTAATTATGAGGCTGGGAAAGTGGATCTTGATACATATTTCGAGGTTGCGCGTGGGAATGATGGGGCGGTTGCTTCGGAGATGACGAAGTGGTTTAATACGAATTATCATTATATTGTGCCGGAGCTTGTGGATGCGAAGCCGCAGTTGACGGAGAATCGGGCGTTGTTTTATTACGAGGAAGCTAAAAAAGAGCTTGGTATTGATGGGAAGCCAGTGCTTGTTGGACCGATTACGTATTTGAAATTGGCGAAGGGGAATGATGATTTTAAAGGGTTGTTGGATCAGCTGATTCCGCTTTATGGTCAAATTTTGAAGGAGTTGCAAAATGCTGGTGTGAAATGGGTGCAGATTGATGAGCCTTACTTAGCGACTAGTTTTGATAAGGAAGAGTTGGTGTTGTTTGAAGAGGTCTATGCTTTATTTAAGAACATTGCACCTAATTTGAAGATTGAATTGCAAACCTATTTCGAAAGTCTTGATTATTTTGAAGAGGTTGTGAAACTGCCGGTGGATGCGATTGGTGTGGATTTTGTGCATGATCATGGTGAGTCGATCGAAGCGCTTGAAAAATTTGGATTCCCGGAGGATAAAATTTTGGCGGCTGGAGTGATTGATGGTCGTAATGTATGGCGTGCGGATTTGGATGCGAAATTAGGACTTCTTGAGCGGATTGCAAAAGTGGTGCCGAAAGAGCGGTTAATTGTGCAGCCGTCGAGTTCATTACTGCATGTGCCGGTGACGAAAGCGAGTGAGCCTGATTTGGATGGGGTGTTGCTTGGTGGGTTGTCATTCGCGGATGAGAAGTTGGTGGAGTTAGTGGCGCTGACGGAGGCATTGAATGGGGAAGATGTGACGGCGGAATTTACGGATGCGAGGGCGGCGCTGGGTGCGATTAATGGTTCGCATCACCGGAATAATGCGGAGGTGCAGGAAGCGATTCGTAATTTAGAGAACGTGGAGGTGAAGCGTGATTTACCGTTTGCGGAGCGGATTAAGTTGCAACATGAGTGGTTGCAGTTGCCGTTATTGCCAACGACGACGATCGGTAGTTTTCCGCAGTCGCCTGAGGTTCGGAAAAAACGTTCGGATTGGTTGAAGAAAGTGATTACGGACGCGGAATATGAGAAATTTATTGAGACGGAGACGGAACGCTGGATTCGGATTCAAGAGGATTTGGACTTGGATGTGCTGGTGCACGGTGAGTTTGAAAGAACGGATATGGTGGAGTATTTTGGTCAGAAGTTGGATGGTTTCCAAGCGACGAAATTTGGTTGGGTGCAGTCTTATGGGTCGCGCGCGGTGCGTCCGCCATTGGTATACGGGGATGTGGCGTTTACGGAAGCTATTACGGTGAAGGAAAGCGTTTATGCACAATCGCTAACGGATCGTCCTGTGAAGGGGATGTTGACGGCGCCGGTGACGATTATCAACTGGTCGTTTGTGCGTGATGATGTGCCGGATTATGTGGTTGCGAATCAAGTTGGTTTGGCGCTGCGTAAAGAGGTGGAGGCGCTTGAGGAGGCTGGAATTCGTGTGATTCAAGTCGATGAGCCAGCGCTGCGTGAAGGATTGCCGCTGAAGCGTTCAAGATGGCAGAAGTACTTGGATGATGCGGTTTATTCGTTCAAGTTAACGACGACTTCGGTTAAGAATGATACGCAAATTCATACGCATATGTGTTATGCCGAGTTTGAGGATATTATCGATACGATTAGTGCGCTAGATGCGGATGTTATCTCGATTGAGACGTCTCGTAGCCACGGTGAAATTATCGAAACGTTTGAGAAGGTTGGTTACGATAAAGAGATTGGTCTGGGTGTATATGATATTCATAGCCCGCGTGTTCCGACGACGGGTGAGATTCAAGAGAACATTCGTCGAGCTTTAAAAGTAATTGATGCGCGTCAGTTCTGGGTGAATCCGGACTGTGGTTTGAAAACGCGTAAAGAGAAGGAAACGGTTGAGGCGCTTCGAGATATGGTCAATGCGACGAAGGAAATTCGTGAAGCGTATAAAGTGATAAAATAATAGGAAATTAGGCGCTAGGAACGGCATCATGTTGCTACTCCTGGCGCTTTTTAAATTGATGGAGGGGATTGGAATGACAAAGTTAAAGAAAGAAACAATTGTAGCGCAAATTGGAAATCGAAAAAGTGGAGCGACTGGTGCTGTGAACATGCCGATATATTTGTCGACTGCATACCGTCATGAAGATCTGGGTGTTTCGACAGGGTATGATTATACGAGAACGGGAAATCCGACGCGTGAGGTTTTGGAGGAGTCACTCGCGACACTTGAAAATGGAACGGCTGGTTTTGCGACGAGTTCGGGTATGAGTGCGATTCAGCTTATTTTTACGTTGTTTGCGAGTGGCGATCATATTATTTCTTCACGGGATTTATATGGTGGTACATATCGTTATTTTGAATTGATTGCGAAAAAGTATAACATTGATTTTTCTTATTGGGAGTCGACGGATTTGGCTGATTTGGAAGGTTTGTTGACACCGGCGACGAAGGCTGTGTTTATTGAAACGCCGACGAATCCTTTGATGGTGGAAACGGATCTTGCGGCCGTTGTGGCTTTTGCTAAGAAGCATGATTTGCTGGTGATTGTGGATAATACGTTTTTGACGCCGATTTTGCAGCAGCCGCTGGATTTGGGTGCGGATATCGTTTTTCATAGTGCGACGAAGTATCTTGGTGGGCATAATGATGTGCTTGCGGGTGCGGTGATTGTGAAAGATGAGGCGTTGGCTGTGCAGTTGCGCGATTTCCATAATTCGATTGGTGCGGTACTTTCGCCATTTGACAGTTGGTTATTGATGCGTGGGTTGAAGACGCTTGTTTTGCGGGTGGAGCAACATCAGAAAAATGCGCGGAAAGTGGCGGCGTTTTTGGAGGGTCACGAGGCTGTGACGAAGGTGCTGTATCCTGGAAAGGGCGGCATGGTGAGTTTCTTGATTAAGGATGCTACGCTTGTTTCGCCGTTATTGCGTAGCTTGGAGTTGTTTACGTTTGCGGAGAGTTTGGGTGGCGTAGAGAGTTTGATCACGTATCCAGTGACGCAGACGCATGCGGATGTGCCGCGCGAACTTCGGGAATCTTATGGGCTGACGGATGAGCTTTTACGGATTTCGGTTGGGATTGAAAATAGTGATGACTTAATTGCTGATTTGGATCAGGCTTTTGCGGCTGTTTTAAAAGAAGGGGTGAGCGTGCATGAGTGAGGGGTTTTCTTTTAATACGAAGGTTGTGCATGCGAGTCTTGGGATTGATGAGGCGACTGGTGCTCTGAACACACCGCTTCATTTGTCATCGACGTTCCATCAGCCGGATTTTGATAATTATCATGAGTTCGATTATGCGAGATCGGGGAATCCGACGCGTCAGGCTGTGGAGGAAGCGATTGCTAAGTTGGAAAATGGGACGCATGGTTTTGCGTTTGCGACTGGGATGGCTGCGATTTCAGCGGCACTTTTGACGTTGTCGCAGGGCGATCATTTTATTATTTCTGGGGATGTGTATGGCGGTACGTTTCGGTTGACGGAGCAGGTTTTGCCACGGTTTGGGATTACGCATACGTTTGTGGATATGGGTGATTTGGATGCTGTTGCGGCGGCTTTTCAGGAGAATACGAAGTTGGTTTATGTGGAGACGCCTTCGAACCCATTGATGCGCGTGACGGATATTGCGGCGGTGGCGCGACTTGCGAAGGAACATGATTGTTATACGTTTGTGGATAATACGTTTTTGACGCCGGCTTTGCAACGACCGCTTGATTTGGGCGCGGATATGGTGGTGCATAGTGCGACGAAATTTATCGGGGGCCATAGCGATATTTTGGCGGGGCTTGTGGTGACGAATAATGAGGAGCTCGCGAAACAGGTTTATTTCATGCAAAATTCGACGGGTGGCGTGCTCGGCGTTCAGGATTGCTGGTTGTTGTTGCGTGGCCTCAAGACGCTTGCTGTGCGGATGAGTGTGGGCACGGCGTCAGCGCAAAAACTGGCGGAATTTTTGCAAGCGGATGATCGGGTGAAGGCGGTTTTTTATCCTGGGCTTGCGAGTCATCCGGATTATGATATTCAGCAGAGACAGGCGGATTCGGCGGGCGCGGTGTTGTCGTTTGATCTCGGTAGCGAGGAGGCGGCGCGCCAGTTTGTGAATCATGCGAAATTGCCGGTGTTTTCGGTGAGTCTTGGCGCAGTGGAGAGTATTTTGTCGTACCCGGCGAGGATGTCTCATGCGGCGATTCCAGAAGAAGAACGGTTGAAACTCGGCATTACGCCAGGATTATTACGCTTTTCGGCGGGGCTTGAGGATATCGCGGATGTGATCAAAGACTTCGAACAAGCGCTTACCTATACAGTGGAAAGGAGTGCTCGTTGATGAATTTACGCCGCGATTTAAGTGAAAAAGTTTTAATTGCTGATGGTGCAATGGGTACGCTGCTTTATTCTTATGGGGTTGACCGTTCCTTTGAGGAGTTGAATTTATCGCATCCAGATGATATTGTTGCGATCCATCGGGCTTATATCGAGGCTGGAGCGGATATTATTCAAACAAATACCTACAGCGCGAACTATATTAAGTTGTCGCGTTACGGTTTACAAGATGATATTAAAAAAATTAATCAGGCGGCGGTGCGGCATGCGAAAGAGGCGGCGCGGGGAACTGGTGTGTATATTTTTGGCACGATTGGCGGGATTAACGGGGCGAATGATGCCCGAATTGCGGCGCCGAGTTTGGAGGAGATTAAGCGTAGTTTCCGGGAGCAATTGTACTGTCTGTTGCTTGAGGGCGTGGATGCGATTTTGCTGGAGACGTATTATGATCTTGACGAACTGAAAACGGTGTTAAAAATTACGCGGGAAACGACGGACTTGCCGATTGTCGCGAATGTTTCGATGCATGAACCAGGACTTTTGCAAAGTGGGCAAACGTTGGCATCGGCGTTACAGGAATTGGCGGATTTGGGAGCGGATGTCGTTGGCGCGAATTGTCGACTAGGTCCCTATCATATGTCCAAAGCGCTTGAGAGTGTGCCGTTGCTCGAAAATGCTTACCTGGCGGCATATCCGAATGCTAGTTTACCGCAGATGGATGAGGGAAAAGTCGTTTATCAGACGGAAACGGATTATTTTGAGCAGTATGGCGAGATTTTCAGGCAGGAAGGTGTGCGTTTGATCGGTGGTTGTTGTGGCACGACGCCGGATCATATTCGGGCATTGCGAAGAGGTTTGAAATCGCTGAAACCGGTGACGTCAAAAGTGGTTCATCCGATTTTGGAATTGGCGGAGTTGGATGCAGCGGAAGACGCGGGTGTGAGGCTTACGGATAAGGTGAAGGAGCAGTATACGGTGTTGGTGGAGCTTGACCCGCCACGGACATTTGATACAGCGAAATTTTTTGAAGGGGCGCAGAAGCTCGATGCTGCGGGTGTGGATGCGATCACGATTTCGGATAATTCGCTGGCGACACCGCGGATTAGTAACATGGCGCTTGCTGCGATTTTGAAGCAGGAGTATGATATTCGGCCGCTCATTCATTTGACGACGCGGGATCATAATTTGATTGGGATGCATTCGCATATCATGGGTTTTCATAAGTTGGGGATTCAGGATGTGCTGGCCGTGACGGGAGATCCGAGTAAAGTTGGCGATTTCCCAGGCGCATCATCGGTGTTTGATTTGCGATCGGTAGAACTTGTGCAGTTGATTAAAAAGTTCAATGATGGGATTTCGTATACCGGGAAGTCGTTGAAGGAGAAGGCACGATTCCAAGTGGCGGCCGCGTTTAATCCGAATGTGCTGAAGCTAGATAAGGCGGTGCGTTTGATTGAGCGTAAAGTGGAATACGGCGCGGATTATATTATCACGCAACCGATCTATGATACGGAAAAAGCGGTGCAATTGAAAGAGGCGCTGGTCGAAGCTGGGATTACGGTTCCTGTTTTTGTTGGTGTGATGCCGTTGCTTTCTAGTCGGAATGCCGAGTTTCTCCATAATGAAGTTCCAGGTATTCGTTTGACGGATGAGGTTCGGGAGCGGATGCGGGAAGCGGATAAAAGCGGGACTGGGCGCGAGGAAGGCATGGCGATTGCGAAGGAAATTCTCGACGCGATTTGTGAGCATTTTAATGGTGTGTATATTATTACGCCATTCTTGCGGTACGATTTGTCGATTGAGTTGACGAAATATGTGCAGAGTAAGGAAACGATTGCAGAAGTCAGTTCGCAAAATTAAAAAGTACCAGCAAGCCGTGATAGGTTTGCTGGTACTTTTTGCGGTTTAAAAATCAACCATATTCGCGCTTAGTAAGCTAATCAAAAACGCGATGGCTAGTAGTATTCCGAAGAATGTTAAGGCCTTGCTTGTTGCTTTCATCGCGGGAACCATTGTGATTGGAACGCTTTTTCCGATGAAGCGGCGAACGGCTTTGATTGCTTCGGGAACGCTGAGTAGGATAATCAGAATCCACGGAGTTGCTTCAACCGTGAAAATCAGCGCGATTTCCCATACGTACGCGAAAATGAAGGCGGAGGTGAAGAGGATAAGTGCTCCTTTTCGACCTAGTAAAATCGCCAACGTGAGGCGTCCGTTTGCTTTGTCGGGCTCTAAATCGCGAATGCTGTTTGCTAGAAGTAAATTGCCGACAAGTACCATCACTGGAATCGAAACGTAGACGATGAAAGAACTGATAAATCCGGCTTGAATATAGAAGGAAATGAATGTGATAATACCTCCCATGAAAAAGCCAGCCATGATTTCGCCGAATGGTGTGTAGGCAATCGGGTATGGTCCGCCAGTGTATAAATAACCGACAACCATCGAGATAATGCCGAGTAGACCGATCCACCAATTATTCACGTCCATGCATAAGTAAATACCGCCTAAAATGGCTAATACGTATAGAAAAATGGCTAGGAATAAAATAAAGCCTGGTTTCATCCCGTTTCGGACAATTGCGCCACCGTTTCCTACTGTATGCTCATCGTCTTGCCCTTTTTTGAAATCGTAGTATTCGTTAAATAGGTTGGCAGAGGTTTGAATGAGGAAACACGATATTAGCATGACTAAAAAGCGCGTAAAATGAAAACTTTCGTAGCTCATTGCGACTGTGGTTCCTAAAAATACTGGTACGAATGATGCAACCAGTGTGTGCGGACGGAGTAACATCCACCATTTATGGAATCCAGAATGTCTTACAATAGCTGATTTTGTGCCGTGTGCCATTAGTTTCTCTCCTTTTATAAAAGCATTGTACTTGTACAATTTTAGGCAATGTTTGTCTATTAGTCAATGAATATAGATGATTTCTTTTTCGAATGGGGAGCTGGGCTGTTTTTTCGGGAGTGTCTAGAGGTGTAAAAACGGATGGCTTTTGTTATAATGGGTAGGTGAGTGAAGGCAATGAAGGAGAGATGAGTTATATGGGTTTAACATTGCCAATAGAGCTGTTTCAGCAGGCAAAACGTAGATTAAATTCGCAACAGGAGAACGTGTTATTAAGCTGGGTTTGTGAGCTTCCTGGTGGTATGGCAAAGCGTGTTTTTGATCAGGGAAACGAGTTTTTTAAAGGCGAGCGTTTCTTCTGGCAAAATAAAGAGCGGACGTTGCGACTTGCGGGGCTTGGCGCGATGGATCAGCTTCGAGTGGAGCAGGGGCATGACCGGTTTTTGGCGTTACATACGAGAAAAGAGCAGGTGCTTGAACGGACGGTAACGAACAGTGAGGAAACTGCTTGTGGTGCCGTTTATTTTGGTGGATTTAGTTTTGATGATCAGCATGATGCGTCGCCGGAATGGGAAAAGTTCGGGGAAGGATTTTTTTATTTGCCGCTTTTCTTGGTGACGGAGAAGGAGGATCGCTGTTATTTATCGGTGAATCTGTGGCTGTCGGAGGACGATGATTATGCGAAAGTCGAGGCTGTGATGGCGCAGTGGGATAAGGTTGCCGCGTCGTCGGTTGTGCAGGATACGGAAGTGGCTTGTATTTTGGAGGAGCGCTTGGCGGAGGATGCTTGGCTGCGGGCTGCGACGGATGTTGTGGCGTTGTTGCAGGAATCGCCAAATATGCAGAAAGTGGTATTGGCTCGGCGGATGCGACTGGGATTCGATGGTTTTCTTTCGAGCAGTCGGATGATCGCGCATATGGAGGAGCAGCAGGCGAATAGTTACTGTTTCGTGCTGGAAAATGGGACGAGTACTTTCTTTGGCGCTACGCCGGAACGGTTGTTGATGGCGGATTCGTCTCATTTGGAATCGGCTTGCGTGGCGGGTTCGATTGCGCGCGGGGAGACGGCGAGTGAGGATGCGATGCTGGGTGATGCGTTACTTAGCGATGCGAAAAACTTGGCGGAACACCATTTCGTTGTAGAGATGATTCAGGGCACGATGGCGCGTTTTTGCGAGGATGTGCAGGTTTCGGCGAGTCCGGTATTGCTTAAGAATCGGGATATTCAGCATTTGTATATGACGGTTTCAGGACGCCGAGGCGAGGCGAAGTTGTTGGACGTGTTGCGTGCGCTTCATCCGACGCCAGCGCTTGGTGGTTGGCCGCAAGCGGAGGCGATGACGGTGATTCGTTTGAAAGAAGAGATGGATCGCGGTTTTTATGGGGCTCCGATTGGTTGGATTGATCCGCTTGATCGTGGTGAATTTGCGGTCGCGATTCGTTCGGCGCTTGCGATAGATACGAATGCGTTGTTGTATGCTGGATGCGGGATTGTGGCGGATTCGGTGCCAGTGGAGGAACTTGCGGAGACGGCGATTAAGTTTCAGCCGATGCTACGGGTATTAGGAGGTAAGGTACATGAACGATCATAGAAAGGTCATGACGGAATATTTGGCGGCTTTTGTGGAAGAATTGGTGCAGGCTGGCGTGAAGGAGGCGGTTATTAGCCCAGGTTCGCGCTCGACGCCGATTGCTTTATTGATGGCAGAACATCCGACGCTAAAAATTTATGTGGATGTGGATGAACGCTCGGCGGGATTTTTTGCGCTGGGGATTGCGAAGGCTTCGAAAAGACCGGTTGTACTTTTATGTACGTCGGGAACGGCGGCGGCGAATTATTTTCCTGCGGTGGCTGAGGCTAATTTATCGCAGGTTCCGTTGCTTGTTTTGACGGCGGATCGGCCGCATGAACTGCGAAATGTTGGGGCGCCGCAAGCGATGGATCAGGTTCGCTTATTCGGATCGCATGTGAAGGATTTTACGGATATGGCATTGCCTGAGAATTCGACGGAGATGTTGCGTTTTGCAAAATGGCATGGTTCGAAGGCTGTGGATATTGCGATGAATGCACCACGTGGACCGGTTCATTTGAATTTTCCGTTGCGCGAGCCGTTGATGCCGATTTTGGAGCCGTCGCCGTTTGCGGTTACGGAGAAGAAGCGGCGTCACGTGCATATTTATTATACGCATGAGGTGTTAGAGGATGCAGTGATTGCGCAGATTATAGGGGCTTGTGCTGGGAAACGTGGCGTTTTTGTGGCGGGTCCTTTGGATAAAAAGGCGTTTTCACCGAAATTGGTGGCGCTCGCGGAACAGATTGGTTGGCCGATTTTGGCGGATCCGTTGTCGCAGTTGCGTAGTTATGGTGCGCTGAGCGATGCTGTGATTGACCAGTATGATGCGATTTTGCAGGAGGAATTGGCGCGCGAGGCGTTGCGTCCGGAAGTTGTGATTCGCTTTGGGGCGATGCCGGTTTCGAAGCCGCTCATGAAGTGGCTCGAGGCTTTGGAGGACGTGATGTTCTACGTGGTTGACCCTGGCGCGGCGTGGAAGGATCCGATTAAAGCGGTGACGAACATGATTCACTGTGACGAGCATTTCTTGGTTGGCGCGCTCACGGACGGCTGGCAGGAGAAGACTGCGGCGGACTGGGCGGGGACTTGGCAACATTTGAATGCAAAAGTGAAGACGGTTATCAATGGGCATATGAAGACGCTTGACACGTTGGATGAAGGGAAGCTTGTGTACGAACTGCGCGAGTGGATTCCTGAAAAAGCTGGCTTGTTTATCGGGAATAGTATGCCGATTCGTGATATTGATACGTATTTTGCGCAGGTGGATAAACAGATTCGGATGCTTGCTAACCGCGGGGCAAACGGGATTGATGGCGTGGTTTCTTCGGCGCTTGGTGCAAGTTTGACGGAGCAACCGATGTATTTGCTGATTGGTGATTTGTCGTTTTATCATGATATGAACGGTCTTTTGATGGCGAAAAAGTATGGGTTGAATTTGACGATTATTGTGGTGAATAATAATGGGGGCGGGATCTTCTCGTTCTTACCGCAGGCGTCGGATCCGAAGTATTTTGAGTCGTTGTTTGGGACGGGGACGGATCTTGATTTTCGCTACACGGCGGCGCTTTATGAGGGTGATTTTCATGAAGCGGCGGATTGGGATGAGTTCCATGATGCGCTTGATCAGGCTCATTTCCACAAGGGACTGGATATTATTGAAGTGAAGACGAATCGATATGAAAATGTGGATGCGCATCGGGCGTTGTGGGAAGCGATTAAGACGGCGATTCGTTCGGAGTTGAAATAAGGATGCGGATTCGGGGCGTGGATTACCATGTTGTGGAGACGAATGCTGGGGCTTTACGGGGAACGTTGTTATTGCTCCACGGCTTTACGGGTTCGCATGCGACGTATGATGCGATTTTGCCGATTTTGGCGTCGGATTGGCACTGTGTGACGGTGGATTTGTTGGGGCATGGTGAGACGGATGCGCCGCTTGATGTGACGCGATACGAGATGGAGCAGCAGGCGGCGGATTTGATGGCGATTTTGGATCAGGTTGGCGCGCAGAAAGCTTCGGTACTCGGATATTCGATGGGTGGCCGGCTAGCTTTGGGGCTTGCAACGCTTTACCCTGAGCGAATCCAGACGCTTGTTCTGCAGAGTGCTTCGCCGGGTTTGGAGTTGGAACAAGAGCGCGAGGCACGAATTTTGAAAGATACGGCGCTTGCTGATAAAATTAAAAAGCAAGGCGTGGCCGATTTTGTCGTAGATTGGGAGAAGTTGCCACTTTTTGCGACGCAGCGTTATCTCTCGGAAAATGTGCAGGATAAGATTCGCGCGGAACGGTTGAATCAACGTGCGCAAGGTTTGGCTGGAAGTCTTGGCGGAATGGGAACGGGTGCGCAGCCTTCTTTTTGGGAGGAGTTGCCGGCGCTTCACATGCCGATGCTACTTTTAGCGGGGCAAGAGGATCAGAAATTTTGCGGGATTGCGGTGGCTATGAAAATGGCGCTTCCCGATGCAAAATACATTACTTTTTCAAATGCGGGACATACGATACATATCGAGCAACCGGAGGCTTTTGGTTACGCGGTCCGCAATTGGTTACGAATTAGAGGAGGAACGAACTAATGGGTTTTGAGTGGAAAAAAGAGAAGGATTATACGGAAATTAAGTACGAAACATACGAAGGAATCGCGAAAATTACGATTGATCGTCCGCAAGTGCACAATGCATTTACACCAAAAACGGTCATTGAAATGATTGATGCGTTTACGATTGCGCGCGAGGATTCGAAGGTTGGCGTGATTATTTTAACGGGCGAAGGCGAGAAAGCGTTTTGTTCTGGTGGAGATCAGAAGGTTCGTGGAAATGGCGGCTACGTTGGCGAGGACAATATTCCACGCTTGAACGTGCTTGATTTGCAGCGTTTGATTCGTGTGATTCCGAAACCGGTGATTGCGATGGTTGCTGGTTGGTCGATTGGCGGCGGGAACGTGTTGCAACTCGTATGTGACTTGACGATTGCGGCGGATAATGCAAAATTTGGTCAAACTGGGCCTAATGTTGGTAGTTTTGACGCCGGTTATGGTTCTGGCTACTTGGCGCGCGTGATTGGTCATAAGAAAGCGAAGGAAGTTTGGTTCATGTGTCGTCAATATACGGCTGCTGAGGCGCTTGAAATGGGCTGGATTAACACGGTTGTGCCACTTGCTGATTTGGAAACAGAGACGGTTGCTTGGGCGAAGGAAATGTTGAAGAAAAGTCCGACGGCGCTTCGTTTTATTAAGGCAGCATTTAATGCGGACACGGACGGCTTGGCGGGTATTCAACAGCTTGCTGGTGACGCGACGCTTCTTTATTACACAACGGATGAGGCGAAAGAGGGGCGTGACGCGTTCAAAGAAAAACGTGACCCAGACTTCGATCAATTCCCGAAATTCCCTTGATTGTTGGTGAAAAATGATGGAACTAACCAATTGGTTGGAAAAACGAGTGCGGCTTTCTCCAGGGAAGACCGCGCTCGTTTTTCAGGATAAGCAGGAAACTTTTTTAGAGATATATGAAGCGGTGCAAGAAGTGGCTGGAAAATTGGCGTCGTTTGGTGTTCGGGACGGGATGTATGTCGCATTGCTTGGCAGGAATGACCGAGAGACGTTTTTGATGATTCATGCGTTGCAGCAGCTGGGGGCACGGACGGTATTTTTGAATAATCGGTTGACGGCGACGGAGATTTTGTTTCAAACGCAGGATGCGCAGGTGGAGCGGTGTTTTTACGCGGATGGGTTTGCGGAAAAAGTGGATGGAATTCCTGCGGTGCCTTTTACGTCTGTGATGGAGGCGCCGATTTTGAATGTTCCGCTCGTTTCCCATTTTGCGATGGAGGATGTGGCTTCGGTCATGTATACGTCGGGCACGACTGGGCAGCCTAAAGGGGTGATGCAGACGTTCGGGAATCATTGGTGGAGCGCGACTGGCTCGATGCTGAATCTTGGTTTGCAAGCCGGAGATAGTTGGCTCTGTGCGGTGCCGATTTTCCACATTAGTGGTCTGTCGATTTTGATGCGCTCGGTGATTTACGGGATTCCGGTTTATTTGGAGGAACATTTTGATGAGGCGCGGGTTGATGCCTTTTTGCGTAGCGGTGAGGTGACGTTGATTTCTGTGGTAACGACGATGGCGCAGCGTTTGCTGGACGTTTTTACGACGCGATATCATCCGAATTTCCGCTGCATGCTACTTGGCGGCGGCCCTGCGAACAAATCGATGCTTGAGGCTTGTTTTGAAAAAGGAATTCCGCTGGTGCAATCGTTTGGCATGACGGAAACGGCTTCACAAATCGTGACGCTACCACCGGAAGAGGCACTTTTAAAAATTGGCTCGGCAGGAAAACCTTTGTTTCCAGCAGAAATCAAGATTAGTGAACATGGCGAAATTTTGCTAAAAGGACCTTCCATCATGGCGGGGTATTTGCACAATGAATCCGCCACAAAGGCAGCATTTGACGAGGATGACTGGTTTCAGACGGGAGATATTGGTTACCTAGATGACGACGGTTTCCTGTTCGTGCTGGATAGGCGTTCCGATTTGATTATATCTGGCGGCGAAAATATTTACCCAACAGAAATCGAGCATGTTTTGATGGCGCACCCGAATATTGTAGAGGTGGCTGTGGTCGCTGCATCGGACGAAAAATGGGGCGAGGTACCGGTCGCTTTTATTGTAGCAAAGGAGGCGATGGATACGGCGCTACTTTCCGAATTTTGTCAGCAAAGGCTTGCGAAGTTTAAAATACCACGCCAATTTCATTTTTTAGACAAGCTTCCGAGAACCGCCTCCCAAAAAATTCAGCGTCATCGCTTAAAATAATAGCATACAAAAAGGCCGAGCGTTTCGCACACTCGGCCTTTCCTATACCTTAATAATTCAACGCCTTATCTAACGCCGCTAAATTATCTTTCATAATCGACATATAGTCACGTTTTGCATCGATATCTTTTTGCGTCAACGTTTCTAAATTGTGAAGCTTCATCGTCTTTGTGTCCGTTTCTTTCTGGATAACGTCGGCAATCTTGGAATTCGTATTTTGCTCCAACAAAATGTATGGAATCTTATCTTTTTTAATCGTGTTCACAATCGAAGTCAATTTCTTCTGAGAAGGTTCGTCACTCGTTGAAATACCGGCAATCGGAATTTGTTTGAAGCCGTATTCTTGCTCCCAGTAACCATACGCCGCGTGTGCCGTCACGAAATCTTTATGTTTCGCACTCGAAGCCATCGTTTTGTAATCGTTATTCAATGTTTTTAATTGAGATACAACGTCTTCATAATTCTTCTCAAACGTTGCTTTTTGTGCAGGAAGCTCTTTGCTTAAATTGTCCCGCACAACGCCTGCCATCGTCACCATATAATTCGGATCCAGCCAAACGTGCGGATTCACATCGCCATGATCGTGGTCATCATCCTCGTCCTCATGGTCATGATCTTCCTCTTCATGCGCGATAGTCGGCAGTTTCAAGCCATCCGTCGTCACGACAAATTTCACGTTCTCATTTTTAAGCGATTGTTTCGCTTTATCAACAAAACCTTCCATACCAAGTCCAATATAGAAAAATAGGTCGCTATCTGCAATATTCATCATGTCTTTTTGTGAGGGGTCAAAGCTGTGGGCGTCCGAACCAGCAGGATATACCGAATTTGCATCGACATATTTGCCACCAATTTGGGCCGCTAAGTATTGTAATGGATAAACCGTCGTGTAAACCGTCAACTTATCCGCATCTTTCGTCTTCGCGTCGCTATTGCCACAGCCGACCATGAAAACAGAAACAAGCAGAAGCGTACTAAGTAAAATTGCTATTTTCTTCATGAAAAAAGGAACCTCCTAAATCGAAATGATTCTTATTTGATGCTAAAAAATAATAAATCGTAGCCATTACGATTTAATATCAGAAATTCATAATACCGCAAATAAGATAAAAAGGCAAGTAGTTTCTTGTAGAAAATGATAAAAAATATAAAACCTCAAAACGTAAGTGCGACGAGCAATGTTTTATTTCTAGGCAAAAGCAGTACTACTCGTCGCGCTGAATCCTTGCGCCTACTCTTATTTTTCATTATAATGAGGATGACGGTGGTCTTCGTGGTTGCACTTCATCGGCACTAAATCCACACCGCCTTTATGGAAAGGATGGCATTTAGAAATCCGCTTCACTGTTAACCAGCCGCCTTTTAAAGCGCCATGCTCTGTAATGGCTTCCATACCATATTGCGAGCAAGTAGGGTAGAACCGGCAAGTTCCAGGTTTTAAGGGTGAAATATAGTTGCGATAAAGACGAATACCGCCCAACATGATTTTCTTCATTTTGCGACTCACCTTCATTTTTAGGAATTTTAACCTCTTTATCGTACCACAAATTCGAAAAAAAGAAAGGGAATAGGCATGTACACGTATCAGGATTCGCTTGGGAATGCGGTATCGATTTATTTTGATATCCAACAAGAAGCAGATGATGTGCTCGTCATCGCGAAATTTCATGACACTTGGCTGTTCACTACGCATAAAACCCGTGGCATCGAGTTTCCTGGTGGAAAAGGCGAGCTTGGGGAGTCGAACGAAGAAACGGCGAGGCGCGAAACAATGGAAGAAACCGGCGCAAAATTAGACAAATTACATATAATAGCGCAATATGAAGTAAAGACAGCAGAGCGAACGTTCAGCAAACGCGTCTATTTGGCGAATGTAGCAGGTTTTGTGAATCAGGTGGATTATATGGAGACGTTGGGTCCGAAGCTTATTGCAGGGGATTTAGCAAGCATCGTTCAGCAGGAATCATTCAGTTTTTTTATGCGCGATGAAGGAATGCAAGTCGTTATTCAAGAAACATTGCGACAACTAAAATCAAATAATTGGAGGTAATACGCATGGGAATGCCATTAGAAGTCAACACAATGATTGTAACAAAGGGAAAAGAGAAGCGGATTTCAGATAACTTTTTTGAGTTGGAGAAAGCAGGATATCGTATTTATCCCATCGATGTGCCAGTGGAAGTTCGGACAACAAGAGAAAGCGAAACAAATGGTATTGCTGTGCCACTTAAGCTCATCTGGGAGAACGATACGACGATCATTACATACGAACTAGTGTCGCTGAATTCCAGTAATTAGGCAACAAAAAAAGTTGAGCCCGCAATGCGTGAGGCCCAACTTTTTTCAGATGCTTCATTAAACGTTTTTCTTAGCCGACATGCGGCGAATCCAAGCAACGATGCTAATAATAAGAGAGAAAATATACTCTCCAAGTGTAGCGATGAAAATCGAAATCGCGATCTCAGCTTGCGAAACTCCGCCGCCGTAGAAGCTAATAAAGAAAATAACTGCACTTGCAATCAAGCCCATTGTTGCTAAAAAGTACTTGAACCAGCGCCATTTTAAAACAAATTCAAAAATGCATACAGCGATAATAAAAATCGCAAAAATAAGCAAAGTTAACGTCGAAAATATCATAGTTTCTTCTCCTTTGGTGAACCAAGCATTCATACAATCTGGGAAATCCCAATGTATAAAATTCATTTTAACATAGTTTGGCGAGAATGGTAAACAAGAAACGTCATTTAAGGAGTTGAGTAAGAATGAAGGATATCGTTTTATACGATCAAAATTGTCGGTTTTGCAAAGCTACGAAACGCGTGTTTGAAAGGCTAGACTGGATGCATGTCATCGACTGGAGGCCACTTCAAGAAGCAGTTGATATCGGTTTTTCACAAGAAGAACTGATGCGTGAAATTCACCTTATCACACCAGATGGAAGCGCCAAGAAAGGTTTTTTCGCGATTCGTCGGATGTTGTTGCGTTTTCCGCTGACAGGACTCATTGGCTTAATTATGTATTTGCCATTTCTCAAGCCTGCAGGACGTTTTGGATACAGTGTAGTGGCAGATAATCGGACATGTGATATTCGAAAAAAGAAGTAGGGGCGAGCGTGCAAAATTTTTTGTGCGTGACAATAAGTTTGAAACATGTTACAATAACGTGAAAACTAAATTAAACTCTTATCCAGAGCGGTAGAGGGACTGGCCCTTTGAAACCCGGCAACCTACATGTATTGTAAGGTGCTAACCTGTGGCAGGAATTGATTTCCTGATCGATGAGAGCGAAGGTATTGTAAATAATAGCCTTCTCTCTATTCCGCGCGCAATTGGCAAATAGGGAGAAGGCTTTTTTGTTGGCATGGAGCTAAAACATGTCGCAATAAAAGCGTGAACGAGACTACAAGGAAACAGACGATAAGTTCGCATTTTTGCAAACCACTTCGCGATGGAGAAGAAAAAGGAGGAAACAAAGAATGGCAAGAAACCGTCATTTATTTACGTCAGAATCTGTTTCTGATGGACATCCAGACAAGATTGCAGATCAGATTTCAGATGCAATTTTGGATGCGATTTTAACGAAAGATGCTGATGCTCGTGTGGCTTGTGAGACGACAGTGACAACAGGATTGGTACTCGTAGCGGGAGAAATAACAACGTCTACTTACGTGGATATTCCGAAAATCGTGCGCGATACGATTAAAGAAATTGGCTACACCCGTGCAAAATATGGTTTTGATGCAGAAACGTGTGCTGTTTTGACAGCCATTGATGAGCAGTCACCAGATATCGCACAAGGTGTGGATGTCGCTTTAGAATCTCGGGGTGGTTTGGCCGAAGACGCGGCAATCGATGCGATCGGGGCAGGAGACCAAGGCTTGATGTTCGGTTTTGCAACAGATGAAACCGAAGAATTGATGCCACTTCCAATCTCATTAGCACATGCATTATCCCGTAAAATCGCGGAATTACGCAAAAATAATGTGTTGACCTATCTACGCCCAGATGCGAAAACACAAGTTACCATAGAATATGATGATACTAATCAACCAATTCGCGTCGATACAATCGTTATTTCGACGCAACATCATCCGGACATTTCACAAGAACAAATCGCAACAGACTTGCATAAGCTAGTTATAGAAGAAGTGATTGATGCAAGGCTTCTTGACGCGGAAACGAAATACTTCATCAATCCAACTGGCCGCTTCGTTATCGGTGGACCTCAAGGGGATGCAGGTTTAACTGGTCGCAAAATCATCGTAGACACATATGGCGGTTACGCACGTCATGGAGGAGGCGCTTTTTCTGGTAAGGATCCAACAAAAGTGGACCGCTCAGGCGCTTATGCCGCGCGTTATGTTGCTAAAAACATCGTTGCAGCCGGACTTGCTAAGAAAGTAGAAGTACAACTAGCTTATGCCATCGGAGTTGCCCACCCTGTATCCATTTCGATTGACACATACGGAACGAGCAATTACAGCGAGCAAGACTTAATCAATGCAGTCAATAAATTTTTCGATCTACGCCCAGCAGGAATTATTAAAATGCTTGACTTGCGTCGTCCCATCTACCGTCAAACCGCGGCATTTGGTCATTTCGGCAGGTTAGATTTAGACTTACCGTGGGAAAAAGTGGACAAAGCGTCACAAATGAAAGAATTTTTATCCCAAACTGCAAATATAAATTAATATTTTAAAACCTAGCTTTGGAGCCAATCCAGCTAGGTTTTTTACATTATTGGGTGTTTTTTCTCAAAAATACCATGATATCGTCACAAAAAGTACACACACATATGAATCATTATGTAATATAATAATTAAGTTACTTAACGAAAGGAGTTTTCAACATGAAAACAAAATTATTAGCAGCTTCAGCAATCGCGGCATCACTTATTCTCGTAGCAGGTTGTGGCAATAGCGATGCAAGCGACACGAAAAAAGAGGAAAAAACAGCAAAAACAGAAACAACAGCGAAACACGAGGATCACTTAGACTATCATGATCAAAAATCGTGGCAATTTGAAGCAGGCGACACACAGTCCCCGATCAACATTGAAACAGCAAAAACAGAGCCGATGAAGGACACTGGGACTATTGAATTAAATTACAATCAAAAAGTGACCGACGAAGTAGACAATGGCCACAGTATCCAAGTGGATGACGGTGGACAAGCGACTATCAACGGACGCAAATTTGAATTAAATCAATTCCATTTCCATGCAGAAAGTGAGCATACAGTAGATGGTAAACATTATCCAATCGAAGCCCACTTTGTAAATGAAAATCAAGATAGCCGTCTAGCAGTTATCGGCGTTTTCTTCACAGAAGGTAAAGCAAACCCAGCTTTCCAAAGTATTTTAAACAATGTTAAAAAAGGCGAAAAAACAACTGTTAGCGAGCCAATTGACGTAGCAGCATTACTTCCAACAAACAAATCATACTATCACTATCTAGGTTCATTAACAACACCACCACTATCTGAAAACGTGGAATGGTATGTTATGTCGACACCAGTAGAAGTTTCAAAAGAACAAATTGCAGAATTCAACAAATACTACGATGGTAACAACCGTAAAGTTCAACCGTTACACGATCGTCCAGTATTAAAACACACAGACAATTAAAATCTTCCAGCGGGCCGTACAAGGCTCATCTCCGTCGTTAAATGCTGTGTTCCGGTGCTCACGTACTTTAGTACGTTCCGCTCCGGTACGCGCTTTTGCCTAGGATCTAAGCCTTGTGCGGCCCGCTGGTGTTTCGCGGTGCGTTCATGAATAGGCATAAAACATCAATTTTAATAAAGGATCCAGGAAATTCATGTTTACGTGATTTTTCTGGGTCTTTTTTTGCGGGATGCTGTTCAAACAAACCCTATTTATGATATGATAGACGTTGTTGAAAAAGTGGACATAAATAGTTTAAAAATAGAGGAGAAATGTGACGATGTGTGGATTTATTGGATGCGTACATGACCGCATTGCTGAAATTACTGGCGAAGAGAAGGAAACGTTTAAGCAAATGAATGACATGATTACACACCGTGGCCCCGATGATGAGGGTTATTTTACGGATGAGCATGTTCAGTTTGGTTTCCGTCGCCTCAGCATTATTGATGTGGAGAACGGTCATCAGCCGCTAACGTATGAGAATGAGCGGTATTGGATAATTTTTAATGGTGAAATTTATAATTATGTGGAGCTGCGCGAGAACTTGGTGAACGAAGGTATGACGTTTGAGACGAGCAGTGATACAGAGGTTATTATTGCTACATATGCCAAATATAAGGAAAAAACGGCGGAACAATTGCGCGGTATGTTTGGTTTTGTTATTTGGGATAAAGAAGAGGAGAAAATTTACGGTGCCCGCGATCCTTTCGGTATCAAGCCGTTTTTCTATGCAGAGGAAGATGGAAAACTTTACATGGGTTCTGAGAAGAAATCGATCTTGCATGCGCTAAAATCTACAAAATTGGATGAAGTGTCTTTACAAAATTACATGACGTTCCAGTTTGTTCCGGAACCGGACTCTTTGACGCAAGGTGTGAAACGCTTAGAGCCAGGTCATTATTTCACGAAAAAAATCGGTGAATCGATGCAGATTAGTCAATATTGGAAGGCGAAATTCCAACCAGTTGCGAAATCAGAAGATACGTTTATTAAAGAAATTCGCGATGTAATGTATGATTCTGTAAAAATGCACATGCGCAGTGACGTGCCGGTCGGTTCGTTCTTATCGGGTGGGATTGATTCCTCGATTATCGCGGCGATTGCAAAAGAATACCATCCTGCGATTAAAACGTTCTCTGTAGGCTTTGAACGTGATGGCTTCAGTGAGGTCGATGTAGCTAAAGAAACCGCTGAAAAACTAGGCGTCGAGAATATCAGTTACATCATTACGCCACAGGAATACATGGATGAATTGCCGAAAATTGTTTGGCATATGGATGATCCGTTGGCAGATCCAGCTGCGATTCCGCTTTATTTCCTATCCCGCGAAGCACGTAAACACGTGACGGTTGCTTTATCAGGAGAAGGCGCGGATGAACTTTTCGGTGGGTATAATATTTATAACGAGCCGAATTCGCTGTCCATGTTTAACAAAATGCCAGGTGTTTTGAAGTCGATGCTTCGCGGCGTCGCAAATGTTATGCCTGAGGGAATGCGCGGTAAGAGCTTCCTTGAGCGCGGAACAACACCGATGGAAGAACGTTATATTGGTAACGCGAAGATGTTTACGGAAGCCGAGAAAAAAATCTTGCTGCCGAAATATCAAGCCGGTCACGATTACACAAAAATTACCGATCCACTATATGCGGAGACAGTTGGCTACAATCCAGTGGAGCGGATGCAGTACATCGATATTCATACGTGGATGCGCGGCGATATCTTGCTGAAAGCCGATAGAATGACGATGGCGAACTCGTTAGAAGTCCGTGTGCCATTCTTGGATAAAGAAGTATTCCGTGTGGCAAAAGATATTCCAGCGTCGCTTAAAACAACGAATGGTACAACGAAATACGTGTTGCGTAAAGCAGCCGAAGCATTCGTACCCGATCACGTTTTAAATCGCCGGAAACTTGGATTCCCAGTGCCGATTCGTCATTGGTTGAAAGACGAGATGAATCAGTGGGTCAAAGATATTATTCGTGATTCACCGACAGATCACCTCATCAATAAAAAATATGTCTTGCAATTACTAGACGATCATTGTGCCGGAAAACAAGATTATAGCCGTAAAATTTGGACGGTCGTTATTTTCATGATTTGGTATGATGTGTATGTGGAAAACAAGTATGATTTTGGAAAATAATACGATAAATATGGAAGCACCGAGCCGTTTGGGCGAGGTGCTTTTTGCGATTTTGGTGCAAAATAGAGGGTGATTCCAAAAAAAAACATACGATGTAAGTGCTAACATTCACTCTTCAAGTAGCCTTTGTGAACGTCTAGTGAATCTTTTTGCGAAAGCTTGAATACGTGGAATCTTGCCTGTATAATCAAGTAAGAGATTAGAGTTTAATTCTTTTTATTGAAACAGGGAGAGTGGTTTGAAAACTCTTATTTTAAATGATTGAATTTTCTATCTTTTTAACGAACATATAATCTGAATCTAAATGTAATAATTGGGAATTATGGAAGCACACACTGTAGCGACGGAAGAAGAGTAGTTTACAACAATAACTTTTCGAATGACACTGAGATAAAAAGTGAATAAATTTACAAAAATAAGAAGTTTGTTTCAAAATGGTTGGTTATTTGGCTTAAAAATGCAAGACTTTAAAAAAATAAACGGAACTAGGCATCAGAAATGACATAGGTTACACAAAAACAGTCCAAATATGTACAAAAGGTGAAATGTTTTTGAAGCTATTGTATATACGAGCCGGGCTATGTATAATGAGGAAGGTACAGCGCTGTGATGCACTAAAGGTGTATAAATGAGGACCTTCGAGAAGTAGAAAAGAAGGATGAATCATGGATTATTTGGCTTGTTTGAGTTGCTCTTAAAACATATTGAAAGAAAGCTGAAACTAAATCTTTCGGGCATGATGATTTCTCAAATTTCCCTTTATTTTCTGCATACGCCGTATTTTTTTATCCAATTATTGGTATAGACGACCGAGCCTTGATTTCATGATGATGAAATTTTGAGTTGTAAGCAGTTCAGGGAATGATTGGATAGTTCAGTTATTTTTTCGTACGAATTTCAGTGTAAGGAGCCATTCATAAAAGGCACATGTTACATTATTGTCAGCGGGGAAAGGGAGTCACTACATTATGAAAAAAGTTATCACATATGGCACATTTGATTTATTACATTGGGGCCATATTCGTTTATTAGAGCGTGCCAAGCAATTGGGGGATCATTTGACGGTCGTTCTATCTACGGATGAATTTAACTTATTAAAAGATAAGAAAGCATTTCACAACTATGAGCAGCGTAAATATTTATTGGAAGCTATTAAACATGTCGATCAAGTCATACCTGAGACTACTTGGGATCAAAAAGTTGCGGATATCCAGTCGCATCACATTGATATTTTTGTAATGGGGGATGATTGGAAGGGGCAGTTTGATTTTTTGAGTGATCATTGTGAAGTATGTTATTTGGAGCGCACAAAAGATATTTCGACGACTTACATCAAGCAACAGCTTGCAGGAAGCGCTCAGACATAAAGCCACGGTATTCCTCTTCTGAAATTGGCACTGGATGCTGACTTGAAGAGAGATTTTTTTGAAATTGGGGAGTCAGCGCAATGAGGGTTGCTATTATCGGATTTAATGTTTTTTCGCCAGGGGGTACGAGTCGTAGTAATCTGAACTTGACCAAAGAGTTTAATCAGGAAGGGATTGACGTTGTTCTTTATAATGCGCGTCCTTTTTCACCGACGGATATTTTGAGTCTTCGTCATCAGGAGACATTGAGTGCACAGGTGAGTTTTCAGCCGTTATTAAACTTGGGTAAAGATGCTACGATTGATGTGTATATTATAACGCGGGAAACGTTCTTCCCATTGGCGCAGATTATTAAATTCTATTGCCCGCATGCCATGACGATTGGTGAAATACATGCACCGCTGAGTATATTGCCTGAAAACTTGGCTACAGATTTGCATGCGTTGGACTATGTGAGGGTAGCGACAGAATCTATCAAACGAGAGTTTCAAGCGACGTATAATTATGACGCATTGCTTGTTCATCATGTCAGTACGCACCACGTAAAGTTGCCCGAGAATGATATGCAAAAACCGACGAGTAACCTCTATGTTCTTTCTCGATTTGAGGATGATGTGAAGGATATATCCTACGCGATTCGACTTTTGGATTATCTCGTTCATTATCATAAAGCGACGCATATCAAGCTGTATATTGAGGGGTACGGGCCTTCTGAGATGCTGTATCGTAACTTGATTAATAATTATTCACTGCATGCCAATGTGTTCTTCAATCAGGGAACGCCTGTGGATTATATTTATTTTTCAACGTCGCGTTATGAAACATTTGGCTATTCGATTCTGGAGGCACTGGCCGAGGGGAAACGTGCCATTTTATTTCCAGGAGAAGACAGAGTATTACGAGAGGTCTATGGTAATCCTAGCAATATTCAATGGATTTCGAAAGATGTACAAATGGATGCGACGCGTGTTTTAAATTTTCTTGCATCCGTTAAGAAAATCAATTATCGGCAAGCCTCCCGGTTATTGCGACACCTAGAAATTATGTGTCTCTTTATGCGGAGTGTCATCACGTGTTTCAATCACAAAAACCAAGAAAATTTGCATTAAGCAGGAGTGTAGAAGAGATTTGGGCGGACGTCATGGCAAGTGATATGGACCAGTTACCCATCATTTATCGCATGTATGGCTTTTTGAAAGATAAGCCTGTTATTGGGAAAATTTTGACGAGTCATTCCACCAAAACGATGTTGCATTCTCTACTTGATCGGATAAATGCTTGGAAAGAAAGGCAGCATCGGACGACAGTGATAAACGAGAATATGTATTTTATTGAATCTTTTCATGGGAAGTCATTTTCAGGTGATCCGAAGTATATCGCGCTTTGGATTAAGAAACACATACCGAATGCGAAGGTGTATGTCAGTTCTGTGAATCAATTGGTAGACATGGAGATTCGGCATTTTGGTTTTGAGGCGCTTCGTTTAGGTAGTGCGAATTATCAGCAGAAATTCCACATGTGTAAGTATATTATCGTGAATGGAAATCCGCTAGATAAAGTTGGAAAAGCGCCTAATCAGGTCATTATTCAAACATGGCACGGTTTACCTTTGAAGAAAATGGTAGCAGATTTAGAGGATGTGAAGCACCGACAACAAGAGCTGAGTGCTTTTTTACCGCGGATGAAAAAATGGGATTATCTTTTGACATCGTCCACTTTTAATACGACATTGTTTCGTTCGGCTTTTGCGTTAGAAGAAAATCCAAAATTGGAGATACTCGAGATGGGGGCGCCAAGGAACGCGTATTTGATCGAGAATAGTAGTAAACATGGGGAAAAATCGCGTATTCATTTGAAATACTTTAATCGGCCGCTAGATGCGAGCAAGAAGTATATTTTATTTTGTCCGACATGGCGTAAGCAGGAGCGTGAGGAAGTTACTGGTATTGACTTAAAAGCGTTGATTGAGAGTTTACCGCCTGAATATGAAATTATCGTGAAGCTGCATCCATTAGAGACTTCGCTACGCAAATTATATAAAGCGTTGGATCCGAGAATTCATTGTTTCTTTAATGAACTTGTGGATATTCAAGAATTATTTTTGCTAGTAGATGTCTTAATTTCTGATTATTCGTCAGCTATTTTTGACTATGCGCACTTGAATAAGAAAATTATTATTTTGCAAGAGGATTCGGAAAAATATCAGAAAAAGGTTGGCTGGTATTTTGATATGAAGCAGACGTGTTTGTTGGAAGGAAAGTCTTATACGACGGAGAGTCTGGCAGAGGCTATTTTGGAGGATGATCCTCATGTGTTTCAATATTGTAACGCCATTCAGAAGAAGCTGCTAAACCTTGATAATGTATTTATGAATGAGAAGTTAATGCGGGTGTTATTTTTGAAAGGGAGGCCATGATTTATATGACAGCAAATAAAGATATGGAGTTTACGGATATTTATAGTTTTCATTGTGAGTATGAAAAAATGAAGGTGGTTGTGAAGACTTTTTCGAATAAGAATATTTTGGAATTGTCGCGGGAGACACAGCCGATTTTAGAGATGTATAAAGCCATTTTAGCGCACGATTATATTTTATATATGCATTCGGGGCAATCTTCTTACTTTATTCGGCGTAAAGATGTGCATACGATTTGGCAACGGAAAGATTTAATTCAACATGGAGATTTGTTTTATTCGTTGGATCAGATACCTGCTGAAAAAGAAAACAAGCTTGCACCTAAACGTTTAGTCGTGATTTTTTCTCCGATGCCGGCGAAAGAACATTATCATAGTGCAAACATTGCTCACCGTTGTTTCACGACTTCTTTTGCAAGTATGCAGAAGCATTTAGTGAAGAATACGATTATTATGCGGATCATGGATTTAAATTTATCTTATGGAAGTCATTATATCAATACGTTCAATTATATGGAAATGGAATCAGATATTCAAAATGCTATTCAGTTTGTGATGGATTCGAACCATATTGCGAAAGATGACGTTGTACTGTACGGTGGTTCTAAAGGTGGTACTGGTGCGTTGTATCACAGTTTGCTCGGAGATTATAATTCGGTCACGGTAGATCCAATTATCAGTATTGAGCAGTATAACCAAGAGAACGATTTGCATTATCTACGGGATTTTCGAAAAAGGAGTATTTTGAATGATTTAATGAAGCTCGCTAATACAGAAACGACTAAAAAACGCATTATTTTTGGTTATCCGCTGATTTCTTTTAACTACAATTTATATTCGCAAATTCCATCTGATTCAGTGGAAATTCATAACGTATTTGATTCATCAGTGCACAAGCATGCAGATATTTCACGAAACACAATTATAGAACAAATTACATGTATCAATGAGCTGTTACTTTCATCGAGCAATCTACATAAAATTGTAGAGCAAATCAGTGCGTTAACAGAGTAGAGAAGGGAACGAGTACGATTATACCTAAAAAAATCGCCATTATGGGCTCCTGCTTAACCAGAGACAATTTCAATACGACGTTTAATCCAGATTACAAAGATTTTTTTGAATGTGTGCTGCATCAACATCAATGTAGTTTTCTAAGCCTCATGTCGCCAGCTTTACCTTTAGTAGAGGATGAAGAGACGGCGAAGATGAATGCTTTTACTGGATGGCATTATAAAACAGAACATACAAAAGAATTTTTGAGTCTGATTCAAACGAGGAAGCCAGAATATCTACTTTTGGATGCCTATGCTGATATTTATTTGGGCGTTGTAGAGGCTACACAAGGTTATTTTACGTATAATCCTAAATTTAAAGATGTGCCTCCAGTAAAGGATTCGGAAGCGATATGGACGATAACTGCTGATTTCGAATCTTACTTTAAAGCTTGGATGCAGCATGTCGATGCGTTTTTCCAATTTTTGCATGAAAAGGTTCCTTTTTGTAAGATTGTCTTGGTGAAGGCTCGATTTGAGGATGTATTTGAAGATGGTACTTCGCTTAATGAATGGCGGGAGGGTCGCAATTATCCAACGGTGGATATTGAGCGATTAAATGGTATTTGGGATATGCTAGATCAGTATGTGGTGGCTCATTTCCATGTACAAATTTTGGATATGACACAAAAGAAATATACACTTGATAAGGACCATCCTTGGGGCAATTTTTATGTACACTATACAAGAGATTTTTATCATGACTTTTTGTTTCAATTGAAAGAGTTAACAAAAGGTGATGAAATAAGATGATTAGAAACATGCTAATTTTAGTGTGTTTTTTTATTATCTGCATCATACCATTAAAAAAGTAATTAAAAAGATAGTTAGTATCGATTTATTTTCCAGAAAAATGGATTTTTTTCTGTAAATGGATGAGTATTTGGATTTAAAAGCGTATAATTCTTGTGAAAAAGAGGAAAGTATGTATAAAAGGTGAAACATTTCAGAAACTATTGAATATAGGGGGCTTGGTATGTATAATTGGAAATGTGTTAGTGTTTGTTAAAAGAGGAGCAAACTCTATATTGGGAAAGGGACTGCAACGTGTAGATTGAATTTAGACAAATCGGATAATATGGATTGTCTTTCGAAAAGAATTTAATTATCTTTATTTATTTTAAAATTAGAATATTAAGTCTTTTTATGAATTGAAGGGGTTGGTACAATGTATGAAGAGGGAAGGAAGAAATCGTCATTTGTTATTTCGCTATTTGGTTTTGTGCTTTGTGTAGCGATGTTGGAGATGATTGGTTTTTGGAGGACGGGGAACATTTCGACATCGTTTAGTATTTATGGTTGGGGAATGGTCATTTATCTTATTATTAAAATGACGCTATCTATGTTCTATAAGCCGAAGAAAAATGAACCGCCGAATTTGAAAGTAACGGTTGTTATTCCAGCTTACAATGAGTCGAGTGATGCCATTCTTCGTTTGATGGAGACGATTCAGAAGCAAACCTATCCGATACATGAAATCTTTTTTGTGGATGATGGCAGTAAATCAAAAGAGGCTGTTATTGCTTTGCGAAAATATGTGGCGGAAGCAGATTTGCCAAATACGAAGAATATTATTATTCACGAGATGGAGAAGAACCAAGGGAAACGCCATGCGCAAGCTTATGCATTTGAGAACTCTACAGGGGACATATTTTTCACTATGGATTCTGATGGAGAGATTTTCCCTGATACGCTTTATGAATTAATGCGACCGTTTGCTGATGAAAAAGTGATGGCAGCGACGGGACATATTAATGCTCGTAATCGTGATACGAACTTGTTAACACGTCTTTTGGATATGCGTTATGACAATGCTTTTCGTGTGGAGCGGGCTTCACAGTCAGTAACTGGACATATCCTTGTTTGTTCGGGGCCAATTAGTTGCTATCGACGCGAGGTTATTATGGATAATCTACAGCGATATTTGAACCAAACAGTTCTGGGGGTTCCAGCGTCTGTTGGGGATGACCGTTGTCTGACAAACTATGCGATTGAGAAAGGTACCACGATTTATCAATCAACAGCAGAATGTATTACAGATGTTCCAGATACGATGCGTGTCTTTTTAAAACAACAAACGAGATGGAGTAAGTCATTTTTTAGAGAGACATTTATATCGATGCGTATGATTTTTACACATCCAATTGTATTTTTATGGTCTTTTGTTGAAATCGTGCTATGGCTTATTTTCCTAGCTGCTGTTGCTTATAATATTATTTGGCATTTCTGGGATTTAACATGGGTCGATTGGGTATTTTACTTAATTCTAGCTTGCCTATCAGCTTATGCAAGGAATGTGCATTATATGTTTAAGTATCCGCTTTGTTATTTAATGGCTCCGATTTATGGACTGATTCATTTTTTCACTATTCATATTGTTCGATTAACTGCATTGGCAACATTACGTGTCGATAAATGGGGGACACGTTAAGGCATATAAAAAGGAGTAATGGGATGAATAATTTTAAGAAAATAAAGAATAGTTTGAACGAAAAAGAAGCGGTTATCGCGGTTATGGGACTTGGCTATGTTGGTTTGCCACTAGCTATTTCCTTTGCCGAAGCTGGTTTTCAAGTCATTGGTTTTGATCCAAGTGAGCCAAAAGTGACGCTTGTTGCGACTACAGATTCTGAAAGTTTAGCAAAAGCAGATGCCATCATTATTTGTGTACCAACACCACTTACAAAATCGTATGAACCGGATATTTCATATATTGTGAGCGCTGTGGATATGATTCGAGCGAACATGACGCCTAATACGGTTGTGGTATTGGAAAGCACGACATATCCGGGTACTTCTAAGGAATTGCTTTATGCGCCGATTGAGAAAGATGGGTGGAAGCTTGACGAAGATTTCTATGTCTGTTATTCACCAGAGCGAGTAGATCCGGGGAATAAAACCTATCAAACTGAAAATACACCGAAAGTTTTGGGTGGTATGACGCCGATTTCGATGCAAGTGGGGACGGCCTTATATGAACAAGTTATTAATCATGTAGTGCCAGTAGCATCAACAGAAGTCGCAGAGATGAGTAAACTTCTTGAAAATACGTTTCGCAGTATCAACATCGCGTTTATTAATGAAATGTCCTTGTTATGCGAAAAATTAGATATTGATGTTTGGGAAACCATTGAAGCATCTAGTACAAAACCATTTGGATTTATGCGATTTAACCCAGGCCCAGGAATTGGAGGGCACTGTATTCCACTAGATCCGATTTACCTGTCTTGGAAAGCAAAAGAAGTTAATTTTTTCAGTCGCTTTATTGAGTTAGCGCAGGAAACAAATCATCAAATGCCTGAGCATGTTGTTCACAAAGCAATGAAAACTTTAAACAGTAAACAAAAAGCATTGAGTGGTTCGCGAGTCTTACTGTTAGGGATGGCATATAAGGAGAATATTGATGATCTCCGTGAATCGCCAAGTATCTCAGTTTATGAAAATCTTGTAAAAGCAGGAGCTAGCGTCGATTTTTGTGATCCATTAGCAACGAAGTATCGGGACTATGATGGTACCATCCAAGAAACGATTCCGCTTGATTACAGCAGTTTTGCATCTTATGACTTAGTTATCATGCTGACATGTCACGACTTGTTTGATAAAGAACAGATACTCGCGAATAGCGCTTTAATTTTAGATACGAAAAATGTGATGTCTTCATTTGGTTCAAGTAAGGTTACTCGCTTCGGTGGTGGACCAGTTATAGATGTTGAAAAATCATTGATGGCACAGTAAACTTGGGTGCCTTGAAGGTTGATAGATAGAAAGAAGATTCTGCTCGTGTTAAAGTGAGCAGAATTTTCTTTGGTTATACTGATTAATTATGTTGTCTCAATTGAAGTGCCTGTCCAGGTTTTATGAAGGGGAGTATGGCAATTGATTCTGGTGTGACTTGACCGATAATATTCGTTTTTTGCTCAGCGGTCAGATCACGGAGAGCAATCGTAATTTCTCCTTGATAGCGTCCAAACAGGTTATTGTCAATCAAGATGCTACCGATATGACGTTTGTTTGATGGAATCGGTGCTATATCAATTTTCCCCAAAGCTGGTCGGGATTTTTCTAAGCGAATGAGATCGCGTGCTGGGTCCATGCGATTATTATCTGGTCTTAGTAGGTGTTTTTGAATCTCTGGGTCAAGATTTGGAGCTAGTTGGCAGTCGAGTAAGAGCATGCCATCTTTAGCGAAGGCGGCGAATTGTTCGGTTGTTCGTGCTTGCAGCGATGGATCGCCGATGTAGATGTTGTCGACGCCGAGTGTTTCTAATTCAAGTGCTGCGGCGAATGGATTGCTGTGGCGGTGGTTTTCGAGTGTTGGTAAGCCTTCGAATAAGGGCTGGCGTTTTTCACCGTCGCCGGGCACGAAAGCTGCGATTTTTAAGCCGTGAAGGTGTAGAAAATCATTCGTTTGCTTGAAAAAGGGAATATCGAGACCTGTGTGCGGTTTTGGATAGTAGTTATGGAAGGCTTCCACTTGCGAAATATCGACCCCGGCTTGTATAAGTGCTTCTAAAAAGGTGCTGTCAATCGTGCTGGCGTTTAGGTAGATTTTGATTTTCTTGGCGAGTTTTGCGATTTCTTCTGTGGTGAGGCCGTAATCGACGCGCAAGCCGGTAACGCCGAGATCAGTCAGTTGGTCGGCATTGTCAATTGTGAGTCCGATGTGTGCGAGTGATTCAGTGGAAATATCGAGGACTAACTGCATGTCGTGTATTTTTGCTGCCGCGCCTAGTCGTATTAGCAAGTGTCGATAGTTTGTAGGATTTTCTTCTGGAATGTGTAAGGAACTGAAAATGAGCGAAAAGCCGTTTTTGGATGCATGCTGGATTGTTGTTTCAAAATCATTGTCGCTGGATAAGTAAACCGAGATACCGAACATTTGAATCACCGTACTTTCTGGATATTTTAATTTAAGTATACAGTTAGTGAAATTTTATTTCAAACAAAAACCAGTTCCCGGATTATTTCGTGGGAACTGGTTTTGTTTTTCGTTTTTCAATGGCAATCACAAAAGGTGGGTTGTTGCGCTGGTTGATGAAGCGGTATTCTAACACGTGAAACTGTTCTTGGGGAAGCGCTTCGGCGTAATTTAGCACGGCTGATTTCTCGGTTTGGCCTTCGGGGTGTCCGTGATAAATGACTAGAATCACGATGCCGCCGATGGTAAGTAGTGATAGGGCGGATTCGATGGCTTTTATAGTAGAGTCAGCGAGTGTAGTGATTGTTTTGTCGCCGCCTGGGAGATAGCCGAGATTGAAGATAGCTACTTTGATCTCGGTTTGTTGTGGCAGGAGCTCCGCCATGTTTGCATGACTCTCGTGTAGCAGCGTGACTTGGCTGGCAACGCGTTTCTCGGTGAGCAATTGCGTCGTAGCGTCAATCGCTTCTTGTTGGATATCAAAACCGAATACACGACCATTCACGCCAACTAAATTCGCCAAAAAAGCCGTATCGTGGCCGTTTCCAATCGTAGCATCAACAACGGTATCACCAGGCAAAATAATACGAGTCAGCAGGTCGTGGCTAAATGGTAAAATGCTTTTTAAGTTCATGCCTCGTTCCCAACCTTTGCAGTGTTGTAAAATTTCCCTTGCCAACTATCACGTCTGACGAGCTCGGCATCGATCGAATTCAACACTTCCCATTTATTCAAACTCCAAATCGGACCAATCAAGTCTTCGATGGCGCCGTCCCCCGTAATGCGATGAATCACCATCTCAGGCGGCAGTATTTCGAGCTGATCACACACAAGGCTAACATAATCATCCTTCGTTAAAAATTTCAGTTCGCCGTTCTTATACTGCTGAACCATTGGTGTGCCTTTTAGCAAATGTAATAAATGAATTTTGATGCCTGCAACGCCGCTTTCCACGACTTTTTGCACGGTTTCCATCATCATTTCTGGTGTTTCGCGAGGCAGACCGTTGATAATGTGCGTGCAAACACGAATGCCGCGAGCGTGTAATTTTTCGACGCCTTCCACGTAGCAATCGTAGTCATGCGCTCTGTTGATTAGTACACCAGTCTCGTTGTGCGCGCTTTGGAGGCCGAGTTCCACCCAGAGGTAGATTCGTTCGTTTAACTCGGCTAAATAGTCCACAACGTCGTCAGGAAGGCAATCGGGACGCGTCGCAATCGAAAGTCCCACGACGCCTGGCTCGTTCAGCACGGATTCGTATTTTTCGCGCAGTTCGGCAACAGGGGCGTGCGTATTCGTGAACGCTTGAAAATAGGCCATATATTTGCCGTCCTTCCATTTCGTATGCATCCGGTCCTTAATCGCGTGAAACTGGGTTTGCAGATCATCCACGCGGTCTCCAGCAAAATCACCAGACCCCGCTGCACTGCAAAAAGTACAACCACCATGCGCCACTGTACCATCGCGATTCGGACAATCAAAACCACCGTCAAGCGCCACTTTAAAAACCTTGTAGCCAAAATGGTCACGCAAGCAGTAATTCCACGTGTGGTATCGTTTATTATCGTTCGTATATGGAAATGGGTTCATTTTTGTCAAACTCCTTCAAACTTGAAATAATCATCCCTGCTATTTTATCATATTTTTCAGGGTTGCGGAGGAGTTATCATTGTGCTATGATATAAAAATACTTTAACTTGGTAATGTGCTAAAATGACTTGGGGGCAGAGAAAATGAACAAAACGAACAAAAAAATGGGCTATCTTGTATTAACATCTCTAGTAGTAGGGAACATGATTGGATCGGGAATCTTCATGTTACCGCGGCAAATGGCAGCTGTTGCAAGCCCGCTCGGCATTATGTTGGCGTGGATTTTAACAGGGACCGGCGTTTTAATGATCGCGCTCGTATTCGGAAATTTGGCTGTGCGACGACCAGACTTAACAAGCGGTGCGCAAAGCCATGCGTTCGAATTATTTGGCAATCCAAAACTAAAGCGGCTCGCAGGATTTATCGCCGTTTGGAGTTATTGGGTCGCTAACTGGGCAGGAAACGTGTCCATCATCACCTCCTTTGCTGGGTACTTATCCGTCTTTTTCCCAGTACTTAATAGCAAAAAGGTCGTGTTCACGATGGGGTCCTATCAGCTAGGGCTCGGTCAATTATTAACATTCCTAATCTGCTCCTTGCTTTTATGGGGCGTTTGTCTGATCATCATTCAAGGTGTGAGCGGGGCTGGGCGGATTAATTTCATCGCGACTGCCGCAAAAATAATCGGCTTCTTCCTGTTTATTGTCGTCGGTTTATTTGCTTTCCAATCCTCCGTGATGGGCGAGTGGTACCATCCAGTTGCTGATATGAGTGGACTGGAACACGGCTTGTTATCCCAAGTCAACAGCGCAGCAATCGTTACGCTGTGGGCATTTATCGGAATCGAGTCGGCGATGATGTTCGCTGGACGCGCTAAATCCGGGAAAACTGTTCGTGCGGCAACGATTTCAGGTCTCATCATTTCGGTTTGCCTTTACACGACAATCACGATTCTGGCGCTTGGTCTCATCCCTAAATCCAAGTTGTTGCATTCTGCGAGTCCGCTTGCCGATGCGCTAAACGCCGTCACAGGAAGCGGCGGCTCGGCAGTCATGGCCTTGCTCGCGTTAGTCTGCCTATTCGGCTCAGCGATTGGCTGGATTATGATGAGTTCCGAAGCACCATACCAAGCCGCAAAAAATGGCCTCTTTCTCCCATTCTTAGCAAAAACGAATAAAAACGGCACGCCAGTCCTCGTCCTCATTTTGACATGTTGCGCGTCCCAATTATTCATCCTATCAACGCTTTCCGGCAATATCGCAACGGCCTATGATTTCGTGGTTAAAGTCTCAACACTCGCGTTTCTCGTCCAGTATTTCATCTCGCCACTATTCCAATTGAAACTGACGCTAACCGGCGCAACGTACGAGACGAATTCACTCGGAAAACGTTGGTTTGACGGCTTTATCGCAGCGCTTGCCCTAACATACGCCTGCTGGATTATCAAAAGTGGAACAGAAGATTGGCGCGTGTTTGCTCTGAGTCTAGGTCTATTCTTCCTAGGATTTCTACTGTATCCGTTGATGAAATATAAGCCGTTACCAAAATGACAATCGTTGCTTTATCCGCGTTTTTATGCTATTTTTAAAACATCTTTAGGTTACTTTGGGAATGCGAAAGAAGTGGGGAAATGATAATTGTGTATCTTGTGTTGGCGATTATTTGTTTAATGGTCATCACAGCTTTTTATGGAAAAATCAACATTCGAAAACATTGGATTGGCTTTGCTGCACTTGTTTTACTGGTCGCGATGATGGCGATTTTTTTCAGACAGACGTTTTTCGTAACGGGGAGTCCGTACCACGAAATCCATAAGCAGGTTGCCTCGACGGATCTTTCTTCGGAGTCGGTAAATGGGGTCAAAATCGATCAAATACTATCTACCTCAGCGCAGAAAAAAGATTTTAAATCGAAGCAAGTGTCGGACAAGAGTCTCCAAAAAGAGATAAAAGTCCTCATTCCGAAGAAAAAGGAGAAGGCGACGTACTGGGTATCTATCGAGGATGCTGACAAAAATCGCGTGATACATATCGAATATGGGAGCGATAAATTAACGACGAGCCGCGGCATCAAGTTCGGCGATTCTGTTGATAAAGTGACTAGTACGTATGGCTCAGCGTATCGTAATTTAACGAAATCCGATCGCTATGAACAGGAGCTGGTGTATGAAGATAGGGATAATAACATCGAATTACGCTTCGGTTTTTGGGATAACAAAGTCGAGATGATTTGGTTGACGGCGCTTGATAAGGCTCCAATTTAGAGGGTTGTCAAAGTGTGGCTAATAGGCTACAATAGAGCTATTGATGAAGCAAAAGAAGAGGAGTAGTAGTACAGGTTCTTGGCGTTTAGAGAGGTGACGGTTGGTGCGAGTCACACGCGAAGATGTACGAACTTGCCTCGGCACGCATAGATGTGGTGAAAACCGCCGTCCTTTTTCCGCGTTAAGGAATTCTTGAGTTGAGTGGAGACACTAATTTGGGTGGTACCGCGGGAGTTTTTACTCTCGTCCCATGGCATTTTTTTGCTGTGGGATTTTTTTGTTTTGCAGCAAGTATAGAAAGGGAGTTATGGATTATGACATTTAATCACAAAGAGATGGAGCCGAAATGGCAGAAGAAATGGGAAGACGAGAAGATTTTCAAAACGACGGAGGACGCGGATAAGTCGAATTTTTATGCACTCGATATGTTTCCTTATCCATCAGGCTCAGGCCTCCACGTGGGACATCCAGAAGGGTACACGGCGACGGATATTATTTCGCGAATGAAGCGGATGCAAGGTTTCAACGTGCTTCATCCGATTGGTTGGGATGCATTTGGCCTGCCAGCGGAGCAGTACGCGATTGATACAGGGAATGATCCTGCTGAATTTACAGCGCATAATATTGAGAATTTCACGCGCCAAATCAAGTCGCTCGGCTTCTCTTATGATTGGGATCGCGAAATTAATACGACCGATCCGAGCTACTACAAATGGACGCAATGGATTTTCACGAAACTATACGAAAAAGGTCTCGCGTACGAGGCGGAGGTTGCGGTAAACTGGTGCCCAGCGCTTGGTACGGTGCTCGCGAATGAAGAAGTTATCGATGGCAAAAGTGAGCGCGGCGGGCACCCTGTTTTCCGTAAACCGATGCGTCAATGGATGCTAAAAATTACGGCGTACGCGGATCGTTTGCTGGACGATTTGGATTTGGTGGATTGGCCGGAGAATATTAAAGATATGCAGCGCAATTGGATTGGGCGTTCAGAAGGTGCGGAAGTCGCGTTTGAAGTGAAAGACAACGATGCGAATTTCACCGTATTTACGACGCGTCCGGATACACTTTTTGGAGCAACGTATGCAGTTCTAGCGCCAGAGCACGATTTGGTGGATAAAATTGTCACGGCAGATCAAAAAGAAGCGGTGACGGCGTATCAGAAGCAAGTCGAGCTTAAAAGCGAGTTGGAGCGTACGGATCTTGCGAAAGACAAGACGGGCGTTTTCACGGGGGCTTATGCGATTAACCCGGTGAACGGCGAAGAGATGCCAATTTGGATTGCCGATTATGTCTTGATTCAGTATGGAACGGGTGCGATTATGGCGGTTCCAGCACATGATGAGCGCGATTACGCGTTTGCAAAACAATTCGATTTGGAAATTAAAGCGGTTCTTGCTGGTGGAAATGTGGCAGAAGAAGCTTATACAGGCGATGGCGACCACATTAATTCTGGGTTCCTCGATGGCCTAAACAAAGACGACGCGATTACTAAAATCATTGATTGGCTAGAAGAAAATAAAGCTGGTACACGCAAAATTAGTTTCCGTCTACGTGACTGGTTGTTCAGCCGCCAGCGTTATTGGGGCGAGCCGATTCCCGTCATTCATTGGGAAGATGGCGAAACAACAACGATTCCAGAACAAGAATTGCCACTACTTCTTCCAAAAGCAACGGAAATCAAGCCATCTGGAACAGGTGAATCGCCACTTGCAAACCTGACAGACTGGGTAAATGTTGTCGATGCGAATGGTCGCAAAGGGGTTCGCGAAACGAATACGATGCCGCAATGGGCTGGCTCTAGTTGGTACTTCTTGCGTTATATTGATCCAGAAAACGAGACAGTTTTGGCGGATAAAGAGAAGCTTGAAAAATGGCTGCCAGTCGATGTGTATATCGGTGGCGCCGAGCATGCCGTTCTGCATTTGCTTTACGCGCGATTCTGGCACAAATTCTTGTACGATATCGGCGTAGTACCAACGAAAGAACCGTTCCAAAAACTATTTAACCAAGGTATGATTTTGGGCGACAATAACGAGAAAATGAGTAAGTCTCGTGGCAATGTTGTCAATCCAGATGACGTGGTGGAGCAATACGGTGCGGACACACTACGCCTTTACGAAATGTTCATGGGACCGCTTGAAGCATCGATTCCTTGGAACGCGAACGGCCTAGAAGGGGCGCGCAAATTCCTAGACCGCGTTTGGCGCTTGTTCATCGAGGAAGAAACAGGCGAAATCAACGCTAAAATCACGACAGAAGCCAACGTTGACCTTGAGAAGTCGTACCATCAAATGGTGAAAATGGTTTCCGAACACTACGAAAACCTGCGCTTCAACACAGGCATTTCGCAGTTGATGATTTTCATAAATGATGCGTATAAAGCAACGACCGTTCCGAAAAACTATGCGGAAGGTTTCGTACAACTCCTTTCACCAATTGCGCCACATTTGGCCGAAGAACTATGGAGCCGTCTAGGTCACGCCGAAACGATCACGTATGAGTCATGGCCAACATTTGACGCATCAAAATTGGTAGAAGATGAAGTCGAAATCGTGCTACAAGTAAACGGTAAAGTGAGAGCTAAAGTCACTGTAGCTAAAGATTTGAGCCGAGATGAGCTAGAACAAATCGCTCGCGCCAACGACAAAATCACCGAAGAAATCGAGGGCAAAACAGTCCGCAAAGTCATCGCTGTACCTGGTAAATTGGTGAATATCGTAGCGAATTAAATGTAATAAATAGCTTGCCTAACTCGATTCATGGTTAGGTGGGCTATTTTAATTTTAAAGAATTTCTAAAGGTTTGTTTTTTGTCAAATTCGCGTCATAAATCTATGGTATGATGGAAAAAATGAACCACTAGGATGATGAAGAATGAATGTGCTAATTGCGGATGATCAAAAAGATATGTTGAAAATTTTATGTGCTTATTTTAAAAAAGAAGGCTTTACTGTTTTTCAAGCGGAAAATGGGGAAGAAGCTTTAGAAATATTTTATCGTGAGAAATTGGATTTAGCGGTGTTAGATTGGATGATGCCGGGCGTGAACGGAGTCGAAGTTTGCAAGGAAATGAAGGCGTCGGGTTCTGTGAAAGTGATGATGTTGACGGCGAAAAGTGAGGGCGAGGATGAATGTTATGCGCTGGAATCTGGAGCGGATGACTATGTCAAGAAGCCGTTTTTCCCGAAGGCGTTGCTGGTTCGCGCGAAGAACTTGACGGGTTTTCAGAACTGCTTTGAAGTGGCGGATATCACGATTGACACATATGCCAAGAAGTTATTTAAACAAGGTATGGATATTAATGCCACGAAAACAGAGTACGAATTAATGCGCGTTTTAAGTCAAAATAAGGGCGCGATTCTGAATCGAAATCAGTTGCTAGACATCGTTTGGGGCATCGATTATGAAGGCGAGGAGCGCACGGTGGATACGCATATTAGGCGGCTTCGCGAAAAAGTTGGTGACGGGCTGATTAAGACGCATCGCGGGATGGGTTACAGTATCGAGGTCGGCAATGAGTAAGCTTGGCCGGAAACTGACATGGCGGATTTCGGCAGTCGTGATTGGTGTTTTTGCGCTATCGATGCTCTTGAATCAATTTTTCCTGCCGAAATACTATCATTTTGAGATGAATCAAAAAGTGACGCAGGCGATGAAAGAGGTCGACAAATGGGATAAGAAGCGGATTGAGAATGATCTCGGCATCCTAGAAGCGAAATATGACGTGACGATTGTGGCTGAGAAAATGAGCAATAATGTCGACGATTTGAATGAGATGCTGCGGCTAGACTTGGCGCAGAAACGCATTGCGCTGAATCGTTTTTGGGTGACTGGTGAGACGCTGGATGATCTTAAAAAAGGCGCGATTATTACGAAACTATATGACCAAGGTAAGCAGAAATCGAGTTTTTTGGTGAGCCTGAATGAGAAGGATGGTTTGCTCATTGTGGCGGGGATTTCGATTGCGAATTACGATGAAACCGCCAAAATTATTAATGAATTCAACTTGATGTTGATGCTGTTTGGTTCCATTTTAGTCGTTGCGCTCACTGGTTTCTTCTCTCGGAAAATTACGAAACCGCTAGAAGAATTGAAAAGTGTTGCCGACCAAATTTCGAAGTTGGAATTTGAAAAGGTAAGCATTGAAACGCGGGATGAATTGCAAGATTTGGCGACGAGTATCAACGTCATGAGTGATGATTTGAAGAAGGCGCATCATGCTTTGCTACGTCGAAATAAAGAATTGAAGCATTTCACAGCGGACTTAACGCATGAATTGAAGACGCCGCTCGCGCTGATCAAAGCCTACAGTATGGGTATTCAGGATGGTTTGGACGATGGCACGTATATGGCGACAATCGTGAAACAGACGGACCAAATATCGATGCTTATTGAAGAACTATTACGTTTTTCCAAAATGGAAGTAGATCCGCTACATCTAGAAAAAATCCAAGTTCGGATGCTTTTTGAGGAATTGCTCGCGAATTATCAAGAGACGACGGGGCTAGATATTCGTACAAAATCAGAAATCAGTCCAGAGGTCGTTATTTTAGCGGATAAAGTGAAACTGGAAATGGTATTTAATAACGTCATCACGAATGCAGTGAAATACGCAACGACGAATCAAATTAAAATCGAATGGGCAGAACGAAACAATAAAGTCTATTTTGCAATTAAGAATGAAACAACGATCCGTGACGCGCAGACATTGGAACATATTTGGATGCCGTTTTATGTGAGAGAAGCTTCGCGCAATAAGAATTTTTCAGGGACGGGGCTTGGGCTTGCGATTGTGCAAACCGTGATGGAACAACATGAATGGGAGTATGGCGCGAAATTGGAAGATAGCTGGATAACGTTCTATCTGGTTTTTGATCAAATCGAGTGAGAGAGGGGGAGGCAAGCGTGAAAACAAAAAATATCGTCGTGAGTATCGTACTTGTCTTCGTCCTCGCGATCTTACTGATTTTACAAATTTGGCAACCGCATGAGGACATGCCAGAACAGGGGTTTACGAAAATACACACTAATGAGAGGTTAAGGCTATGAAAAGAGAAACATTTATTTTTATATTAGGCGTATTAGCAGCAGCTGCACTGGTGTTTCACTTCTACGATCAACATCAACAGCGCGTGGCAATGATGGATATGATTAAGGAAACAGCGAAAAAACACGATATACCGGCTTGGATTCCACTCTCGATTGCCGAAACTGAGAGCGGATTCGACCCAAAAACGATTGGTGATGCGGGAACTTCTTATGGCTTATTCCAGTTACATCGCGGCGGTTTAGCACCAGAAGGAATGACCGAAGATGAGTTGTTGAAACCCGAAGAAAATATCGAAATCGCGATTACAAACATGACGAGAGCCTACGAACGCGCGCAGGTGAAAGGGCTTGAGGGTATTGAAATGCTGACCTATATCGCTAATACCTCTGGCTGGCCGACCCAGCGTGGAACCGATTGGACGGATCAAAATACGAATTACAATAAAAAACTAGCGAAAAATTTCAAAAAGCATATTAAAATAAAGGAATTGGCGGTATTAGAATAAGACGAGAAGCGGCTTGACAAAACAGTTGAGCTGCTTTTATTGTGTTTGTTAATGAAATTTTATTTCATTATTTTAAAATAGTTGTTGAAATATAATTCCGAATGCGTTACAATAAACGTATGAAAGAGGTGTTTTTATGTTAGAGAATTTATCAACGGAAAAGCGAAATGAAAAAACGACATCTTTAGATACGCTAACTGTAAAAGAAGCATTGCAGATTATGAATGAAGAAGATGCGAAAGTACCGGTTGCTATTGCGGCGAATCTTGCTTCAATTGAAACCGTTATCAATGGTGTGATAGAGAGTTTTAAAAAAGGCGGACGCTTGGTTTATATTGGCGCAGGAACGAGTGGGCGTCTTGGTGTTTTGGATGCCGCAGAATGTGTGCCGACGTTTGGCGTGCCGGCGACAATGGTTGTTGGACTAATCGCGGGTGGCGAGAAAGCGTTTTTAAAAGCGGTGGAAGGTGCAGAAGACTCGGCTATTTTGGGGAAAGAAGATTTACAAGGTATCGCTTTGACGGTGAATGATTATGTGTTGGGAATCGCGGCAAGTGGCCGTACGCCTTACGTGATTGGCGCGCTTGATTACGCGAAAGAAATTGGCGCGAAAACGGGTGCTTTGTCTTGCAACACGAACGCAGCGATTTCAAAACACGCGGACACAGCGATCGAAGTGGATTGCGGCCCTGAAATTTTGACAGGATCGACGCGTTTGAAAGCCGGAACAGCACAAAAGCTCGTTTTAAACATGATTTCGACGGTTTCGATGATTGGAATCGGAAAAGTATATAAAAACTTGATGGTCGACGTGATGCCAACGAACGAGAAATTGGTGGAACGCTCAAAACGCATCATCATGGAAGCAACAGAATGTGATTACGAAACAGCAGAAAAGCATTTTGAATTAGCAGGACAGCACGTGAAACCAGCAATTGTCATGATTTTAACGAATACAGACCTTGCGACAGCCACGGAAAAATTAGCAGCAGCGGATGGTTTTATTAGACGCACATTAGACTAAAGGGAGGTACGAAACATGAGTAAAGAACAAGATTTAGGCCAAAAGATTTTTGAAGAAGTCGGCGGTATGGGGAACGTTTCTAAAATCGCACATTGTATGACGCGCGTACGTTTAGGAATTAAAGATACAGATAAAGTCAACGTAGAAGGATTAAAAGCGGCACCAGGAGTACTTGGCGTCGTAGAAGATGACACGCTCCAAATCATTGTTGGACCAGGATTCGTTAACAAAGTAGCCGGCGCGATGTGTGATATGGCAGGCGTGAAACTAGGCGAAACATTGCCGGATAATTTAGATGAGAATTTGACACAAACATCCACAAAAACTGGGAAAGAGCTGGTTGAGGAGAAAGCAGCGGCAACAAAAGCTGCGCTGAAAAAGAAACAAAATAATACATCTGGATTCAAGCGTCTATTGAAATCGATTGCGAACATTTTCGTTCCGCTAATTCCAGGTTTCGTTGGTGCCGGTTTAATCGCTGGTATCGCGGCGATTCTTTTTAACAATATTCAAGCTGGTAATCTAGATGCCGGGACATGGGCACAATATGTCACGGTTTTAAACGTTATTAAGAATGGTATATTCGCATTCCTTGTTATCTATGTAGGTATCAATACGGCGCAAGAATTTGGTGGCACGCCAGTACTTGGTGGAGCCGTCGGTGGTGTGACGTTACTCATGGGCGTGACGCCAGAAACACCAATTAAGAATATTTTCAACGGTAGTGATATGGTCGCAGGACAAGGTGGTATTATCGGCGTACTTCTAGCGGTTTACTTACTTTGCGTACTGGAGAAATTTTTACGTAAATGGATTCCGAATTCGCTCGACATCATTTTAACACCGATGTTAGCGTTACTCATCATTGGTTTGTTCACGATTTTCATCATCATGCCATTTGCTGGCGTTATTTCAACGAGCTTGGTTGGAAGCATCAACTGGATTATCGCAAAAGGTGGACTGTTCGCCGGATTCGTTCTGGGGACGCTATTCCTGCCAATGGTTATGCTTGGACTTCATCAAGTATTGACGCCAATCCACGTTGAAATGATTGCACAAAATGGCTACACAATATTGCTTCCAATGCTTGCGATGGCAGGCGGCGGACAAGTCGGCGCATCAATCGCAATCTGGATGCGTTGTCGCAAAAATAAACCTTTAGTTACGATGATTAAAGGCGGTTTGCCAGTCGGGATTCTCGGCATTGGTGAACCATTAATCTACGGTGTTACTGTCCCGCTTGGGCGTCCGTTTATCACGGCGTGTCTCGGCGGCGGTATCGGTGGAGCTATTATTGGCTTCTTCGGTAATGTTGGCGCCATCGCAATTGGCCCATCAGGCGTAGCGCTCATTCCGCTTATCGCTAATAACACATGGTTTGAATACGTTATCGGCTTACTAGCAGCCTACCTTGGCGGTTTCATCCTCACGTATCTATGGGGCGTGCCAAAAGATGCAATGGAAGCAGTAGAAGAGTAAAACAACGAAAGTGGGGCAAATGCGTCTCACTTTTTTTGTTGTATCGCATTGCCACATGGTATAATCAAAGCATGGAATGTATTCGAAGGAGGCGGCAACAAACATAATGGGAAGTGTGATTAATCGAATTCAAGGTATTTTAGAAGAACTGCCGAAATCAGAGGCAAAAGTAGGTCGCGCAATATTAGCTGATCCTAGTAAAGTGGTGAAAATGTCGATTCATGAACTGGCAGAAAGTTCGGGCGCGAGTGGCGCTGCGGTGATTCGTTTTTGCCATTCGATGGGGTTAGAAGGCTTTCCAGAGTTAAAAATGAAGTTATCCGTCGAGCTTGTTCGGCCTGAAAAAGTAGGCTATTATGACATCGAGCCCAATGAAGATTTTGAGGAAATTACCCGGAAGCTAGTTTCTAACACGGTACAAACATTGAACGACACGGTTGGGCAGTTAGAGAAAGAAAAAATTATGGATGCATGCGAAATTCTGTATAAAGCGGATACAATCTATGCGTACGGTGTTGGCGCTTCGTGGCTAATTGCTGAGGATATTGCGCAAAAATGGATGCGCGCTGGAAAACACGCGATTGCGATTGCAGATCCCCATATTTTAGCGATGGCTTTTGCGGCGGGCTCTAAAAATGCGGTTTTCTTTGCGATTTCCAATAGCGGCGAAACGAGTGAAGTGTTGCAGTTAGCCGATGAGGCGCTGAACAATGGTTTGGAATTGCTCAGTCTGACTCGTTTCGGGCAGAATAAATTGAAGCAACGAGCGGCGGTTGCACTGGAAACATCACGCGCGCCAGAAAGCGAGCTTAGAAGTGCGGCAACGAGTTCGCGACAAGCGCAGTTTTTAGTGATTGATATCTTGTTCTACTTCTATGCCTCGCACCATTATGAGGAAATGATTGAGCAGATAAGGACTTCACGGGAAGCGACGAATCGATTTAGGGAATCTTGATTTGTTTGCTACATAATTTCAAAAAGGTAGGCCAAATGTGGCTTATCTTTTTTTAGTTGCCTTTTTAGGTTAAACGAAGAGTCTGTGGTATAATAAAGGAAACTTGATGAAGTAGGTGATAATGATGGGGGACGACTTGGGTACAAAGAGAGTATTAATGGAAGAAATAGAAGGATTAGCCTTGGAATATCAGGTTGGGGAGCCGATTTTCACGAAGGAGATTAAGCAACAAGTAAAGGAGCAGTTTGAAGCAGCCAGTAACGATAGTTTTACGAGAACAGTGAATGAATATTTGCGTAGATTGGAAAAAAGAGGCGTGATTTCTAAATATGATGATGGCATTTATTTTCGTAGCAAAGAGACTAAGTTTGGGCGAAGTGCTATCGACAAAGAGAAGCTTATTAAGAAGGCGTACATCATGGATGAGCAAGAGGATGAAGTGATTGGATACGTTGTGGGGGCTTCTTTTCTTAGTGCTAATGGTTTTTCTAATAATATGACGAATCGACGGGAAATCGTGACAAATAATTACAACGTGAAGAAACCGATTCATAAATTTAGTAACCCACCAATCATTAAAAAGCCTAAAGTGCCAATTTCTAAACATAATTATCGTTATTTTCAGTTGTTGGATACGTTGCGAGATATCGGTCAGTATCATGTGTTGGATGCCTCTTTTTATATGTCGCTTTATGACTATATGGAACGCGAGCGAATCGATGGCTTTAAACTACTGGGCTACGCAAAGAAATATTATAATCAAAAAGTAATGCACGTACTGGATGAACTAGCGGAGGCTGCTCTAGACAGGGAGCTGATTGGTTAATGTACTATACTTTGCACCACGATCGACATGCGTTTAGGGATTTACTAGAATCCATTTTTAATGAGCACGATATATTACCAGAGATTTTAGAGAAAGATTATTATGTATGTTTAATGTTGCAGGAAATAGCTACTGTACGGCGAGAGTATGACGTATATTTTAAAGGCGGGACGGCATTGTATAAATGTTTGAAAAGGATTAATCGCTTTTCAGAAGATATCGATTTAACATTTAATAATGAAAAATTTGTTTCTAAAACGAGTAAAAGTAATGCGCTGAAGAAAGTGACTTCGCGTTATACACAATTGGAGTTAAATACGGTACATCCACAAAGTGTCTCAGGAAGCGGTTCGAGGACATCGGTTTATGAGTATGATACTTTATTTGAGACTGGCTTTTCAAGGAAAGATTCGCTACGAAGAGTCGGGACAGTCAAGGTTGAGACAACGGCTTTTACGACGTTTGAGCCATATTGTGCGTATCTGATGGAACCTATTATATTAACATTAGCATCAGATTCGGTTAAGCAAATTTTGAATGTGGAATATAATATGAAGCCATTTGAAATGAACGTGATGAAGATAGAACGGATATTTGTTGATAAACTATTTGCTGTGGAAGATTATTATTTGGGATCAGCTGGGATAGGTAGGTTTATTGAAATGGGGAAACATTTATATGACTTGATTATATTATTTGAGTTAACTTCCATTCAAAAATTGCTTTTGGAATCAGAGACAGAATTGCATTTTATTGTTGAGCAAAAGAGGATAGAACAGGACTTGAGGCATGAAGCCAAGACTCTAGGGAAAACCATTAGTAACTTCCAATATTGGGAGTGTCTGGAGACGGATTGGGATATTGAAAAGGGCTATAATAGAATGCAGAATGTGTATATTTTCTTGGATGAAGACAGGAGAAGATTCGAATATGTTCTTGAAAAATGTGCCCATATTCACAAACGGTTTATGGAGAATTCATTGTAAAAAAAGCTTGACTTTAGCGGTAACATCGGCTAACATAAAGTTTATATTAAATGAATGCGTGGATGAAGAGTAAGTAACATGATGGATGTTTTAAGAGAGCTGATGGTTGGTGTGAATCAGTAGCAGAGATGATGTGAATGGACTTCGGAGCAACTAAGCTGAACGGGATTTTTCCTCAGTAGGAGTTAGCGATTAGGCCTTATCGTTACACAAGGCACCCCATATTCGTTGTGGGATTGAGTGAATCGTTTTTTCGGTTAATTAAGGTGGTACCACGGGTCTCCCGTCCTTATCTAGTTATTAGATATGGAGGGAGGCCCTATTTTTTTGACAGATTTTAGCCGGAGTAAATCGGCGGCAAGCGTTCGCATTCCAACAGTTTGGTGGACTTCCGGTTCTCACATACACAAGTATGCTCCGCTTCCGGCTTCCACCAAACTGTTGGAATACAAACGCTTTCGCTCGATTTGTGTAAAGCGATAAATTATTCTTATACGAAGAGAATAAAAATTAAAAAATATATAATCTAAAACATAAAGCAAGAAGAGTAAGCAAACATAATTTTCGCAGAGAGTCAGTGGTTGGTGTGAACTGATAAAGTTATTTTGCCGAAGTGGTCCTTGCGCGTGCGGCTTTGAACAAAAAAGTAGGAGCTGCCGGGTTCTCCCGTTATTGAGATAGAGTATGTGATTCGTACTCGAATGAGATGGAACTTTTTATGGTTCCAATATGAGGTGGTACCGCGGTATTTGATTATTCGCCCTCTAAAGAAAACAGTGATTTGGCTGCATTCTTTAGGGGGCTTTTTTGTATTCTGGAATTGGAGGAATGAGAGATGAAATTAACGAGAAAAATAAATGCGGACACGATTACGGCTATTTTGGCTTATGAGCGATTGGATGGGAAAAATAAGGCGTTACTTGAGGGCGCGGCTCGGGATGCGGATGCGGGACGGTATTCGATTGTTGCGATGGATCCGGTGCATGAGATTAAGGTTTATGGTCAGCGATTCGTGTTGGATGGTGTGGAGAGAACGGTGGTTGATCCGCTGGCGGAGCTTGATAAGGTGATTCGGACGGCGCCAAAACAGGCGGATTCGCTTCCTTTTGAGGCTGGTGCAATTGGTTATGTTGGCTATGATACGATTGCGCTCTATGAGGATTTGGGCGAGATGCCACGGGAAACGCGCGAGGGATTGGCGGATATTCATTTTATGGTATATGAGTCGTTTTTGATTATGGATCATCAGGCGGAGGAAATGACGCTGGTGCAGGATAATTGCTACTCGGGTCGGACGGAGGATGCGATGCGAGAGGCGCTGGATCGGATGCAGGAGCAGTTGGTGACGGCGGGTGATCGCGAGATGCGGGACGTTGTGGTGACGCCGATGGAATACACGAGTAATGTGACGAAGGCGGAGTATATGACGCAAGTCGAGCGGGCGAAGGCGCATATCAGGAACGGGGACTTTTTCCAAATTGTGTTGTCGCAGCGTTTGGAGGCGCCGTTTACGGGTGATGCGTTTGATTATTATCGAAAATTGCGATTGTTGAATCCTTCGCCGTACTTGTTTTTCGTTGATTTTGATGATACGACGTTGATTGGGTCTTCTCCGGAGAGTCTGGTGAGTGTGACGAATGATGTGGTCGTGACGAATCCGATTGCTGGGACGCGCAAACGTGGGGCGACGAAACAGGAGGATGAACGCTTGGCGGAGGAACTTTTGCATGATGAAAAGGAACTCGCGGAACACCGGATGTTGGTGGATTTGGGGCGTAATGATATTGGAAAAGTGGCGGTGACGGGGAGTGTGAGTGTCCCGGTTTACTTGACGATTGAGCGGTATCGCTTTTTGATGCATTTGGTGTCGGTCGTGGAAGGTGTGCTGAAACCGGAGTTGACGGCGATGGATGCGCTGAAATCGGTGTTGCCCGCTGGGACGGTGAGCGGGGCGCCGAAGATTCGAGCGATGGAACGGATTTATGAATGGGAAAATGTGAAACGTGGTCCTTATGCGGGTGCGGTCGGGTATTTGACGCATCAAGGGGATTGTGATTTTGCGCTGGCGATCCGGACGATGGTGTTGCATCAAGGAACGGCGTATGTGCAGGCTGGTGCGGGTATTGTTTATGATTCGGATCCTGAGAGTGAATATTTAGAAACGTTGCAAAAAGCAAAGGCGTTACTGGAGGTTGGAAAATGATTTTATTAGTCGATAATTATGATTCGTTTACGTATAATTTGGAGCAGTATTTGGCGGAATTTACGGATGAGGTCGTGGTTTGCCGGAATGATGCGGCGGATTTGATGGCATTGGCGGCGAACGCGACAGGGATTGTGTTATCGCCGGGGCCTGGAAAACCGAGTGAGGCGGGGCTTTTGGAAGAGGTCGTGCGGCAGTTCGCGGATAAGAAGCCGATGTTGGGAATTTGCCTAGGACATCAGGCGATTGGCGAGGTGTTTGGCGGAACGGTGAGTCAGGCTGGTGCGATTCGGCATGGGAAGGTTTCGATGATGCGACAAACGGCGGACAGTGCGATTTTTGCGGGGTTAGATGAGGAGCTGGAAATTATGCGGTATCATTCGCTGATTGTGGAGAAAGGCGGTTTTCCGGAGGCTTTGGAAATTTTGGCGCGGTCGCTGGATGATGATGAGATTATGGCGATGCAGTTGCGCGGGTTTCCGGTTTATGGGTTGCAGTTTCACCCGGAATCGATTGGGACGCTTGACGGCAAACGGATGATGGCGAATTTTGTAGCGATTGTGGAAAAGGAGGGTGAGCGAGATGGAAGCGTATTTGCAAAAAGTGTATGATCAACAGAATTTGACGCGAGTGGAGATGCAGGAAGTTGCTTCGGCGATTTTTGCGGGGGAATTAAGTCAGGCGCAAATCGCGGCTTTCTTGATGGCTCTGAAAATTAAAGGGGAAACGATTGAGGAGATGCAGGCGATCGCGGAAACGATGCAGGGCGTGGCGTTGCAGTTACCGATGGCGTCTGAAAATACGATGGATAATTGCGGAACTGGCGGGGATAAATCGCTCAGCTTCAATGTGAGTACGACATCGGCTTTTGTTTTGGCGGCGGCGGGCATTAAGGTCGCAAAACATGGAAACCGCAGTATTTCGAGCAAGTCGGGAAGCGCGGACGTTTGCCAGGAGTTGGGCATTGATATTTCGCTTGGCACGGAGGATATGGTATATTTACTGGAGAATGCTGGTATTGCTTTCTTGTTCGCGCCACATGTGCATCCGAATATGAAATATGTGATGGAAGTGCGGCGGGAGCTGAATACGCCGACGATTTTCAACTTGATTGGGCCACTGACGAATCCGGTAAAATTGGAGACGCAATTGATGGGGATTTACCGTCGTGATTTGTTGGAGCAAACCGCGCAAGTGCTTGGGAAACTAGGCAGGAAGCGTGCAATCGTGGTGAATGGCGGTGGTTTTATGGATGAGGCGTCGCTTGCGGGTGAGAATCATTACGCGCTTCTCGAAAATGGTGAGGTGACGATGCATCGTTTTTCGCCAGAGGATGTTGGCTTAGAAAGTCGTGATTTGGCGGCGATTCAAGGCGGCGATGCGAAACGGAACGCGGAAATTTTGCTATCGGTTTTAAAAGCGGAGCCGAGTGCGTATTACGATACGGTGGTTTTGAATGCTGGACTTGGCTTGCTGGCGCACGGAAAAGTAACGTCGCTTGTTTCGGGCATTGAGATGGCGCGTGATTTGATTGATAGTGGTGCGTCGTATGCGAAATTAACACAATTATTAGCTTGTCAAAAGGAGCGATTAGTAGGATGACATTTTTAGAAGAGATTTTAGCGAAAAAAGCGCAGGAAGTGGCGAAAATGCCGATTGAAAAGGTGGAATTAGACCGACAAAAACCGTATTTTCATGATTTTTTAAAGGCGAATAAAGATGCGGTGCAGTTGATTGCGGAAGTAAAGCGAGCGTCTCCATCGAAAGGCGCGATTAATCTAGATGTCGATCCCGTTGCCCAGGCGCAAAGTTACGAAGCGGCTGGTGCAGGCGCGATTTCAGTTTTGACGGATCAGCAGTTTTTTAAAGGAGATATTGAGGATTTGCGGACTGTGGCGGAGGCGGTGAGCATTCCGGTTTTGTGTAAAGACTTTATTATCAGTGAAAAACAGTTGATTCGCGCCAAAAATGCGGGGGCTTCGATTGTGTTGTTGATTGTGGCGGCTTTGTCGGAGGAAGACTTGACGGCGCTTTACAAACAGGCTACAGCGCTTGATTTAGAGGTTCTCGTGGAAGTGCATAATGAAGTCGAATTGGAGATTGCTGAACGACTAGGTGCAACATTGATTGGCGTGAATAACCGCGACTTACATAGTTTTGTAGTGGATATTGCGGTGAGCGAGCGCGTGGCAGAGGAATTTTCGCTTGCGGAGACGTTTTATATCAGTGAAAGTGGTTTCCGTGAACCGGCGGATGTGGCGCGCGTAGCGAAAGCGTTTAGTGTCGTACTTGTCGGTGAAGCGTTGATGCGAGCGGAAAATGTGGAGCAAGCGGCGAGTGCATTGAAGGTGAGTCGCGTATGACACAGGTCAAAATTTGCGGGCTGAAATATCGTCCTGATATCGAGGTTGCGGTCGCGAATGGAGCGGAGATGATTGGTTTCGTGTTTGCGCCGAGTAAGCGCCAAGTGACGCCGGATCAGGCTCGAATTTTAGCGCAAGGCATACCAGAATCGGTCAAAAAAGTAGGCGTTTTTGTAAATGAAAAACCTGCGGAAATCAACAGAATTGCGGCAATGGTCCCGCTTGATATCGTGCAATGTCACGGCCAGGAAACGGCGGTTGATTTAGCGGAAATAGAACACCCAACGATCAAGGCTTTTCAAGTCAAGGATGGCAAGATAAATGGGGATCTAACCGCGTTTCCAGATAGTCTGATTTTACTCGACGCGCCAATTCCGGGGCTCGGTGAAACGTTTGATTGGCAGGCGATTGTGAACAGCGAATTGCCCAAGGAACGGCTTATTATCGCGGGTGGCTTGAACATTGACAATGTCACCGCAGCGATCGAGCAGTTCCAGCCATTTGCCGTCGACGTTTCCTCGGGTGTTGAAACGAACGGCACGAAAGATCCTGAAAAAATAATAACATTCATTCAAAAAGCGAAGGAGTCCTGAAAATGAGTTATGATGCACCGAATAAAGCAGGTTTTTATGGGAATTATGGTGGGAAATTTGTCCCGGAAACATTGATGAAAGCTGTCACGGAACTAGAAGAGGCATACGAAATTTCGAAAACAGATGAGGCGTTTCAGCAAGAATTGAGCTATTATTTGCGCGATTACGTTGGGCGCGAGTCTCCGCTTTATTTTGCGGAACAATTGACGGCACACGCGGGTGGCGCCAAAATTTACTTGAAACGGGAAGATTTGAACCATACCGGTGCGCACAAAATCAATAATTGTATTGGGCAAGCTTTGTTGACACGCCAAATGGGGAAAAAGAAAGTCGTGGCGGAAACGGGAGCTGGGCAACATGGTGTAGCGACGGCGACTGTGGCGGCTCTGTTTAACTTAGAATGCACGATTTTTATGGGGGAAGAGGATATTAGGCGTCAGCAGTTGAACGTTTTCCGGATGGAGTTGCTTGGCGCGAAAGTGGTCAGCGTTTCTGGTGGGAATGGCACGTTAAAAGATGCTGTGAATGAGGCGCTGCGCTATTGGGTGGCGAATGTGGAAGATACGCATTACATCATGGGTTCTGTTTTAGGGCCGCATCCGTTTCCACAAATTGTTCGCGATTTCCAAAGCGTGATTGGAGCCGAAGCCCGCGCGCAGCATTCGGAAAAGGAGAACCGTTTGCCGGATGCCGTCGTTGCTTGTATTGGCGGTGGCAGTAACTCGATGGGACTTTTTTATCCCTTTGTGAACGATACGACGGTCAAAATGTACGGTGTCGAAGCGGCGGGATCTGGTCTGGATACTGCTTTTCACGCAGCGTCCCTTTCAAAAGGTGAAATTGGCGTCCTGCACGGCGCGATGATGCATATTTTGCAAGATGATGCTGGTCAAATTCAGGAAGCTTATTCCATTTCGGCAGGCTTAGATTATCCGGGAATCGGACCCGAACATAGTTTTTTAAGAGACGAAGGGCGCGCCAAGTATGCCTCTGTGACCGATGACGAGGCCGTAGAAGCGTTCCAATTGCTTTGCCGTACAGAAGGCATCATTCCGGCGTTAGAAAGCTCACACGCGATCTCCTTCGCCGTAGAACTCGCCGGCAAAATGAGCCCAGAAGAAAGCATCGTCGTTTGCCTATCTGGTCGTGGCGATAAAGACGTGGACCAAATCCGCGCACGTTTGAAAGGAGCAGATGACAAATGATGTTACAAAACGCAATCGAAAAAGCTAATTTAGCCGTAGTTCCTTATATTATGGCGGGGGATGGCGGCCTCGACCAGCTAGAAAATCAGATGCAACTACTGAGCGACGCTGGTGCGACAGCGATTGAGCTCGGTATCCCATTCTCCGATCCAGTAGCCGATGGACCAGTGATTCAGAAAGCTGGCGCGCGTGCTTTGGCGGCGAACATTAGCCTTGCGCAGATTTTAGAAACGCTGACCACGAGCAAAATCGATATTCCGCTAGTCGTAATGAGTTATTTCAATCCGATTTATCACCTCGGCGTTGAAAAATTCATTGAACTTGCTAAAAAAACACCGATTAAGGGACTGATTATTCCCGATTTGCCGTATGAACATCGCGATTTAATTTTGCCACATTTAGAAAATAGCGACATTGCCCTGATTCCGTTGATTTCGCTTACGAGTCCGAAAGAGCGAATGGAATTGATTGCGAAACAAGCACAAGGATTCATTTACGCGGTGACAGTGAATGGGACAACAGGCGAGCGTGCAGTATTTGGCGATAAGATTGATGAAAATTTGACATACTTAAAAACGATTAGTCCTGTGCCGGTTTTGGCAGGTTTCGGCATTTCGAACTTGGATCATGTGGCGAGATTTGCCGCCGTGTGTGACGGGGTGATTGTGGGAAGTAAGGTTGTGCAATTGTTGTATGATGGGAAGTATGAAGAGCTGAGTGGATTTATTACTGGGGCAAGTCAGGTTAAATAAACTATTAACGAAGAGAAAGAAGTTTTTTATTTTTTTAAGTAGGATGTATATTTTGCTTTACACGAATCGAGCGAAAGCGTTTGTATTCAGGTGAGTTAGTGAAAGCCGGAAGCGGAGCATACTTGTGTATGTGAGAACCGGAAGTTCGCTAACTCACCTGAATGCGAGCGCTTGTCGCCGATTTTTTTTGCTTATGGACCAAACTTTTTTCAACTAATCATTGCAAGCTTGTGCAAGAAGGAGTAAACTAAAATTTAGTTGAGTTTTAAACAAATCAGTATTTCATGAAAAACGAGAGTTAATAATCGGCTCAGGAAACGAGCACTTCACAATAAAGGACGAGGTCTATGTCTTCATCAAAACTACTTCGAGGAACTTTCATTTTAACGTTGGGAACTTTTATTTCTAAATTTTTAGGTCTGTTTTATGTCATTCCGTTTTATTGGATTATGGGTGGCGCTGGACCGATGACATTGTATAATTTCGGGTATGTCCCGTATCAAATTTTTCTAGGTATCGCAACGGCGGGTGTTCCGCTTGCGGTCGCGAAATATGTTGCGAAATATAACGCGATTGGCGAGTACGAAATCGGGCGTCGTTTATTCCGAACGGGCGTTTACTTAATGCTTGCAACGGGGGTTGTCAGCTTTATCGCTATGTATGCGTTAGCGCCTGTACTCGCTGGGCTGCAATCGATTGAAGGTAGTGGTTATACGGTCGAGGACGTGACGGGAGTTATTCGTGCGGTTAGTTTCGCGCTCATCGTTATCCCGGTTATGAGCCTGATTCGTGGGTTCTTCCAAGGGTACCAATCGATGGGCCCCTCAGCGGTTTCTCAAGTTATCGAGCAAATTGTCCGCATTGCGTTCCTGCTTGTCGGTTCAGCAACAGTGCTGTATATCCTGCACGGTACCATCGTTAGCGCCATTAGTATCGCCACATTCGCAGCCTTCATCGGCGCATTGGCGAGTCTGGCCTGCCTACTTTGGTACTTCTTCAAACGCAAAAAAGGTCTCGATGCCCTGTTACGAACGAGTAAAGGCGAAGTGACGGTCTCATTACCGTCGATGTACAAAGATATTTTCATTACGGCGGTGCCATTCGTTGTTGTCGGCATTGCCAGCTCACTTTACCAACAAATTGACCAGTTCACGTTTGGCCGAATTTTGACATGGATTGGCTACAGCGGTCATGAAGCGGAGAATTTACTCGGTATCGTTAACTTCAGTGCGCAAAAATTAGTCATCATTCCAGTCAGTTTAGCGACTGCGTTTTCGATGACGATTGTGCCACTTGTGACGGCGGCTTATGCGCGTGGCGAACAGGAAAACGTGAAAAAGCAACTAAACGATGTTTTCCAAGTACTACTTTTCATCACGTTACCGGCATGTATCGGGATGTCCTTACTCGCAGAACCGCTTTACACAGTGTTTTATGAACATGATCCAGCAGGGATTCAAATCTTGGCGTTCTATGCGCCAGTCGCGATTTTGCTATCTTTATTCAGTGTAACAGCGGCGATTTTGCAAGGAATTGATGAACAGCGATTCACGATTTTGAGCCTGCTTATCGGTTTATTGACGAAATCCGTTTTTCAAATGCCGCTAATGATGTGGATGGGAGCGCGCGGTTCCGTTGCTGCGACTGGACTTGGCTACACTGTGTCCGTTATTTTCGCGATGATCATCATTCGGAAATACGCGAACTACAATTTCAGCGTTATCCTAAGAAGAACAGTCTTAATGTTACTCCTGAATTTAGCGATGGCAATCTCCGTATTGCTCGTATATCAAGGGTTGACGATGTTTATTAATCCAGAAACGAAATTCAATTCGATGATTCTACTCATCCTTTGTGGTGGGGTAGGCGCGCTCGTGTACGGCTATCTGAGCTTGCGACTACGTCTATTCGACAAAGTATTTGGCCCAAGAGCCGCAACAATTCGCCGGAAACTGCGCATGAAAGCATAAAAGGGAGGCAAACGCATCATGGAAAAACGAACAAGAAAGCGGTCAAAAGAAGCACGGCGAGCTCGCATATTTTTGATACTCGGCGTACTCTGTGTCATCGCAGGGCTGGGCGCACTATTTCTAGACTACACTTGGGTTGCCGTTCCATTCGCCATGCTCGCTGCATTACTAGTTGGCATGACGATTGGATTAAAACTTCCAAGAACGAAAGAATAACGAATAAAGCTTGCAGGTCGAATTCAGACATCGCAAGCTTTTTTTGCGCTATTAAAAAAGGTTAGGAGATGCTATAATTAGAAATATGGAAAATTGTAAAAAGGAGCTATACATATGAAAAATTTGGGTCATGCAATCACAGAACAGTTCAGCTATCAAAGGAAATCAAGACGGCTTCTCTGGCTACTTCTCGGTATTTTAGTTGTTTGTTGTCTGTCCAGTTTCAATCAATACGAGGCTTGGAAGTCGCCGAATGAGGATTTGAAGGCGGCGCTTGCATCCAATAAGAGCATTGGTTATACGCTTGAGCAAGCACTCGCAGCGGATCAAGTGATTACGAAAGTAGATGGCGTTGAATCCAGTGACAATCCGATTAAATATTTTTATTATGAAGCTAAGACGCAAAAAGCTGCGTTAAATCCTTGGAATGCGCCGAATCAATTTTTCACATCTTTGGCGGTGGTTGTGTTGCCCGTTATGTGGGGACTATACTGTATTTTAACGACATTAGGCACGAATAAAGCGGGGCACGAGATTCGGAGTTACCGCAGTTCTTTTTTTGGAAAACTAATCGCACTCTGCATCGTGGGCATCGGAGTAGTCACATTTGCAACGATTCTATCGATTATTGTCCAGTTTGTGGCCAACGCAATGCTTGGTATTCACGTGCATGCGCCAGCGCCAGACCTCGCTCAATTGCCGATTCAAACGGCGTACCAATGCCTTGTTTTCACACTATTCGCGAGCTTCTTTTTCTTCCTAGCAACGTGGACGAAATCGCAAAAAATCAGTATTCTCACACTAGCAATCTACATGCTCCTCATCCCAAATCTAGGCGGTTTTGATCTTAAAAATCTGCTTTTGCTATCGCTTGATAATATTTACAACACGTCCGCCTCCACGATGGATATCATGAAAGGCCAGCCGACCGATATGTGGCTCGGCTACACCATTATCGTCTGCCTATGGATCGGTTTTGGCTTTTTCACCTATCACTATACAAAATTAAAACAAGACCCTAAAGCAACTGTTCCGCGCTGAAAATAGCAAAAAAGCTTACACGCGCAATGGAAAACGTGTAGGCTTTATTAATTAATATGGATTGTCGTCAGTTTCGCTAAACTTCTTCAAATAATACGGAATTTGTTCGGCGACTTCGGTTGGCAAAACAACATATTTCTTTTTCGCCAGCGTTTCACCGATATAACTATGCAAAAATACAGCGGTGAGGACGGCGTGTTTCGGTTTTTCTAGCTGTCCGAGTAATCCGGCGATCATTCCGGCCAGCGTGTCGCCCATACCGCCCGTTGCCATCGCTGGTGTACCGTATATATTTTGCCAAATATCTTCGCCGATATAGACACGCGTGCGGTGATCCTTCAACACAACAATCGCATCGAAATCAGTCGCAAAATCTTGATTCTTCATGTCATCCAGATTCTCCGTCTCCATATGCGTCAATCGTTCCCATTCCTTACGATGAGGCGTAAAAATGAGCGTCGCATCCGGCTTTTTGAAATTTTGCGAAGCGTACAACGTAATCCCGTCCCCATCAATCACAACCCGCTGCTCGGCATGCGCATACTCACAAACGATCTCTAAAAGCTGTCCCGCCGTTTCATTCACACCCAGGCCAGGCCCAATCAAAATCGTATCAAATTGCGGCAAAACTTCCATCAAATAATCCGTATCATTAAAATCGAGGCACATCGCTTCGGGCAGTCTCGCATGAAGCGCCGAACGATTCACTGGATGCGTCGCGACCGTTACAAGCCCAGCACCGCTATAAATCGCGCCTTGCGCAGCCATAATGATCGCGCCGCCAAGCCGTTCATTCCCGCCAATCAATAAAACACGACCATAATCACCTTTATTCGACTCATCTTCGCGCTGCTTAATCCAAGCACAGATAACCTTTGGCGTGATTTTCTTCATTTTTGCAACATCCTTTCTCGATTTTCTTTTTCAGTATGTATTATATAGTATTCATTATAAACCTACTTGCCAAATTGTCCAATTTAGTATAACCTATGCAGAAAAGGAGTGAAAGTAAAATGAAACCAATTTTTCCAGCAGTAAAAGCAGTTATTATACATAACGGTCACTTTTTAGTTTTGAAGAAAGCGGGCGTGGAAGGGGATGTGTGGGAACTTCCTGGTGGTCGGATGAACTTTGGCGAAACGAAAGGCGAGGCATTATTCCGCGAGGTGCAAGAAGAAACGGGGCTTCAAGTCCAGCCATTTATTCTCTACGATACGTGGGAATTTTTCCAACCAGAATATCAAATTACGGGCGTGATTTACTTGTGCGAAAAACCGGATGGCGAAGTGCGGCTTTCGAGTGAACACCAAGCGTATGACTGGTTTCCGCTGGAAGCGAGCAGTCTAGAGCGAATGGACGTTGTGTTTGCGTCGCGGATGGTACGATGGGATTTTGAGGCGATTCAAGGATTTATGGCGTAATTCACCTCAAAATGCTTTCATACGAGTGCAAAAGGGTATACAATGGAGAAGGTAAACTAACTGTTGAAGGGATTGTTATAATATGAGTACGATCAATTGGCAAGAGGAAGTAGAGAAACGCCGCGAGGATTTCAAACGTGATTTATTTGCGATTTTGAGCATTCCAAGTGTGCGCGATGATTCCAAAGCAACGGAGGACGCACCGTTTGGCCCCGACGTGAAAAAAGCATTGGATTTTGCTTTAGAACTAGCGGCAAAAGACGGTTTTACAACGAAAGAAGTTGGCAATGTTGCAGGTCATGCGGAGTTCGGTCAAGGCGAAGAATTAGTCGCAGCGCTTGGTCACGTAGATGTGGTGCCGGTTGGCGATGATTGGTCACACGATCCATTTGATCCAATTTTAAAAGACGGTAAGGTGTTCGCACGAGGCTCAGCGGATGACAAAGGCCCAGCGATGGCTGCTTACTACGCGATGAAAATTATTAAAGAACTAGATTTACCGCTATCACGCCGCGTTCGGATGATTTACGGTTCAGATGAAGAAAGCGGTATGTCTTGTGTGGAACGCTATTTCGAAACGGAAGAACAGCCAACGATGGGCTTTGTTCCAGATGCTGAATTCCCGATTATCCACGCTGAAAAAGGTATTTCTGAACTTGATATTTCGTTCAAAGATGGCGAAAAAGAAGGAAACGCTGATTTCCGCCTTATCAGTTTTGAATCTGGCGCGCGTTACAACATGGTTCCAGATCACGCGAAAGCTGTTTTGGAAAACGTGAAGGATTTCGACGTCCTTTCTAAAAATTTCGCAGCGTATCAAAAAGAAACAAAATTAGCTGGTGAACTAGTAGAATCAGGTAATTCTGTGACGATTTCTATGGTCGGTAAAGCGGCGCATGCGATGGAGCCGAACAATGGTATCAATGCAGGACTTCATTTAGTAGCATTCCTTGGCAAATTCACGCAAACGGGAGCTGCAAGTGATTTTATAACATTTGGTAAAGATTACTTATATGGCGATTCGCGTGCGATGAAACTTGGCATTCGTTATGAAGACGATGAGAGTGGCGAATTGACAATGAACGTTGGTGTGATCCGTTATAGCGTGGAAGAAGGCGGCCGTTATGGCTTGAATTTCCGTTATCCGGTAACCGCGAACATGGATCAGCTGAAGCTTAAAATGGAAACAGTCGTTAATGAATACAATGGTCAATATACGCATTACGACGATTCTAAACCGCTATTCGTGCCAAAAGACCATCCACTAATCCAAACGTTGCAAGAAGTTTACACGAACCAAACGGGCGAAGAAGCAACATTACTCGCTATTGGTGGCGGAACTTATGCGCGTCACATGGAGACTGGGGTTGCGTTTGGAGCGCTATTCCCAGGCCGCGAAGACACGATGCACCAAAAAGATGAGTTCGCGTATTTCGACGATTTAATTAAAACAATCGCAATTTACGCCGAAGCCCTTTACAAACTAGCGAAGTAAAGTATATAATTGAAAAAAATTAAGATTCAGACTGAATGTAGCAGAGGAACGAAACGCTGGTTTTAACCTCTGCTTTGGTCTTGATTGGAATTTTTAGATAGTTGCAAAAACATTCGCGAAGGAGTGCTGAAGAGATGAAAGTATTAGTGAAGAACCAATTAATAGAACGTGATGAAGCAAAAGTTGATGTTGAAGATAGAGGTTACCAGTTCGGAGACGGGGTTTACGAGGTTATTCGTATGTATAATGGCCAATTTTTTACATATGATGAGCATATCGAGCGTTTGTATGCGAGCGCGGCTAAAATTGATCTTGTGATTCCTTATAGCAAGCCGGAATTGCGTGCGCTTGTGGACAGTTTGATGGAAGCGAACAATATTGGGACTGGTAATGTGTATCTTCAAATCACGCGTGGGGAGCAGTCGCCACGTAATCATGTGATTCCAAGCACGCCGCCGGAAGCTGTGCTCACCGCCTCTGCTAGTGAAGTTCCGCGTGATACGACGCTATTTGAGAACGGCCGCAAAGCGATTCTGGAAGAGGACGTTCGCTGGTTGCGTTGCGATATTAAGAGCCTTAATTTACTGGGAAATTCGATTGCAAAAAATAAAGCGCATCAAGCTGGGGCGTTTGAAGCAATTCTGCATCGCGGGGAAAACGTGACGGAAGGCTCTGCGGCGAATGCTTACATGATTAAAGATGGTAAATTAATCACGCATGCCTCTAACAACCTGATTTTAGAGGGAATTACACGCCAGGTTATTTTGCGAGTGGCAGAAGAGAACGGGATTCCTGTTGTTGAATCTGGCTTTACGCTCACGGATTTGGCTGCGGCGGATGAGGTATTCATTTCCAGCACGACGATTGAAGTGACGCCGATTATTGAAATTGACGGGAAAGTCGTTGGCGATGGCAAACGTGGACCGATAACGAAGAAATTGCACGACGCCTTCACAAAAGAGATTATGAAGCAATGTGGCGAATTGGCAGTAAACTAAAAATAACGAGACCGGATGGGTTCATGAGTAGATGAATCGATTCGGTTTTTTGATGGGGAGGTTTTAAAAATGGATCCTTCACTAAAAGCGCATTTGCAATATTTGGAGGAGCAGTTGCTACAACCAGAAGTTCGATCGTCTCGGGAAGCGTTACAGCGTATCTTGGCGGAGAATTTTTTTGAGTTCGGGAGTTCTGGGCGCGTGCTTTACAAAAATGAGTCGATTGGTGAAGAGGGAATTGGGGAAGTGGAGATGGCTTTGAGCGATTTTGAAATTCAGGAATTAGCGGAAGATGTTGTTTTGGCGACGTATCGCATTTTTAATGTCACGCAAAAGCAAGAATCACTACGAAGCTCAATCTGGAAATTCAAGGATGCTAGATGGCAACTCGTTTTTCATCAGGGAACGAAATGTATATAAATAATGACATATAAAAAATATTCGTTGCTATACGGTTATTGTGCCCGCTTTCATGAAAAAAGCTACTTGACATCGTGCGTAATCGGCGTATAATAAGCGTTGTTAATAGTTCGCATACGAATCTTTCGCTTGTGAACATTAAAGGAGGAGAACAGAATTTGGACGAGAAATTAATACGCGAGGTGGTTCTCTCATTTCGAACGATGCAGCAAAAAATACACCATTATTTACAAGAAGAGGCAACGAAGCGTGACATTACAACTGTGCAATTATTTTCGCTAGGTACGTTGAAAAGAGAGCCACATTTAACGCTTGGGGAACTGGCAGAGCGTGTACGCGTGAATAAAAGCACGATGAGCGGGATTGTCGATCGATTGGTGAAGGCGAATTACTTAACGCGGGGACGTGATGAAGGGAATCGTCGGGCGCTGAATTTACAGCTAACCCAAGAAGGCCTCGCAAAAGTGGACGAAACGTATGATGTTTTTTTTAACCGTTTAGAGGCGGTTTTGGAAATAGACTCGGAAGAACTGAGGGCAATGCTCGCAACACATGACAAAATGATTGCGTTACTAGAACGAAAAGGAGAAACGAAACAATGAATATGAAAGCAGCAAGTGATGGAATTAAAACAAACGGTATCTTAATCGTAATGCTGATGGGGGCATTTGTCACGATCTTGAACCAGACGCTTATGAACGTGGCACTACCAAGCATTATGACGGACTTCAATATTACGGCGAGTCAAGGACAATGGTTGACAACAGGATTTATGCTGGTCAATGGTGTCATGATTCCGATGACGGCCTTTTTAATTGAGCGATTTACGACAAGACAACTATACTTATTTGCGATGATTACGTTTGCCATTGGTACGACGATTTCTGGTTTTGCAGGGGATTACACCGTACTTATTATCGGGCGGATGGTGCAAGCGATTGGTGCGGGTATCGTGATGCCGCTTTTGACCGTGGTTGTACTTAATCTCTTTCCGATGGAGCGGCGCGGTAGAGCGATGGGTTTGATTGGCCTTGCGATGAACTTTGCGCCAGCGATCGGACCGACTTTATCTGGTTGGATTGTGCAAGAATATGATTGGCGAAATCTTTTTTACATTATTATTCCATTCGCGATTCTCGATGTTGTCGTGGCCTTTTTCTTACTAAAAAATGTCGGGAAACGTACTTTTCCAAAATTGGATTTCCTCGGGGTTATTTTATCGACCATCGGGTTTGGTAGTTTATTACTAGGATTCAGTAACGCAGGGGATCATGATTTCCTATCTGCAAAAGTGCTAGGATTCGTCTTATTAGGATTTGTTGTTTTAGCAGTATTTATTTGGTATCAAGGTCGCGCGAAAGCACCTTTGCTAAACTTCAACGTGTTTAAACACAGAACATTTACTTTGACAACAACGATTAGTTTCTTCGTCATGATGGGATTATATGGCGGTATGTTATTATTCCCGATTTTCTTACAAAGTGTACGACATTTTACACCGCTAGAATCAGGGCTCGTGCTTTTACCGGGGGCTGTGATGACCGCGGCACTTTCACCGGTAACGGGAATTATGTTTGACCGATTTGGTGCGAAATATTTGTCATTAATTGGGCTTGTTATCATGGCTGTAACGACATTCATGTTTACAAACCTTGATGAAAGCACGACTTTAACGTATATCGTCGTTGTGCAAACGATTCGGGCAAGCGGGATGGCGATGGTCATGATGCCGCTCCAAACAGCCGCGCTCAACTCGTTACCACTATCAATGGCGGCACACGGCTCGGCAATGTTTAACACCGTCCGGCAAATTGCGGGGTCGCTCGGAACGGCGCTACTCATAACCACTATGTCAAAAAGTGCGAAAAGCTTCGGCGAGAACTTGACGGCGGCGGATGTTGCAGGTAAAACGAAAGAACAGATTGCGAATCATGTGTTGATTCACGGGATTGAGACAGCATTCTTGGTTTCCTCGATTCTTTCTGTGATTGCTGTCATTTTGGCGATATTTATTAAGAAGAAAAAACAATCATTGGCTCCCATTGTGACTAAAACGGAAGTCATCGAACATTAATGTGGATCTCTGGACTTGGCTTTTGGCTGGGTTTGGAGGTTTTTTGTTTTTGGCATATCGGGTTTTTGGGTATGTTAGTTCGAACAACTGGGGTGGATTACATGCTTGCTTCGTTCTCATGCATATTGGGCTCGTAATTCACTTTGTTCAAACGATCGGGAAGGATTACATGCTCACTTCGCTCTCATGCATATTGGAACTGTAATTCACTTTGTTTCAAACAGTTCCAACAAATACGAACATACGTTGACTTGACGGGAGGGGCGAAGAGAAGTAAAATTTAAAAGGTAGCTATTAAGGAATTGTGATAGCTCTTTTTTTATCCATCTTTCTAAAGTACATAGTATTGCGCTGGAATTTTATTATATCTCGAAATTTTTGGCGTACCAACAGGGGTTGTGTAAGAGCTAGATTCGTCGTTAATAATAATGAAATATAGAAAGACAACGACGTAAGTGAAGGTGAATGTAGAATGGAAGATAATTTGTTTGGGCAAGATTGGGAAATAGAGCCGGCGGGCGGGGAAACTGGAAAGGCCTTCGTCGCGATTCATGAAGACGAAAAATTCTTTTTAAAAAAGAATTCCTCGCCTTTTTTAGCTGCGCTTTCTGTTGAAAATATTGTGCCGAAATTAATCTGGACGCGGCGGGTTGAAAACGGGGATGTCATTACGGCGCAGAAATGGATTAATAATGGGCAGACATTGACGGCAAAAGAGATGCGAGAACCGCGTGTGGCTAGATTGCTCGGAAAAATTCACCAATCGGAGGCGTTGCGGGATATGCTGCAACGTATTGAAAAAAAGGACTATTCTTGCTTCCATTTGCTAGAAAAAGTGACGGATGGTATTGGTAATCTGAATCCACTGGATACGAAAGTTTCGGAGGCATACCGTTATTTGCTGGCGAATGTGGATGAACTGGAAGAGGGGCGCCACGTTGTCTGTCACGGTGATGTGAACCATAATAATTGGTTGCTTTCAGAAGGAAACGAGCTGTATCTTGTTGACTGGGATGGCGCGATGCTTGCTGATCCTGCGAATGATCTGGGCGTTTTATTGTATCAGTATGTTCCGTATGATGAGTGGGACGGTTGGCTTAGCGAATATGGTCAGGAGTTGACGCGCGCTTTTTATACACGGGTGAAATGGTTTTCTATCTGTCAGGTTTTGATGGCGATGAATTGGCAATTTGAGCATGACCGGAAACCGGAACTTGCTCGTTTGGAAATACTTTTGAAAAAAATAATGGAAGATAATGAGGTGTACGCAACGTTATGCGAGTAAAACATAAACCGTGGGCGCGGGAGAAAATTCTGGCTCACCCAGAAGTATGTGTGGCAAATCCTGAGGAGTTAAAGGGGAAATGGCACCAACTGTTTGGAAACGAGAATCCGATTCATATTGAAATTGGGACTGGAAAAGGGCAGTTTGTAACAGGAATGGCGCAGGCGAATCCGGATATTAATTATATTGGTATTGAAGTCGTGGAAAGTGTGTTGATTACAGCGCTCGACAAGGCGCTTGCGGCGGGAATTCCGAATTTGCGCTTGCTATCTGTGGATGGTGCGGATTTATTGGAGTATTTCGAAGTCGGGGAAGTTGCGCGGGTTTATTTGAATTTTTCTGATCCGTGGCCGAAGAAGCGGCATGCGAAACGTCGATTGACACATCCGCGCTTTTTGAATATTTATAAAGCGTTGTTGCCGACAGAAGGCGAGATTCATTTCAAAACGGATAATCGCAGTTTGTTTGAATATTCGCTTGTGGCGTTTTCGGAGTATGGTGTTTTGTTAACTTACTTGTCGCTTGATCTTCATAACAGCTCGTTTGAAGGGAATATTATGACGGAGTATGAAGAGAAGTTTTCAGCACAAGGTTTTCCGATTTATCGTTTAGAGGCGACATTTAAATCATAGTGAAAGGCTAGAGTTTCCAGCATTATGGTTACTCTGGCTTTTTTAGTTTAAAGGAGGACAAAAAATGGATACTTTGCGGGTAGGGGAGATAACGATTCATTGGTTGCGCGGCGGTGTGACGCATTTCGATGGTGGCGCGATGTTTGGCGCTGTCCCGAAGGCATTATGGAGCAAAAAACATGAGGTGAACGAGAAAAATCAGATTCGCTGTGTGACGGATCCGATGTATTTTGAATATCAGGGCAAGCATTATCTTATTGATGCGGGTATTGGCGTTTGTCGGTTGACGGAGAAGCAAAAACGTAATTTCGGTGTCGTGGAAGAATCGTTTATTTTGGAAGATTTAGCGACGCTTGGTGTGCGGCCGGAAGATATTGATTGTATCCTGATGACGCATCTGCATTTCGATCATATCGTTGGCTTGACGGATACGAACGGAGAAAGCATTTTCAAGAACGCGACGATTTACACGACGGAAGCGGAATGGCAAGAAATTCGCGAACCAAATATTCGTTCCAAAGCAACATACTGGCCTGAAAATTGGCAGGGAATCGCGAGCCAAATACAGACATATGCGCAACATCTGGAATTAAATGACGCAATTTCATTAGAGAAAACTGGCGGACATAGCAATGGGCACGCGGTGATTCGGATTGATAGTCAAGGCGAATCGGCTATTCATATGGCGGATATTTTCCCGACGCATGCCCATCAAAATGTGCTATGGGTGACAGCGTATGATGATTATCCAATGGACTCAATTTTTGCGAAGGAGCGGATTCGGAATGAGCTGGACGGGACGGGGAAATGGTTGCTCTTTTATCATGACTCTTTCTATCGCGCTTTGCAATTCGATGTGGATGGAAATGTGACGGATAAAGTAATAGCGGACAGGGGAATTTATTATACCTCCATATGGTATATGAATTAGTAACCTGTATAGGGGGTTGTGACGAACATTATCTATGAATGGTTTTTTGGGACATGAATAAAAATTAGATTCTTATCGCTAGGGGGTATACCTATGTCAGAGGTTAGAAAATCAATTTCCAACCGGTTCGCTAAAATCGAAGGGCATGTGAGATCCATCAAGAAAATGACGGATGAGGAGCGTTCATATGAAGAAATTATGCTACAAGTTGCTGCGGTGAAAAAAGCGTTGCAAAGTGCCGAAAAAGTCATTTTCAGCGAACAGATGAAAGATATGGTGGACAGCGGCACGTATGATCAAAAACGCGTGGATAGTTTTATTAAATAAAAAAACTGCAGGCGCATCATTGGCCTGCAGTTTCGTATTTCTATCAGGTTAAGTAAACGTCAATAACTGTTCCAGTCGTCGCGTCTGCGATAAATTCGAATTGTTTCTTCTCGCCATCACGAATCGCTGTGATACCACCGTGATACACGAACGTATCCATCGCGAATTTTTTGTAATGTTGTTTTTTCAGTTGAATCCACGAGCCTTCGATTGGCCCTTCTTTTTTGAATGCTTCTTTGACGTTTTCAAGAATTACATCGCCTGAAATGGTCTTTGGCTCGAGTAGGTAATGGTTGATAAGATGACCCGCGGCTGCTCCTGCTGCAACACCTGTAATAAATACTTTCCAGTTCATTGTTTGCCTCCCTAAATCTTACTTGTCTTCTCTTTTTTAGCTTTACTGTGTCTTATTATACCCTCTAAACTAAAAATATAAAAGCCTTTACATCGAAGGGCGCCGATTTGGTTAGCCGAATTCTTAGACGTAACGTTTCTGGAAGTGGTATAATGCTAGAGATATCACCGAAAAGGACTGATGATAAGTGGAAAAAGAAACGTTGGAGTTATTTAAAACATTAACGGAGTTGCCAGGCACGTCTGGAAACGAGCAGTTTGTGAGAGATTTTGTAAGAAAAGAAATTACGCCGGTCTCTGATGAAGTGATTCAAGACGGTTTAGGCGGTATTTTTGGTGTGCGTCATGGCGCGGAAGATGGGCCGAGAATCCTTGTTGCTGGCCATTTGGATGAGGTTGGTTTCATGGTGACGCGGATTACGGATAATGGGATGATCGCTTTCCAAACGCTTGGTGGCTGGAATCCGCAAGTTCTGCAAGCGCAACGAGTGCAACTGATTACGGCGAATGGGCCGGTTATTGGTGTGGTAGCGTCTGTTCCGCCGCATTTGTTGACCGAAGCAGAACGAAGCAAGCCGACAGATCCGAAAAACTTGTTAATCGATATTGGTGCGGATGATCGTGACGATGCGATTGCGATTGGCGTGAAACCTGGACAACAAATCGTTCCGGTTGCTGAATTTACACCACTTGCTAACCCGAAAAAAATCATGGCAAAAGCGTGGGATAATCGCTACGGCGTCGGTCTTGCAATCGAGCTTTTAAAAGCGGTGAAGGATGATACGTTGCCAAATACGCTGTTTGCGGGCGCGAATGTGCAAGAAGAAGTTGGGCTTCGTGGCGCTGGTGTTAGTGCGCATATGATTCAGCCGGATATCTTTTTCGCGCTTGATGCGAGTCCGGCGAATGATACGACAGGTGATAAGACGCAGTTCGGCCAAATAGGGCAAGGCTTCTTAATGCGGATTTTTGATCGGACGATGATTATGCATCGCGGTATGCGTGAATTCCTGCTGGATACCGCGGAGTCCAACAAGATTCCGTATCAATATTTCATTTCGCCAGGTGGAACGGATGCTGGGAAAGTACACACGTCGAACAGTGGGATTCCGAGCGCGGTTATCGGTGTTCCGGCGCGTTACATCCATTCCTCCAACTCGATTTTGCACGTGGATGATTACGCGGCGGCAAAAGAAATGATTACAACAATTGTTCGTACCCTTGATAAAACAACATGGGAAACGATTCGCAATAATGCTTAAAAAATGGTGGCGGCATCCAGTTATTCTGACGGGGAGTATCATGTTCCTCTCGGCGCTCGTTTTCTTGATAGGGTATTTCTTTCACGTTCCTTATTTGAAAGAAACGGAGCTCGGGTGGATTTTGACAACGCTTATCGGTGGCGTACTCGTCTTGGGATTCGGCTTTATGTGGTATTGGAAAGATCAAGTAAACGCGAAAAAGCGCCTCCGTGAATGAGGTGCTTTTTCATGGGAAAGACTATGCAAAAATGTAATCGATAACTTGCGCGGCTTGTTCGATCGTATCCACGGTGACATTTGCTTTCTCAGATAGCTCTTTTAACGGATGGTGTAGCGATTCTGGGCGGATAACAATCGTTGGTTTCCCAAGTGCGATTGCAGTTGCAGCATCTGTGGCGGTGTTCCATTGCTTGAATTTCTCGCCGAATAGAGCAATTACTAAATCTGCTTTTTTCAAATGTAGTTCGGTACGTAGGTTATTGATTTTTGAAGCTTGTAAATCCTTGTAGACGGCATTCGGTTGTTCGCCTAGCACGTGTTCGCCGATTGCGTCGGATAGATCGTGATTTTCTTGCGGTCCATAAAAATGGAAGTGAACACCTGGTTTTTCCTTCAGGCTAGCTCGCAATTGATCGCGCCAATCCGAATGAATTTCGCCTGCTAAATAAATATGATAGTCCATCAAAAAACGCCTCCTTTCTTGCTATAATAGAAGAAAATGCATCCGATAGCAACTTTTGTGAGCGTAATTCTTTACTAATTTTCGTGGGGGCTTTAGGATTAAGTAAGTAGGAACAAGAAGGAGTCGAGTGAGTGATGAAACATTTAGAAACAATGGAAGAATTTAATGCGTTAAAAAATAATGGTAAAACGATTTTTATGTTCAGTGCGGATTGGTGTGGGGATTGTAAATTTATCGAGCCGGTGATGCCTGAAATTGAGGCGGAACATGATGATTTTACGTTTTCGCATGTGGATCGTGACCAGTTTATCGACCTCTGCGCTGACTTGGCGATTTTCGGTATTCCGAGTTTCTTGGTGTTTGAAGATGGCGAGGAAATCGGTCGGTTTGTCAGTAAGGATCGCAAAACGAAAGAAGAAATTACGGATTTTATTGACGCGTTATAAGGAAGAGGGGAGGGCGCTACGATGAAAATGACAACGATGAAGATGAAGGAAAGGCTCGAAAAAGAGCTTGCTGGCGCGAACCGTACATTCCGTTATAATCGGGAGAAGGATACGCTAAAAGTGACGGAAGCGGGCAATTCAATCACGCTTTCCATCCCGCAAATTATCGCGAATTGGGAAGAACAGGCGGACGTAGCGGTTGAAAAAATCGTGTATTATGTCGAGGAAGGTTTGAAAGCGTCGCAGCATACGATGGATATTCAGGCGAGTTTGCCGAACGTTTATCCGGTCATTCGGGCGACGTCTTTTCCGCAAAAAACGAAAGACGGGAAGGCGCTTTTGACTGAAAAACACACAGCGGAAACGGCGATTTTTTACGTGGTGGATGTCGGTGCTTCGTATCGCTTTATCGAGGAAGAGAGCTTGGAAAACACGGATGTGACGATAGACGATGTCAGGCTGGCGGCGTTTGCGAACTTGCGCACGCGGGCGACGACAACGAAAAAAGATTCGGTGAGCGGTAATGATTATTATTTCGTGCGAACAAATGATGGGTATGATGCAAGTCGGATTTTGAATGAGCCGTTTTTAGAGGAAATGCGTGCGCGTATCGATGGAGAAATGGTGCTCGCTGTGCCGCATCAGGACGTGTTGATCATCGCGGATATTAGAAATAATACAGGCTATGACGTGTTGGCGCACATGACGATGCAGTTTTTTGCGGACGGCCTTGCACCAATTACCTCTTTACCTCTCGTGTATAATGATGGTAAACTAGAACCGATCTTTATTATGGCCAAAAACAGACCAAAGGAGTAGTTAACGTGATTGTAAATGCATTTTATAACGAAAAAGGAGTAGGGGACACGCTTTTAGTCCACCTCAAGGATGTAGAAAAAACGGATTTTGAATCAAAAGGAAATGTAACGCGTATCTTTGACGTTGAAACAGGCGAAACGGTTGCGATTAATATTTTCGACGTATCGAAAAAGCGCGCGTTTGATGCGGTTGGCAAGGTTTCGCTGACGCTTGAAGATGTGGCGTTTATCAACAAAGAGTTAGCGGATAACGGCTTTGATTTTGTGGTTGAAGCGGATCTTTCGCCTAAATTCGTCGTTGGTTATGTGGTGTCGAAGGAAAAACATCCGAATGCGGACAAATTAAATGTATGCCAAGTTGATTTGGGAGATAAAACAGTGCAAATCGTATGCGGTGCGCCAAATGTTGATGCAGGACAAAAAGTAGTCGTTGCAAAAATAGGCGCGGTAATGCCGAGTGGTCTGATTATTAAACCGTCCAATCTTCGCGGGGAAGACTCGTTTGGAATGATCTGTGCGGCGCGCGAATTGGCGATTCCGAATGCGCCAGAAGAAAAAGGAATCATGGTCTTGGATGCTGATTATGAAGTTGGCGCAGCCTTTCCCGTTTCCTTCTAGTGCTTGAATAAAGCAGCTTTTTTAACGAAAAGCTGTTTTATTTTCGTGGTATATCGTATACAATATGGATTTAAATTGTTCTTTTTCTCGAGTTATGTCTGGATATAAGTTTAAGTTATGCACGCATTAACGCTTATATATAGCCGTTTTTCACAGTTTTTCGACGAGCTACCACATTCATAATAGCTTTATCTAAATTTCTCTGTTAGAATCAGTTTAAGAAATGGTTAAAAAAATAATAGGTAGTGATATAGTATGGGATGGTTTAAAGAATTTTTCTTCGCTGATCGAGATGCGGAGTATGAAGAAGTAGAAGTGGCTAAGCCGAAAAAAGAGGCAGAAACAGCGCCACCAGTTCAATTAGCAGCCGTAAAGGAAATTAAGAAAACGACAAATACACCGCGTGGCAATACGCAATCAACGAAACAAAAGCGTGAAGTCCACGCTAAAGTGATGTATCAATATCCAAAAGGCGAGTTCCGCTTTCCGCTCATTCCTGATGGACAAAAACAAGTAGAAACAAAACAAGAACTACATAAAACCCCGATACCGCGCCAAACACCGAGAACCCAATCACCAAATACAGTGGCGCCGAAATTTGAGAAGAAACGTCCGTTTAGACCAACCGATGTCCCTTCTCCAGTTTTTGCTTTCCAAAAAAGACCAAGTCGTTTTGAGTTTGATATCACAAAAGAACCAGAAACGAGTGATGCGGTTCATGAAGTGATCGAGGAGCTAGTAGCTGTTGTTGAACCGATGCATGAGGAAGTTGCTCCTGAGTTTGTAGCTGACTTTGAGGTCGAAGCAGAGCCTGTTGTTGTAGAAGAAATCGAGGAAATCCCGCCGGTTGTGGAAGAGGAAATTTTACAAGAAGAAGAGGTTCCTGTTGCGCCACAACGTATTGAGCTCATTCATGAGGCGCCGAAACCGGAGAAAGTAGAACAACGAGAGCACAGTGCACCGCCGAAAACGAGGATTCCATTTAATGTGATGATGGTGAATCAAGACAAGCAACACGTCGAACAGAAAAAAGCAGAAGTGGTAGCGGTGGAAGAACCAGAAATAGCCCCTGTTTTCCCGACAGAACAACATCTGAGAGAAGACGCGAGCGGCTATTATTTCCCATCCCTAGATTTGCTAAAACCACCTGTCTTTGAAAATGAGGACGAGGAGTGGTTGGCGTTTCAAGAGGAACTTTTGAATGAGACGCTAGAGAATTTTAACGTGTCTGCAAAAGTCGTTAACGTTACGCAAGGTCCAGCGGTAACGCGTTTTGAAGTCCAGCCAGAAAAAGGCGTGAAGGTCAGCAAAATCACGAATTTGACGGATGATATCAAGTTAAGCCTCGCTGCAAAAGATATTCGAATCGAGGCGCCAATCCCTGGGAAGAGCACGATCGGGATTGAAATTCCGAATGAAACGAGCCGCCCTGTGATGCTGTCAGAAATTATGAATAGTCAGGCGTTCCAAACGAGTAAGTCACCGTTAACGGCGGCGCTTGGACTCGATATTTCTGGTATGCCAATCGTGACGGACTTGCAAACGATGCCGCATGGATTAATCGCTGGGGCAACGGGTTCGGGTAAGAGTGTATGCATCAACTCGTTACTCATTAGTCTGCTCTATAAAGCGACGCCGGACGAGTTGAAGTTATTACTTATCGATCCGAAAATGGTCGAACTTGCCCCGTACAATCGCATTCCGCATCTTGTCAGCCCGGTTATTACTGACGCCAAAGCCGCAACAGCCGCGCTTAAATGGGCAGTCGAAGAAATGGAGCGCAGGTATCAGTTATTTTCACATGCAGGCGTTCGAAATATGGAGAAATTTAACGAATATTTTTCCCATCCAGAACATTCCGGTGAAAAATTACCGTATATCCTGATTATTATAGATGAATTAGCCGATTTGATGATGGTGGCGCCAAATGATGTAGAAGAAGCCATTAGTCGGATTGCACAAAAAGCAAGAGCTTGTGGCATCCATATGATTGTCGCGACGCAGAGGCCTTCTGTAGACGTTATAACAGGGCTCATCAAGGCGAATATCCCGACGCGTGTTTCATTCTCTGTATCCTCTCAAATCGACTCCAGAACGATCATCGATACCGGTGGAGCCGAGAAATTACTTGGAAAAGGGGACATGCTCTTCTTACCAAGTGGGTCATCGAAGCCGGTCCGTTTACAAGGCACATATGTTGGCGATCAAGAAATCGACGCCGTCATTGCCCATGTGCGGAATCAGGCAGAACCGAACTATTTATTTAAACAAGAAGAACTCCTCGAACGCGAAATTGCCAAAGAAGAAGAGGATGATTTATTCGATGAAGCGTGCGATTTTGTACTGGCACAAAATGGTGCTTCGACGTCGCTTTTGCAACGTCATTTTCGAATTGGCTATAATCGTGCCGCAAGATTGATGGAGGCATTAGAAAAGCATAGTATTGTTTCAGAAACGAATGGGTCGAAACCGCGAGACGTCATTATCACCCGAGAACAATTAGAAAAAATACGTGATAATTAATACATCAGTAGTTCTATTAGCGTATAAAAATGTACTTTATTTCGAATAAAAGCGTAAAAACATAAGTCCTTGGATATAAATTTCCCACAAGGATTTCTAAATGGGCGAGAAAGTGCTATAATTACCTAGTGAGATTTTTCGGTCACAGCGTAGATAAACATCAAACACACGTTTAAACAGTAATACAAGAAGATGTCTAGAAATAATAAAAATAATGAAAATGCTTTTTTTAGTTGGGCAACACACTATTTTTTAGGCTACCTCTTCAAAGATTAAAATTCTGGGGGTTCAATTAATGACGACGTATCATTTTGTTGGGATTAAAGGGTCAGGTATGAGTGCGCTGGCTCAAATTATGTTTGATAAAGGTTTCTGTGTGCAAGGAAGCGATGTTGAGAAATACTTCTTTACACAGAAAGCACTAGAAGACGATGGCATTAAGATTTTACCATTTTCTGAAGATAATATTCATGAAGGCTTAACCATCATTGCTGGGAACGCGTTTAAGGACGAACATCCAGAGATTAAGAAAGCAATGGATATGGGATTACCGGTTATTCGTTATCACAAGTTTTTAGGGCAATTAATTGATGGTTATACAAGTATCGCTGTCACTGGTTCGCACGGAAAAACATCGACGACGGGGCTTCTTTCTCATGTGCTAGAAGAGTTACGCCCGACATCTTATTTGATTGGCGATGGCACTGGAAAAGGTAATCGTGATGCTGAGTATTTTGCTCTGGAGGCGTGTGAGTACCAACGTCATTTCCTAGCTTATTCCCCGACATATGCGATTATGACGAATATTGATTGGGACCATCCCGACTATTTCAAGAGCGAGGATGACGTATTCAGTGCGTTCGAATCGTTCGGAAAACAAGTGAAGAAAGCCGTTTTTGCATTGGGCGATGATAAGCAGTTACGTCGTTTGAAACTAGATATTCCGATTGTTTATTTCGGTTTCGGAGACGATAATGAGTTCCAAGCTAAAAACATTATTAAAGAGACGACGGGTTCGACGTTTGACGTGTATCATAACGGCGAATTTTATGGTAATTTCGTCATTCCAACATACGGTGATCATAACGTACTTAACGCGCTCAGTGTTATTGCGCTTAGTGAATATGAAAAAATTGCAGCCGCAGATGTAGCGAAAGAATTACGTACATTTGAAGGTGTGAAGCGCCGTTTTAGCATCACGGAGAAAAAGGATCAAGTGCTAGTGGACGATTACGCACACCATCCTTCTGAAATCAGAGCGACGGTTAATGCAGCGAGACAAAAATATCCAGATCGTCAAGTCGTGGCCGTTTTCCAACCACATACATTTACGCGTACACAAGCATTCTTGCAAGGTTTTGCGGATAGCTTGAACTTGGCTGACGAAGTATATTTATGTGATATTTTCGGCTCAGCCCGTGAAAATCGAGGCACACTAACGATTCAAGATTTAGCCGCGAAAACAAAAGGCAATCACGTGATTCAAGAACAACACACCGAAAGCCTGTTAGCATACCCGAATGCAGTTATCCTATTTATGGGAGCTGGAGACGTTCAAAAGTTCCAAGCAGCATATGAAGGTGTTCTCGACGCAGGTGTGGAAATAATGGAAGAAAAGCGAGCAGTAAATTAATAGAATGAATGAGGAACTGTAGATTAGGAGTATTCCTGGTTTGCAGTTCTTTTTTTGTGCATCAAAAAAGGAATCCCGTTGCTGAAATTGGGATTCCTTGTCGATATTTAAATTAAGTTTTCCGGGTTTAACTTCTCAAGTTCTGGAATCACGAATCGGCCGTCTTTGCGAATAAGCACATCGTCAAAGTAAATCTCGCCGCCGCCGTATTCCGGACGTTGAATGTTCACAAGATCCCAGTGAATCGCGGAATCATTACCATTTGGCGCTTCGTCGTAACATTGACCAGGCGTGAAGTGGAAGCTGCCTTCGATTTTTTCGTCAAATAGGATATCTTGCATCGGCTCATGGATAAATGGATTCACGCCAATCGCGAACTCGCCAATAAAGCGTGCGCCTTCATCTGTGTCCAAAATTTTGTTAATGCGTTCGGTGTCATTTGCAGTAGCCTTCACGATTTTCCCGTTTTCAAAAGTAAAGGAAACATTTTCAAAAACGAAACCTTGGTAAGGGGATGGCGTGTTGTATGTGATGGTTCCGTTGATAGAATCGCGCACAGGAGCCGTATAAACCTCGCCATCAGGAATATTTAATTGACCAGCACATTTGATTGCAGGAATGTCTTTAATCGAAAAACGCAGGTCTGTGCCTTCTCCAACGAGGCGAACGCGGTCGGTTTGATTCATCAACGTTACGAGACTCTCCATCGCTTCACCCATTTTGCTGTAATCAAGGGTACAAACTTGGAAATAGAAGTCCTCGAAGCCAACTGTGCTCATCTTAGACAATTGTGCCATCGAAGCGCTTGGATAACGCAAGACAACCCATTTCGTTTGCTTCACGCGGATACTCGTATGCATTTTACCGACTGTTTCGCCGTTGATTTTCAATTTCTCAGCAGGAACATCGGATAGCTCATTGATATTATCGCCAGCACGCAACCCGATATACGCGTCCATTTCCTTCATGACATTGCCTTCAAATTCAGCAATTTTCGCATATTGTTCTGGATTTGCGCCCAGCATCATTTCCCGGTCAATTTGCGGTTCCTTCAAGGATACGAATGGAAATCCGCCAGCTTTATAGGCTTCCGAAACAAGCGACGTCACCAATTCCTTTTGTACGCCGAAGTTTTCAATAAGTACTTTTTCGCCTGGTTGTAGGCTTATAGAGTAGTTGATTAAGTTATACGCTAGTTTTTCAATACGTGGATCTTTCAAGAAAATCACTCCATTTCATTTTTTCCACCGTTTCGCGGCACCCCTATAGTTTACTCCAAATCGTCGAAATATGCTTCCAAAAAGAATTTATCTTGTTGCCGCCATGCTATTTTACTTCCCTTTTTCGCATAATATTGCTAAAATGAAGACAGCCCGTTCTTCAAAAATGGTCGTTTTACATAGACGCATTAGGGGTAAAGTGTTAGATATATGTGGAGGTGTGGAGAAGGTGGAAATAATTTTATACATTGCGGCTCTAATTGCAGCAATCGCGCTACTTGTCATTGCGGTTTATCTAGGCATGACGCTTAAATCAACCTCAAAAACAATGGATGAAGTGGCCAAATCGCTCGAAGAAATGACAGGTGAGGTCAAGGGGATTACGGATCAGGCCGAGAAATTAATGAGCAAAACGAACGATCTTCTCGAAGATATCAATGGCAAAGTGGCAAAAGTAGATCCAGTTTTCGACGCGGTTGGAGACATCGGAGTATCGCTTCTTGGGCTAAGTCAATCCGTTCGTGAACTAGCAACACTTGCGACGAATAAAGTCCACACAAATGAGACTAAAATCGTACAAGCCGTATCATTTAGTAACTCCATTTTATCATTCCGTGATAAGATGAAAGCCAATAAAGCTGCCAAACAAGCTGCGGCGGAAGCGAAAGAAGAAACAATCACTTTATAAAATGAAGATGGAGGGAAAATATATGTCTGGAAAAGATGGAATTAACGTAAAAGATTTTCTAATCGGTGGTTTAATCGGAGGTATCGTAGGTTCGGTAACGGCACTACTTTTAGCTCCAAAATCAGGTAAAGAACTACGCGGCGACCTAAACGAGCATGTCGAAGTTGTGAAAGAAAAAGGGGCGCAATGGAAAGATGTTGCCTACGAAAAAGGAATCGAAATTGGCAATGTAGCCAAAGATAAGAAAGATGCCCTTGTCGATTCTGCATCCGGTTTTGTCGGTGTAGTAAAAGACAAATCAGGTCAGCTGTATGAAACGGTTTCTAAGCAAACAAAAACTGTGAAAGATACAGCCGTAGCAGGCGTTGAAGCAACAAAACAAGCAGCGCAAAAAGCAGGCGAAACATTCAAATCCGAAGCGAAAGATGTGGGCGCTGACGTGAAGAAAGCGGCTGACAAATCAAAGGAAGAAGTAGAAGAAGCTTCTAAAACAGCAAAAGACAAAACAGAAAAAATTGTAGATGACGCGAAAAAAGAATTGAAAAAATAAAAGATGGGTTATAAATGAGGTGTGAGAACACTTTGTTTATAACCTTTTTTTCTTGCGAGTAACCGATTTTTGGAAGCGATGACGAAAAATTAGCTTGCATTTGGCGAGAAGGGATGTTAGTATTAATCTTGTAACATTCACTTTAACACTTAAAAGCGCTTAAGTAGAAAAGCGATATGGTGACAAATGAATCGTTTTCATCTATAATGATAAAATATACTGTAAAAAGATATACAGGGAAATTGGAGAGGTGGCAAAAAACATGGGTAATCCAAATTTAGAAGAATTACGCGCACAGGTTGATAGCTTAAACATAGAGGTTTTGGAGGCTATTAATAAACGAGCAAATTTAGTACAAGAAATCGGTAAAATTAAAGGCATGCAAGGTGTTATTCGCTTTGACCCAGTTCGTGAGCGTCAAATGTTGAACGCAATTACAGATGCGAACAAAGGGCCATTTGAAGATAGCACGATCGAGAAGCTTTTTAAAGAAATTTTCAAGGCTGGTCTAGAATTGCAAGAAGACGATAATTCGAAAGCATTGCTTGTTTCTCGTAAAAATAAGAAAGAGGACACCGTTGTCAATGTGAATGGCGTGCCAATCGGAAACGGTGTACCAACATTCGTATTCGGTCCGTGTTCTGTAGAATCTTACGAGCAAGTAGCAACGGTGGCTGGTGCAGTTCGTGATAAAGGCCTGAAATTACTTCGTGGTGGCGCATTTAAGCCGCGTACAAGCCCGTACGATTTCCAAGGACTTGGCGTGGAAGGATTACAAATTTTGAAACGTGTTGCTGACGAATTTGGCCTAGGCGTGATCAGTGAAATCGTGACGCCTCGTGATATCGAAGTGGCGCTAGATCACATCGATGTTATCCAAATCGGTGCACGAAACATGCAAAATTTTGAACTTCTAAAAGCGGTGGGTCAAGTAGACAAGCCAATCTTGCTAAAACGTGGATTATCTGCGACGATTGAAGAATTTGTTGGTGCTGCCGAATACATCATGGCGCAAGGGAACGACCAAATTATTCTTTGCGAACGCGGTATCCGTACGTACGAAAAAGCAACACGCAATACATTAGATATTTCTGCTGTTCCAATTTTGAAACAAGAAACACATTTACCAGTTATGGTCGACGTGACGCATTCTACGGGACGTAAAGATTTACTACTTCCATGTGCAAAAGCAGCGTTGGCAATCGGCGCGGACGGCGTTATGGCTGAGGTGCATCCAGACCCAGCAGTAGCCTTGTCTGATTCAGCGCAACAAATGGACTTGAAAGAGTTCGATGCATTCTGGGAAGCGATTTTGAAATCGAAGTTAGTCCCATCCAACATCCAATAAAGTCTTCAGCGTGGCGACAAACGATCATCTCCGTCGTTAAAAGCTGTGTTCCGATGCTCACATACACCAGTATGCTCCGCTTCGGTACTCGCTTTTGCCTAGGATCTAATCATTTGTCGCCACGCTGAGGTTTGGTGGGGAGTCGGATTTTTTAGTAAATAGTTATGCAGAGAGTGGTTAGGAAATGATTTCCTAGCTGCTTTTTTTGTGTGTATAAAGGGAGAGTGAATTGGTTTACGTGGAGTTATGTAAGGGAATACATTAGCTGTGGGAAGGGGTTTGCTGGATTTTGTGATGGAATAGTCGAATGAAACGCTTTCTTCTGAATTTTTAGTAATGTAAATAATAAGTGAAAACAATTGCATAACGAAAAAAACTATCGTATTATTAAGTGTAGGCACGATTGTGTACGTTTACAATGGTTACATATGGCTAACCGTTAAAATAAATGAATCTGGAGAGTGAAATGAATGAATATAACAATTTATGATGTGGCGCGTGAGGCGAATGTTTCGATGGCAACTGTTTCTCGTGTTGTCAATGGGAATCCGAATGTGAAGCCGGTTACTAGAAAGAAAGTATTAGATGTTATTAAACAGCTCGGATATCGTCCGAACGCGGTGGCTAGAGGGTTAGCTAGTAAGAAGACGACGACGGTTGGTGTGATGATTCCTGATATTTCGAACGTTTTTTATGCGGAATTGGCGCGTGGGATTGAAGATATCGCGACGATGTATAAATATAATATCATTTTGAGTAATTCGGATGAGAACGAAGATAAGGAATTGCAAGTGTTGAATACGTTACTTGGTAAGCAAGTGGATGGTATTATTTACATGGGTGAGCGTATTTCTGAGCAGTTGCAAGAGGAATTCGATCGTTCGCCAGCACCGGTTGTTTTGGCGGGTTCTGTGGATGCGGCAAACAAAATTGCATCGGTGAATATCGATTATAAACAAGCAAGTTATGAGGCTGTGTCTCGCTTTACGAAGAATGGTCATAAAAAAGTGGCGTTCATTAGTGGTTCGCTAGATGAGCCGGTAAACAGTGAGTTGAAATTAGGCGGGTATCGTGAGGCGCTTAAAGAAGCCAAAATTAAATTTAACGAAGACTATGTGTTGGAAGCGGCTTATAATTATGAGGCTGGTGTCAAAGCTTGGGCGCAGTTAAGTAGCTTGAAAGCAACGCCTGACGCGATTTATGTGGCAGATGACGAGCTTGCGATGGGTGTCTTGAATGCCGCGCTTGATGCTGGTGTGAAAGTGCCGGAAGAGCTTGAAATCGTGACTTCCAATAATACGAAATTGACATTGATGGCGCGTCCACAATTGTCAACGGTGGTTCAGCCTCTGTATGATATCGGTGCCGTAGCGATGCGTTTATTGACGAAATTAATGGCAAACGAAGAAGTAGAAGAAAAAACAGTTATTTTACCACATAGCGAAAAAATGCGCGGAACAACGCGTTAATTTTATGGAGAGTCGGGCAGTCTAGAAATAGATTTGCTCGGCTTTTTTAATATTGTTTCTTGACATCTGTTTTGGGCTGTGTTAAAAATAGAAGTACAATATTATATCGAAAAGCTATGAACGGACGAAGTAGTCGCTTATCCCTGTGGAAAAGAGAGCTGGTGGTCGCTGCAAACCAGTACAAATAAGGCGGACGAATTACATCCCGGAGCATATTTGCATTTGCAAACGGTTTTTGCCGTTATCTTAATGAAGCGAGGAAGATTTTTTCCTAAGTTGGGTGGTACCACGTATATTTTGCGTCCCTTCGTCAGTAGACGGAGGGACTTTTTTTATGGAAAAGGAGAGAATGAGATGAATATTATTGATGAGTTAGAGTGGCGTGGCGCGATTTACCAGCAGACTGATGAAGCTGGACTTCGTGAATTAACGGAAAAGGAATCGATTTCGTTGTACTGCGGGATTGATCCGACGGGAGATTCGATGCATATTGGGCATTTGATTCCATTTATGATTTTGCGTCGCTTCCAAAACAAAGGGCATCGTCCGATTATTTTAGTTGGCGGTGCAACAGGATCGATTGGTGATCCGAGTGGTAAGAAAGAAGAGCGCCAACTGCAATCGATCGAACAGGTCAATAAAAACGTTGAAAGCCTGCGTGGCCAGTTAGAAACAATTTTTGATTTTGCTGGTGACAATGGCGCGATTATGGTGAATAATTATGATTGGACGAAAGATTTGACAGTGCTTGACTTCTTGCGTGATTTTGGTAAAAATTTCAATGTCAATACGATGCTGGCAAAAGATATCGTGGCGAATCGTCTGGAAGTTGGGATTTCGTTCACGGAGTTCTCATACCAAATTTTGCAAGCGATGGATTACAATGAGTTGTATGAAAAGCACAATTGTCGTCTGCAAATTGGCGGTAGTGATCAGTGGGGAAATATTACGGCAGGGCTTGACTTGATTCGTAAAAAACAAGGCGAGGGCTCTAAAGCGTTTGGTTTGACGATTCCGTTGTTAACAAAAGCAGATGGCACGAAATTTGGTAAGACAGAGGGTGGCGCGATTTGGTTGAATCCGGAGAAGACGACGCCGTACGAGTTCTACCAATTCTGGATTAACACGGATGATCGCGATGTTGTGAAATACTTGAAATATTTCACGTTCTTAGATCAAGGCGAAATTAGCGATTTGGAATCAGCGGTCAAATTGGAACCGCATCGCCGTGCCGCGCAACGTTCTTTAGCTGCTGAAATGACGCGTTTCATTCATGGGCAAGAGGCGTTAGATCAAGCAATTAAGATTTCGGAAGCTTTATTCAGTGGAGATGTGAAAGTGCTGACGGCGGATGAAATTGAGCAAGGTTTTAAAGATGTGCCAACGTTTGAGGCGGGCCAAGAGGAGAAACTGCTTGTAGACTGGCTTGTTGATCTTGGTATCGAGCCTTCCAAGCGCCAATCACGTGAGGATATTGGGAATGGCGCGATTTATATCAATGGCGAGCGTGTGCAGGATCTTGAAAAAGTAGTGACGAAAGCGGATCGTGTGGAAGATCGCTTCACCATTGTTCGTCGCGGTAAGAAAAAATATTTCTTGGTGCGCTATGTCTGAGGGATTACGTTTAACAGCGATGCCAAAAGAGCATTTCTCTGATTTTGCGGAGTCGCTTAGTGTGGGTTATGCGAAGGATCAAGCAGATGCAGGAATTTGGCCGCGCGATGAAGCGTTGTTCAAGGCAAGAATGACGACGATGGAATTGCTTCCTGATGGCGTTGCAACAAAGGATCATTTTCTTTGGGAAGTCATGCAAGGGGAAGCGTTTGTCGGGACGTTATGGGTTTTTCAAGAAGAGAAAACCTATTTTATCTATGATATTCTGATTTTCGATGCGTTTCAAAATAAAGGTCTCGGCAGTGCGTTGTTAGTTTTGCTTGAGGAAAATGCAAAAGAACGAGGAATTACCGAGATATCGTTGCATGCCTTTGCGCACAATAAGCGGGCGGTCCATGTCTATAAAAAGATGGGTTTTGAAGTCGTAGATATTACCATGAGAAAATATGTATAAAGTGTTTATTTTGTTTGAGTAAGATATCATGTTTCCTTCGTGATATCTTACTCTTTTTTTGCCGCAACAAAAAACCACGAATGCGAGTTGCATTCGTGGTTTTTAAGGCGATTAACGTGAATAGAATTCTACGATAAATGCTTCGTTGATTTCAGCGTGTAATTCTGAACGTTCTGGCAGGCGGCTTAATGTACCTGTCAGTTTTTCAGCGTCGAAAGTTAGGTATTCAGGCACGAATGCCGCAACGTCTAAGCTTTCAGCGATTGCTGATAATTTAAGAGATTTTTCGCGAACACTGATTACTTGACCAGGTGATACTTGGTAAGAAGGGATGTCTACGCGTTTTGAATCTACTAAAATGTGACCGTGGTTTACTAATTGACGTGCTGCACGACGAGTGCGAGCAAGACCTAAACGGTATACCACGTTGTCAAGGCGTTGTTCTAGCAAGATCATGAAGTTCTCACCGTGTTTACCTTGTAATTTTCCAGCTTTTACGAACGTGTTTTTGAATTGACGTTCTGTTAAGCCGTACATGTGACGTAATTTTTGTTTCTCTGCTTGTTGTAAACCGTACTCAGAGATTTTTTTACGTTGTGTCGGACCGTGTTGCCCTGGAGCGTACGGACGACGTTCTAATTCTTTACCTGTTCCTGAAAGTGATAACCCTAAACGACGGGAAATTTTCCAGCTTGGACCTGTATAACGAGCCATCGATTGACTCCTCCTTTAAATTTGTTTTAGCATAAAACAAACAAGTGTGACCAACCAAATACGTGCAGTTTATCTTCATGTATCTTCGCCCTTGCAGCAGCAGGTTACAGGATACACCACGAAAAAATCGGGGATAAACAACGGTCATATTCATCATCACTCAAGCTGCATTTTACACGCTTTCTAGTATAGTACATTTTGCGTACTCTTGTCAAACTTTATTGTATCGACGCTTTTAAAATAGTGACGACTTGCTCTAAGTACTGTTGGTCGGTTTCGTCAAAACGGTTCAAGGAAGGGCTGTCGACGTCTAAAACGCCAAGCAGTTTTCCATCATGGACAATTGGAATAACGATTTCGGAATTGGATGCTGTGTCACAAGCGATGTGTCCAGGGAAATCGTGAACGTTTTGGACGAGGTACGTTTTTTGTTCTGCGGCGGCTGACCCACAAACACCGCGACCTAGTGGAATACGGATGCATGCTGGGAGGCCTTGGAATGGACCGAGGACAAGTTGGTTGCTCGTTTCTTCATATAAATAGAAGCCAACCCAGTTAATGTCGGTTAGCGCTTGGTTTAATAGAGCGGAGATGTTGCTGATATTGGCTAGGAAGTTAGGCTCACCCGCGATCATTGCTTCGACTTGTTTGACGCATAATTGATAGTTTTCTGCTTTTGTTCCAGTGAATTTTGGAATTTCAATCATTTTTTTCACCACTTTTTCATAATTTTTGATTTTAAATAAGGCAAATACAGCGGAATCGTGTTAGAATAGTGTATGTGTATAATGAATTAGTATAGCATGGATTTGTCATTTGTACTTAATGAAGTGATTTAAAAAAATAGAGATAATGGGATAATAGGAGGAAACGACATGTTTGTTTGGTATTTGGTCGGCTTTGTAGTCATTGTAGCCGTTGTTTTTGCGGTTGGATACATAATGAAGAAAAAGCATTATCAGCGAATTAACGCGCTTGAGGAGCAGAAAATAGAATTGATGGAGCGTCCGGTGATTGATGAGCTCACGAAGGTGAAGAAGTTGCGGCTTACCGGGCAGACGGAGGACTTGTTTGAATCGTGGCGCGACTCGTGGGACGATATTGCGACGAAATTATTTCCAAACTTGGAAGAGTATATTCTTGGCGCGGAGCAACATACGGATCGCTATCAGTTCCGCCAAGCGACGCAGATGGAAAATCAGGTGGAGCAGGTGATTCATGAGATCGATACGCAAATGAAGCAAATTTTGCGTGGATTGAAGGAATTGATTGCTAGTGAGGAACGCAATGCGCAGGATATTCGGATGGCGAAGGATAAATTCACGACGTTGCGCCGTGAGGTTTTGAGTAATGGGTATAAGCTTGGTGACGCGTTACATAGCGTGGAAGGCGAGTTAGATACGATTGCGGAGAACTTGAATCGGTTTGATATGTTGACGGATCAAGGGGATTATTTGGAGGCACGGGAAGTGGTGTTGAATGTCCAACATGATCTGGAGAAATTAGGCGTGAAACTGGAAAAAATTCCTGTTTTGCTGCGTGAGAGCGATGTTGTTTTACCGGACGAAATGGGCAAGTTGCAAGCGGGTTATGATGAAATGGCGCAACAAGGCTATTTCTTGGAGCAATTGCAACTGGCTGCGGAATTGGACCGGATGAGCAATCGGGTGACGGATTTGAAAGACAAGATTGTGGCAGGGGAACTAGAAGCCGTGGAAAGCGGTGTGGCAGAACTGCATACGGAAATTAACTTGTTTTACGATACATTGGAGCATGAGGTTGAGGCGCGCCATTTTGTGAAGGAAAATCGTATTGTGGTGGAAGCGAAACTGGAGAAACAGCTCGATGTGTCGGACGCGTTAGCTGAGCAGATTAAAGAAGTGAAGCAGACGTATCATGTGACGGAAGAGGATTTGGCAAGCTATTTGAAAATTGCAAGCCAGTTAGAGCTCCAGAAAGAACAGTTGGCGACCGTTACGGAACGACTTTCTGAGGTTAAAATTGCGTATTCGGCGGCAGAGGATGCGTTGAAAGAAATTGATGCGGTTGTGTCGACGATTTCCTTAGAGCAAGACGCATTTGCAGAAGAATTGCGTTCGCTACGAAAAGATGAGCTAGAGGCGCGTGAAGATGCAGATAGAATGCGTCGGGCGATTCTGAATTTGAACCGTAGATTGGATCGTGAGCGACTTCCTGGTAAGCCAGAGGACTACTTGGCGCTATGTGAGCACATGGAGGCGTCGATTTCTAAGCTAGAACAGAAGTTGGAAGAGAAGCCGCTGAATATGAAATCGGTGAATCACGAGTGGCAGGTGGCGCAAGAGGATTTGGAGCATTTGACCGAGAAAGCGGATGAAATGATTGAGAACGCGCATTTAGTGGAGCACGTGATTCAATATGCGAACCGTTATCGTTTACAGACGCCGGATCTTGCAATAGCATTACGTCAAGCGGAAGACCATTTTTATGATGATTATCAATATAAGAAAGCGCTGGAACTTGCAGTAACGGCTTTGGAAAAAGTAGAGCCGAGTGCGTTTAAGAAGATTGAGAAGGCGTATGAAATGAAGATAAATGTGGATGAAGTAGAGGAATAATGAAGCGAGAAATGTCGTCTTATCCGAGTAAGAAGGATGGGACGATTTTTCTTTGTTCCGAGCGCGGATTTTTTTGAAATGTATGCGCGCGGTTGGTGATTCTGTGATAGAATAATGAATGAGAATTAATTCATGGGGGCTTTTTTGGATGATTTATTTTGATAATAGTGCGACGACAAAGCCGCTGAATGCTTGTGTGGAGACATATGCAAAAGTAGCGACGAACTATTTTGCGAATCCGTCCTCTCTTCATGGCTATGGTTCGAAGGTTAGTGAGTTGCACGAACAGGCGCGGATTCTTGTGGCTGGGATGCTCGGGACGCTGCCTGAGGAAATTATTTTTACATCTGGTGGGACGGAAAGTAATAATATGGCGATTAAGGGCGTGACGGGATTTTATCGTAATCGCGGGAAGCATGTGATTACGACGGCGATTGAACATCCCTCGGTCCAAAATACGATGCATAGCTTAGAGGCGCAAGGATTTGAAGTAACGCGGTTGCCAGTCGATGCGTCGGGCGTTGTTTCGGTGGAAGATTTGAAAAGTGCGCTGCGGGAAGATACGATTTTGGTGTCGGTGATGCATGTGAATAATGAGGTTGGCTCTGTGCAGCCGATTGGAGCGATTGCGGAGGTACTGAAAACGCGACCGCAGACCTTTTTTCATGTGGATCATGTGCAGGGATTGACGAAGGTGGCGCTGGATGTTGCGGACGTCGACTTGGTGAGTATTTCTGGACATAAGATACATGGCTTGAATGGGACTGGCGTTTTGATAAAGAAGAAGCACGTATCGGTGATGCCGCTTTTGGATGGTGGTGGGCAGGAATTTGGTCTGCGAAACGGGACGGAAAATACGGCTGGTGTCGTGGCTTTTGCGAAGGCGTTGCGGATTGGTTTGGAAGAGCAGAAAGCACATGTTGCTGATCTAGAAGCGATTCGCGATTATTTGCTAGACGCGCTTGCGGGTATTCCAGAGGTTTCGATTCATACGGATAAAAACCAGGCGGCACCGCATATTTGTTGTTTTTCTGTCGTTGGGCATCGTGGCGAAATTTTGGTGCATGCGTTGGAGAAATATGAGATATATGTTTCGACGACGAGTGCTTGTTCTTCGCGTGCCAAGCTTGCTAGCAGTACGTTAAAAGCGATGCGGGTGACGGATGAAGAAGCTGTGGGCGCCGTTCGTGTGAGCTTGTCTTACCAGAATGCGATGGCGGAAGCAGAGCGTTTTATGGAAGCAATACAAGAGATTATCAAAAATTTGAATGAAGTGGTGAAATGATGAAATATGATCGTATAGTCGTTCGGTATGGCGAGTTATCAACAAAAGGCCGGAACCGGAAACAGTTTATTAAAAAATTAGCGCATAATGTGAAACGAGCGATTGCAGATTTTCCAGAAGTGAAAGTGTTCGGAGAGCGTGATCGGATGTATTTACTATTAAATGGAGCGGATGATCAGGTTATTTTAGAGCGGTTGCGTCCGATTTTTGGGATTCAGTCGTTTAGTCCGGCAGTTCGGGTACCTCAGGATTTGGAGGAGATGAAGCAAGCTGGATTGTCACTTGTTCGCGCGATGCATCAGGCTGGCGGGAGTTTCAAAGTGAATGCGCGGCGTGCGGATCGGTCATTTGAGCTGGATACGAATGGGATTAATCACGAGCTCGGCGGGTTTATTTTGCAAAATATCGATGACTTGCATGTCGATGTGAAAAATCCAGATGTGAAGTTACTTGTTGACGTTCGTAGTGAAGGAATCTTTTTGTCGTGTCAGACAATTCAAGGCGCGGGCGGTTTGCCGGTGAGTTCTTCGGGGCGCGCGATGTTGATGCTTTCGGGTGGGATTGATAGTCCTGTTGCGGGATATTTGGCGATGAAACGTGGTGTGGAGGTTGAGGCGGTGCATTTTCATAGTCCGCCGTATACGAGTGAGCGCGCGAAACAAAAAGCTGTTGATTTAGCTGGAAAATTGGCGCAGTATAGCGGGCAGGTGCAGATGCATGTGGTGCCGTTTACCGCGATTCAAGAAATGATTAAAAAGCAAATTCCGGAAGGGTTCACGATGACGGTGACGCGTCGGATGATGTTGCGGGTTACGGACGAGCTGCGCCGACGCCGGGAAGGTTTGGCGATTGTGAATGGTGAGAGTTTAGGCCAGGTGGCGAGTCAGACGCTGGAGAGTATGCTGGCGATTAATGCTGTGACGACAACGCCGATTATTCGTCCTGTGGTATCGATGGATAAAAATGAGATTATCGAGATTGCGCAGGCGATTGACACGTATGATATTTCTGTGCAACCATTCGAGGATTGCTGCACGATTTTCACGCCACCATCTCCGAAAACACGTCCTAAATTAGATAAAGTGGAGCGTTATGAAAGCTTTATAGATTTTGAGGCGTTGGTGCAGGAAGCGGTGGATGCGACAGAAACTTTTTCTGTGGAAGTTGCAGATGTGAAAAAAGTACAGGATGAATTTTCAGATCTATTTTAACAAGGGAGACGATGCCGATTGTGGTGTCGTTTTTTTATTGGTGGGAATCGTTTCATATTTCAGATATGTTTTTTCTATAACTAACAGGGTAAAAATGAAGTAGAGGCAAGGAAATGTTTTTGACAATGCATCACGGTTAAAAATAGAAGGAGGAATGAATTTTATGGTAGACGATAAAGGCAAGAAGGAGCAAGTAAAGGGTGGAGTGAAGGAAAAGACAGGGAAATTGACTGGCGATAAGGAAAAGCAGACTGAGGGCTTTTTGGAAAAAGCGAAGGGCAAGGTGAAAGAAGCGGCATCGGATGCGAAGGAAACAGCAGAAGGCGTGAAGAATGCTGTGAAGAAGGACTCGGATAAAGAGAAATGATATATTGCGTGATGGAGGGCCGTTCTGATGAGCGGTCTTTTTTGATGGGGATTTGTGAATGTGTTTTGCATAAAAAAAGAACGAATATGCATATATAGTGCATAAAAATAGTTTTATAATTTATAAAAAACCATTTGACATTATAAATATACAAGTTTATAATAAGTTTTATCATAAAAAATAAGAAGGGTGGGAAAATCATGAAAGTTTCGATTATTGGAGCAACAGGTTATGGAGGGCTCGAATTACTTCGACTATTGCATCAACATCCGCAAGTTGAGATTGCTTCTTTGCATAGTTTTTCCGCTCAGACGGATGATATTTCGCGATTTTACCCGCATTTACATACGGTTTACCATCATGAGCTGGCCGAGATTGACGTGGCGAAAATAGCGGAGGAAAGTGAGGCGGTTTTTCTTGCAACGCCTAGCGGGGTCGCGAAGGAGGCGGCGCAACCGTTTATCGATGCGGGGATGAAGGTTATTGATTTGTCCGGGGATTTCAGGTTGACGAAGGAGAAATATGAGAAGTGGTATAACAAGGACGCAGCGCCGGTTGCTTACTTGAATCAGGCGGAATACGGGTTGGCGGAATGGCGGGAGAACGTGGACACGACGTTTATTTCGAATCCTGGTTGTTATGCGACGGCAACTTTGCTTGGTTTAGCGCCACTTGTGATGCATGGCAAGGTCGAGGCGGATTCTATTATTGTGGATGCGAAATCGGGCATTTCTGGGGCGGGTAAGACGCCGAGCGCGAATACGCATTTTCCGGAGACGAACGAGAACATGACGCTGTATCGGATGAACCAGCATCAGCATATTCCAGAGATTATTCGGCAGTTGCGCGTGTGGGACGCGGGCATTGATGCGATTACGTTTTCGACATCGCTTATTCCGGTGACGCGAGGCATTTTTGCAACGATTTATGTGAAGGCAAAAGGCGAGACTTCGACGGAGGAACTGCTTGCGCTTTACCGAGAAAGCTACGATGGAAAGCCATTTGTTCGTATTCAGGATAAGGATGTTTATCCGACGCTCAAACAAGTGACGGCTTCGAACTTTTGCGATATTGGGCTTTGTTATAATGAAAGAACGAATATGATTACGATTGTTGTAGTGATTGATAATTTGGTCAAAGGGGCCGCGGGACAAGCGATTCAGAATTTGAATTTGATGGCCGGATTTGAGGAGACGGCTGGGCTTGATTTTATACCGGTTTATCCTTGATTAGGGGGAAATACGATGGAGAAGGTATTGGAAAAAGAGGATTGGATAACGGTTGAAAATGGCACGATTGCGACGCCGCTCGGTTTTTTCGCGGATGGGAAGCATTGTGGTTTAAAGCGTAAAAAGAAGGATATCGGGATTATTTTTTCGGAAAAGCCAGCGGAGGCAGCAGCGGTTTACACGATGAATCAGATGCAGGCGGCGCCGATTTTTATAACAAAGGATAGCTTGGCGGCGAATCAGACGTTGCAGGCGATTGTGGTCAATAGTGGTGTGGCGAATGCGTGCACTGGGAAGCGCGGCTTGGAAGATGGCTTTGCAATGCGGGCGCTGGCGGCGAAACATTTAGGCATCGCGGATACGGATGTGGCGGTTGCGTCAACAGGCGTGATTGGCGACTACTTACCAATGGAAAAAGTGGAGGCAGGCATTGCGTCATTGGATGCGAAGTCGGGTGTGAGCGCTGATTTTCACGAAGCTATTTTAACGACGGATACGGTACAAAAAGAGCTTACATTGCAAGCAAAAATTGGCGGTAAAACGATTACGATTTCAGGTGTAGCAAAGGGATCAGGGATGATTCATCCGAATATGGCGACGATGCTCTCATTCATTACGACAGACGCAGCGGTACCAGCTAAACTATTGCAAAAATTGCTAAAACAAAAAGTAGATCAAACGTTCAATCAAATAACGGTGGACGGGGACACATCAACGAATGATATGGTTGTCGTGATGGCTAACGGCTGCGCGGGAAATACCACTTTTTCAGAAGGTACACCAGAGTTTGCGACATTTACCAAAATGTTTTACGCGGTGTGCCAACATTTAGCGAAAAGCATTGCGAGAGACGGCGAAGGAGCGACGAAACTCATTGAAGCCCAAGTGAAAGGCGCAACATCAAAAGAAGACGCGAGGATGATCGCGAAACAAATTGTATCGTCAAGCCTTGTGAAAACAGCGATGTTCGGCGAGGATGCGAATTGGGGCCGAATAATTTGCGCGATTGGCTACAGTGGCGGGCGTTTTTCACCAGATAATATCACGATTCGAATTGGTGAGACTGTGATTTTAGAAAAAAGTGAGACGGCAGCGTACAATCCGGATGTACTGGCTGATTATTTGCAAAAAGAAAATATCCTAATCGAGGTGAATCTGCATAGTGGCTTGGAAGCAGGAACCGCTTGGGGATGCGATTTAAGCTATGATTATGTCAAAATAAATGCGTGTTATCGGACGTGAAAAAGGGGTGAATGAGATGAGTGGAATTATTGTGGTGAAAATAGGTGGCGTCGCGGGAAGTCATCTCCATGAAAATTTTTTCAAGCAAATCAAAACGTGGCAGGCGGATGGCAAACAGGTTGTCTTGGTTCACGGTGGTGGCGTTCAGATTAGCAAAATGATGGAGGCGCTGCAGATTCCAGTTGAAACGAAGGCGGGGTTGCGTATCACGACGAAAGAAACGTTAGCGGTGACGAAAATGGTCTTGATTGGGCAGGTGCAACCGGAAATCGTCACAGCGCTTGAACAGCAGGATATCTCGGCGGTTGGCTTACATGCGGGTGACGCGGGCTTGATGCAAGCGGAACAATTAACGGACGGCGAGCTGGGATTTGTTGGCGAAATTACGCATGTGAAGACGGACTTGATTGAGAGTTTAATTGCGCAACAAATCGTGCCAGTGATTGCGCCTCTTGGCTTGGCGATGTCGACGCAATGGCTGAATGTGAATGCTGATTTGGCGGCGTGTGCGGTGGCGGCAGCTCTTCAAGCGGAGGAATTGATTTTGCTGACAGATGTGGCCGGGGTTCTTAATGCGGGCGAGGTGGTGTCGCATATTGATACGGCCGAATTGGACGATTTATTCGCGACAGAAATCATCACAGGTGGTATGATTCCCAAACTCAAAAGTGCGAAAAACGCAGTCACGCAAGGCGTTGGACAAGTCATTATTACGAATGAAATGACGGCTAAAGGAACGATAATAAGCGAAGGAGTGAAGATAGGATGAGTGATTTATTTCCAACATACGCCAAATTCCCAATCGAGATTGTGGAAGGGAAAGGAACGGTTGTGAAGGATGCTAACGGGAAGGAATATCTGGATTTCACCTCGGGTATCGCGGTTTGCAACTTGGGGCATTGCCATGAAACGGTTCTAGCCGCTGTGCAAAAACAACTTGGTCAAATTTGGCACACGTCGAATCTTTTTGAAAGTAGTATTCAAGAGCAAGTCGCGACAAAATTAACAGCGGACGCGGATCGTGTGGTATTTTTCTGCAATAGTGGGGCTGAAGCAAATGAGGCTGCTCTGAAACTCGCGAAAAAACATACGGGTTGTGATGAGATTATCACGTTTCAGCAGTCGTTTCACGGCCGAACAATTGCGACGATGACGGCGACGGGACAAGGAAAAATTCACGACGGTTTCGGCGCACTGCTTCCAGGTTTTACATACTTACCGTACAATGATTTGGCAGCTTTAGAAAACACGATTTCGGCAAAAACAGCGGCTGTGATGTTGGAAGTTATTCAAGGTGAAGGTGGCGTACTACCAGCAACGACGGCGTTCTTAGTTGGTGCCTCCGAGCTATGTCAAAGACACGGCGCGCTACTCATTATCGATGAGGTTCAAACTGGAATCGGGCGCACTGGAAAACGTTTCGCTTTTGAGCATGCAGGAATCGAACCAGATATTTTCACATTAGCAAAAGGGCTTGGAAACGGCTTGCCAGTTGGAGCGATGGTTGGTAAATCTGAGCTTGCCGCAACATTTGGACCTGGCGTTCACGGCTCGACTTTTGGCGGGAATAAAATTGTGATGGCAGCAGCAGACGCGGTTATGGATATCGTTTTTGATGAAGTATTTCTCGCAGATGTGGCTGAAAAAGGCGCCTATTTCCAACAACTGCTTACCGAAAAAGTAGCGGCAAATGTCGTGGAAATTCGTGGAGAAGGCTTGATGCTTGGAATCGCGTTAGAATTTGGAGCGGGAGATGTTGTCAAAGCGTTGCAAGAGCTAGGATTACTTACGTTGACAGCTGGGCCGAACGTATTGCGAATTTTACCACCATTAACGGTGACAAAAGAAGAACTGGAACGCGCGGCGAATTTGATCGAATCAGTGTTGATAAAACAGGAAGTAGGGATGAAATAATGACGTATTATAAAGAAACGACTAAAGGGAAAGATATGCTGAGTTTACTGGAATGGAGCAATGAGGAAATCGCGGAATTAGTGCAGTTGGCGCTTGCGATTAAGACGAATCCGGCGCATTATAGCCATACGTTAAGCGGACAGATTTTAGGGATGATTTTCGATAAACCGTCGACGCGGACGCGTATTTCTTTTGAAGCAGGAATTTTGCAATTAGGTGGGCAGGCGATTGTGATGTCTTCCAAAGAGCTACAAATTGGGCGTGGCGAGCCGATTAAGGATACCGCGCACGTTTTGAGTGAGTATATAAATGCCGTGATGATTCGGACGTTCAGCCATGAAGGCGTGGAGGAGCTTGCGGAACATGCGTCGATTCCGATTATTAATGGCTTGACGGATCTGCATCACCCGTGCCAAGCGCTGGCCGATTTGTTGACGATTTTTGAAGTGAAAAACACGTTTGAAGGCGTGAAACTCGCGTATATCGGTGATGGAAACAATGTGTGCCATTCGCTGTTACTTGCGGCCGCAATGGTTGGATTAGATATCTCGTGCGCGATGCCAGTTGGATATGAGCCGGACGAAACGGTGTTGCACCAAGCTTTGCAAATCGCGGCTAAAACTGGTGCGACAATCGAGATCACGACAGATCCTGTTCTTGCGGTTTCTGACGCGGATTTTGTGTATACAGATGTGTGGACGAGCATGGGGCAAGAAGAGGAGAATGCGAAACGTTTTGCTGATTTTGAAGGATACGCGGTGACGGGCGAGTTAGTGGCGCATGCCAAATCAGACTATCACTTCTTGCACTGTTTACCAGCACATCGCGAGGAAGAGGTCGCGACGGCTGTTATCGATGGCAAACAATCGCTCGTATACCAACAAGCTGGAAACAGGCTCCACGCACAGAAAGCTTTGCTAGTGATGATTTTAGGCTGAAAATTGGGAATCCAATGCATGATTCATTCATGTGCATTGGATTTTGTATTATATTTGACAGTGCTTACATAGAAAGGTAAAATGGAAATGCATGGGAATGTTGTTATATCTCATATTTTTTTAGAATGTTATAAAAATAACGGAAGGGAGGAATTGCTAAAATGGAGCGTGTTGTAGCAGTTTTCAAACGCTTCCAAATACACACAAACTATTCTACTATTCTGAATGAAATTGGAAGTATCAGACTCAAAGTACAAGATGACAAGATACCTAGATTTATTCATACGATAAACACGGAAACAGACTGTCGGGCAGCGCTTAGCCCGTCCGCAGAGTATGTGGAGATAAGCAAGATATAAGAAGATAATCTCGGGAAATGCTAGATAATGCTAGCGATACCGAGATTATTTTTTATGCCAGATTATTGTCACATAGATGTAACGATTCTATGTTACGATTTTAAAGTAGTTAGGAGTGCCATTCCTTCTACAAAAAAATAAAGAAAGTAGGAGATTTTTATGCACATGAAAAAAAGAATTGTTGGACTCTCCGTTGCTGTTTTTTTTGGACTTTCTTCGGTTATTGGTGTCAGTTTGGTGAATACGGGACATGTAAGTTTGGATAAAAGCCTAGGCGTAATTGGAGCGGAAGCAGCAGGCATAGGTGGAAACACAAAAATAAATGGAGTTAACTATAAATGGGTGGAAACATCATGGAGTAAGAATAGAGGGTTAACGTTTAATCCTGGTAATCATGTTTATCAATTTTCGCCAAATCCTCATAATGATCCGTGGTACAATAAAAATCAAAAGAAATTCTATGATTCAGCCGTAGATCAAATTACAAAACAAGGGAATGCTGGTAAATGGGATCAAAAATCATGGCCAAGCTCGATAAAAGTTACGATGAATGGTATTGACTATACATTAGCGCCGAGATGACTTAAATAGGAGGCTTGAGTGTTCGTCTTTTACATAGGCGCTACATTCAGGCTTCTTTTTTAGAGAAAGTAATTCCCGAAACGCTCCAACTATGATAGGATTAGCAGTGTAGAGAATTCAACTATTTGGAGTGATATGAAATGGAAATTAAAGTGAAATACGCGGCGGATCAAGATGCTAGATTAAATAAAATCGAGCAAGGTGACTGGATTGATTTACATGCAAACGAAGAAGTCCACCTAGCTGCTGGTGACTACAAATTAATCGAACTTGGCGTCGCGATGGAGCTGCCAAAAGGGTATGAAGCCCATGTCGTGCCTCGTTCTAGTACATATAAACATTTTGGGATTATCCAATCGAATAGCATGGGAGTTATCGATGAGAGCTATTGCGGCGAAAATGATTTCTGGAAATTCCCAGCGATTGCCATGCGCGATACCGTTATCGAAAAAGGGGATCGAATCTGCCAGTTCAGAATTATGGCGAAGATGCCAGAGGTTAAAATTACAGAGGTTACAACGCTTGGTAATACCGATCGTGGCGGTTTTGGTTCCACGGGGAAAAAATAAACGAGATGGATATTAGCTATTTTTGCTTACAGGATAATGGCAATCTCGAACTGGAAGTGTTCAAAAGTATACACAATGACGCGTTCAGAAATACGCATCTCGTTTTTGCAGGGGAAGAGCTTCAAACACATGTGCATGTGATGTCAGAATCGGAACTACCATTTATCCAAAATAAGTTAGTACACGCGGAACTTACAGAAAATGGTCAAAAAGTTTTGCCTATCATTATTGTTAATGGTATGATTGTGAGACGTGGTGGATTGTTCAGTCCAGATGAATTGTCTGAACTTCTAGCCATTGGAATAGATATCCAGATAGAGGAATCTTAAAGCACGGAAAAATTTTGCGGAATCTAGGGCTATCTAGTGACGGTGGAAAGAATCATATGGTACAATAATCCTTGTGAATACTTTAATAGCGAAAGGTTGATTAAATTGGCGGCAAAACGATATACGGATGAATATTTAATAGATGAAGTAAAACGCATTACAAAAGTACTTGGCAGGCCACCAATAGGCGCTGCATCAGAGTTTCCAGGTGTTGGGGCGGCAACGAAGAGTTTTGGCTCATGGGAACAATTTTTGAACGCGGCAGATTTGTCGCTAACAGCTCCGGAAGGGGAAGGCAAAGAGATTAAGGAACGCTATATTAAAGAAGCAAACGAAATTATCCGAATTCTAGGCAGAGCGCCGAAAATGACGGACTTTGACGACTATCGCGTGGTCAAGTATTACTTCGGTAGTTGGCAGGAATTTAAGGATTGCTGGAATAAATAAGGATATGTGCTCCGTTCTAGAAAACTTGGAACGGGGCTTTTTCATGACAAAAAAAGCTTATTCGCACACGCCTGATTTGGCAGTATGAACAAGCTTTAATTCGGATTTTTACAAGAAATTACGCTTCACTTTATCCCAGAATGAATTATTATGCAGTTTGATAATATTCACAAAGCGGTCGCCAACTTCAAGCTTAATCTCATCAACGTGTTGGATGCTAAGCGCTTCGGAATCCATCCCCATAATCGGGAAGTCGTTTACGCCGTTCGCACGCATATCTAAACGCAATTTACGTTTTGGGCTCAAAATGAACGAAGAGCCAAGCGTCCGGAAACGGTTATTATTAATCGAAGCTAGTTCACTCACTTGCATTGAAGGTAGTAATGGATCCACAATCGAGCCGTTAATCGACTTATTGTAAGCTGTACTTCCTGTTGGCGTCGAAATAACCATGCCATCACCGCGGAACGTTTCAAATAGGCTGTCATTAATATACACATCGATTTGCAGCGTACGAATAATCGATGAACGAATATTGAACTCGTTTAGTACGTAAAAAGCCTTCGAATTGTTGACCGTACCGTAAATCGTTGGGTAACGGCGAACAAGCCAGCGATCTTCTGCCGCGGCCTTAATAATTTCATCGATTTGGTGTACGTGAAAATCGCAATATTGTCCAAGTTGTTCCGTCAAGGCGATGCCCGCATATAAACAATCGGAGCGGAAACCAGTTTCGCGCACGGATTTCAAGAAAGCGCCGTCTCCACCAATACTAATAATCGCTGTTGCAGCTTCGAAATTATCGGTTACTTCAAAACCGTATTCTTCCGTTACTTTTTTTAGTTCATCGGCATGTTTTTGTAATTCTTCTGTTTTGCGATAGGAAAAGTAAAAAATTGTCTCAGCCATACTAAAACCTCCAGAGTTCTTAATTAATTCAATCTCCACCCCATTATAACACGAATGCTCACTACTAATCTTGTAAAAAATAAGAATTTTTCAAGTTTCGCTGTAAAAAGTAGCTGTTTTCCGTTATGATAGTTCTATGGTAATAAAAAAGGGGGAAATAATGTGAATGCAAAAAGATGGATTGCGATCGGGATTGTCGCCGCTTTATTAGTAGTGAGCGGGATTACGAAGATTACGAGTACGCTCCTAGCAAGCGATGATGAGTACAAAATGTCGTGGGCGGAATCACTGACCGCGATGGATACAGAAATGACCGAATTGGTGCTTGAGGATGGGAGCCAAGATAAGCGGATTGCTGTGCTACATATTGATGGCGCAATCCAAGACACAGGTTCGAGCGACTCGCTTCTTGGCGGTAGTGAAGGCTACAACCATACGGATTTCATGGATCAGTTGGAACAAATTCGGGAAGATGACACAGTTGCCGGAGTTATTCTAAACGTCAATTCACCAGGTGGCGGCGTTGTAGAATCCGCGCAAATTCGCGATAAAATTTTACAGATCAAGAAAGAGAAGAAGTTGCCAATCTATGTTTCGTTCGGTAGCATGGCTGCATCTGGCGGTTATTACGTTTCCGCGCCAGCCGACAAAATTTTTGCAAGTCCTGAAACACTGACTGGTTCGATCGGCGTTATCATGCAAGGTTATGATTTTAGCGAATTGATGAAGAAAGTCGGAATTTCGGATAATACGATTAAAAGTGGGGAATTCAAGGATATTATGAGTTCGTCGCGCCCGATGACGGCAGAAGAAAAAGCTATTATGCAGTCGATGATTGATGATTCTTACGGCCAATTTGTAAAAGTTGTCGCGGAAGGTCGTCACATGACAGAAGCTGAGGTTCGAAAAATTGCAGACGGTCGGATTTACGATGGCCGCCAAGCGAAGGCGAATGGTTTAATCGACGCATTCGGATATGAAGAAAATGCCTTGAATGCTTTGAAAAAAGAGCAAGATTTGAAAGGCGCACAAGTATTTGAATACGATTCGAGCGGTGGCGGTTTAGCATCGATTTTCTCTACGTCGATCAGCCAAATCGTAGGCCAAAAAAGCGAGGCGCATCAAGCGTTACAGCTAATGAACATGATGGAAGCGCCGCGTCTGATGTACTTGTATGGAAAATAAAGGAGGAGTTCAAATGGAACAGGAAACGTTGCAACACACGGAGCGTCCAGTTTTTAAATATGAGCCTCCAAAAGAAGAACAAAACGGTTTTCCATCCCAATATTACGCAGGATTCTGGATTCGTTTCATGGCGTATCTTGTAGATTTACTCGCAACGACGGCAGTTGCGGCTATCATCATCAGCCCGATTTTCAGACTAGCAGATTGGCAAATGGACGGTTCGTTTTTCGCGATTTACGGTGCGCTCGTGACGCTTGTTTTTCTTGCTTATTTTATCGTGATGACGAAGTTCTGGGGGCAGACGCTCGGAAAAATGATTTTTGGGATCCGCGTTGTGTCATTGAAAACGGGAACGTTGACATGGGGAACGGTGTTGTTTCGCGAGGGTGCTTTGCGCTTCGTCACTTCTGTCGTTTGGGGACTATACGTAGTCTGTGCCTTCACGCCGAAAAAACAAGGAATCGCGGATTTACTGGAAAGCACGGCGGTTGTGCATGAAGGGTATTTGAAACTAGATAAAGATTGGAAGTAGTATGTTAAAATGGGGACTTACGAGCTTGGCTTGTAGGTTCTTTTTTGGAAGGGAGTGGGTTCGGTGGGTATGAAATCAATGATCGACGAATTGTTGCGAGAAAACGTGTTAGGTTCGGAAATTATCACGTGGGATCATTTGCGTGGTGGGACGTCGAGCGCGGTTGCCAAAATACAATGTGAAGACGGCAAAACCTATGTTGTGAAGGGAAATGAGGCGAATCTGATTTATTGGGAAGCAACATTTCTGCGGTTTTATAAGGATAGCGCTTTGTTGCCAAGATTGGTGTACGACGCGAAAGATTATTTAGTGTATACATTTATGAAAGGGGATACATTAGGCGCTCGATCTGAAAAAGCGAAGATGCTGCAAGATTTGACGGTAGGCTTAATCAATGAATACAAGCCGATTATGCGCGGTTGGGGTTGGCATGAAAAGTTCACCTGGCATAAGTTTTTGCAACAGGAAATTATGGGAGCTGAGGCTATTATTGGCAAGCATTTACCAAATGAAGATGCCGTTCTCGTTAGGAAAGTGGTCAAGGATCAGCCTCGTGAGCGCTTATATTTTCTACATGGCGATTGCGGCGTACATAATTTTCTGTTTCAAGACGGGCAGTTGTGCGGCGTTATTGATCCACTTCATCTTTTTGGACCGCCGATGTATGATCTTATTTTTGCGTTTTGTTCTTCACCAGATAGTCTGGATGAGAAAACCTTGCAGGACGCGCTATTATTTTTCAATGGGGAGATTCCAGGGGAGCTCTACGGTTCGGTTTTGATTGGGTTATACATTCGGATTGCGCGCTGTCTTTTGCATCATCCAGAGGACTTGGCGGCGTATTTAGAGGCTTGGACCTATTGGAAAGCGCTTTACTATAGGCAAAAAAATAGTACATTGCGCGACACTTCGGTAGAATAGAGGGCGTAGATACAAATCAAAGGAGGCAATTCAATATGGCAGAAGTTACATTTAAGGGAACCCCGATGACATTGATTGGGAAAGAAGTAAAAGTTGGTGACACAGCGCCAGATTTCACGGTTTTAAATCAAGGTTTGGAGCCAGTTACATTAAGCGATTACGATGGCAAAGTGAAAATAATAAGCGTGATTCCATCGATTGATACAGGCGTGTGCTCGCAACAAACGCGCAAGTTCAATGAAGAGGCGTCTGGTTTAGAAAATACGGCGATACTTACGATTTCTGTAGATTTACCGTTCGCGCAAAAGAAATGGTGTGCCGCAGAAGGACTTCCTAATGTGATTACACTTTCTGATCACCGCGACCTTTCGTTTGGTGAGGCGTACGGCGTTGTGATGAAAGAATTGCGTTTGTTAGCTCGCTCGGTATTCGTGTTGGACAGCAATAATAAAGTCGTACACGCGGAATACGTTGGCGAAGGAACAAATCATCCAGACTACGAAACGGCGATTGCGAAGGCAAAAGAAGCGAAATAATGAATAAGAGCTTGTTCTGATGTCCAAATTGGCATCCGAAACAAGCTCTTTTTTTAATTTGTAGTAAATGTTGAATCGGCTAAAACAACGATTTCAGTACCGTTTAGTACGAATTCGACATCTTTGTTCGACGTATTTGTGATTTCAATCATATCATGCGTGATTTTCATGTGTAAGCGAGCACCTTTCCAATAAATAGGAAATTGTAATTCTGTCCATTTTTCTGGGAGATGAGGGTGCACGTATAATCTGCCATCAAGCATTCGGACACCACCAAAACCATTGACCACAACTTGCCAAATACCGCCAATAGACGCTGAGTGAATACCGGCATCGCTTGATTTCATATTTTGGCCAAGATCGATGCGGCTAGCTTTTTCAAACATCGAATAGGCGAGGTCTTTATCACCTAAGTCAGATGCTAAAATGCTGTGTGTAGCCCGACTTAACGAGGAATCATGCAGTGTTTTTGGTTCGTAATAATCCCAATTAGCTTGCTTCACATCTGGTGAGAACTCATTTTCTAGTAGGTAGAGCAGAATCATGACGTCCGCTTGTTTGGTGATTTGCATGTCATTTACTTGGTCTAGGTTGTAGTCTAAGAATAGGGCGCCGACTTGTGATGCTTCTTTATACGGTGTTAGGTCGATGATTTTTTTTGATAAATACGTATCATCTTGCGGGATAACTAACGCTGCATTTGGCTGTGGAAGGTAGAGTTTTGCTGCTTTTTCTCGCCATTTTTGATAGTTGCTCTGTAGGTCCCATTTTGCGGATAGGGACGCGAGTAGCTCGGGATTTTCTTGTTGCAATAAGTCGTAGTATTGTATTGCTTTTTCTAAATTCCAATGAGCCATGTAATTCGTGAAGGCATTATTATCTACGTGTTCTTTGTACTCATCAGGACCGACGACACCAGTAATTTCATAACGATCGTCCTTTTTTTCAAGGCGTGATTGCCAGAAAACTGCTGTCGCAAAAAGGAGTTCATAGCCGTGTTTTTCCATGAAATCTTGGTCGCCAGTAAATTGATAATATTGCCAAACAGCGAACGCGATGTCTGCTGTGATATGCTGTTCAATGAAACCTGACCAAATTTTGGTGGGCTCGCCTGTGATGATATCTGCTGCACCCCAAACTGGCGTTACTTCACCATCTTCCAGCCAAGCAGATTCCCAAGGGAACATCGCGCCTTCGTAGTTATTGTCACGTGCTTTACGAACCGCTCCGGGAATGGATAAAGAGCGATATTCAAGGAGTTGGCGGGCAATTTTAGGGTTGGATGTTGTGAAAAATGGCAGAACGAAAATTTCGGTATCCCAAAAAGCATGGCCTTTGTAGCCTTCGCCGGAAAGTCCTTTTGCGCCAATGTTCATGCGATTATCATGGGCTGGCGTCATACCTGTGAGATGATAAATCGCAAATCGAATCGCGAGCTGGTCGAAATCAACGCCCTCGATTTGGATAGGATATTGTTCCCATACGGTTGTTTGCCAAGCTTTGCGGTGTGCTTTGAACAAGCTATCATAATTGGGTGTCATGGCGAAAATGGCAAGTGCTTGATCGGCATCCTTCCAATCTTTGTCGCGGCTTGTGTACACGCCTGATATTTTCTCAATCGTAATCGTCTCATTTTGCTGGATTGTCTCAGGCTCAAAGGTTGTGAAAATTTTGCGACGGTCCATGAAAATCGTATTTTTAGGCGTGATTACACTATTTTCGAGTGTAAATGCATGACGGGAAAAATGAGCAAAATCAATGTTGGATTCGGTTGTATGCGCTTCTAGTTTCATGATTTTTTGGTCATATAATCGCAAAACGCCTTCTTTAAAATGTTGCGTACCTGTATTCGTCATTTGGCCGTTAATGCCGGAATGAAGTTTCAAGGTGAGATTCCTAGAAAGCGGAGTAATCGCGACTTTTTGGGCAATGATATGTTTATTGGCTAGGGATACGAAGCGGGTGAAAATCAGTTTATATTCGTCATCAGATGGGGAACGCCAATGAACCGTACGTGATAATGTTGCATCTTTTAGGTTCAAGGTACGGTCGAAATGAAGGATTTCACCATCAGTCAATTGGAAGGTATCACCATTTAGTGTGAAGCTCATTTCCGTCATGTCGGCAGCGTTTGGAAGTTCGGTTACTTCTTTATCACCGAGGAATTTGTTGAAAGTGCCAGCGATGAAGTTGCCGCGAACCTCTCTGGCATAGCGCTCCTCGGTTGCTGATCGCAAACCCATGTAGCCATTTCCTAGACTGAAAACAGCTTCGACTTTGCCAAGTGTTTCAGGATCGAAGTATGTCTCTGTGATCTGCCAGTTTTTTAATTCTCCGGAACCTGTATCGTATTTTAATGCTTGATGCTGGTTTTTTAACAACATAATAGTATCCTTTCGTAACGCATAATGTAAATGAATAGATAACGCTTTCTTTAATTTCACATTTTATACGAAACGTTTCGGTAAGTCAAATGAAATTTTGTTATTGATTTAAATCCTGTAATGGTTTAATATGATTTTTAATAGCAAATAACGTTTTGGATGTGAGGGATAATATGGGGATAGTGGAACAATTTCAGCAGAGTTTATTTTTTCAGTGGAAGGAGATTGGGAAGTGGAAGGCGCAGAGTATTTGGAAATCCTTTTTTTATTTGCTGTGTTTGGTGTTGCTTTCGTCCCTTATCCTTAGTTTTTCTAGCTTTTCGAAGACGTCGAAATTAGATTATGAGGCCTTATTGACGGAAATGGAGCCGTTTGTATTGTCAGAGAAGGGCTTGGATTATACGGGTGAGCCCTTGATTGTGCCTATTCCAGTTTTTGATACGACGGTTATGATTGGGAAGGTGACGCAAAGGGCGACGACGTATTATGTGGTAACGTTGCAGGGTGACGGATTTAAATTTGGGAAAAATGGCTTGATGTCACCAAATATCACGTCCTATAGTCGTTTGCCGATTTGGGGGAGTAAGCAGGAATACACCAATGCGGATGTATTGAAATTGTTGCAGGAGAACGAATCGCAGTTAAAGCAGGTAGCCTTTTTCTACCAGTACATGAAGGCATTTTTGCAGGTAATGATTAGTATAGTCTTTATTTCTATCATTGCATTAGTATCGATTCCATTTGGTCGCGGTGCTTCGGTTAGTTATAGGCGGCTGTGGATGTTTGGCGCTTATGGCATGACGTTGCCGATTGTGATAAAAACGATACTGAAATTAACAGGATTCTTTATTCCGTATTTTGGAATGATGTATTGGTTTGCGGTCATTATTTTCGTTTTTTTAACGGTGAATACAATAAAGAGGAGTGCCTGAATCTTGGCGCTCCTCTCTGCTTATTTCTTAGCCCCGCTAGATTCACGGACGATTAGTTCGTTTTGCAAAATTTGATGGTGTTCTGTCGATGTTTGATTAATAATTTCCAAAACAAGTGTAGCTGCAGCTTTTCCGAGTTCAAACGGATTTTGCGCGACGGTGCTAAGGGATGGACTTACATAACGGGTGAGCAGAATATTGTCGAATCCAATGATTGAGAGCTCTTCGGGGACCTGGATTTGAAGCTCACGTGCGGCCTGTAAAACACCTAAGGCCATGATATCGCTGGCGCAGAAAATAGCGGAAACCTCTTGTCTCGCTAGTAGAAAGCTGAGCGCTGTTTGGTACGCTTTTTCTTCTTCAAAATCACCGTAACAAATTAGTTTATCGTCATACTCCATGCCCACTTCGATTAGAGCTTCTTGGTAGGCTTTAAAGCGAATTTCGCTTACGTATGCCCGTTTATGCCCATTCATGAACGCGATTTTTTGATGGCCGAGGCGTGATAAATATTTAATTGCCGTTTTGATGCTATCTTCTTGGTCGGAGGTGACGTAGCCAGTGGAATCGTTTTCGATGGGGATGTCTATCAGAACGGTGGGCAGATTGCTAGCAACGGCTTCTGTTAAGTAGGGATCATTTTTTTTTAGTCCTTGGATGATGACACCGTCTAGGTTTCGCTCGCCCACAACTTGGCCAAATGTTTTGTTTCGTTGCCTCGATGTGGTCGTGCTAATCAAAATCATTTCATAGTCTATCGTTGCGACATATTCGCTCACACCACACAAAACTTCGAAGACAAAATTATCCTTCACACTTTCCCTTTTTAAGTCGGTCACTAGTAGCCCGATGGTTTTTGATTTTTTTGTGACAAGGCTCTGCGCCAACATATTTGGACTGTATTGCAATTTTTGCGCGGAGGCTCGAATGATAGCTCGCGTTTCTTCGTTTACGTCACTATAGCCATTGAGCGCACGTGAAACGGTAGTTACAGAAAAACCGGTGTCTTTCGCAATATCTTTGATTGTTGCCAAAACGTTATACCTCCAATACTAACTTCTTGTTATCCCTATTTTAGTGGAATTTAGGGAAACTTACAACTCTAAACATCTATTTCTTTGAAAATAAGCACTTGACATCCGAAACGTTTTGGAATAGAATGACTTTAAATGAATACGCTTTCTTTAAATTGGATAAAAAGGAGAAGAGTTGCTATGAAAAATGGTTGGAAAATGCTTGGGATTCTAAGCGCAGTTTTTGCATTGTTATTTACAGTTGCTTGTGGAAATGAGACGAAAGATACGGCTGGGGCAGGCGAGAAAACGGTAACATTAGGTGTTTGGAAAGGGACAGAGGCTGAGAATACGACGCGTAAGAAATTGATTGCTGATTTTGAAAAGGAGTCTGGAATCAAGGTGAAAGAGAAGGTGTACAACGATTATGAAACGCAACTCCAGACGGATTTAGTTGGGGGAACCGCGCCAGATGTCTTTTATGTAGACGCTTACCTCGCACCAAGTTTGATTGAAAAGAAGGTTTTAGCGCCTTTGGATGATTATATTTCGAAGACAAAAGATTTTGATACGGATGATTTTTATAAACCGGTATACCGTGCATTTACAGGAGATGACAAGGCGCAGTATGGATTGCCGAAAGATTACTCAACGCTCGGTATTTATTACAACGAGAACATGTTTGCTGATGCTGGAATCGATCCGAATACGATTCCGACAACCGCTGATAAAATGGGGGCTTTCCTAGAAAATTTGAAGGCGAAATTACCAAAAGATGTTGTCCCTAGCGCGTTCACAGCAGATCTTGCTCGCCAAATGTACATTGCACAAGCATCTGGGGAACCGATTATAGATAAAGATGGCTACTCTAATCTGGATAATTCAAAAATTATTGCGGCATTACAACCACTGGTGGATTGGTACCAAAAAGGCTTGATTAAGCGCCCAGCGGATTTAGGACAAGACTGGTCGGGGGACTCGTTTGGAGCAGGTAAAGCAGCGATGATGGTTGAAGGGAACTGGGCAATTGCACATTTAAAGCAAAATTTTCCGGATGTGAAATTTGGAACGAAAGAAATACCAACCATTGATGGGAAAAAAGGAACGATGGTATTTACGGTAAGTTATTCGATGAACGCAGCGGCAAAAGACAAAGATGCGGCGTGGGAATTAATGCAATATTTTACTGGGAAAACGGGCATGAAGACTTGGGCAGAAGGAGCATCGGTATTGCCGTCACGCCAATCAGTTGCAAAAGAGATGAACATCGAAACAGACGCAATTTTGAAGCCGTTTGTGGCAGGTGCCGAATATGCGACACCGTGGCAAGACGGTACGACGCTCTCGATTGTTGCGGATCAATACAAAAATATGCTTCCATCGGCGCTTAAAGGCGAGATGACGTTGAAAGAAGCGATGACGAAAGCGACAGAGAGTGCGAATAATGATATTAAGACGCAGTTGAAAAACTAGAGAAGTATTACTGGTGGATTGCTTGTTCACATGTATATTGAGGTTCTTCGGGGGTTGAGATGGGTTGCTATTTTTGAGTTATTTCATGTTAGCGTCCTAAGGATCACTGGTGGATTACCTGCTCACTGCGTTCACATGCATATTGATATCCTAACTCAGCAAAGAACGCTTCCTAAGGATCTCAACAAAAAAAGGAGTCTAGAAAATGAATCCAAACAAGTCTAAGCGTAAGGCGAAGGAGGCTGCGCAAGGCATATCCTTCATGTTGCCAACGATTATCATCATGACCGTTTTTACATTAATACCAATCATTTACGCCCTATTCTTATCTTTAAACAAAGTTAGTCTCGTCGGCGAATCGAGCTACCAATTTGTCGGCTTAAAAAATTACACGAACGCATTTCAAGATGAGCGTGTCTGGATTGCGCTCAAAAACACGGTGCGATACGTGATCATCGTTGTGCCTTGCCAAACTATCTTGGCATTGTTAATGGCATCTTTACTCAATTCGGGGATTAAATTTCAAAATACATTCCGAACGATTTTTTTCTTACCAACATTGACGTCCAGTTCGGCATTAACGATGATATTCATGTTCTTATTTAGTTTGACGGGTCCAGTGAACAATATTTTGGTCGATTTTGGCATTCTTAGTGAGCCGATTAATTTCATTAATGAAACGCAATTTGCGCTGGGTACGATTATGGTGATGAATATCTGGTCCACGGTTCCATTTTTCATGACGATTTATTTGGCTGGATTACAAGATATTCCAAAAACGATGTACGAGGCGGCGCAAGTGGATGGGGCCAATGCTTGGAAACGTTTGACTCGAATTACGGTTCCGCAGATTGCGCCGATTACGAACTATGTCCTTTTGATGGGGATTATCGGCTGTTTTCAGCTTTTTGATCAAGCGTATATTATTTCGGGTGGGAGTGGTGGCCCGAATAACGCCACGTTAACGCTTTCCCTCATTATTTATCAGTACGCATTTAAGTCATTCGACACGATGGGATATGCTTCGGCAATCGCGATTTTGCTGACAATCATCATTTTTGTTGTATCGATGCTCGCGCGGAAACTGAATAAAGAGGATGTCAACGAAGAGGGAGGTGCGGCATCATGAAGCGAAAGCGTTTTTGGAAAATAGTAACGTACACATTGCTTATCGGCTATGGTTTAGTGACGCTGTACCCGTTTTTGTGGGCAGTTATGGCATCATTCAAACCGTATAGCGAAATTATCGGTGGCGGGCTTTCCTTGCTACCAAAAGCACCAACGCTTGAAAATTTTAGCTACATTTTTACGCGTGATCCGCTTTTTCCAAGATGGATATTAAATTCATTTATCATCGCGACTTCAGGAACTATTTTAAATATTATATTTAATAGTATGGCGGGTTACGCTTTGGCGCGACTCCGTTTTCCTGGGCGTAAGCAGATGTTCTTGCTTATTTTGGCAGTCATTATGGTGCCGGCGCAAATTCTTTTGATTCCAAACTATTTAATCATGAAATCCATTGGAATTCTTGATACGTATAATGCACTGATTTTACCAGGTGCGATCAACTTTGGTTATATTTTTATGATGCGGCAGTTTTTTGTGAATTTCCCGAAAGAGGTGGAGGAGGCGGCGCAAATGGATGGGCTGAGCCGGACGCAGACATTTTTCCGAATCGTTTTTCCAATAGCACAGGCATCCATCGCGACACAAGGCGTCTTCGTGTTCCTCGGTTTGTGGAATGAATTCATGAAACCATTACTCTACATTACATCGCCAGAAAAATACACATTGACACTGGGCTTACAGTCGTTTCAAACGCAAAACGCGACGCAGTGGAATTATATTATGGCAGCGTCCGTTGTTTCTATTATTCCTATTCTGATTCTATACATTGTTTTGAATAAATATTTCATGAAAGGTGTACGTATTGGTGGGGATAAGTAATTTTTAAAAATAGCAAAGCTTTGATGGGGTGCTTCGGCACTCTTTTTTTGTGCATCCTGTTATAGTGAATACTAAGCTTGGCACTATAACAATACGCAAAACATGAGGAAAATCCACAAAAATAAAGCGCTTGCTCATTTTGCCACAAACCTTGTTTTTTGATAGTGTAAAATGCTATCATCTTGACTGGAAATGCTGTATAATATTTAATTGGTGTTAGAAATGAAGGAATTCGAGGTGTTCACTTTTGACAAATGCAACAGTTGAGGAATTATTCCGTGTTCTCGATGATACAGCCATCATTATTCAGAACGAGCTCGAAATGAGTTATCTGGAGGCCGTTTATGAGACAGGAGAGAATTTATTTCAGAAAGAGGTACTTCAAAAGGATGAACTTTCTGCTGAGGCGACACTGAATCTGGAAGAGCGGTATGGTTCTGTTCAGTTGGAGGAGTTTGCAAAAGAAGATATCCGTAAGAGTTATCAACTTGCACTCTTAAAAGGTATGAAGCATGGCATTCAGGTCAATCATCAAATGACGCCGGACTCGATTGGGTTCATTATGGGTTACTTGGTAGACAAGGCTTTTGCTGGTAAGAAACAAATCCGTTTGCTCGATCCTGCATGCGGGACCGGGAACTTAATTGCAACGATTGTCAATCAATTGGAAGGTAAATTAGAGCTCGATGCTACTGGCGTTGATGTCGATGATTTGCTCATTTCGCTTGCTTACGTCGGTGCTGATTTGGAGCGCCAACCAATCCAACTTTTACATCAAGATGGTTTGGGCAACTTGCTTGTCGATCCGGTCGATGTTGTTGTGAGTGACTTGCCGGTTGGGTATTATCCAGACGATACGCGTGCTAAAGCGTTCGAGCTACGCCGCGACGATGGGCATTCTTTTGCGCATTTTTTATTTATCGAGCAAGGTATGCGGTACACGAAAGCAGGAGGCTATTTATTTTTCCTAGTGCCGAGTGCGATGTTTGGAACGGAAGATTTCGCGAAAGTGGACAGGTTCATCAAAAAACATGGTCACATTCAAGGAATTCTGCAATTGCCAGAGACACTTTTTGCATCTGAGGGAGCTCGAAAAAGTATTCTAATCCTGCAAAAAGGGGCAGATGATTTGCAGCCGCCAAAAGAAGTATTGCTCGCGAACCTGCCAAGTTTGACCGATCCAAGAGCGACGGCAAACGTATTGGCGAAAATTGAAAACTGGTTTAACGAAAACAAGTAGTTGAAGGGAATGGATGAAATAAACATGGAAAAAACAATTGCAATTAATGCTGGGAGCTCGTCACTAAAATTCCAATTATATGATATGCCATCAGAAACGGTTATTACAGCAGGAATCGTAGAACGTATTGGCTTGAAAGATTCGATTTTTACAATCTCTGTTGGCGATGAAAAAATCAAAGAAGTAACGGACATTCCGGATCACGAAGTTGCGGTCCAAATGTTACTAGACAAATTAATCTCGCATAACATCATTAAATCGTACGATGAAATCACAGGCGTTGGACATCGTGTTGTTCACGGCGGCGAAAAATTCACAGAATCCGTATATATCACGGATCAAGTTATTACAGACATCGAGGAATTATCTGAACTTGCGCCACTTCATAACCCAGCGAACGTTACTGGTATTCGCGCTTTCCGTAAAGTTTTACCTGATATCGTAGCGGTAGCCGTTTTTGATACAGCTTTCCACCAAACAATGCCGCAATCAAGTTACCTTTACAGCTTGCCGTATAACTACTATGAAGATTATGGCATTCGTAAATATGGTTTCCACGGTACGAGTCATAAATATGTGACAGAACGTGCGTCTGACTTGCTTGGTCGTCCACAAGAGGAATTGCGTTTAATCACATGTCACTTAGGAAACGGTGCAAGTATCGCTGCAATCGAAGGCGGTAAATCCATGGATACATCGATGGGCTTCACGCCGCTTGCTGGTGTTTCCATGGGAACTCGTTCTGGTAACATCGATCCTGCGCTCGTTCCATTCATTATGGAGAAAACAGGGAAATCAGCGGAACAAGTGCTTGACGTGTTGAACAAAGAATCAGGTATGCTTGGCGTATCCGGTATTTCGAGTGACCTTCGTGATTTAGAAAGCGAAGCCGCAAAAGGAAATGATCGTGCTGAACTAGCGCTTGACGTCTTTGTTGATGGTATTCATAAATACATCGGTTCGTATGCAGCTCGTATGAACGGTGTCGATGCGATTATCTTCACAGCAGGAATTGGCGAAAACAGTTCGTACATTCGTGAGCGCGTTCTTCGTGGTCTTGAGTTCATGGGCGTTTATTGGGATCCAGCTTTAAACCAAGTTCGTGGTGTAGAAGCATTCCTTAACTACCCGCACTCACCAGTTAAAGTTATCATCATTCCGACAAACGAAGAATTGATGATTGCACGTGATGTGGAAGTTATTCGCGCACAAAGATAAATAGAATTTTGCAGAAAGCAGTTATCTCGATTGAGAGATAGTTGCTTTCTGTTTTTTTGATGAGATTTTGGAGAAATATCCAGTTATAGTTAACTCTATACCTTGGTTTTGTGCTATTATACAGGAGTGAATACAAAAATTGTAAAGGCGGCAAATAATATGGACAGTGCTCTTTTAGAAGATTTTAAAGTATGGCTTGGGAATGATCCGAAGTTGAGCGAAGGAATGCAGCATTTAGATGAATTTCGCAGTTTAATGACGTGCTATCAATCCGTGATTCGAGAAGTACGTACGAAATTGGATATTCTAAATGACGAAATGGCTTTGAAGGAAGATCGAAATCCGATTCAGTTTATCACGTCTAGAATTAAGAAACCGATCAGTATTGGCACGAAACTAGCAAAAAAGGAGAAGGCAATTTCGGTGGCTAGTATTCGAGAGACGCTGAACGATGTGGCAGGAATTCGCGTTATTTGTTCCTATACAGACGATATTTATTGGCTAGCAGAAATGTTGACCAAGCAAGATGATGTCTACTTAATCGAGACGAAAGATTATATTAAAAACCCGAAAGAAAATGGTTATCGTAGTTTGCATCTAATCTTAGAGGTGCCTATCTTTTTATCAGATCGTAAGGAAGCATATCGCATTGAAGTTCAAATCCGCACAATTGCAATGGACTACTGGGCGAGTTTAGAACATTCGTTACGCTACAAAAAAGAAATGGGTGACGCGGGGCTTGGTTTGGAGCTCGAGGTTTGTGCGCGAGAAATCGCAGCAATCGAAGACAGAATGCTTGCCATCCGCGAGAAAATAGATAACTAAAAAAATAAGCGATTTCCCACTGAGATTCGGGAAATCGCTTATTCATATTTTGTTAGTCTTTGTAAACTGGATCTTCGTTTCTTACAACTAGTACGTCGCATGGGGAGTGACGGATGATGTACTCCGAAACACTACCGATAAGTAAGCGTTCTACTGCGTTTAGACCAGTCGCACCACACATGATAAGGTCGGCTTTGAAGGCTTTGGCAGCTTCTTTTGTGATCGCTGTTTTTGGTGAACCGTATTCGATATAAGTTTCGACATTGGTAACACCTTGTTTTAATGCATCATCTTTGTAACCATTTAACAATTCATCCGCGTATTCTGTGGCTTTGTCGGCCATGGAAGTATCGTAGTTAGCGACGGATGAGAAGGCACGCGTATCGATAACATGAACAAGTCCGAGTGATCCTTCATTTCTTTTTGCAACTTGAATTGCTTTCTGGAATGCGCTTTCTGCTTCTTTAGACCCGTCAACTGCTACTAAAACTCTACTATATTGCTGTAACATACTAAATCCCTCCTGCCCAGCGTGTCGACAAACGCCTATCTTCGTCGTTAAAGTCTGTGCGCCGGTGCTCACATACCTGAGTATGCTCCGCTCCAGTGCTCGACTTTGCCTAGAATATAGGCATTTGTCGACACGCTGGGGTTTGGCGGGACTTTCACGAAAACAGTGAATTTCGACACTTTGGAAAATCTTTTTATACTATTATTGTACCCTTTTTTTGCGAAAACAACCATTAAAAGCATTGCAAAATTTTTTAACCCGTATTTTTTTACAATTCGGGTCATCTGTGTTATTCTTGTTTTGTAAGCGCATACTTTATGGGCTAATTTACTTAAAAGGGGAGATTCATATGTTAATTGGTGTTCCAAAAGAAATTAAGAACAATGAAAATCGGGTAGCAATGACGCCGGCCAGTGTTTTATCTTACGTGCAATCAGGTCATAAAGTACTAGTAGAAACAAACGCGGGTGTAGGTTCAGCTTTTCACGATGAGGATTACGTTGCGGCAGGCGCGACGATTGTGGGAACTGCTGCTGAGGCTTGGGCTGCGGATATGGTTGTGAAAGTGAAGGAACCGATTGCATCTGAATACGGCTATTTCCGTGAAGGATTGCTGTTGTTCACATACTTACATTTGGCGAATGAGCCAGAACTTGCGAAGGCGCTTACGGAGAATAAGGTGAACAGTGTTGCCTATGAAACGGTGGAGCTGGATGACCGTACATTACCATTACTTAGCCCGATGAGCGAGGTTGCTGGTCGTATGGCAGCGCAGATTGGGACACAATTTTTGCAAAGGAACAATGGCGGTCGCGGTATTTTACTTAGCGGTGTGCCGGGCGTTGAGCGTGGCGAAGTGGTTATTATCGGCGGCGGGATGGCAGGAACGAACGCAGCAAAAGTGGCGATTGGGCTTGGTGCGAATGTGACGATTCTCGATTTGAACTTGCATCGTTTACGCGAGCTGGATGATATTTTTGGCAATCAAATTACGACGTTGATGAGTAACGCTTTCAACATCGAAACGGCTGTGAAAAAGGCGGATTTGGTTGTTGGTGCGGTACTGATTCCGGGTGCGCGTGCTCCGAAACTTGTGAAAGAGGATCTCGTGAAGCAAATGAAACCAGGTGCGGTTATCGTGGATATCGCGATTGATCAAGGTGGTATTTTTGAAACGACGGATCGTGTGACAACGCATGATGACCCGACGTATGAAAAACATGGTGTTGTGCATTATGCAGTGGCGAATATGCCGGGTGCCGTGCCACGTACGTCGACCATCGCGCTGACGAATGCGACACTACAATTCGGATTAACATTGGCGAATAAAGGGCTTGCTGATGCAGTTCTTGGAAATTTATCGCTGTATAAAGGTGTGAATACGATTGGTGGTTATGTGACGTATAAAGCCGTTGCGGATGATTTGGGTTATGAATATAAGGCGGTGGAAGAAGCGCTGGCTTAACTAGAAAAGCCAGTTTTCGTAGACTATTCGCCGAACCCCAGCGTGTCGACAAATGCTTAGATCCTAGGCAAAGTCGAGCACTGGCGCGACGCACAGGCTCTAACGACGGAAATGAGCGTTTGTCGACACGCTGAAACGAGCAGAAATCTCTTGCTGAGGTTACTGCTCGTTTTTTTGGTGTGTGAATATAGTTATTATCAGTGTCCATGAGTAGGAGGTTACGATTGTAGAATTGACCGTCGCTTTTTAGAATGAGGGCGTTAGATTTGGCATCGTAGTCGATTTTTAGTTGTTCTTCTAGGAAAACAGCCGTCCAGCGCGCGATTAAGATGGGACCAAGATTGGATGAGAATTCGATGTCTTCAGGTGTTGTTTCGATCGCTAGTTTTAATGTGAAAATACCGCTGTTTTCGCAACCGCATCCTTCTGTTAAATAGTAGAGATATAGTTTGCCGGGAAGGTCACCGCGCAAGGCCTCGACGCGTGAAATGGCTGCAGGTGTGAATGTTAGGTTCATTTGGAATCACCTCGTTTTTATTTTATTGTACGGCGATTGGGTGGGATTGGGAAATTAGTTGCTCAAAGTAGAGAAGTTTTGTAGCATAGAGAATGAGGTGATCAGTATGGAAGGTTTGAGTCATATGACGTTTGTTGTCAAAGATTTGGAAAGAGCGAGCTTGTTTTTTGAACGAATTTTTGATGCGGAGGAGGTTTATTCGAGCGAAGACGATACGTATTCTTTGTCACGGGAAAAATTTTTCTTAATAGGTGATTTATGGATTGCGATTATGGAAGGAAACAGTCTGCCAAGTAGGACGTATAATCATATTGCGTTTAAGATTGATGAGGCGGAATACGATGGATATTTGGAACGCATTGTAAAACTAGGATTAGAGATTAAAGCTGGGCGTCCAAGAGTCGTTGGGGAGGCGAATTCGATTTATTTTTATGATTTTGATAATCATTTGTTCGAACTGCATACGGGAACGCTTGAGGAGAGATTGCTTAAATACAAAGAGAAGTAGTCCAGCTGGTGGGCTGAACTACTTCTTTGACTTATTTCACATACGTTAATTCTTTCGGAAACTCGGTCAAAATTTCATAACCATCTTTTGTCACTACGATATCATCTTCAATTCGCACGCCTGCAACGCCTGGGACGTAAATGCCGGGTTCAATGGTGAAGACCATATTTTCTTGTAGCGCCATCTCGTTTGTTTCGGTGATCGATGGGAATTCGTGGACGCTTGCGCCTAGCCCGTGCCCGAGTCGATGTGGGAAGTAGTCGCCATAACCTGCGTCTTTGATGATGTTGCGAGCGGTCAGATCCACTTCTTTCGCCGGAACGCCGGCTTTTACTTTTTCGATGGCTGCGAGTTGGGCTTTTAGCACGGTGTTGTAGATTTTTTCTTGTTCTGCGCTGATTTCGCCGTATGCCACGGTGCGCGTGATGTCGGAGCAGTAGCCTTTATGGACAACGCCTAGGTCAAAGAGGACAAGGTCGCCTTTTTTGATTTTTGTCTCGCTTGGTGTGCCGTGTGGTAGGGCGCCGTTTGTGCCGGTTAGAACCATCGTTGAGAAGGACATCGCGCTCACGCCTTTTTTCTTCATTTCATATTCGATTTTTGCCACGATTTCCGCTTCGGTTTTGCCTTCTGCGATTTCGTCAACGCCCACTTGGACGGCGTAATCGGCTAGTAGTGCGGCTTCTTTTAGGATGGCTAGTTCTTCTGGTGTTTTGATGAGGCGGATCATCTGAATTTTTTCTTCAATCGAGATGAATGTCGCGTCGGTTAAATATTTGGATAAAATTTCAAAACGGTCAACCGTCATATGGGATTTCTCGATGGCAAATTTCTTCACGGTCGGTACGCGTTTTGTAATCTGCGTGACGATGATTTCCCAGGGGTTTTCGATGTCACTGTAACCGTATGCCTCGTGTGACCAGTCGCTGTTTTTCACATCTTCTACTTCAAGGCCTGGTGTGAAAAGGAACGGCGCGACTTCGGGAAATACGGCGAGGCCTAGCACGCGTTCGTGTGGGTCGCTATGATAGCCGGTGAAATAGGCGATGTTTTCAGGGTCGGTGATGAACGCAACCTCAGCGCCTTGCTCTTTTAGCCAGTTTTGCAAAATATCGATATTTTTTTCCATCAGTCATCCTTCTTTCCTTGTTTCGTCCGCTTTATCATAACACGAAATCGCGCAGAAATTAAATGTTTACCATGGAATAATACCATCGTGGCTCATAAAAATACCAGTTGGGCCGTCTTTGTCAATGGTTGCCATTTGCACGATCGCGTCGGATCCTTCTTGAACGGTTTGGTGGCCTTGCCCTGTTAAGCCAGTTTTGGTTGGGTCTGGATCAACCGCATTGATTTGCATGTTCGGTAAACCTTTGGCGTACTGGACTGTGAGCATGGAAGCGGCGGATTTGGACGAGCTGTATACTAGCGGGTTTAGTTTGGATTCGATTTGTTCTGGATTTAGAACTTGCCCGAATGAACCGAGGCCACTGCTCACGTTGACGATAATGGGTTGTGTCGATTTTTGCAAAAGTGGTAAAAAGTGATGGGTGGCGCGCACGACTCCGAAAACGTTGACTTGGTAGACTTGCTCCATCATGTCGACGGTGATTTGTTCTGGCGATGCGACATTTCCTGAAACGCCGGCATTGTTGATAAGGACGTCTAAATGGCCTTCTTTTTTCTCGATTTCTGTGGCTGCTTGTGCGACGGAAGCTTCGTTTGTGACGTCTAAAACGATGAAAGCGACGCCAAGTTCCGCGGCTGCTTCTTTTCCACGAGCGGCATCGCGTGATCCGATATAAACTTTGTACCCAACTTCTTTCAAACGTCGCGCGGTTTCAAATCCTAATCCGGCATTTCCGCCTGTAATTAAAGTAATTGTCATTGTAAATTCCTCCTAAATTAGTTATTTCCTTTGCTGAGCTGCATTTTATCGATTTTTTTCGTCTTTAAAAACCAGTATTGATGGTAATTGCCTTGTAGCGCGCTAAATGGGACAGGCATTTTTCCCGATTTCAAAATATGTTGCTCTAAAAATTCCTTGAGAATCCACGGGTCTTCGATTGATTTTTGTTCTAATTGGAGAATGCGATGGATTTTTTCTGGGCTTGTTTGTAGTTCGGTTGCAATTTGTTCGATTGTAAGGCCTGATAACACAAAGTTTTGTTGAAATTCGTGTATTGTATTTTGCATTTGTTGTGGGCTTAGTGACATGATTGATTCCTCCTGATTTATAGTTGTTTTTAATACAGTTGTAATTAAAACTATTTAATGAATATGACTATACGCTGTTTTAGAATAGTTGTCAATTGAATTGTTTTAGATTAAACTGTTTAAAAGACATGAAGGAGGAGAGGCATTTGATTTCAGGCGAAAATGAGTTGTCAGAGAAAATTTATCAGTTGAGTTTGTTACAACAGGATTATATTTCAAAACGGTTGAAAGGGGTTCATTTGAATCTTTTGCAGGCGAAAAGTTTGAATTATGTGGCTGCGAATTCGGGGACGATTCAGAAGGACTTGGCGCATTATTTAGGGAAGCAGAACGCGACAATCACGAATATTTTGAAAGAATTGGAGAAGAAGGGGCTTATTTATCGGGAGATACCTAGCGATAATGAGCGGCAGAAGCAGATTTTTCTGACAGTAGAAGGAGAAGAGTTGGTTCGTCATGTGCAGCAAGCGTTTCGTGATTTGAACGAGGGAATGGAGAAGGCTCTTTCTGGAAGGGCACGAAAACATGTAGTGGCTGGTTTAGAGAAGATGATTGCGGACTTTGATTAGATATCGGGTGTGTTTTCTGTACTAGTATAGCGATGTTTTACGTATTTTCGTGTCATCATTAAACGGTGTTATTGCAACACTTTGCAATCGTTTTATGGTATAGTTTATGTATTAAATATAATTAGTAGTACAGAAGGGAAGTCAGAATATGCAAATTTCATTTCATGGGCAATCTTGTATTAAAGTGGTGGCGGAGGACGTGACGATTCTTGTGGATCCATTTATTTCAGGGAATCCGCAGTGTGATTTGGTGGTGGAGAATTAGAAACCGGATTATATTATTGTGACGCACGGGCACGACGATCATGTGGGGGACACGGTCACGATTGCGCAACAATCGGGCGCGACGGTGATTGCGAATGTGGAACTGGCAACGTTTTTAAATATGCAAGGTGTGGAAAATTTGGCGCCGCTACATATTGGTGGAAAGCGTCCGTTTGATTTTGGAACGGTGAAATTGACGCAGGCGTTTCATGGTTCGTCGACGGTGCAAGATGGCAAAATTATTAATTTAGGCTTGCCGACGGGATTCGTGTTGACAATCGATGGGAAGTCGATTTATCATGCTGGCGATACGGGATTGTTCTCGGATATGAAATTAATCGGGCAGTTGAACGAGCTTGACGTGGCGTTTTTGCCGATTGGGGATAATTTTACAATGGGGCCGGAAGATGCGGCGATTGCAGCGGAATTTTTGCAGGCGAAGGTGGTTGTACCAATGCATTATAATACGTTCCCGCTGATTGCACAGGATCCGCACGCGTTTGTGGCGAGTTTGAATACGGAATTGCGTGGGAAAGTGCTGGATATTGGCGCATCGATGACAATTTAGAGGGAATGGGTGAGTGGCTTGGCGACAAAGCATGAGCAGATTTTGAAATATATTGAAGAGCTTGCGGTGGGCGAGAAAATTTCGGTTCGGAAAATCGCGAAAAACTTGCATGTCAGTGAGGGGACGGCTTACAGGGCGATTAAGGATGCGGAAATTGTTGGCTTTGTTAGTACGATTAAGCGTGTCGGGACAATCCGGATTGAGCGGAAGCAAAAGGATAGTATCGAGAAGCTGACGTACGCGGAGATTGTGAATATGATCGATGGTCAAGTGCTTGGTGGCCGTGCTGGGCTTCATAAATCACTGAACAAGTTTGTGATTGGTGCGATGACGGTGGAGGCGATGGAGCGCTATACGGATGCGGGGAACTTGGTGATCGTTGGAAATCGGGTGGATGCGCAGGAGTTGGCGCTAGAACGTGGTGCCGCGGTGCTGATTACGGGCGGTTTTGATACGGTGGATTCGGTGAAGAAATTGGCGGACGAGAAAGAGTTGCCAATTTTATCGACGACGTATGACACGTTTACGGTTGGAACGATGATTAACCGGGCGATTTTTGACCAGTTGATTAAGAAGGAAGTCGTGTTTGTGGAGGATATTTTGACACCGCTTGAGAAGACGGCTTATTTGAGCACATCGGATCGGGTCGAGGGTTGGTATAAGAAGGAAACATCGACGGGGCACAGCCGTTTTCCAGTGGTGAATAAGGCGATGCGCTTGTCGGGGATGATTACGAGCAAAGACGTGATTGACAAAAATTTATCGATCTCGATTGAGCGAGTGATGACGAAAAATCCGTTGACGGTCGGTCCGAAAATGAGCGTGGCGTCGGTATCGCACATGATGATTTGGGAAGGTATCGAGGTTATCCCGGTTGTGAAAGATGATTTGACGCTGATTGGGATTGTGAGTCGACAGGATATTTTGAAGTCGCTGCAAATGATTCAGCGGCAGCCGCAGATTGGGGAGACGATTGACGATACGATTACGAATCAGTTGATTGAAAAGACGACGGATGATGTGTCGGAACTGGATTTTCAATTTACCGTGACGCCGCAGATGACGAACAATATCGGGACGCTTTCTTACGGCGTTTTTACGCAGATCGTGTGTGATGTTGTGCAGCAAAAACTGTTTTCTTTGAAGAAGCGCAATGTGGCGATTGAGAATATTTCGATTTACTTTTTGAAACCGGTACAAATGGATGCGACGATTGTGATTAAACCGCGGATTTTGGAGATTGGACGTAAGGCGGGAAAAATCGATATCGAGCTGTATTTGGAAGGTATTTTAGTGGGTAAAGCGATTGTGGCTTGCCAAATGATGGAACGTTAAGGATTGGTGGAAATAGGATGAAAAAAGCAATTTTAGATGTGATTAAGAAATATGAGACGATTATTATTCACCGGCATGTGCGGCCGGATCCGGATGCATATGGTTCGCAAATGGGACTCGCGGCGGTTTTAGAAGGCAATTTTCCAGATAAGTTGGTGTATTGTGTTGGGGAAGGTGAGCCGTCGCTTGATTTTCTTGGGAAAGTGGATGCGATTGAGGATTCGGTTTATGAGGGTGCGCTTGTGATTGTTTGTGATACGGCGAACACGGAGCGGATTGATGACGCGCGCTATACGCTTGGCAAGGAGCTTGTGAAGGTTGATCACCATCCGAATGACGATGCGTATGGGGATTATAGTTGGGTTGATACGGGGGCTTCGTCTTGTAGTGAGATGATTACGGCGTTTGTGGAGGCGTTTCCGAAAGAATTGACGCTGAACGAGAAGGCGGCGCGGTTGCTGTACGCTGGGATTGTTGGGGATACTGGACGGTTCTTATTCCCGAATACGACGCCGAAAACATTGCGTTACGCGGCGGACCTTGTTGTTTTCCCGTTTGATCGCACGGAAATTTTTACAAAAATGTATGAGACACCACTGAATGCGGTCAAATTATCAGGCTATATTTTGCAAAATTTCCAGATGGCGGCAAATGGCGCTGCGCATATTTATATTAACCGAGCTTTGCTGGAGCAGTTTGATGTCACGGCGCGCGATGCAGCACAGTTGGTGAATCGGATTGACAGCGTTATTGGGATTAAAGCGTGGATATTATTCATAGAAGATGGCGCGATTATCCGAGCGCGTTTACGATCAAAAGGGCCTGTTATCAACGGTTTAGCAAAGGAATATCGTGGCGGTGGGCATCCGTTGGCATCTGGTGCGACGCTTGAATCGGAGTCAGAAATCCCAGAAATGGTGGCAAAACTAGAAGCATTATGTAATTGAATAAAAGAGCAGTAAACCAAATTTGGCGTACTGCTCTTTTTCTATGCGTTTAGACCGACATAAATCCGAATCGAGCCATCAGGAGTGTATTCTTCATAGTCAAAAAGGTAACTTCTATGGAGTTCGGTATTCCAAATTTCTTGCCACGTCGCGAAAACCTCTTTTTCTACGTTGAAAACTTGATATGGTTGTTCAGGAATCATGATTTTTTTTGCGTTTTCAGAATGAGGCATATTGCTCGCAACGCTCACCGTATAATCTCCCTTGTAGTCACTCTCATAATCAGCATAAATACCATAAAACGTGGCGTCTGTTTGCTGTAATTTTTGCGCTTCTTGCCATAAGCCGCCTATTTTCGCAGCGACTTCGCGGTCATTGAAATTATTCGTACGCGTTTCGTTTATCCAATAAATTTCTTGCATCATTAAAACCTCCTTTTCTTCTATAATAGCGTATTCGATTGACAGCGTTATGTCATATTTAAATAGTATGTTAGGATAAAATGAGAAGAGGTGAGCCATTGTGAAAATCGATCGTTTATTGGAAATTTTAATCTTATTAATGAACAGGAAGCAGTTGCAGGCAAAGGATTTGGCGACTTATTTTGCGGTGTCGGTCCGGACCATTTATCGTGATATCGAAACGCTCTCATTGGCGGGTATTCCTATCGAGATGACGCGCGGGAGAACAGGTGGAATTAGTCTTATGTCAGGGTTTAGCTTAGCTCGAATACCGATTACCGCGAAGGAAAAGGATGTCCTTCAAGTAGCACTCCAAAACCTTTCAACGACGAATTTTCCAGAGGTGGCGTCTCTAATGGAGAAGTTTCAGGCGCTATGGGACGCGGTTGAGAAGGATTGGATTGTGATCGATCCAGCTGAATATGGAGCTCCGCCTGAACGAAATGAGATTTTTGCGCTGACGAAGCAATGTATTTTGGAAAATCGCAAAGTCGCTTTTATCTATTATAATAGCAATCGGCAGAAAACGAGGCGGGAAGTCGCACCACTGAAGCTTTGGTATCGCGGGAATGCATGGTATTTATGGGGTTATTGTTATTTGCGGAAGGCATATCGTTTATTTCATGTGCATCGTATGGTAGACGCTGTGATAACGGACTATTTCCAACCAAATTTCGAGGAATCTGCGTTTGATGCGTTTCGACAGCAAGCCGTGACACCAGCACCGAAATTGGCAGTACATCTTGTGTTTGAGGCATCTGTATATTACCGGTTATTAGCGATTTTCCCAGCTGAAATTTTGCAGGTGGTTTCAGGGCGCATCGAAGTAAAAACGGAGATCCCGAAAACAGATTGGCTGTATTCTTTTTTATTATCGTTTGGTGCGGACGTTCAAATCATGGCGCCTGAATCGCTGCGACTAGAAATAAAGGCAAACTTGCAACAAGCTATCAAACATTATGCGTAGGTTCGGGGCAGGTGATAAATAAAAGCGAACATATGGTTTCTTTTTCGGGGGATAACCGATATAATAGAATGGAGAATGTTGTTCGAGAGAGGAGACATGGATAATGGGATTTGTTCATTTACAAGTGGCTAGCGCGTACGATTTGTTATCAAGTACGGCGGCTATTGACGGGATTATTGAGAAAGCACAACAATTTCATTATCCAGCAGTCGCGATTACCGATCATAATGTGATGTATGGTGTTATCGAATTTTATCAAAAGTGCCATGCTGCGGGGATTAAACCGCTTATCGGGATGATGATTTCAGTGGAGGGCGTGACGCAACCGCTTGAGACCTACGAACTGCTCCTGCTCGCGAAAACAACGCAAGGCTACCGTAACTTACTCAAAATTTCAAGTGCCATCGAGACACGCGAGGAACAGAAACTACCGATAAAGTGGCTAGAATCGTATCGAGACGGCTTGCTGCTATTCTCGCCGGGTGAAGCTGGAGAAATCGAACGCTTGATTCGCCAAGGTTTACACGAAGATGCGCGCTTGGTTGTGACGAAGTGGCAGGAAATTGCTGGTGAATCTGGATTTTACATGACATTACAAAAAGAAAATCCACATTACGAGGCCGTTCGTGATTTTTGCGAAGCGGAGAAAATCCCTGCTGTTGCCACGAAAAATGTGCAATATTTGGAGCCTAAAGGTGTTCGCAGTACAGAAATTTTGCGCGCGATTCGCGATAATGACACTGTATCGTGGCATAATTTACCGCTCGCTGGAGGAGCTTATTTCGCCGCGCCTGAGGACATGGAAAATCTGTTTACAACGCCGTTTGAGCAGGAAGCATTGGCGTTAACGGCTAAAATTGCGGATATGTGTCACGTGGAGATTGCGATGGATCAGCATTTATTGCCTAAATTCCCGCTGGCAGAAGGTTTTGAGGCAGGGCCAGTTTTGAAAGATTTATGTCATGACGCGCTGAAAATCCGTGTCGCAAATCCTGACGCAACCTATTGGGAACGTTTGGATTACGAGTTGAAAGTTATTCAGGATATGGGCTTTTCCGATTATTTTCTTATTGTATGGGATGTCATGAAATATTCACGAGAAAACGAGATTCTAACAGGACCAGGACGGGGCTCAGCGGCGGGTTCGCTCGTTTCGTACGTCCTACAAATTACAGATGTCGACCCGATTCAATATCAACTACTATTTGAACGATTCCTGAACCCAGAACGTATCAGTATGCCCGATATTGACTTGGATTTCCCTGATAATCGTCGCGATGAGGTCATTTCTTATGTCGTTAGCAAATACGGCACACAGCACGTGGCACAAATTGGCACATTTGGAACGTTAGCGGCCAAAGCTGCGGTTCGAGACACCGCGCGGACATTTGGCTTAAATTCTGTTCAATTATCCGACTGGTCTAAGCTCATTTCACGCGAACTTGGTATGACGCTAACCAAAGCGTACGAACAGTCTACAGCCCTGCAACGCCACATTATTAGCTCCGAACAAAACCAACTTATCTGGGAAATCGCGACCGAAATCGAAGGCTTGCCCCGCCACATTTCCACCCACGCAGCCGGAGTCGTTATTAGTGACGAACCGCTCGTCGATCAAATAGCCCTCCAAAAAGGCAGTGGTGACGCGCTTTTGACGCAATTTGCAATGGGGGATCTCGAAAAAATAGGACTTTTAAAAATGGATTTTTTGGGACTTCGAAATTTGACATTACTCGATCGAACGCTGAAAAATGTCAACTATATTCGGGATACAGAGCTGACTTTGCAAGATATACCGCTCGACGACGCTAAAACGCTGCAAATTTTCCAAAAAGGGGATACGACTGGGATTTTCCAGTTTGAATCTGATGGGATTAGGCGTGTATTGAAGCATTTGCGTCCGACTTCATTTGAAGATATTGTCGCGACGAATGCGCTTTACCGTCCAGGCCCGATGGAACAAATTGATACTTTTATTGCTCGGAAACATGGGAAGCAAGACATTGTCTACCCACATCCAGATTTGGAGCCGATTTTAGGCGTTACGTATGGCATTATCGTCTACCAAGAACAGATTATCCAAGTCGCATCCGTCATGGCAGGTTTTTCGCTTGGTGAGGCAGATTTACTCCGACGCGCCGTCAGTAAGAAAAAAGCGGATGTCCTAGAAGAGGAGCGGATTCATTTTGTGTCAGGTGCAGTCAAAAAAGGCTACACGGAAGCAAGCGCGAATGAAGTCTACGATTTGATTGTTCGTTTTGCCAATTACGGTTTCAATAGAAGTCATGCGGTTGCCTATTCTAAAATCGCGTTCCAACTAGCCTACCTAAAAGCCAATTATCCAGCCGCATTCATGGCCTCACTTCTTAGCGCAGTCATTGGAAACGACGATAAAATAAGCCAGTACATCACCGAAGCAAAAAACTACGGTATCAAAATGAGCGGACCTTCAATCAATCGTAGCTACTATCATTTTCAAGTGGAGGACGACGCGATAAGGTTCAGTTTACGCGTCATTCGCAAAGTTCCAAGTAAATTTGTACTCGCGATAGTCAACGAAAGAAAAGGAGCGCCGTTCAAGGACTTCTTTGATTTTTGCGAACGGATGCCTCAAAAACAACTGACCAAGCAAGTATTAGAAGCGCTCATTTACGCGGGATGTTTCGATGAATTTGGCAAAGATCGCGCCACGTATATGGCTTCGATGGACGCAGCGCTACAATATGTTAGCTTGCTTGGCGACGACGAAAAAGGAATTAATCTGTTCACAACTGATGACGAATTGTTCCGCAAAATGAAGCCGAAATACCGCGAAGCCAGCCCGCTTCCAATCGATGAAAAACTAGAAAAAGAAAAAGAATACGTCGGGCAATACGTTTCTGCGCATCCCGTCACGTTCTATCAAGATAAACTAAAACTCCTTGAAATAACACCATTATCACAAATAAAAGTCGGCAAAATCTACAAAATAGCGGCGTATATTCACGACATCAAAACGATCCGCACAAAAAAAGGTGAGTCGATGTGCTTCCTTACAATCAGTGATGACAGCCGTGAAATCAGCGCCGTCATGTTCCCAGAAACCTATCGAAAATACACAGAACTAGCCGAAAAAGGGCTTATTGTACTGCTTCAAGCCAAAGTGGACCAACGAAACGGGGAATTACAGCTCGTCATTAATAAAGCAGAGAATGTAAAAGATATCGAAGTTCCAAAACGCGCTTTTTTACGTATTAAAGAAGCGAGTCAATGGGAACAATTAAAGTCGATTTTGCTGGCTAATCGCGGTGATATCAGCGTTATTTTACATGACGAAACAACGAAGAAAACGACGCAGCTACAGCCGAAATTTAGCATTAACGGGAGCTCTGAAACAGCGAAAGCAATCACGGAACTTCTCGGAGATGGCAATTTTATCATTCGTTAGCCTTTTAAAAAATAAAAAAAATATGGTATAGTAGTGTGACTGAATAAAGGACAACAGCCGGTATCGGTATCCAAGTTGTACTAATACAGAAAGATTTAGATAAGACAAATGCGCCAAAAAATGCTACTATGGAAAGTGGACAAAAATAGTTGAAGTGCTGATTAGAAAAGAGATTGTTTCAAAAGGGGGTTCATCCTTTGTTAGGAGATTTATTTACAAAACCAAAGAAAAGGAAATATGCAACGATTCCTTCAGACGGCTCTAAGCCAGATGTTCCAGAAGGTATCATGACGAAATGTCCTTCATGTAAGAAAATTATGTACTCCAAGGAACTACAGAAGAACTTGAAGGTTTGTAGCTATTGTGGCTATCATCATTCGCTAGGGGCGCAAGAAAGAATCGCCTATTTAGTAGACGAGGGCTCGTTTTCGGAGCTGGACGGCAATTTAACGACGGCAAATCCGCTTGGGTTTGAAGATTATATGGATCGAATTGTAAAAGATAAGAAGAAAACCGACTTGAATGAAGCTATTTTGACTGGAACGGCAACGATTGCGACACTGCCATTTGTAGTAGCCGTGATGGATTCCAGATTCCGGATGGCCAGCATGGGCTCTGTTGTCGGAGAAAAAATACTGCGCGCCGTGGAAAAAGCCGATGAATTAGGCGTTCCATTTGTGATTTTTACAGCATCGGGGGGCGCTCGGATGCAAGAAGGTATGGTGTCCTTGATGCAGATGGCGAAAACATCGGCTGCCTTCAAGCGTTTCAGTAACCACGGAGGATTGGCGATTTCCATCATGACGCATCCTACAACGGGAGGCGTTTCGGCAAGTTTCGCATCACTCGGCGATTATAATTTTGCAGAACCGGGGGCAATGATTGGTTTTGCAGGGCGTCGTGTTATCGAGCAAACGGTTCGCGAAGATTTACCAGAGGACTTCCAAACAGCGGAGTTCTTATTAAAGCACGGCCAGCTGGATGAGGTTATATCACGCCTTGACATGCGCGAAACACTGCGCTTCCTCTTAGATATCCATACAAAAAAGGAGGATGCAGCAGATGGCAAATGAGCTAGAATTTGAAAAACCGATTTTAGAATTACAAACAAAGATTGCTGATCTCAAAGAGTATAATGAGAAGTCGGATGTCGATTTGACGAAAGAAATTGTGAAGTTGGAAATCCGTCTTGGTAAGCTAGAAGACGCGATTTATGGCAATATGTCTGCCTGGGATAAATTCCAAGTCGCGCGCCATCCAGAACGCCCGACGACACTGGATTATATTCCATTTGTGTTTGATCAATTTATGGAATTGCACGGCGATCGTTATTTTGGTGATGATGCAGCGATTATAGCTGGTGTCGCTACATTTAACGGTACACCAGTCACGGTTATCGGTCACCAACGCGGGAAAGATACGAAAGACAATCTGCATCGTAATTTCGGAATGCCACACCCAGAAGGTTTCCGCAAGGCGTTACGTTTAATGAAACAAGCCAATAAATTTGGACGTCCGATTATCTGCTTCATCGATACGAAAGGCGCTTATCCAGGCCGTGCCGCCGAAGAACGCGGACAAAGTGAAGCGATTGCGCGTAATCTTTACGAGATGAGCGATATGACCGTGCCGATTATTTCGATTGTTATTGGTGAAGGTGGAAGTGGCGGTGCTTTGGCGCTTGGCGTCGGCAACCAAATCTACATGCTAGAAAATGCCGTTTTCTCCGTTATCTCACCAGAAGGCGCTGCAGCTATTCTTTGGAAAGACGCAGGACTTGCCAAACAAGCTGCTGAGTCGATGAAAATAACGGCGGCAGATCTATTTGAGTTAGGCATCACAGACGGCATCATTCCTGAAATACGTGGCGGCGCCCATCGTAACGTGGAAGAACAAGCCGCACTTATCTCCGCAGTCATCCGTAAAAGCTTGAATTCGTTGTCAGCACTTGACGGCGAGCAATTAGCGGATCAGCGGTATGAGAAGTTTAAGAAAATCGGTGTTTACGAAGAGTTATAGATGATAATAAAGGTCATGAAAGCACGAGTGAAGCAAAGGTTTTGACTCATCTTTCATTGGCTTTTATTTTTATGCTATTTTAGCTTGTTTCGTGTTATACGATGTTTGGTCTACTCCACCAAGGGGTAATAAACCAGTACCAATTCCTAATAAAAAGCAATTGGTACACACCATTCGCGGGTGGAATTAATGAAAAGTTTCACAAAACATGAAAAAAGAACTAGATTCCTGCTTTCATTTTTAGGAAAAGTGATGTAGAATGTAACCATGTGATGAAAAAATATATTCATTGTTTGAGGTGGGATTTTGATGAAACGTATTGCAGTTTTAACAAGTGGTGGAGATGCACCAGGAATGAACGCTGCGGCTCGTGCCGTTGTTCGTAAAGGTATTTATGAAGGATTAGAAGTTTATGGTATCGATTACGGCTTTTTAGGCTTAGTAAACGGAGATATTCATAAATTAGATTTAGGTTCTGTAGGGGATCTTTTACATCGCGGAGGAACGTTCCTTTATTCGGCACGCTATCCTGAATTTGCGACAGAAGAAGGTCAACTAAAAGGCATCGAGCAGTTGAAGAAATTCGGTATTGAAGGCCTTGTCGTTATTGGTGGAGATGGCTCTTATCACGGAGCTGAAGCCTTAACAAAACGTGGCTTCCCGACAGTTGGTATTCCAGGAACAATCGATAATGATATTTCTGGTACTGATTTTACAATCGGTTTTGACACGGCTTTAAACACAGTGCTTGACGCATTGGATAAAATTCGTGACACAGCAACAAGTCATGAACGTACATTTATCATTGAAGTAATGGGTCGCGATGCTGGTGATATCGCACTTTGGTCTGGTCTTGCAGGAGGCGCGGAAGCTATTATCGTTCCTGAGCACAATTTTGTGATGGAAGATGTTGTCGAACGCCTAAATAAAGGACTTGCTCGTGGTAAAAAACATAGTATCATCGTTGTTGCAGAAGGTGTTATTTCTGGTAATGAATTCGCGAACCAATTAGCTGAGTTTGGCGATTATCATGCGCGTGTAACAGTTCTAGGACATGTTCAACGTGGCGGTAGCCCAACTGCTTTTGACCGCGTATTGGCAAGTCGTCTAGGCGCGCGTGCTGTCGATTTATTAATGGAGAACCGCGGCGGTCTTGCTGTCGGCATCCAAAATAATAAAATCGTCGAAAATGATATCACAGAAGTTTTGAAACAAAAACACGTGATTGATAAAGAAATGTTTGATTTAGCAACAATCCTATCAATTTAATACAACGATAGAGGTTTCTAGTTTTGCATAACTTAGAAGCCTCTTCCTACGGATTAAAATGAAAATAGGCATGAAAACTGGCTACATAAAAGCGTGCCTAAAAAAGAATGAAAAGTTTGGTCAACATGCACATAAATTCACAAAACCCTTGTACGCTAGTGAAGTTACTGGTAAAATGGGGCGGATGAGTTTATAATAAGTAATGAATGAATAGGTATTCTTAGGAGGAGTATAAAAGATGAAAAAAACTAAAATTGTTTGTACGATTGGACCTGCAAGTGAAACGGTAGAAACATTAGTACAATTAATCGAATCAGGTATGAACGTATGTCGTCTTAATTTTTCACATGGTGATTATGAAGAGCACGGCGCGCGTATCAAAAATATTCGTGAAGCTGTCAAAATTACGGGAACAGAAGTAGCGATTTTACTTGATACAAAAGGCCCTGAAATCCGTACAAACGATATGGAAAACGGGAAATTAGAATTTTCAAAAGGGGACACTGTTCGCGTAGCAATGGAAGAAGTCCTTGGAACGAAAGAAAAATTCTCCGTAACATACACAGAACTATTTGATGACGTAGAAATCGGTTCAACAATCCTTTTAGATGATGGCCTAATCGGTCTTGAAGTTATCGAAAAAGACACTGCAAACCGTGAACTAGTAACAAAAGTTCAAAACCCAGGCGTACTTAAAAACAAAAAAGGCGTGAACGTGCCAAACGTATCGATTAACCTACCTGGTATCACAGAAAAAGATGCGAACGATATCCGTTTCGGTCTAGAACAAGGAATCGACTTTATCGCGGCATCATTCGTTCGTCGCGCAACAGACGTTCTTGAAATCACGAAAATCCTAGAAGAAAACAACGCCACACACGTTCAAATTATTCCTAAGATCGAGAACCAAGAGGGCGTTGACAATATCGACGAAATCCTACAAGTATCTCAAGGTCTAATGGTTGCTCGTGGTGACCTAGGCGTTGAAATTCCTGCCGAAGAAGTTCCGATTGTACAAAAACAACTTATCAAAAAATGTAATAAACTTGCAAAACCAGTTATTACAGCAACACAAATGTTAGATTCGATGCAACGTAACCCGCGCCCAACTCGCGCAGAAGCAAGTGATGTAGCCAATGCCATTTTTGATGGTACAGATGCAATCATGCTTTCTGGTGAAACAGCGGCTGGGGATTATCCAGTAGAATCCGTACAAATGATGACTAAAATTGCGCTACGTGCCGAAGAAGCTCTAGTAGCTCAAGATAAATTTGCCCTAAAAGCTCACCAAAATTCTGATATGACAGAAGCAATCGGTCAAGCAGTTGGTCACACAGCGCGCAACTTGAACGTACACACAATCGTTGCAACAACGCAAAGTGGTCACACAGCACGCATGATTTCGAAATACCGTCCAAAATCACACATTTTAGCGGTGACTTTCAACGAACGCGTATGTCGCGGACTTTCTCTAGTATGGGGCGTATACCCACGTCTAGCAGAACCAATCGCTAATACAGATGACATGTTCGACCTTGCAGTAAAAGAATCCCTAGCATCAGGACTTGCCAAACAAGGCGACCTAATCATCATCACTGCCGGTGTTCCAGTTACAGAATCTGGTACAACTAACCTAATGAAAATCCAATTAATCGGTGACAAAGCAGTATCGGGTCACGGAATTGGTTCGACTTCCGTTATCGGTAAAGCAGTCGTTGCTAAATCGAATAAAGAAGCATTAGACAAAGCTGTAGAAGGCGGCATTCTTGTTGTTAAAACAACAGACAAAGAAATGTTACCAGCATTCGAGAAGAGTGCAGCAGTAGTTGTAGAAGAAGGCGGCCTAACTAGCCATGCAGCCGTTGTTGGAATCACACTAGGAATTCCAGTAATCGTAGGCGCAACAAACGCAACAGACCTTGTGAAAGACGGCGAAACAGTGACTGTCGACGCACGCCAAGGTAATGTTTATAATGGTAAAACGGCGACTCATTAATAGAAAAGCTGAGGAAGCCCGTTAGACCCGAAAAAATTTGTTAGGGGCCGCAGTGAAAACCCGCTCTTGGTTTTTGCGGAGGCCACGAAAATTTCGAGGGTCTGGCTTCCGAAGCTGGATCACATGAAAAGCTGAGACAGCCCGTTAGCCTCGACAGAAATTGTTAGGGGGCGCAGTAAAAGTCCTCTTTTGACTTTTGCGGAGGGCACGAAAATTTCGAGGGTCTGGCGTGTAAAGCTGGATCCGGAGGCGTAAGTCACGAACTACTCCAAACTAAAAACACAAAACCAGATCACATCCCTAACCCGGATGCCGATCTGGTTTTTCTAATCTTTCTCATTTCCCCAAAACTACGCTATAATAAAAAGAAACCACACAAAGGAGGTCACCATTTTGAAAAAAATAGTCTACTACTGGGCCGCATATGGCGTCATCGAACTACTTACCTATATCCTCCTATTCCAATGGATCGGTTTCTGGCCACTACTTTTCATCCAAATCGCCTCCACAGCTTTTGGCATTTTCATCGTAAAACGTTTATGGCGCGGCATTACTCAAAACATGCGTGAAGGAAAAACCATATCGCCATATCTACTCGATACGATTTGTCTACTCCTAGCTGGCATCCTACTCGTCATCCCAGGCATCATCACATCCATCTGCGGACTCCTCTTATTCCTACCATTCATACGCTCATGGATAAAACCGCGCATCAATCGCTGGATAGAACGCCGAATGAGTCAAGGAAACTTCACCTATTTCGATATGAAATAATAGGTCATTGGCTTTTCTTATCTATTTTCAGATATACAATAAGTATCGCTTTACATCAAGGGGTGTAGATGTGTTATAATACAACTAATCTGACGTTTTCTCAGAAGGAAAGGTTTGTTCTTCTTGTTTACAGAAAGTATGCTATTTTTACTCTTATTTCTCGGACTTGGATTACTAGCAAAAAATAACTCGTTAATCATTGCGGTTGCCGTTGTAATCTTGCTGAAACTTTTCCATGTGGATGGCAGAATTATGGAAACGATACAATCACGAGGAATCAATTGGGGAGTAACAGTTATTACAGTTGCTATCCTGATTCCAATTGCGACGGGACAAATTGGTTTTAAAGACTTAATCGATTCCTTTAAATCGGCGGCTGGTTGGATTGGCTTGCTGGCGGGAATTGCTGTTTCTATTTTGGCAAAAAAAGGTGTCGGCTACATGGCGGTAGACCCACAAGTGACAGTATCACTTGTTTTTGGCACGATTCTAGCGGTGGTACTATTTCGCGGAGTTGCGGCTGGGCCGGTCATTGCAGCAGGAATCGCCTATGTGCTCATGCAAGGTGTCGCTCTATTCAAATGAATGAACAAAAAGACAACTACATAGCAGGTGACGCTAAATTTTATATTGTTAGGGGGAAAAATAATGACGGTTTCAAAAGGTTTGGAGAATGTATATGTTGCGGAGACGTCGATTAGTTCTATTTTAGATGACATGCTGACGTATGTTGGTTATGGCATTGATGATCTGATGGAGAGTAACGCGACATTTGAAGAGGTTATTTATTTACTTTGGCATTTACGCCTGCCAAATGCGGAAGATTTGGCGAAATTTACGGGCGAAATTCGTGAAAATATGGCAGTTTCTGAGACGATTATTACAAGTTTGCGTTTGCAACATCACCAAAAATTACATCCGATGAGCGTTTTGCGGACCACGGTTTCGATGCTCGGCGTTTTTGATACGGAAGCGGAGATGGATGATGGGGAAGCTGTTTACCGCAAAGGGATTCGTTTACAAGCGAAGATGCCGACGATTGTGGCAGCATTTTCACGGATTCGTCGTGGTTTGGATCCGATTCCACCGCGCAATGATTTGAGTATGGCAGCGAACTTTTTATACATGTTGACTGGCGAAGATGCGACTTATTTGGAAGTCGAAGCGATGAATAAAGCGCTGGTGCTACACGCGGATCATGAATTCAACGCATCTACGTTTACTGCGCGTGTTTGTGTGGCAACATTATCCGATGTTTATTCGGGAGTAACCGCTGCAATTGGCGCGCTTAAAGGACCGCTTCATGGTGGTGCGAATGAGCGAGTGATTGACATGATTGAAGAAATCAAGGAAAAAGGCAATGCGCGTGAATATATCCAAAATAAGATAGATAACAAAGAGAAAATTATGGGCTTCGGGCACCGCGTTTATCAAGGTGGAGACCCACGTGCGATGCATTTGAAAGAGATGGCTCGCAAACTTACAGAGAAAAAAGGCGAACCGGAATATTACGATATTTCGGCGGAAGTAGAAGAGGCAGTCTGGGAATTCAAACACTTGAAACCAAATGTCGATTTTTACTCGGCGTCTGTTTATCACGCGCTTCACATTGATCACGACTTGTTTACGCTTGTTTTTGCGATGAGTCGCGTATCGGGTTGGTTGGCGCATATCTTTGAACAATACCGTGATAACCGCTTGATTCGTCCGCGTGCTATTTACGTGGGGCCAGATTCAAGAGACTATATTCCTGTCACAGAACGGGACTAAAATTTGCGAGGGGGAAATTCATTTGACACAAGGTGAAAAAATTCAAGTAGTAGACGGTGTTTTAAAAACGCCAAATAATCCAGTAATTCCGTTTATCGAAGGCGATGGCACAGGTCCAGACATTTGGCGTGCCGCTAAGCGCGTACTTGATGCGGCTGTTGAAAAAGCATATAACGGCGAGAAGCAAATCGATTGGAAAGAAGTTTTAGCGGGAGAAAAGGCGTTCAATCAAACGGGCGAATGGTTACCGCAAGCAACACTCGATACAATCGATGAATATTTAATCGCGATTAAAGGACCACTTACAACGCCAATTGGGGGTGGAATTCGTTCGCTAAACGTGGCGCTACGTCAAGAATTAGATCTATACGTATGCCTGCGTCCGGTTCGCTATTTTACAGGGGTTCCATCTCCGGTGAAGCGTCCTGAGGATACAGATATGGTTATTTTCCGGGAGAATACGGAAGATATTTATGCTGGGATTGAGTTTAAAGAAGGCAGCGATGAAGCGAAGAAATTGATTGCTTTCTTGCGCGATGAATTTGGCGTGAATAAAATCCGTTTCCCTGAAACATCAGGAATTGGCGTGAAACCTGTTTCAAAAGAAGGCACAGAGCGCTTAGTTCGCGCGGCGATTGAGTATGCGATTAGAGAAAACCGCAAATCATTGACGCTTGTGCATAAAGGAAACATTATGAAGTTCACAGAAGGCGCGTTCAAAACGTGGGGCTATGACCTTGCAGAACGCGAATTTGGCGATAAAGTCTTCACTTGGTCTGAATATGACCGTATCGTGGAAGCAGAAGGTGTGGACGCGGCTAATGCGAAGCAAGACGCGGCACTCGCGGCAGGTAAAATCTTAGTCAAAGATTCGATTGCGGATATATTCTTACAACAAATTTTGACACGTCCAGCGGAATTTGATGTTGTGGCGACGATGAACTTGAATGGGGATTATATTTCTGATGCGCTCGCGGCTCAAGTTGGCGGCATTGGTATCGCGCCTGGTGCGAATATTAACTATTTGACGGGACATGCGATTTTTGAGGCGACGCATGGTACGGCTCCGAAATACGCAAACCTTGACAAAGTGAATCCATCCTCGGTTATCCTTTCTGGGACGTTGCTACTCGAGCATATCGGATGGGGCGAGGCGGCGACTTTGATTATTAAATCGATGGAAAAAACAATCGCTGACAAAACGGTTACTTACGACTTCGCACGTTTGATGGACGGCGCGACGGAAGTAAAATGTTCCGAGTTTGCAGATGCGCTGATTCATAATTTTTAAGCGATAAAGGATACCGTGTTTTGAAGTGGGGGAGAACGTGTGGCTCTTGTTTCAAAACATGGTTTTTTTGTGTGCCTGAATAAAGGCGTATTCAGTGTTTCTATGTTAAAATGGACATAATGAGCGCTAAATTTTGAGGAGGAATCCCTGTGAATAAACTTGTACTAATTGATGGAAATAGTATCGCGAATCGTGCTTTTTACGCGTTGCCGCTTTTGAGCAATGATAAGGGCGTGTACACGAACGCGGTGTATGGTTTTGCGATGATGATTATGAATGTGTTGGAAAAAGAGCAGCCGGACCATGTGTTGGTGGCTTTTGATGCGGGGAAAACGACTTTTCGGCATAGTCAGTATAAAGAGTACAAAGGTGGACGCCAGAAGACGCCAAGTGAGCTGTCTGAGCAGTTTCCGTTTATTCGCGAGTTGCTGGATGCGTATTCGATTCCGCGCTATGAACTGCCGAATTATGAGGCGGATGACATTATTGGAACGATTACGAAACACGCTGAAAAAGACGGGCTAGAGGTCGTTGTGATTACGGGGGATCGCGATTTAACGCAGCTCGCGAGCGATAAAACAACGGTGTATATTACGAAAAAAGGCATCACGGATATGGAGCAAAATACACCGGCGAGTTTGAAAGAAAAATATGATCTTATGCCGGAGCAAATCATTGATATGAAAGGCTTAATGGGCGATGCTTCCGATAATATTCCTGGAATTCCTGGCGTCGGCGAGAAAACGGCATTAAAATTACTACATCAATTTGGCACGGTAGAAGAAGTACTAGCCAATGCCGATCAAATTTCGGGTAAAAAGCTACAAGAAAAAGTAATGGATAATAAAGAATCAGCCGTAATGAGTAAAGAATTGGCGACAATCAACACGGATTCGCCACTAGAAATTAAAGTCGCGGATCTGAAATATACTGGCTACGATACGGAAAAAGTGGTGCCGTTACTGAAAGAACTTGGTTTTGCGACACTTTTGAAAAATATACAGGGGGAATCGAGCGAACCGGAGAAAGAAATGGAGAGCCTCTCGTTTGAAATAGTAGATGAGATTACGGCGGAACATCTGAGCGACAAAACCGCGATTTATGTCGAATTGGATAATGACAACTACCATACGGCACCGTTTATTGGGATTGCGTTTCATTCGGAAGCGGGTACATTTTTCGCAAATGCGGATGCGCTCACAAAGTCTCCAGCATTGAAAACGTGGTTGGAAGATCCGAAAAAAGAAAAAGTCGTATACGATGCGAAGAAAACGATTGTCGGGCTTTCCAAATTTGATATTGCGGTCGACGGTATCGAATTCGATATTATGCTCGCTTCTTATTTACTCAACCCATCCGACACGATTGGTGATTTTGCGAGTGTTGCAGTGAGTCACGATTTCGACGCGGTGAAAACGGATGAATTGGTGTACGGAAAAGGGGCAAAACGCGCGATTCCAGAAGAAGCCATTGTTGCGGAACATCTGGCGCGTAAAGTTGTCGCCGTTTCCGAATTAGAGAAAAAAATGCGTACGGAACTCGAAAATAATGAGCAGTTAGGCTTATTTGAAGACCTCGAATTACCGCTATCCAAGGTTTTAGCGAAAATAGAAATGTACGGCGTCAAAGTGGACACGGCGCGTCTAGAAGATATGAAAGTTGAGTTGGCAGGCCGATTAAGCGAACTCGAAAAAACGATTCATGAGTATGCAGGATCTGAATTCAACATCAATTCGCCGAAACAATTAGGCGTTATCCTGTTCGAAAATCTAGGGCTCCCAGCAGAAAAGAAAACGAAAACAGGCTATTCCACATCCGCCGACGTCCTTGAAAAACTGGCAGGATCGCATCCAATCATTGAAAGCATCCTGATGTACCGTCAACTTGGCAAACTCCAATCAACCTACATCGAAGGCTTGCTAAAAGTGACACATCAAGATACGCAAAAAGTATACACGCGTTTTAACCAGACATTGGCGCAAACAGGCCGTTTGAGCTCTGTTGACCCGAACCTGCAAAATATCCCGATTCGTTTGGAAGAAGGCCGCAAAATTCGTCAAGTCTTTGTCCCATCTGAACCAGGTTGGAAGATTTTTTCTGCGGATTACTCACAAGTCGAACTACGCGTTTTGGCGCATATTTCAGAAGATGAGAACCTACAATACGCCTTCAAACACGACTATGATATCCATACAAAAACTGCGATGGACGTTTTCCACGTGGAGCAGGAAGAAGTCGATTCGTTGATGCGCCGCCAAGCAAAAGCCGTCAATTTTGGTATCGTATATGGCATTAGTGATTACGGTTTATCGCAGAATCTAGGTATTACGCGGAAAGAAGCACGGGATTTTATCGATCGTTATTTTGCGAGTTATCCTGGCGTAAAAGAGTACATGGAAGAAATTGTGCGTTCTGCGAAGGAAAAAGGCTATGTTGAAACGATTTTGCATCGTCGCCGTTATATTCCTGAAATCACGAGTCGCAACTTCAACGTTCGTGGATTTGCCGAAAGAACCGCGATGAATACACCGATTCAAGGAAGTGCCGCGGATATTATCAAAAAAGCGATGATTCTCATGAATGACCGTCTTATCTCGGAGAAACTCGAAGCACGTTTGCTACTCCAAGTGCACGATGAGCTCATTTTTGAAGCACCGGAAAGCGAAATCGCGAAACTCGAAGAAATCGTTCCCGATGTGATGGAGAATGCCGTCGCGCTTTCTGTCCCACTCAAAGTCGATAGTTCTTTCGGAGACACGTGGTACGACGCGAAATAACAGAAGTAAGGGGTTAAAATCATGCCAGAATTACCAGAAGTAGAAAACGTTCGGGCAACACTCGCCGAACTTGTTATAGGAAAAGAAATCGATCAAGTTATCGTCGGCGTTCCAAAGATGATCGTCGGCATGCCAGCAGAACAATTTGTTGGGAATATGATCGGGCAAAAAATCGAAGCCGTTCGCCGTCGCGGCAAGTTTCTGCTAATCGACACAACGGATGGCACGCTTTTATCGCATTTGCGCATGGAGGGCAAGTACCGTCTCAATAATGCGACAGATCCAGTGGACAAGCACACACACGTCACGTTCCACTTCACGGATAACACAGAACTACGCTACCTTGATGTCCGGAAGTTTGGCACGATGGAACTCGTATTAAAAGGGCAAGAAGGACTCACCAAATCTATCCAAAAACTCGGACCAGAACCGCTTTCCGACACGTTTGAAAAGAGCGCTTTTGCGATGAAACTAATGAAATCAGGTCGCGCCGTCAAAACCGTTTTGCTGGATCAAAGTCTTGTTGCGGGTATCGGAAATATTTACGCGGATGAGGTTTGTTTTCAGGCGAAGGTACTTCCGGAAAGACCGGCGAACACATTAACACCAGCTGAAATCATGCGACTTTATGAGAGTACTAGGTCAATCATGGCAGAAGCAGTCGCACTCGGAGGTTCCACCATTCGTACGTATGTGAACTCACAAGGAAAGATTGGCGGTTATCAAGATAAACTGCAAGTCTACGGCGAAAAAGACAATCCGTGTCCGGTTTGTGGCACGCCAATTGTGAAAATCAAACTGAATGGCAGGGGCACGCATTTTTGCCCGAAATGTCAGAAATAGGTGACGCGGATGGCTTATATTATTGGATTAACAGGCGGAATTGCAAGCGGTAAAAGCACGGTTAGTCAGATGCTTCATGAAGCTGGTTTTCCAATTGTTGACGCGGATATCGCTGCTCGAAAAGTTGTCGAGGCTGGGACGGAAGGCGCGAAGCAAATCAGAGCTACTTTTGGCGCAGAGGTTTTTCAAGAGAACGGGGAGCTTGATCGGCAGAAGTTGGGTAGCATTATTTTTCACGATAGTGAGAAGCGAGAAGTTTTAAACGCGATTGTGCACCCGCTTGTAAGGCGCTGGATGTTGGCTGAACGGGATCGATGGATAGCCGCTGGACATGATATTATCGTTTTTGATATTCCACTTTTGATAGAGAGTAAGCTGCAAGAAATGGTAGATACGATTGTCGTTGTTTTTGTGGATGAAAAGACGCAATTAGAGCGTTTGATGAAGCGGAATAATTTAGGGAAAAGCGAGGCACAAGCTAGAATCGCCAGCCAATTACCGCTAGCTGAAAAAATAAAACAGGCAGATATTGTGATTGATAATTCACAGAGTTTAGCCGAAACAGAACAACAAGTAAGCGCGCTAGTCCGCACCTTTTCAAAGTAGAAGCTTTGGTGGGAGTCGTGGTATACTAGGGAAAAGGAATCACATAAAATAGGAGTGGATGACAATGAAATGTCCATCTTGTAAAGGCAATAGCTCACGCGTTGTGGATTCAAGACCGGCGGATGATGGCAATTCCATTCGACGTCGCAGAGAATGTGAAACGTGCGGCTTTCGCTTCACCACATTCGAAAAAGTAGAAGAAAGCCCGCTTATCGTCGTCAAAAAAGACGGTGTTCGTGAAGAGTTTGCCAGAGAGAAAATATTGCGCGGCCTCATTCGTGCTTGTGAAAAGCGGCCGGTCTCCGTGGAACAATTGGAAGACGTCGTGAACGCAGTCGAACGCGAGCTACGAAGCATCGGTGAAAGTGAAGTATCTTCGCATTTGATCGGTGAGAAATTAATGGATAAATTGGCGGTTTTAGACGAGGTTGCCTATGTGCGATTTGCCTCGGTTTACCGCCAGTTCAAGGATATCAGCGTTTTTGTGGAAGAACTAAAAGATTTAATGAATAAGACAAAATAGGAGTAAGAAAGGTGAAGTAGAGTGGCAGAATTTTGGATGGAGTTACAGCCGGTCGATAGCTATCAAGTGAAGGCGAATGGTGTTTTATCAGAAAAAGACCGCAAAATCATGACTTTTTTATATCAGCCGCTAATGGGAGCAGAATGTTTGGCGCTCTACGACACGCTTGTCACAGAGGTGGAGGAGAACCGCCTTTGGTCCGAGAGCCATAGTCATACCCAGCTGCTAAACTTGCTCGGGATCAGCTTGTCGAACCTTTTCCAAGCACGATTGAAGCTAGAGGGGTTGGGCTTGTTGCGGAGTTTCGTGCAGACGACCGGCGAATCCCGACATTACATATACGAAATGGCAGCACCGCTTTCTCCTGAGCAGTTTTTTTCCGACGGGTTATTGAATATTTATTTATATAGCAAAATTGGAAACGCACAGTACCAACGATTGCGCCGCTTTTTTTCCGATGAACCGATGTCAGAAGATGGTTTTGATGAGGTGACGCGTTCGTTTCAGGATGTATTTGAGACGTTTCAAGGGAGCGAATTGCCGGTGAGTACGGTCGCGAATGGCGAACCTGTTGGGCGTGCGGTATCGCGAGGTGTCACGCTCGATGACAAAGCATTTGATTTTGCGGTGATGCTCCAAAGTTTATCGCCGACGATGTTATCACGAAATGCGGTGACGGAAGAAGTTCGCGCGTGCATTCTGAAACTGCACGCGATTTATGCGGTGGAAGAGCTCGATATGGTGCATTATTTGTATCGATCGGTGCAAGCAGACGGTTCGCTAGATCTAGACTATTTGCGCAAAATTGTACGAGATGGCTACCAGTTGCAACATAACCGCTTGCCGGAATTAAAAGCGAAAACCGAGCCTAAAGTCGCGTCACAAGATCTGCAGCCGCAAGAAGGTGCGTCGGATACAGAAGCGCTTGCTTATTATTTGGAAAACGTGACGCCATATCAATTGATGGTCGATATTAGCGATGGGGCAGTGCCTGCAGAGACCGACCTTAAAGTCATTGATGAAGTTTTGGCGCAACAGAATTTGCCGATTCCAGTCATGAATGTATTGATTGAATATGTTTTGCTTCGACTAGACGGTAAAATTTCTAAAAACTACATGATGACCATCGCAGCTCACTGGAAACGTAAAAAAGTACAGACCGCCAAAGAAGCGATGGAAATGGCTTGGGCTGAGCATGAAAAATATAAGAAACTTCAAGAAGAAGGCACGCAGAAACCGCCGGCCAATTATCGCAATAACAACCGTAAATTCAATCAAACAGGACGCAAAGAAATTTTGCCAGATTGGTTTGATAAAGAAGAAGTGAAACCAGTTGAAAAAGAAATGACTGTCCGCGAAAAATCGACGCTCGACAAGCAAGTTGAAGAGATGAAAAAACGCTTAAAAGAAGGTAGGTGACGAAGATGGATAAAATCGAAAGAACGCTCGGTCAGCTCTTCCAAGGTCGCGATTTTGAAAAACAATATGAAACATTGAAGCAGCAAGTTTTTGCTTATGGGCCGGTGAAGCAGTTTCTAAACGAGCACCAATCAGAGCTAAACGAACAAATCATCAATCAGAACTTATCCAAGCTTTACGAATTTATGACGGAGCACGAGAAGTATCAGCAAAAAGAAGATACATTGATGCCTGGTTACGCGCCGCGACTTAGTTTGAACGGCGACTATATCACGGTCACATATTACCCAACCGAGGAGAAAATTCAGGCAGACCGACAGCGCGCGATAGAAAAACGCATCCGGTCTCTATACATGCCGAAGCAAGTGATGGAGGCAACATTGGATGATTTTTCAATCGATAATGAGTCGCGTAGTGCGGCATTTTTAGCGGCTGGTGAATTTTTAAGCACCTATGAAAAAGGCGCCACTGGTATGCAAAAAGGTCTCTATATTCACGGCAGTTTCGGAACGGGAAAATCGTATTTACTTGGTGCTATGGCAAAGGATTTGGCGCTAAAAGGAATCTCAACAACGCTCGTATATCTACCAGAATTTATGCGTGAAATCAAGCAATCGATAGCGGATAACAGCGTCGGTGAAAAAATCCAGTTCGCGAAAGAAACCGATATTTTGATGTTAGATGATATTGGCGCGGAATCGATGACGACATGGACGCGTGATGAAGTGCTGGGAGCCATTTTGCAGTTCCGGATGCAAGAAGAATTGCCAACGTTTTTCTCGTCTAATTACAGTATGGAGCATCTAGAAAACCACTTGATGTTTTCGAATAATGGCACGGAAGAACGCATGAAGGCCCGCCGAATTATGGAACGGATTCGTTACTTGTCGAAAGAAGTAGAACTGGATGGCAGAAATAGGCGCTATTAAATTTTTTAGTACTAAAGCTTGCCATTTTGTCCAATCCGATTTATAATACAGGTAATGATGAAACAAGTATTGATAAGGACAACATTTTATTAGCGTCTGATTCACAGAGAAGGAGGCATTGCTGAGAACCTCCTAATTAGCCAGTAAAGTGACCCCCTTTGAACTTTTCATTCGAAATTGGGTATTCCCAGTAGTAGTTTGAGACGGATCACACCGTTAACTGTGACAAGAGTAGAATTTTTCGGAATTCTTGAATCTTGGGTGGAACCACGTGTTGAAAGACTCGTCCCTTGCATAAGCTAGGGATGGGTCTTTTTTTGTTCCCCAAAAAGTTAGAATGTGCTTGAAAAAAGTCCGCGTTTCGTCTAAAAAATTGGAAGAAGGAGTCGAAGAAAATGAAAATTACATTTCCAGATGGTGCAGTAAAAGAATTTGAGGCAGGCGTTTCCACAGCAGATATCGCCGCGTCCATCAGCCCAGGCCTCAAGAAAAAGGCATTAGCAGGTAAAGTGAACGGAACATTGGTCGACTTAGTAACACCGATTCTTGAGGATTCAAAAATCGAAATTGTGACTCCGGATCACGAAGACGCGCTGCAAATTTTGCGACATAGTTCCGCGCATTTACTAGCTCAAGCTTTAAAACGTTTATATCCAGGTATTACTTTTGGGGTAGGTCCAGCTATCGATTCTGGTTTCTACTATGACGTCGATACGGAAGTGGCGATCAGCGAAGAAACTTTCCCGGTAATCGAAAAAGAAATGCAAAACATCATTCGTGAAAATTTGCCGATTACACGTGAAGAAGTCTCCCGCGATGAAGCGATCAAACGTTTCAAAGCAATCGGTGATAACTATAAATTAGAACTTATCGAAGCGATTCCAGCAGAGGAAACAGTGACTATCTATACACAAGGCGAATTTTTCGACCTATGTCGTGGTGTGCACGTTCCATCAACTGGTAAAATTCAAGTATTCCAATTGCTAAGTGTGGCTGGTGCTTACTGGCGCGGCGATAGCAATAACAAAATGTTGCAACGTATTTACGGAACAGCCTTTTTCGATAAAAATGGTTTGAAAGAATTTCTACGTCTGCAACAAGAGGCGAAAGAGCGTGATCACCGCAAACTTGGTAAAGAGTTGGAGTTATTTGCGAATAGTCAAGAAGTTGGACAAGGCTTACCGCTATGGCTTCCAAAAGGTGCGACAATCCGCCGCGTGATCGAGCGTTACATCGTTGATAAAGAGGAACGCCTAGGCTACAACCACGTTTACACTCCAATTATGGCAAACGTAGAGCTTTACAAAACAAGCGGTCACTGGGATCACTATCATGAAGACATGTTCCCAACAATGAAAATGGACAATGAAGAGCTTGTGCTTCGTCCGATGAACTGTCCGCATCACATGATGATTTACAAAAATGACATTCACAGTTATCGCGAATTACCAATCCGCATCGCAGAACTTGGTATGATGCATCGCTATGAAATGAGTGGCGCGCTTTCAGGCTTACAACGGGTTCGCGGTATGACTCTAAATGACGCGCATGTATTCGTTCGCCCAGATCAAATTCAAGACGAATTCAAACGTGTTGTCGAACTTATTTTAGCTGTGTACAAAGATTTCGCGATTACAGATTATAGTTTCCGTCTAAGCTATCGCGATCCTGAAAACACGGAGAAATATTTCGATGACGACGCGATGTGGGAAAAAGCGCAAGGCATGTTGAAAGACGCGATGGACGACATGGGCTTGGATTACTATGAAGCAGATGGCGAAGCTGCATTCTACGGGCCAAAACTTGACGTTATGGTGAAAACTGCAATTGGCAAAGACGAAACATTATCTACTGTCCAACTTGATTTCCTGCTTCCAGAACGCTTTGACTTAACTTATATCGGCGAAGATGGCGAAAAACACCGTCCAGTCGTGATTCACCGTGGCGTTGTCTCAACAATGGAACGCTTCGTTGCCTACTTGATTGAGGAATATAAAGGCGCGTTCCCAACATGGTTGGCACCGATCCAAATGGAGCTTATCCCAGTTAGCATCGATGCACATATGGATCACAGCAAAGCGCTGAAAGATAAGTTAATGTATGCCGGTTTCCGCGTGGAAGTCGACGAACGCAATGAAAAACTTGGTTACAAGATTCGCGAAGCACAAACAAAGAAAATCCCGTATGCGCTCGTTATCGGTGATCAAGAGGTAGAGAACAACACAGTCAACGTACGTAAATATGGCGAGAAAGATTCAGAAACATTACCACTAGACGAATTCATCGCACGCGTACAAGCAGAAGTATCGCAAATCTAGTTTTCAAGGAAGGTTCTCCCATCAGCGGAGAGCCTTTTTGCTTAATTTGCATAATTCCGTTATACTTAAAAAAGATCATTTTAGATAAAGGTGGAAACTATGAATATAAATAATGTAGAACTTGTAATAAGTGCTGTTTGGAAAGAGCAGTATCCAGATGGCGGTTTGCCAGAGTTTGCGCTCGCAGGTCGTTCGAATGTCGGGAAATCTTCTTTCATTAACACGATGATTCGCCGTAAAAGTATGGCCAGAATCTCGCAAAAACCAGGGAAAACGCAAACATTGAACTTTTATAAAATTGAAGATTCCTTTTTCTTCGTCGATGTTCCAGGATACGGTTTTGCCAAAGTCTCTAAGAAGGAACGTCAAAAATGGGGCGAGATGATTGAAACATACATGACGAGCAGAACGCCTCTTAAAGCAGTGATTCAGATTGTAGATTTACGTCATAAGCCAACCGAAGATGACCGGAACATGTATGAATTTTTGAAATACTATCAGATTCCAGCTATCGTTATTGCTACAAAAGCTGATAAAATTCCGCGTAGCAAATGGCATAAAAACATGAAAATAGTGAAAGAAGCACTAGATTTCGATCCAGAAGATGGTTTTGTGATGTTTTCCTCTGAAACAAAGATGGGCAAAGAAGAAGCTTGGAAATTAATTGAAGAAGCAATGCAGTAAGTCGTTGCGATTATTCACAAGCGAACAAGTTGGCGCCCGTTCTAAAAAGTGATAGAATGAAGCTTGAATTTATTAATGTAAAAAGGGGGCTTATTGATGTACATTCTCTCTGTCGGTCTAAATCATACAAGCGCGCCAATCGAAATACGAGAACGGTTAGCTTTCAATCCAGAAGAAGAGGAAATGGCATTGGTTTCCTTGCATCAAGAAAAAAGTATTTTAGAAAATGTTATTATATCGACATGTAACCGTACTGAAATTTTTGCTGTGGTGGATCAACTCCATACAGGAAGATACTATATTAAGCGTTTCTTAGCCAATTGGTTCCAAATGGATATGCAAATTTTGGAGCCTTATTTGCTGTTTTTTGAAGAAGAAGAGGCCGTGAAACATCTGTATCGCGTCACGAGTGGCTTGGACTCTTTGATTATCGGTGAAACGCAGATTCTTGGTCAGGTCAAGGACGCGTTCACAAGCGCGCAAACAATCGGAACAACGGGAACAATTTTAAATCAACTATTCCGCGAGTCAGTTCATTTCGCCAAAAACGTACACCATACGATGAAAATCAACGAAAATGCAGTGTCTATTAGTTATGCCGCGGTGGAAGTCGTGAAAAAAGCATGTATGGATGTTGCAAATAAGAAAACAGTCATTGTCGGCGCTGGGAAAATGGGCGTGCTAGCGATTCAGAACATGCTTGGAGCCAAAATAGCTGATGTCACGCTGTTAAATAGAACGAGCGCGCGCGCGGAAGATGTGGCAGAAAAGTTAGGTATCCAGTGGTCGGATTACGCTAGCTTGAGCGAACAACTAAAGCATGCAGACATTGTCATTACTTCCACATCAGCAACGACACCAATCATCACCCAAAATATGATAGCTGAGCGTGAAAAAGCGCTTGTCATTATAGATATTGCTTTACCGCGAAACGTTGAAGCGACATGTGCAGAGATTCCCAATGTGACGTTGTTTGACATTGACGACTTAGGTGATGTCATCCAAGAAAACACACAACAACGGCAAGCAATGGTCATCGAAATCGAAGCACAAATTGAAGAAGCTTGCGTGAATTTTTATGAATGGGAGAAACAGCTCGGCGTTGTTCCAATCATTAAAGATCTACGTGAAAAAGCGTTGGCATTACAAGCAGAAACGATGCAGAGTCTTTCGAATAAATTGCCAAACCTATCAGATCGGGAACAAGTCATTGTCGGTAAACACATGAAGAGTATCATTAATCAGTTACTGAAACATCCAATTTCTGAATTAAAAGAGATGGCAACAAGTGCAGATGCCGCGCATGACATTGAAGTTTTCCAAAATATATTTGACCTTCAAAAAACAGAAGAAACGATAGAAATAACTAAAGAAAAAGTTGGTGAAAAAGCATGACTCGAAAAATTATTGTTGGTTCAAGACGCAGCCAACTAGCTTTAACGCAGACAAAATGGGTGATTGCAAAACTTCAAGAACAATTTCCAGAAATAAGTTTTGAGATTGAGGAAATTGTGACAAAAGGCGATCGTATTTTAGATGTTACATTGAGCAAAGTTGGTGGCAAGGGCCTTTTTGTGTCGGAAGTAGAAGATGCGCTGATTGCAAAGCGAATTGATTTCGCTGTACATAGTATGAAAGATGTCCCATCTGAGCTAGCCGGTGGACTAATGATTGGTGCCATTCCAAAACGTGAGAATCCACTGGACTGCCTTATTTTTAAGCAGGGAAATAGCTTAGATAGTTTGGCTAATGGTGCTGTCATTGGGACAAGTAGTTTGCGACGTGCTGCGCAATTATTGCATGTACGACCAGATTTAAACATTAAGCCCATTCGCGGGAATATTGATACAAGGCTTAGGAAGTTGCGGGAAGAGGATTTTGACGCAATCGTGCTAGCAGTTGCTGGATTGAAACGCATGGATTGGCTAGATAAGCTGGAGCAAGGTTATGCTTTCTTGGATGAATCGATTTGCTTACCAGCTGTTGGACAGGGAGCACTTGCGATTGAGTGTCGCGCAGATGATACCGTTGTCAAAGAGATGCTCGCACTATTGAATGATGAGGAAACAAACCTTGCCGTAACAGCAGAACGCACACTTTTAAAAGCATTAGATGGCGGTTGTGAAATTCCAATTGCTGGTCACGCGACTGTAAAAGATGGTTCTTTAGAGTTAAAAGGTCTGGTTAGTTCTGTTGATGGCAAGTTATTTTATCAAATTACAGAACAGGGAGAAGACCCTAAGGCGCTTGGTTTAAGTGTAGCGGATCAGCTTATCCAACTTGGTGCTAAAGAGGTTATTCAAGGATTAAGAGATAATGTCTAAACACGTTTTATTAACACGTGAAGCTTCGAAAAATATGCCTTGGCTAGATGTGTTGGAAAGCGCAGGGTTTCGTGCTTCGGCAGTTCCGATGATTGAGACTAGGCCACACCCGTGCGACGAGGTTTTAGACGAATACGATTGGATTATATTCACAAGTGCAAACACAGTTCGTTATTTTTTTGAGCAACAAGCAGTAATCCCTAAAAAAATAAAAATAGCAGTGATCGGTGAGAAAACAACGGAGGCACTTGCTTTATACGGTTACTCGCCTCATTTTCATCCGTCATTATTTACAACGGATGTGTTTATTGAAGAATGGCTAGCGCTTGGTTTAGTATCGCAACTTATTTTCCTTCCAAAAAGCAATATCGCGCGTGATGAAATTGCGAAACGCTTCGCTCAATCAGGGCATTTAGTCAAAGAAAGCGTGATTTATGAAACTGGTTTTCCAGAAGAATCTATCAATCAGTTACAATCTGTTATGCATTACCAGCCCATCGATATCGCGATATTTGCTAGCCCTTCTGCATGGCGCCATTTTCTGAAAAGCTATACCGGAGATATCAAATCTTTAAAAATCGCATCCATCGGCCCAGTAACAACCGAGGCGATTAAAAAATCTGGTTTTTCGGTCGCATATGAGCCAGATAACTATACAATGCAACAAATATGCGAATTATTAATAGAAGGAGAGATATGACAATGAGTCCAAATTTTGATAGACATCGGCGCTTGCGGAGCAGTACCGCAATGCGCGACCTTGTTCGCGAAACGGTTTTACATACCGATGATCTGATTTATCCTATTTTTGTAAAAGAAGGTAAAGAGGCCAAAACAGAAGTGAGCTCCATGCCTGGCGTTTTCCAATTCCCTTTACATGAATTGGAGGCTGAAATTGAAGAGCTTACCAAGTTAGGTATCAAAGCAATCATCTTGTTCGGGCTCCCTGACGATAAAGACGACGTAGGAACAGGCGCATATCACGACCATGGAATTGTTCAAGAAGCCACGCGATTAGTGAAAAAATTAGCTCCAGAAATGATTGTTATTGCAGATACATGCCTTTGCGAATTCACAGATCATGGACATTGCGGTGTGATTGAAAATGGCGAAGTAAAAAACGACGCATCGTTAGAACTGCTCAAACAAACAGCAGTTAGCCAAGCAAAAGCTGGTGCCGATATCATTGCCCCCTCCAATATGATGGACGGCTTTGTGCAAGTTATTCGTGAAGGTCTAGATGAAGCAGGCTATCAAGATATCCCGATTATGTCTTATGCTGTGAAATATGCCTCCGCTTTTTATGGTCCTTTCCGTGATGCAGCGAATAGTGCACCTCAATTCGGTGATCGAAAAACCTACCAAATGGATCCCGCTAATAGACTTGAAGCGTTGCGCGAAGCAAAAAGTGATGAACAAGAAGGCGCGGATTTCCTGATTGTCAAACCGTCCCTTTCCTACCTCGATATTATCAGAGACGTGCGCAATCAAACGAATCTTCCCGTCGTGGCCTACAATGTAAGTGGCGAGTATGCGATGGTAAAAGCTGCGAGCGCCAACGGTTGGATCGATGAAGAGCGAATTGTAATGGAAATGCTGACGAGTATGAAGCGTGCTGGCGTGAGTCTGATTATTACTTATTTCGCCAAAGACGTTGCCCTCTATCTAAAAGGAGATGCTTAGATGAATAAATATACAAACTCAATCAAAGCCTTTAAAGAAGCAGAAAAAATATTGCCAGGTGGTGTTAATAGTCCAGTTCGTGCATTTAAATCAGTAAACGCGAATCCTGTTTTTATAGAGTATGGAAAAGGAGCTTATTTAACCGATATCGACGGCAATAAATATATCGATTACGTCCTATCTTGGGGGCCTTTAATTCTAGGTCATGCGAACGAAGGCGTTATTAAAGCAGTTACCGATGCCGCTATGAAAGGGACGAGCTTCGGAACACCGACAGAAATCGAAACCGAACTAGCAAAACTTGTCGTAGAACGTGTCCCATCTGTAGAAATGGTTCGCATGGTATCCTCAGGAACAGAAGCAACAATGAGCGCCATTCGATTAGCAAGAGGCTATACCAAAAGAAATAAGATAGTGAAATTCGAAGGAAGCTATCACGGCCACGGCGATTCCTTGCTAATAAAAGCAGGATCAGGCGTTGCAACGCTTGGCTTGCCAGATTCCCCAGGAGTCACGCCAGGACTTGCTGCTGATACCATAGCTGTTCCATACAATGACTTAGAAAGCGTAAAGTTCGTCTTCGAAAAATATGGTGCAGAAATAGCAGCTGTCATCGTGGAGCCAGTAGCAGGAAATATGGGCGTTGTGCCTCCAATCGAAGGATTCCTAGAAGGGCTACGCGAAGTGACGACTCAGTATGAAAGCCTTCTGATTTTTGATGAAGTCATGACGGGTTTCCGCGTTGATTTTTATAGCGCACAAGGTCTTTATGTTGTCACGCCTGATATCACTTGTCTTGGAAAAGTAATCGGTGGTGGGCTACCAGTCGGCGCTTACGGCGGGAAAAAAGAAATTATGGAACACATTGCCCCAGCAGGTTCTATTTATCAAGCAGGAACATTATCAGGAAACCCGGTAGCAATGAACGCAGGCTATGCCACACTAAAACAATTAACACCACATCACTATGATGCGTTTAGAGCTCTGATAGATCAGCTGGAAGAGGGGCTAGAAGTATTATCGAAGCAATATGAAGTCCCACTTTCTATCAACAGAGCAGGTTCCATGTTCGGCTTTTTCTTCACCAATCAAAAAGTAACAAATTACGACACTGCAAAAACATCGGATCTGACTTATTTCTCTAACTACTACCGAGAAATGCTCAATAATGGGGTTTTCTTACCACCTTCTCAATATGAAGGCTTGTTTATCTCAACGGAACACACAGATGTAGAAATCGCAAAAACACTAGAAGCAATGGAAGCAGCTATGAAGGCACTGCGTTGACGTTTCTGCGTTTATTTGATACAATAAATCCAATCTAAATATTCGTAAATGCAAGGATGAGGAAGAGTAGAATATTTTTTCTTACTACAGAGAGGAGACGGCTGGTGCGAGTCTCTAAGAAAAGTATTCGAACGTAGCCTCTGAGCAGTATCCCTGAAAAAAGAGTAAGGGATATCGGGAAACTTTCTCTCGTTAAATTAATGAAGTGCCGGTTTTGTGTACGGTAAAAAGGTGGTACCGCGGAAAATACTCTTTTCGTCCTTTATGGATGAGAGGAGTTTTTTTGTGTTTCAAAAATGCTGAAAATCAATTTATAGGGGGAAAAACAATGACTGAACTGAATATGCCAACCAAATATAACCCGCAAGATATCGAAAAAAATAGATACGACTGGTGGATTGAGCAAGAATTTTTTAAAGCGGACGGTAAAAATGATAAACCCGCGTACTCCGTTGTTATCCCACCGCCCAATGTCACAGGAAAATTACATCTAGGTCATGCATGGGATACGACATTACAAGATATCCTAACACGAATGAAACGGATGCAAGGGTATGACACGCTTTATCTTCCGGGAATGGACCACGCCGGCATCGCTACACAGGCAAAAGTGGAAGCTAAACTGCGCGAAAGCGATATCTCTCGCTATGATCTTGGTCGAGAGAAGTTTCTATCCAAAGCTTGGGATTGGAAAGAAGAATACGCTACATTCATTAGAGAGCAGTGGAAGAAAATCGGCTTAGGGTTAGATTACTCTAGAGAGAGATTTACATTGGACGAAGGTCTATCTGATGCAGTAAAAAAAGTTTTTGTTTCACTATACGAAAAAGATCTGATTTACCGCGGTCAATACATTATTAACTGGGATCCCGTTGCTAAAACAGCCCTATCAGATATCGAGGTTATCCACCAAGACGTGGAAGGTCAATTCTATCATTTGAAATATCCTTTAACAGATGGTTCGGGCTTCCTTGAGGTTGCAACGACAAGACCGGAGACAATTCCAGGAGACACAGCGGTTGCCGTTCATCCTAAAGATGAGCGCTACCAATCATTCATCGGAAAAACTATCACACTACCAATCATTGGCCGAGAAATTCCAATTGTTGCAGATGACTATGTGGAACGCGAATTCGGCTCTGGCGTTGTAAAAATTACGCCAGCACACGATCCTAACGATTTTGAAGTCGGTAATCGCCATGATTTACCCCGCGTTATCGTAATGAATGAGGATGCAACAATGAACGAAGCATCAGGAAAATATAATGGTATGGACCGGTTTGAAGCGAGAAAAGCTATTATCGAAGACTTTAAGGAACTGGGGCTATTCATTAAACAAGAGCCACATCTTCATTCTGTGGGGCATTCAGAACGTACAGGAGCTGTTGTTGAACCTTATTTATCCATGCAGTGGTTTGTAAAAATGCAACCCTTAGCAGAGCAAGCAGTGAAATTACAAGAAAATCAAGATGAAAAAATAAACTTCATACCTGAGCGTTTCGAAAAAACATATCTTTCTTGGATGGAGAACATTCACGATTGGTGTATTTCTCGTCAGCTATGGTGGGGGCACAGAATTCCTGCTTGGTACCATAAAGAAACTGGTGAACTCTATGTGGGAGAAAATGCGCCCGCAGACATTGAGAACTGGAATCAGGACGAAGATGTACTTGATACTTGGTTCAGCTCTGCACTATGGCCTTTTTCAACAATGGGATGGCCAGATGAGGAAAATCCGGATTTTCAAAAGTTTTTCCCAACGAGTACGCTTGTAACCGGATATGACATTATCTTTTTCTGGGTATCTAGAATGATTTTCCAATCAGTGGAATTTACGGATACAAGGCCCTTTAAAGATACACTGATACACGGTTTAGTCAGAGATGCAGATGGTAAAAAGATGTCTAAATCACTCGGAAATGGTGTTGACCCAATAGAAGTGGTTGAGAAATACGGTGCAGATTCTCTACGCTATACGCTATCGACAGGAACCGCGCCAGGTCAAGATTTGAAATTTAGCTTTGAAAAAGTAGAATCAACTTGGAATTTCATTAATAAAATTTGGAACGCTTCCCGTTTTGCGTTGATGAACATGGAAGGCATGAAATACGAAGCTATCGACTTATCAAACGTGACAGAAGTGAGTGACAAGTGGATACTGACGCGACTTAATGAAACGATTGAAACGGTGACTAACCTTGCGGAAAAATACGAATTTGGCGAAGTAGGTCGAACGCTTTATAATTTTATTTGGGATGAGTTTTGTGACTGGTACATCGAAATTGCAAAAATATCCCTGTACGGCGATGATTTAGAGGCGAAGAAAACAACCAGATCTGTTCTAGCGTATGTGTTGGATAATACGATGCGATTACTACACCCATTCATGCCATTCGTAACAGAAGAAATTTGGCAAAACTTACCTCATGAAGGGGCGTCCATCACCATTGCAGATTGGCCAAAAGTAAATGAGAAGCAAGTGGATAAAGAAGCAGCGGACTCAATGAAGCTACTTGTGGAAGTTATCCGAGCAGTTCGTAACATCCGCGCAGAAGTGAACACTCCGCTTAGCAAGCAAATTGAATTACAACTAAAACCGAAAACAGAAACACATAAAGCTATCTTAGAGAAAAATATTTCTTATATTGAGCGCTTCTGTAATCCTGAGACGACTACGATTTCATTTGATTTAGAGCCTTCGAAAACCGCAATGACAGCCGTAGTTTCTGGGGCGGAGATATACTTGCCACTTGAAGGGCTTATCAACATGGATGAAGAGATTGCTCGATTAGAAAAAGAGTTATCAAAATGGAAAAAAGAAGTTTCACGTGTACAAGGAAAGCTATCAAACGAGAAATTCATGGCAAAAGCACCGGCCAATGTCATTGAAGAAGAGCGAGCGAAAGAAAAAGACTATATGGAGAAAAAACTATTGGTCGAAGAAAGAATTAATTCATTGAAAAATAACTAAATGAACTATTTCAGACCTTCTGTGTACGTATTTTTGCAGGAGGTCTGATTTTTAGTATAGGGGAGAGATGGCGCATATGAGTTTTAAAAGCTATACAGAGGCTTTAGAATGGATACACGGAACACTACGTATGGGAATTAAGCCAGGACTTATGCGGATGGAGTGGATGCTTGCTAAGCTGGATAATCCAGAAAATAAAAATAAGTGGGTACACATTGCTGGAACAAATGGAAAAGGATCAACATTAACTTTTCTTCGTAATGTTTTGGAACAATCTGGATATCGGGTTGGCACGTTCACATCGCCTTATATCGAGACCTTTAACGAACGAATTAGTGTCAATGGTAAACCTATTGAAGATGAAAAAATTGTCCTACTATGTGATCGAATAAAACCTCTGGCTGACGAGCTAGCTCAAACTGAGATGGGTCATCCATCTGAATTTGAAATTATTACGACTATGATGTTTCTTTATTTTGCTGATTATGACACCATCGATATTGGCGTTATAGAAGTCGGATTAGGAGGTAGATTGGATTCCACGAATGTCATTACACCATTAGTCTCTGTTGTTACAACGATAGGTATGGATCACATGGAATTTCTAGGTAATTCACTTCAAAGTATCGCCATGGAAAAAGCGGGTATTTTCAAAAGGCAGATCCCCATTGTGAGCGGTGTGATACAGCCAGAAATACGTGCATTGTACGCGGTAAAAGCAAAGGAATGTCAATCTGGTCTATACCAACTAGGGACTGATTTCTTTTCACAGAAGCAGGCAGATGGACTATTTACTTATCAACTGGCAAATCGAAAAATACTGGAGATAGAGGTCGGGTTGATAGGTGATCATCAATTAAATAATGCTGCAGTTGCGATAAGGGTAGCAGAATTACTTAAAGAGCAACAATTTAGTATGACAGATGAGAATATCAAAAATGGTTTAAAAATAGCAAAATGGCCTGGTCGGATGGAGCAAATACATGATAATCCAATCGTGTTTTTAGACGGCGCGCATAACCTTGAAGGAATGAAAGTATTGGTCCAATCAGCAAAAAAATTCAAAAGTGTTCCTGTAAAGGTGCTGTTCACGGCAATGAAAGATAAAGAATTTACTGAGATGATTTCTTTGCTAAACGATATCGAAAATGTACAGATTTACCTTACCACATTTGATTATCCTCGAGCACTGACTAAAGGTGAGATAGAGCAAATCGCGATTGCCAATAATATTATTTCCGTTGAGAACTGGGAGGATATGCTTAGTAACTGGATAGCTAGAAGAGAAGAAGAGGTCATCTTAGTTACAGGTTCGCTCTACTTTATCTCAGAAGTTAGGAAAGTACTATTGCATTATTAAGACAAGGGAGACTCTAGTTAAAGGGTCTTTTTTGTTATTTTATAATTATTTTTGATGCGTGTAAATTGTACATAAAAGTATTTTGGGCTTCTTTTTTTCTCGAAAATCGTATTTTGTTCTTAGGCTAAATCTGTATTTTTAGCTACAATTCTACATGAAAAAACTATTTTGGCAATATGACAGTCAAATTTTATCATGCTATATTTGTGTCCAAGAAGTTGGAGGTGTCGCATGATTTATTTTATCTTATCTGTCTATAGCTTAGTCTTAGCATCCTTTTTACATGTTGTGGGCATGAATTATCCATTACGAAAGCCATTTTTACGTAGAATATCTTCGGAATGTGATTATTGCGGGGAAAAGCTACAGCTCACCCGTATGTTGCCTATTGCTTCGTTTGTCCTTCTCAAAGGGCGTACGGGGTGTTGCAATCAGCCTATGAGTTGGAGTTACTTTATCGTGGAAATACTATCGCCTATATTTGTCTGCATTCTCTACAGTGTATATGGATTTGAAAGCTCATTTTATCTCTATATTTTTATATTTTCGCTATTACTAATCCTGTATGTGAGCGATGTATATTATTTGCATATACCAAACATGTTTTTATTTGTTTACTTTTTTAGTTGTGCCAGCTATTACGGGTATATTGATTTCTCTGTTCTTTTGCAACATATGTACCAATTAATCATAGGCACAGCAGTGTTTGTTGGGATATATTTATTTGTTAGAAAGGGCTTTGGCTTTGGAGATATAAAATTACTAATATTGCTTTGTTTTTTATTGAGTTTGAAGGAAGCTTTATTTATCTTTATTATTGCCGTGTTCTCTGGAGCCATTTTAATTGGGATAGTCACTATATTTCAGAGAGGGATGAGAAAGAAGCGAATACCATTTGTTCCGTTTATACTGATTGGTTTTTTGCTATGTCCATTTGTCAATGATTTTTTCTGGGAGTTTGTTCTGTATAATTAAAAAGGAGGAGAAGCACATGTTTATAAGAGAGATGTCTGACACAGAAAAGCCTCGTGAACGACTCCAAAAAAAAGGAGTATCGAGTCTATCTAACATTGAATTGTTCGCGATTATTCTTGAAACGGGTAGTCGAACGGAGTCTGTCGTAGATTTGGCTAACAAAGTAATTGCAAAGTATTCAGAGATAGCGGATATGAGAGAAGCAACCTTGCAAGAGTTAACAGAAATAAATGGGATCGGTCTTGCTAAAGCTGCGAAAGTACTGGCTGCAATTGAGATTAGTAAGCGGATAGGACAACAAAAGGTAAATACATGTCCAGTAATTAGAGGGCCACAAGATGGTGCAGATTTAGTGATGCAAGAAATGAGCATGCTGTCACAAGAGCATTTTCACTGCGTTTTTTTGAGTACTAGGAACAGATTAGTCCACCGAGAGACGATATTTATTGGAAGTTTAAATAGTAGCGTGGTTCATCCAAGAGAAATTTTCAAACAGGCAATGAAGTATTCTGCGGCAAGCGTCATGTGTTTTCATAACCATCCTTCAGGTGATGCGAGTCCGTCAAGTCAAGACATCACTGTGACAAAACGGCTAAAAAAAGCTGGGGATTTACTAGGAATTCCATTAATCGATCACATCATAATTGGCAATAATACGTTCACAAGTTTAAAGCAAGAAGGCTATTTCTAAAGAAAAGATAAATATTTCAAGTATCTCATCAAAAATTAATGTCTGTTCTTCTTAGTTATGTTATAATAAGATGGTTGTTTATGTGTATCTGTTTTTACATAAAACATCAAGGGATATCAGCATACCTGATTATTAAAAGACAATACTTTGGGGCTGGGAATTTAAGAACTAATAAGTTAATAGAGAGACAGCAATCATGAACAAAGTGATAATTAAGAAGAGAAAAGGAGATTAATAAATGTTTGGATTTGGTAATAAAGATATTGGGATCGACTTGGGAACTGCAAACACTTTAGTATACATGAAAGGTAAGAGTATTGTTTTAAGAGAACCATCTGTTGTAGCAATGAAGAAAGATACACAGGAAATTGTTGCAGTTGGTAGTGAGGCGAAAAATATGATTGGTAGAACGCCAGGGAATATTGTCGCTATTCGCCCGATGAAAGATGGCGTTATTGCTGACTACGATACAACAGCAGCAATGATGAAATATTATATTCAAAAAGCGAGTAAGGGCTCAAGTGCGAGTAAGCCACGCGTTATGATCTGCGTTCCATCTGGAATAACAGGTGTTGAAAAACGCGCTGTTACAGATGCTACACGTCAAGCTGGTGCGAAGGAAGCCTACACTATTGAGGAGCCGTTTGCAGCTGCAATTGGGGCTGGCTTACCTGTGTGGGATCCAACAGGTAGTATGGTTGTTGATATTGGTGGTGGAACAACAGAAGTTGCTGTTATATCACTTGGTGGTATCGTAACTAGCCGTTCAGAGCGAACTGCTGGAGACGACATGGATGATGCCATTATTAATTTCATCCGTAAGAAGTATAATCTATTAATAGGTGATCGTACTGCCGAAACCATTAAAATGGAGATTGGTTCTGCTGATCCTGTTAATCTTGGCTTGGAACCATTTAGCATCCGAGGTCGCGATTTGGTGACAGGCTTACCAAAAACAATTGAAATCTCACCTGAAGAAATAAGCGAGGCATTAGCCGATACGGTTGCTTCGATTATCGATGCTGTGAAGAGCACTTTGGAAAGTACACCTCCTGAACTTTCGGCGGATATCATGGATAAGGGTATTGTTCTAACTGGTGGTGGAGCGCTTCTTCGTAATTTGGATTCAGCTATTGCAGAAGAAACCAAAATGCCAGTAATCATTGCTGAAAATCCACTTGATTGTGTTGCAATTGGAACAGGTAAGTCACTAGAAAACATGGATCTATACAAAAAGAAAAAAATGAACTAATGTAAGCTTACTTATTTTTGGGTGGATTTTTGGAACCTATTGCACAGTTGTAAAAGAAGAGGATTGACGAGATGAGGTGTTCATTATGCCACAGTTTTTCTTAAATAAACGTTTAATTATCTTGTTGATATCCATTATTGTTTTAGTAGCATTGGTAGGATATTCACTGAGTGGGAAAAGTAAAGCATCATGGCCAGAGCAATTTGTGAAAGATGTTGCGGGATTTGGAGAAAATATTGTCTCTAAACCAGTTGGCTTTGTTGCAGGTTTTTTTGATGGTGCAAAAGACTTAAGAAACACATACACAGAGAACGAGCATTTAAAAAAACGTTTAGAAGAATTGGCACAACTTGAAAGTAAAGTATCAGATTTAACTAAAGAAAATGCAGAGCTAAAGAAATCACTAGACATTGAAGCGGATCTTAGCGATTACGAGCCAATCAATGCGACGGTCATTTCAAGAAACCCAGATAACTGGAATACACAAATCCAAATTGACAAGGGATCTGTTGATGGAGTGCAGCCTAATATGGCAGTTCGTACCCCCGAGGGAATGATTGGAAAGGTCACTAAGACTGGTGCTAAATCTTCGACAGTGAAATTACTTAGTTCTACGGATGACAGGAATAGGATTTCTGCTATAGTACAAGGAAAAGCGGCAGCCTATGGTATTATCAATGGCTATGATGCGGAACAAAGACTTTTAGAAATGAAGCAGTTGCCAGTAGACCAGAAGTTTACTAAAGGCGAAAAGGTAGTCACATCTGGTTTAGGCGGAATTTTCCCATCTGACATTTTTATTGGGACAATTGAAAAAGTGGAGACTGATAAAATGGGGTTATCTCAGACTGCGCTTGTGAAGCCTGGTGCTGATTTATATGATTTGAGTCATGTCATTGTATTGAAACGTACATTGGAAGGCGATGATTCGGAAGGATCTGGCTCCTGATGAATATGAGAAAAGTAGTTGTAATGCCACTTATTGCAATCGCGATTTTTATTTTAGAAGGTGTCTCTAGCATGTTGTTTAGTCAAGCGTTCTTTGGTGAACAACGATTTTTTATCCCACACTTTCTTATTGTAATGCTCGTTTTGATGACCACTTTTTATAGTAGAAATACTACATTAATCTATGCTTTCGTACTTGGAATGGTATTCGATATTTATTACACTGGGATTTTAGGGATTTACTTCGCTATATTTCCTTTAGTTGTATATTTGACGGATAAATTTATGAAAGTTCTGCAAAGTAATATTATGTTGGTGGGACTTGTAACTGTTTTTAATGTGATTCTAACAGAGTGCTTGGTGTACGGTTTTTATGTTCTTATTGGTGGAACCGATATGACATTAGCTTCCTTTGTGGATCAACGTTTATGGACAACGATTTTGTTAAATCTAGCTTTCTTTTTAGTTATGTATTTCCCATTCAGAAGCTTTTTATTGAAACTAAAGAGAAGCGATGGAAGATAAATAGAATGAAAGTCGATATCAGTCTGTTTGCTTGTATGTATTTGGAATGCGTACTCAGTAATGTAATTTTACTTACTGAAAAGGGCTTTACAGACTGATATAGTTTTATTATGATGGAGGAGTAATCTTTTGAATTCTAGTGTATACTAAATATATGGCTGTGAGGTGAAGGTAAGTTGAAAAAATATGTCCAAATAAAAGGGACGAAAGATGGTATAAGCATTTTTTTGAGTGATGTAGCGAGTATTGTCGAACTGGAAGAAGGATTAATGCAACACCTTAAGGAACAGCAAAAAATAGTATCTCAAGATCAAAAGTTGACTGTTCAAGTACATATAGGGAATCGCCTTTTTACAGAAGATGAAGAACAGAGTATCAGGACTATTATTCAGGAAAATAGTGCTATGGAAGTTCGTGGCTTTACAAGCAACGTTATGAGTAAACAGGATGCAAAGAAATGGAAGGAAGAAGAGCAGATTTTTTCACTGGCTACAGTGGTTCGGTCTGGTCAAGTAATTAATGTGCCAGGTGATTTATTACTTGTTGGAGATGTTAATCCAGGTGGTTCCATTCGCGCAACGGGTAATATTTTTATTCTTGGGAATGTAAAAGGCATTATTCATGCGGGTTTTGAGGGGGATTCAAAAGCAGTTGTTACTGGAAAATTCCAGTATCCATCGCAAATTAGAATTGCCGGTGAGATTCGTGGATTTGATGATGAGGAAAATAAAGGTCGGGTGGAAGAGAATATTCTGACTGCATATATAGATGGTAAAGGTAAACTGGCGATTGATAGTTTACACATTTTAAGAAAAATTAGACCAGAAATTTCTAATTTTCAAGGAGGACAATAATCATGGGTGAGGCTATAGTTATAACTTCAGGAAAAGGTGGCGTTGGCAAGACGACTACAACGGCCAACCTTGGTACAGCGCTTGCATTGCAAGGCAAGAAAGTGTGCTTAGTCGATATGGATATAGGACTTCGAAATCTCGATGTTGTTTTAGGTTTAGAAAATCGAATTATTTATGACCTTGTAGATGTTGTGGAGGGTCGTTGTAAATTGCATCAGGCAGTTATAAAGGACAAGCGATTTGAGGATTTGTTGTTTTTATTACCAGCAGCGCAAACAACGGATAAGAGTGCGGTTACAGGCCAACAGATGAAAGCGTTAATTGCGCAGATGAAGCCTGATTATGATTTTATTCTTATTGATTGCCCGGCTGGAATTGAGCAGGGGTATAAGAATGCGGTTGCTGGTGCGGATCGTGCATTAGTTGTGACGACACCTGAGATTTCAGCTGTTCGTGATGCGGATCGGATTATTGGTTTGCTAGAACAAGAGGACATTGAGGCGCCTAAGTTGATTATTAATCGTATTCGGACACAAATGATGCGAAATGGTGATGTAATGGATATTGATGAGATTACGACGCATTTGTCTATCGAGTTGATTGGTATCATTATTGATGATGATGAGGTTATTCGTTCTTCTAACAGCGGTGAGCCAGTCTCTATGCAAGCGAGCAATAAAGCAAGTATCGGGTATCGGAATATTGCCCGTAGACTGCTTGGTGAATCTATTCCATTGATGTCGATTGACGAACAGAAACAAGGATTCTTTAGTCGCTTAAAAATCTTATTTGGTGGTAATTGATTAGACAGATAATAAAAGTTGGATTTATTGATGGGGACGTTGATGCCTCTCGTCAATAACCAGCTTTTTTGCTACAGGAGGAATTTTTATGGATGGATGGAAACCAGAAGATACACATAAAATTATAGAACAGTATAGAGATAGGAATCCTGTGCCAATCGAAAAACAGGATGAACAGACCAATTTTGAAATTATTAATCATGTTATGACACATGTAGAAGTGTTGTCGGATGACGAAATAAGAGCAGTTGTTGCCACGGCGAACTATATGTTTTTAATGCCTGCCGATAGACAAAAGTTTATGGAAGTGCTTACTAAAGCGTACAGTGTTAAAAAAAGTGAGATATTAGCTTGGGAAAAAACAATCAGTGCTTCGATGGAAGAATCTACGATAGATGTAAATGAAATTGTGTTTGATATGCCAGAAGTATGGATGTATTCACAATTAGCAGTGGGACGCTATGATGTTAGTGTGGGTGCTGAGATACAAGGCTTGTTGAGAAACTTTTTTGATGCATACCCGAATACATTTAAAAAGAATGTGGATTTTAAATCGATTGTTGGTGCTGCGGAATATGCTGTTATTGCGAATCGATACCCAGAGTTAAAGGATTTTGACCAGCAAGCGCTAGCAGATAAATATGAAGTATCTAGAACATCCCTGGCAGTGTGGTATAGAAATATTAAAAAATATTGTGTCTGGGAGGCATGGCATTGAGAATTGTTATTAACGCTATGGGGAAAGAAAAAAGGGTGGCTTTTTTAGAAGATAAGGTTTTAGTGGGATTGGATATTATCAGGCCAACTACGGAGCCCAAAGTATCGGATATTTACTTAGGAACGGTTACAAAAATAAACAAAAAAATCAACGCTGCGTTTGTAAATATAGGCTACAAGGAGAATGCGTTTATTCATCTGCAGGATATTCCGGATTCATATCGCCTGCATGAAGGGCTGAAATTAATGGTGCAAGTAAAGCGGGAAGGAAGCGTAACGAAGGCTCCGCTACTCACAGCCATGATTGAAGTGTCTTGTGGTTCTGTGGTGTACAGCTACGGGAAACCGTTTTTAGCGATATCCAAGAAAATAAAAGAAGTAGATAAAGTTCGATTACAGCAACTGGTAGCGCCGCTTTTACTAGATAACGAAGGAGTTATTCTCCGTTCGGCGGCGGTTGATGTTAGCCCTGACGAAATAAAAGAAAATCTTGTACAAGCTAGGTGTGAAATGGAAGAACTTATGACTCGAGCTAAAGGGGCTAATCGGAAAATTCAAGAAGCGATGGTTAATATCCCAACAATGTTGCATAGTAATCCGCTTCTGGACGAACAGACAGAGATTATTTGTGATGATGCTACACTTTATAGTAGTCTGAAAACGCAATTTTCTAATGTGTCGCTTTTTCGTGAAAAGGGCGGGATTTTCTCTGCCTATAATCTTGAAGTGGCGATTAATCGGTTGTTGCGCCCGACTGTATTCTTAAAAAATGGTGCTTCGATCGTTATCGAGAAAACCGAGGCTATGTGGGTGATTGATGTAAACTCGGGTAATTATAAATCGAAAAAAGAAGTGGATGAAGTTGCGTTTGATGTTAATCTGGCGGTGATTGAAGAAATCGGTCGTCAAATGAAATTGCGAAACATGAGTGGCTTTATTTTAGTTGATTTTATTGGTGGGATGAGTCGAGCTCAATTAGATAGTTTGCAGGAACAAATGCAAGAAGTGGCTTCTTTAGATACAACAACGGTTCGTGTGGAGGGGCTTTCTGAGAATGGCTTGATGCAATTGACGCGGCGCAAACGACAAAAATCGCTTATTGAGGAAATGCAGTGTGCTTGTCCTACATGTGAGGGAAGTGGTTATGTTTCTTCCGTTCAGACGCTTATTTATCAGATGGAGCGAGAGCTTAGAGGCGTTTTTGCAAGTGATCCGTCGTATGTTGCTGTGACGGTGACGATGGATGTCATGGATGCTTTTTTGGATGAAATTTCATTTGATGGAGATATTGATTGGATGATTGCGGATGAAGTGCGGCCGTTTTATCGGATATCGCAGGTGGAGCACTGATAATAGTTGTTGACACAGGCTTTCTTTCTATGGTATCATTCTAATGTTATGTTTGTAGCGCACCATGCTACAACCGCTCAGAATAGGGTCAAGCATTGTTTTCTAACAATCCCCTCATGATGGCGAGTCTAAGTATATGAGGAGGTGCAAGTATGTACGCAATTATTGAAACAGGTGGAAAACAAGTTAAAGTTGAAGCTGGCCAAGAGATCTATGTTGAGAAATTAGCAGGTGAAGTTGGTGATGTGGTAACATTTGACAAAGTCGTTTTTGTTGGTGGTGACGCTGTTAAAGTTGGGGCTCCATTCGTGGAAGGCGCAACAGTTACAGCAAAAGTTGAAAAACAAGGTCGCGCTAAGAAATTGACTGTTTTCAAATATAAGCCTAAAAAGAACTATCACAAAAAACAAGGTCATCGTCAACCTTATACAAAATTAACGATTGATGCAATCAACGCTTAATTTGTAAAGGGGATGATACGTATGATTCATGTAGATTTTATTCGGCATGAGGAACGAATCGTTGCTTTTGAGATGGATGGACACGCAAATTTCGCCGAACAAGGTGCTGATTTAGTGTGTGCAGGGGCTACTTCGATTGCTTTTGGCATGGTAAATGCGATTAGTGAAAGAATGGGAGTCGAACCTGTGATGGAAGAGGATGATGGTTATCTTTATTATTCTGTCCCTGAAGAATTAGGAGCTAGTGAGGATGTTCAAATCTTGCTGGAAGGCATGGAGCATCAATTGATATCTTTAGCGTATAGCTATCCTGATTATATTACGATTAACTCCAAAAAGTAGGAGGTGGAATTTTCATGTTAAAATTTGATATTCAACATTTTGCCCATAAAAAAGGCGGTGGTTCTACATCCAATGGACGTGACTCCGAGTCGAAACGCTTAGGTGCTAAACGCGCTGATGGCCAATTCGTGACTGGTGGGTCTATCCTTTACCGTCAACGTGGGACAAAAATTTATCCTGGAACTAACGTTGGACGCGGCGGCGACGATACTCTTTTCGCTAAAGCAGACGGCATCGTACGTTTTGAACGTATGGGTCGCGACAAGAAAAAAGTTAGTGTTTATCCAGTAGCACAAGAAGCATAATATGTTAAAGGGATCCTTCTATTGAGGGGTCTCTTTTTGTAGGAGCGTTCTGACAAAGGGAGCCTTTAATCCATATTATATTACTAGATGATACTTCCAAACCACACTCTCGTTATTTTTCCATGAAAATCATGTTTACCTGCCATATCTGTTAGGGTATAGTCCATAGACAAGTGCAATAAAACACAAGCGAACTTATGGGGCTAAAGGGTTGACAGCGTTTTCTTGATATGGTTTAATAGCTTTAAGTTAATAAATTTGTCAGGAGAAGAGATGACAATCAAAACGTCTATAAGTCTGCTTTTATGCGGTGCTTAGTTTTGGTTGTCATTCTTTTTTTGAAATAAATGAAGAAAAGGGTTACAGGCGATAAGTAACAAGGGGCGTGTTATGTTGCGGTGTCTAGACCAAAAAATCAAAAGGAGTTGGAATAAATGGACACAAGTATTGGCACACAATTTTTAGGAGAATTACTGGGTACGATGATCCTAGTGTTATTTGGCGGAGGCGTGGTTGCTGGCGTTTCGCTGAAAGGTTCCAAAGCGGAATCGGGTGGTTGGATTGTCATCACGATTGCTTGGGGATTGGCGGTTACAATGGGTGTGTATGTGTCCGGTTATATGAGTTTGGCTCACTTAAACCCGGCGGTAACATTAAGTATGGCTTTAGCTGGTAAATTTCCTTGGGCAGATGTTTTTCCGTACATATCTGCGCAGTTTATCGGAGCCTTTATCGGCGCGACGCTGGTATGGCTTCATTACTACCCGCATTGGGCAAAAACGGAAGACAAACCTACAAAATTAGGCGTGTTCTCCACGGCGCCGGCGATCCGTCATTATACATCGAATTTTTTCGGTGAGGCATTGGGTACTTTCGTTCTGATTTTCGGACTTCTATCGATTGGGGCTAATAGTTTTTCGGATGGCTTGAATCCACTGGTTGTCGGTGGGCTGATTGTTGTTATCGGGATGTCGCTTGGTGGAACGACGGGTTATGCGATTAATCCAGCTCGTGACCTTGGACCTCGTATCGCGCATTTCGTTTGGCCGATTGCTGGAAAAGGTGGCTCTGACTGGGCGTATTCTTGGGTTCCGGTTTTAGGACCGATTGTCGGCGGGGCGCTTGGTGGATTAGGCTATAACGCGATTGTTAATGAGGATTTCGGAATTTGGCTGTGGATAGTTGTTGCTCTATTCCTTGTGATTTTACTATTCACCATGCAACTTGATAAAAAGCAAAAAGCGTGACAAAATTAGAAAAAATGACATACTTATTTTGAAGGGGGAATTTTAGATGGAGAAAAAATATATTTTAGCATTAGATCAAGGTACGACGAGTTCAAGAGCGATGATTGTAGATGAAACGGGCGAAATTATCGGTGTGGAGCAGAAGGAATTCGAGCAAATTTTTCCGAAGCCGGGTTGGGTAGAGCATAATGCGAACGAAATCTGGGCTTCGATTTTAGCGGTTATTGCGGGCGTGTTACTGAAAACGAATATTTCATCGAAGGACATTGCTGGGATTGGTATTACGAATCAGCGTGAAACGACGGTGGTCTGGGAGAAAGAGTCTGGAAATCCGGTTTATAATGCGATTGTTTGGCAATCTCGTCAAACGGCGGATATTTGTAACCAGCTGAAAGAGGACGGTTACAATGATATTGTTCGCGACAAAACGGGATTATTGATTGATGCGTATTTTGCGGGAACGAAAGCTCGTTGGATTTTAGATCATGTGGATGGTGCGCAGGAGCGTGCGGAAAATGGTGAGTTGTTATTTGGAACCATTGATACGTGGCTTGTTTGGAAATTGACTGGTGGGAAAGCGCATGTGACGGATTATTCGAATGCTTCGCGGACGCTTTTATACAATATCTATGATTTGCAGTGGGACGATGAATTGCTTGAGATGTTGAATATTCCAAAAGCGATGTTGCCGGAAGTTCGCCAATCCTCAGAGGTTTATGGCACTACGGTACCGTATCATTTCTTTGGCGAAGAGGTTCCAGTTGCTGGGATTGCGGGTGACCAACAGGCGGCGTTATTTGGACAAGGTTGCTTTGAAAAAGGCGAGGCGAAAAATACGTACGGCACGGGTTGTTTCTTGTTAATGAATACAGGAGATAAAGCGGTTAAATCGGATACTGGGCTGTTGACAACGCTTGCGTGGGGTATTGATGGAAAAGTCGAATATGCGCTAGAAGGTAGTATTTTCGTTGCAGGTTCTGCGATTCAGTGGTTGCGTGACGGCATGCGGATGTTGCGTCATTCGGGAGATTCGGAAAATTACGCGTCTCGGATTGAGTCATCTGATGGTGTTTACGTTGTACCAGCGTTTGTAGGTTTGGGTGCGCCGTATTGGGATTCTGACGTGCGTGGTGCGGTATTTGGTCTAACTCGCGGAACGGAAAAAGAGCAGTTCATCCGTGCGACATTGGAATCGTTGGCATATCAAACAAAAGACGTATTGGATGCGATGGAAAAAGATTCAGGCATTGAGTTGAAATTGCTACATGTCGATGGCGGAGCATGTGCGAATGACTTCCTAATGCAGTTCCAAGCAGATATTTTGGATGTTCCAGTAGAACGTCCGGAAAACCGCGAAACAACTGTACTTGGCGCTGCATTTTTAGCAGGATTAGCAGTCGGTGTTTGGAAAGATAAGAATGAGATTAAGAGACATTGGAAATTGGATAAGAAATTCGAAGTTGAGATGAAAGAAGAAGAACGCGCTGAGTTATACGGCGGCTGGAAGAAAGCAGTGAAAGCGGCACAAGCTTTTAAATAAGAAGTGCTGAAACGGCCCGTTCAGCTCCGAAAAAACTGGAGCGGCCGTAGGAAAAAGCCGCTCTTGCTTTTTGTGGAGGGCGTGAAGTTTTCGAGGAGTTGGCCATTGAAGCCGGATCCAAAGAAGTGCTGAAACGGCCCGTTAGAATCGAAAAAAATTGTTAGGGGCCGCAGTGAAAACCCGCACTTGGTTTTTGCGGAGGGCACGAAATTTTCGAGAGTCTGGCCGTTGAAGCCGGATCCGGAGGCGCCAAACGTGACGCCACATATGAAAGAAGAGCCTAAACCATTCCTGTGGGTTTAGGCTTTTTCTATGGATAAAAATCACCCAGCCATAAAATATTTTCGAAAAAGGATGACTATGCAAGTAAAGTTCGTTATAATGAACAGATGATATAAAATTGGACGGGAGAATGATTATGTTTATAGATCAAGTTAAGATATATGTAAGAGCTGGTGACGGTGGAGATGGAATGGTTGCATTTCGTCGAGAAAAGTTTGTTCCAAATGGTGGACCAGCTGGCGGTGATGGTGGTAATGGTGGCGATGTTGTTTTTGAAGTAGACGAGGGTTTGCGTACATTGATTGACTTCCGTTATCAGCGCCGTTTTAAAGCGGAGCGTGGCGAACATGGGATGAGTAAAAGTATGCACGGACGTGGCGCGGATGATTTAATTATTAAAGTACCACAAGGAACGGTTGTATCAGACGTTGATACAGGTGAGGTTATCGCGGATTTAGTTGCGCATGGTCAACAGGCTGTGATTGCAAAAGCGGGTCGTGGAGGACGTGGAAATAAACGTTTTGCGACATCAGCGAATCCGGCTCCGGAATTATCGGAAAATGGTGAACCAGGGCAAGAGCGTTCGATCCAACTAGAGTTGAAAGTATTGGCAGATGTTGGTTTGGTAGGTTTCCCAAGTGTTGGTAAATCGACGTTGCTATCTGTTGTTTCTGCTGCTCGTCCGAAGATTGCGGCGTATCATTTTACAACGATTGTGCCGAATTTAGGAATGGTCGATACGTGTGATGGTCGTAGTTTTGTTATGGCGGATTTGCCTGGTTTGATTGAGGGTGCTAGCCAAGGTGTTGGTCTGGGGCATCAATTCTTGCGCCACATTGAGCGGACGCGTGTTATTGTGCACGTGATTGATATGTCGGCATCAGAAGGTCGCGATCCGTATGATGATTATTTAGCGATTAATAACGAGTTAGAACAATATAATTTACGTTTGATGGAGCGTCCGCAGATTATCGTTGCGAATAAGATGGACATAGAAGGCGCTGACGAACAGTTAGAAATTTTTAAAGGGAAGTTAAAAGAAGAGATTCCAATTTTCCCGATTTCGGCTGTGACGCAGACAGGTCTGAATCCGTTGTTGCTTACGATTGCGGATAAACTGGAAACGACGGCGGAATTCCCGCTTGATGAGTTGTTGGAAAAAGAAGAAGAGGAAACAGTTCTTTATAAATATCAAGCTGAGGCGCCTGATTTCGAGATTACGCGTGATCCGGATGGTACGTACGTGCTTAGCGGTGAGAAATTAGAACGACTATTTGCGATGACGAATTTTGAACGTGATGCTTCGATTCAACGTTTCTCTCGTCAATTGCGTGCGATGGGTGTCGATGATGCGCTTCGTAAACGTGGTGCGAAAGATGGCGAAACGATTCGTCTGTTTGACTTCGAGTTTGAATTCATCGATTAATAAAGGGGTGGCATTTTTATGAAGATTGGTTATTTGGGGCCGGTTGCGACGTTCACGCATTCAGCGGCGATTAGTGCTTTTCCGAATGGGGAAGCGGTCGCTTATGCAACGATTCCAGATTGCATTATGGCGATTGAAAAGGGAAAAGTGGATGTGGCGGTTGTTCCGATTGAGAATACGCTCGAGGGAACGGTTAATATCACGCTAGATTATTTATTTCATATTTCGAGCGTGCCGATTGTGGCGGAGATTGTCGTCCCGATTGCGCAACATCTCATGGTTCACCCAAATAATAAAGCTACCTGGCACTCTGTCCAAAAAGTGATGTCGCATCCTCAAGCGATTGCGCAATGTCACACGTTCTTGCAAACCGAGCTGTATGGTGTGGAGCGCGAGACGACCCCTTCAACGGCTTATGCGGCGGAATGGGTAAGCAAGCATCCAGATGAGCTTGTTGCGGCTATCGCGCCGTATATGGCGGCTGACGAGTATGGACTTACAATCGTTCAAGAAAATGCGCAGGATATCGAATTGAATCAGACGCGGTTTGTTGTTTTAAGTCGAAATCCGGTGCGTATTGCTTTGCCTGATCGGGAAGAAGAGAAGACTTCGGTTAGCGTTATTTTACCGAATAACATGCCGGGGGCGCTTCATAAAGTGTTGGCAACGTTCGCTTGGCGTAATATTGATATGAGCAAAATTGAATCTCGGCCGTTAAAAACATCGCTTGGAGAGTATTTCTTTTTGATTGATTTACTTTCGGATGGTGAGGCGAAATTAGTCCAGAATGCGTTGGAAGAAATCGCTTTACTTGGCGGGAAAACCCGAGAATTGGGGACATATCATGTGTATCGTCTTCCTGTGAAAATGAAATAATACGTGTCGAATCACGCTTGACCGGGTAAAATCGGTTCCGCGTGATTTTTTGTTTATCGTTTTTATTGAAGTTTCGCGGGAACTAGGCTAGACTTTTAAGAAATAAGTTTAAGGGAGTGTGGTGGAATTATGGCAGGACATTCGAAGTGGAAGAATATTCAAGGACGGAAAAATGCGCAGGACTCCAAACGAGCGAAAGTTTTTCAAAAGTTAGCGAAGGAAATTTTTGTGGCGGCGAAAGGTGGGGCGGATGTGGCTACGAATGCATCGTTGCGACTTGTGGTGGATAAGGCGAAAGCTGTGAATATGCCGAACGATAATATTAAGCGGGCGATTGATAAGGCGGCTGGAAATACGAGTGGGGAACATTATGATGAGATTACGTATGAGGGTTATGGACCTGGTGGTATCGCGGTTTTGGTACATACGCTGACAGATAATCGGAACCGGACGTCGACCAATGTGCGTGTGGCATTTAATAAGAATGGTGGCAGTCTTGGGGAAACGGGGAGTGTCGCCTATATGTTTAATCGCAAAGGGTATATTGTGATTGAGCGTGAAGGCTTGGAAGTGGATGAGGACACGTTTATGCTGGAGGCGATTGAGGCTGAGGCGGATAATGTGGAGATAAGCGCGGAAGCTTTTGAGGTTTATATGGAGGCGAGTGCTTTTACGGATGTGAAGGATGCGCTTAGTGAGGCTGGATATGCGTTTGCAACGGCTGAATTGTCGATGATTCCTCAAGTTGTAAATGAAGTCCCAGATGATAAAAAGGAGCAATTTGAGCGGATGATCGATGCGTTAGAGGACGATGATGATGTGCAGGAAGTGTATACGAATGCGGATGGATTTTGAGGTGCTTTACAGCGCTCAGATATTAGTGTAATCTTGTTTTAGAGGCTTTGGGCTTTTAAATTCGTGAATAAGAAGGAGAATTTAATGACTAGAACAGCAGAATTTGTGTTGGGGTTAATTGGCGGGATTACGGGTGTGATTGCATCCATAGTAACGATTGTATTTGGTTTCTTTATGGTTGGTATCGCTGCAATTATGCCAGAAGATGTGTGGAGTGGGCTTTTTAGCTTTGGCATGATGGGCATGGGCGTGTTAGTATTTTTCATGTCTGGATTTGCTATTGTTGCGGCGTGCATGATTAAATCGAACCCGAAAGCTTGGGGAATTGGACTGATCATCGTCGGAGGAGCTGGATTTATTCTGATTCAACTGTTATGGATCGTTCCAGGCGCGTTATTGCTTATTTCGGGCATTATGTGCGTGTCTCGTAAACCGTCGTATGAAGATTTTTAACTGGCAGAGGCTTATAAAGACTTGGTTTCACACAAAACAAGCAAGATATCGCGAATGCATATTGAGGTTCTAATTCGCTTTGCTTCAAAGAACTACAACAAATCGATTACTTTCTTTTCTGCTTGTTTCTGTGTAAAATGGGAGCAAGAATTGTGTGAGGAAGGAATGATTAATTTGAAGCCTAGAAAAGTGATGATTATCGGTGCTGGAAATGTTGGTTCGGCGGCAGCGCATGCTTTTGTGAATCAGAATATTTGTGAGGAATTAGTGCTAGTTGACTTGAATACAGAGCGTGTGGAGGGCCATCGCAAGGATTTAGCGGATGCGGCGGCTTTTACGCATGGGATGATGAAAATCAGCGTACGTGAGGCGAAGGACTGTCGTGATATCGATATCGCGGTCATCACAGTGACGGCGGGTGCTTTGAAAGAAGGGCAAACGAGACTGGATGAGCTAAAAAGTACGTCGCGGATTATTGCGAATATCGTTCCGGAAATGATGGCGAATGGTTTTGAAGGTATTTTCTTAGTGGCGGCGAATCCGGTAGATATTATTACGTATCAGGTGTGGCAACTTTCAGGTTTGCCGAGGCATCGGGTGCTTGGCACGGGTGTTTGGCTGGATACGACGAGATTGCGTCGCTTGTTATCGGAGCAACTAGACGTGGCGCCGCAGAGTATTGATGCTTTTGTGCTAGGGGAACATGGGGATTCGCAATTTCCTGTTTGGTCGCATTCGTCGGTGTACGGGAAGTCGATCAACGCTTACAGCAAGGAGAAGTTTGGCATGGAATTTGATTTGAAGGAAATCGGCGACCGAGCGCGGGATACTGGTTTTGAGATCTATCATCAAAAAGGATGTACCGAATATGGCATCGCTGGGACGATTGTGGAGATTTGTCGCAATATTTTTAGCGGGAGTCACCGTGCGTTGGCGGTTTCTTGTGTGCTCGATGGGGAATACGGGAAACGTGGTATTGCTATCGGAGTTCCAGCCGTTTTGGCGCAGGATGGGGTCAAGGAAATTATTGAGTTGCGATTGAACGCGTTGGAACAGGAACAATTTGATGCTTCTGCGGCAGTGATTGCGGAGAATATTACGCATTTGGGATAAAAAAGAACGGTTTACCAGTATCTGTCTGTTGTGTTTGGACCGATATCGGTAAGCCGTTTTTTATTTTTCTTCTTTTTTTAGCTGTTTTAGTTTTTGATGGATGTGATGGTTGGTCATGGATGTGTCTGTGGTGCTGCCGGTGGATGCGATGGCGTTTAGTAATTTTTTCAGGGTTGTCACGATTGTTTTTTCTGACATGATTACCACCTCGTCTTTTTATTGTATGCGGTTTCTTGGTTTGTGGCAAGTAGGAACGGGAGAAAATGTCGCAAACAATGATTTGTGGTAGTACAAATGTTCTTTTTTATGCTATCATGGAGGGAGTGAATTTATTTTTAGATGGAGGGGCATTTTCTTTGTATGAATATATAAAAGGTACGGTGACGGATATTTCTCCGGAGTATATTGTGATTGAGACGGGTCACATTGGTTATCAAATTATTACTGGGAATCCTTTTTCATTCTCGAGTCTAGAGGGTAAGGAAACCAAGGTTTATTTATATCAACATGTGCGTGAGGATAATATTTCCTTGTTTGGTTTTCAGACATCGGAGGAACGTTATTTGTTTAAGAAATTGCTCGGCGTGTCTGGAATTGGGCCAAAGAGTGCGCTTGCGATTATTGCTGCGGGCGATCCTGTGCCGCTTATTTCAGCGATTGAGGCGGAGGACGATGTGTATTTGACGAAGTTTCCGAGCGTTGGGAAAAAGACGGCGCGCCAGATTATTTTGGACTTAAAAGGGAAGCTTGCGGATGTGGCGGCGGATCAGATTACGGTTCAGAAGGCGACGAAAGACATTTCTGATGGGTTACCGCCAGCGCTTGAGGAGGCAGTTTTGGCACTCGAGGCGCTTGGTTATAGCACGCGGGAGCTCAAAAAAGTACTGCCGAAATTGGAAAAAGAAGTGTTGACGAGCAATGATTATATTAAATTGGCGTTGCAACTCATGACGAAGTAAGGAAGGGGAATGTGATATGGAAGACCGCATCATTTCTGGTGAAAACGTGAATCAAGAAGAAGTTTCCTTCGAGAAAAGTCTCCGCCCACAGACCTTAGCGCAATATATTGGGCAAGAAAAAGTGAAGCATAATTTAGCGGTTTTTATTGAGGCGGCGAAACAGCGGGAAGAGGCGCTGGATCATGTGCTTTTGTACGGGCCACCGGGGCTTGGGAAGACGACGCTTGCAATGGTGATTGCGAATGAAATGGGAACCGCGATGCGTACGACGAGTGGTCCTGCGATTGAGCGTCCTGGTGACTTGGCGACGATTTTGACGACGCTTGAGCCGGGGGATGTGTTGTTTATTGATGAGATTCATCGATTGAACCGCTCGATTGAGGAGATTCTATATCCAGCGATGGAGGATTATTGTCTAGATATTGTGATTGGGACGGGTCCTACGGCGCGATCGGTGCGTTTGGATTTGCCACCGTTTACGTTGATTGGGGCGACGACGCGTGCTGGGCAGTTATCGGCGCCTTTGCGGGATCGGTTTGGTGTGATTGATCATTTGGAATTTTATTCGGAGGAGCAGTTGACGGATATTGTGACGCGGACGGCGGATATTTTGGATACGGAAGTGGAGAAATATGGCGCGGTGGAGATTGCAAGACGATCGCGTGGGACACCTCGGATTGCGAATCGGTTGCTAAAACGGGTGCGTGATTTTGCGCAGGTTCGTAGTGATGGTTTGGTGACGGAGAGTTTGGCGCGTGAGGCGTTGACGCTTTTGCAGGTGGATCCGCGAGGTTTGGATACGATTGATCAGCGTTTACTGGCGACGATTATTGGCTCGTTTCGTGGTGGGCCGGTTGGTCTGGATACGATTGCGGCGAGTATTGGTGAGGAGCGCGAAACGATTGAAGATATGCAAGAACCCTATTTGTTACAGATTGGCTTTTTACAGCGGACGCCACGTGGGAGACTGGTGACGGACGCGGCTTATGAGCATTTAGGACTAACGAAAAGTGAATGAAAAGGTGTGTCGGAATGAGAGTAGAGGATTTTGATTTTGAATTACCAGAGGAATTAATCGCGCAGACGCCATTGCTTGATCGGACGTCGAGTCGCTTGATGTTATTGAATAAGGAAACGGGCGCCATCGAGGACAAGCATTTTCCAGCGATTTTGGAACATCTGCATGCGGGTGACGCGCTTGTTTTGAATGATACGCGTGTGTTGCCGGCGCGACTTCACGGGGAAAAGGCGGAGACGGGCGCGCATATTGAAGTTTTGTTATTGAAACAGACGGAAGGCGATGCTTGGGAAACGCTTGTTAAACCAGCAAAACGGATTCGAAAAGGGATGCGTATTGTGTTTGGTGATGGCGAACTTTCTGCGGTTTGTTTGGAAGAATTGGAACATGGTGGCCGTATTTTGCAATTTGAGTATAGTGGTATTTTTTATGAGATATTAGAGCGTTTGGGCGAGATGCCTTTGCCTCCGTATATTAAGGAGCAATTGGCGGATCAGGATCGATATCAAACCGTTTTTGCACGTGAAAATGGTTCTGCAGCGGCGCCAACAGCTGGGTTGCATTTCACGGAAGATTTGTTGAATCAGGTGCGCGCGAAAGGTGTGAAAGTGGTATTTTTGACGCTTCATGTTGGGTTGGGGACGTTCCGACCGGTGGATGTGGAAGATACGGCGAATCACAAAATGCATTCGGAATTTTATCGTTTGACGGCGGAAGCAGCGCGAGAATTAAATGACGTGAAGGCGGCTGATGGCAAGGTTGTTGCGGTTGGGACGACATCGATTCGGACATTGGAAACGATTGCGTCGAAATTTGATGGAAAATTGCAAGAAGATAGCGGTTGGACGGAGATTTTTATTTCGCCGGGTTACGCGTTTAAAGCGGTGGATGCCTTGATTACGAATTTCCATTTGCCTAAGTCGACGCTTATTATGCTAGTGAGTGCGCTTGCGGATCGCGAAAAAATTATGGCGGCCTATGAACACGCGGTTGCGCAGGAATATCGCTTCTTTAGTTTCGGCGATGCGATGTTTATTTACGCTTAATTTATTTTTTTACTAGAAAAGACTTGTTTTTCAGTGCTTTTTTAGATATGCTATGATTTGGATATCACAAATAGAAAGAGGTAGAAAATGGCTGCGATTACCTATGAACTAATAAAAACTGATAAGCAAACAGGCGCTCGTCTCGGCAAAATTCACACGCCGCACGGTTCTTTTGATACGCCAATGTTTATGCCAGTGGGGACGCTTGCAACTGTTAAAACGATGTCTCCAGAGGAACTCAAAGCAATGGGTTCTGGCATTATTTTGAGCAATACGTATCACTTGTGGTTACGCCCAGGTGAGGATTTGATTGAAGAAGCAGGTGGTCTTCACAAATTTATGAACTGGGATCAGGCGATTTTGACGGATTCTGGCGGTTACCAAGTGTTTAGCTTGAGCGATATGCGTGATATTAAGGAAGAAGGCGTGCATTTCCGCAATCATTTGAACGGAGATAAGCTGTTCCTGTCACCTGAAAAAGCGATTCAAATTCAAAACTCGTTGGGATCGGATATTATGATGTCGTTTGACGAATGTCCGCCATATCCAGCGACGCATGACTACATGAAGAAGTCGATTGAGCGTACGTCTCGTTGGGCAGAACGTGGTTTGAAAGCGCACGCGCGTCCGCATGACCAAGGACTTTTTGGGATTGTGCAGGGTGGTTCGTACAAAGATTTACGTGAGCAAAGTGCGCGTGATCTTGTGTCGATGGATTTCCCAGGTTACTCGATTGGCGGATTGTCCGTTGGGGAGCCGAAAGATATTATGAATGAAGTGTTGGAGTATACGACGCCATTATTACCAGCGAATAAACCGCGTTATTTGATGGGTGTAGGTTCGCCAGATGCGTTGATTGACGGCGTAATACGTGGGATTGATATGTTTGATTGCGTGCTTCCAACGCGTATTGCGAGAAATGGGACATGTATGACGAGTAAAGGCCGGTTAGTCGTTCGAAACGCCAAATTTGCGCGTGATTTCCGTCCGATTGATGAGGCGTGTGATTGCTATACGTGTAAGAATTACTCGCGTGCCTACATTCGACATTTGATTCGTTGTGATGAAACTTTTGGAATTAGGCTTACTACTTATCATAATCTACATTTTCTGTTAAACTTAATGGAGCAAGTTCGCGGCGCAATTATGAACGACCGCCTTGCTGATTTCCGGGAAGAATTTTTTGAGCAGTATGGTCTTAATGGCCCGAATGCGAAAAATTTCTAATATAGAATAAGAACGAAAGGAGCTGAATAAACACATGGCAATGTTAATACCGTTATTATTAATGATCGTATTGTTCTACTTCTTGCTTATCCGTCCACAACAAAAACGTCAAAAAGAAGTAAACGCAATGCAAAGCGGTCTATCTAAAGGTGATAAAATCATTACTATCGGAGGCTTGCACGGAACTGTCGTAGCAATTGAAGATGGCAATGTTGTACTTGATTGTGCTGGTAGTGAACTAACTTTTGATCGCAATGCAGTTCGTACTGTTTTAGCGAAATCAGACGCAGTTGAGGAAGAAGTAGTGGAAGCAGAAGTTGAAGAAGTAACAACAACGGAAGTAGACACGGAGAAAAAATAAGTTTTCTTTTTGAAAAAACAAGCCGTGGATGAAAATCCTTGTACTGGCTTGTTTTTTCTTGTAGATAAGTGGGTATATAGAAATATCGTCGAGCAAAAAAAGATACATTTTTCATGGGGAATGCGATCGTTTTGTGAACGAGTTGGAAATAAAGATTTGGCTTTTTTGAAGATTATGCTTCCCATTTACTTCATAATTAGATAAAATGAATCTATGTTGTTTGAAAAAGAAGGTGTGAGAATGAGGATGGGATCCGACAAAGAGTGGTACGATCAGTTAGAAACGGCAATTTTAATTCGTGTAGAAGATTTTAAACTTATGGGGTACCGTGAAATCAAAGCGGAACATATTTGGTCTTTTTTGGTTGAAGTTGTTTGGAAGGATCAAGAGGACCCGCGTTTGCATCAGCGCATTCACGACATTTTACAAATGAAGATAGCATCATTAATGGACTTTATTACCATGGGACCGCCAGAAGAAGCAGAGAAGGAAGCTATTTCGCTGCAACTAACGGAAGCTCAAGAGTAGCATTCTACATAGCGTAATGGCGCCTACAAAGGTGTCTGTTGTTAGTAGATGAGGGAGGAATTAGAAAGAAATGATAAAGAAAAGTAAAATAATTACATTTTTCCTGATCGTAGCAATTATTTTTGGAACAGTTATTTTTACTGCAAAACCTGTTCTGGATAAAATTAATCTCGGGCTAGATTTGCAAGGTGGTTTCGAGGTTCTTTACCAAGTAGAGCCTGCTGACGGGAAAAGTAAAGTAACCAATGAAACACTGAAAGAAACAGTGGCAACATTGGATCAACGTATTAATACATTAGGGGTTACAGAACCAGTTATCACAATTGAGGGCGGAAACCGTATTCGGGTTCAACTCGCAGGGGTAACGGATCAAACAGAAGCACGAAAAATCCTATCGACACAAGCTGTCTTGTCATTCCGTGATGCTAATGACAAGCTGATGATGGACGGTAGTGACCTTGTACCAGGCAGCGCAAAAGCTGTAACAAACGACAAAAACCAAGCAATCGTTACGTTGGAAATGAAAAACAAAGATAAGTTTGCTAGTGTAACCAAAACAATTGCTGCAAAAGCGCCAGACAATCAGTTAGTTATTTGGTTGGACTGGAAAGAAGGCCTGAAATACAAAACAGAACGTGTTAAAGAAAAACCAGCGTTCCTTTCTGCGCCAAACGTAGATCGTGAATTAGACACGAAGAAAGTGGAAATATCAGGTAGTTTTACAATGGATTCTGCGAAAGAACTAGCGAACTTGCTAAATTCTGGTGCGCTTCCTGTTAAATTAACCGAGGTTTACTCTACTTCTGTCGGCGCACAATTTGGTCAAGATGCCTTGTCTGAAACCGTTGTAGCCGGACTTGTTGGTGTTATTGCTATCTTTATCTTCATGATGGCTGTATACCGTTTACCAGGTATCATCGCTTCCATCACTTTGGTGGCGTACACGTACATTGTATTACTTATTTTAGGATTATTAAATGCAACCCTTACACTACCAGGTATTGCCGGATTAATTCTCGGTATTGGTATGGCGGTCGATGCCAACGTTATTACCTACGAGCGGATAAGGGAAGAACTCAAGGTTGGTAAATCCACGAAAACAGCCTTCGATACAGGTGGGAAAGAATCCTTCAGAGCTATCTTTGATGGAAACATTTCGACGCTTATTGTTGCTGGGGTTCTTTTCTACTTCGGGTCAAGCTCGATTAAAGGTTTCGCGACGGTATTGATTATAAGTATTCTTGTGAGTTTCTTGACTGCTGTTTGGGGTTCAAGAGCGCTAATGGGACTTCTTGTAAGTAGTAATGCACTGAATAACAAACCAGGATTATTTGCGGTTCGTCGTAAAGATATCCACGATTTACATGAAGGTAAACAAACATTCGATTTGAAAACGCATTTTGATAAGTATGATTTCGTCAAACATCACCGTGCGTTCTTGACTACTTTTGCGGTCATTGTGGTGATCGGGATTGTGATTCTATCGGTGTTCAAGTTGAATTTGGGTATTGATTTTGCGAGTGGTACGCGTGCGGAGGTCACTTCGACACAGGCGCTGACCGAGGAGCAGATTAATAAGGATTTGAAAGAGATTGATATGCCTTCTGATGATGTCAATTTCCAAAATAATAACAAGACGGCCGTTATTAGTTATAAGGGTGCCTTGACGCAGGACGAAATCGCGAAGTTTAAAACGCATTTCAAGAAAGCGTACGGGACAGATCCGAATATTAGTACGGTAACGCCGACTGTTGGACAGGAACTTGCGAAGGATGGGTTGTGGGCGCTTGCTATTGCCTCGTTACTGATTGTGGTTTATATCGCGTTTCGTTTCGAGTTGTCCATGGGTATTGCGACGATTCTGTCGTTACTATTTGACGCTTTCGTGATCTTCATCTTCTTTAGTATCTTCCAACTGGAGGTCGATTTGACGTTTATTGCGGCAGTGCTGACCGTTATCGGTTACTCCATCAATGATACGATTGTTACGGCGGATAGGATTCGAGACGTTTCCTTCAAAATGGGACGTTTCAAAAAACCAGAGGATATCGCGTTTGCGGTTAACCATGGTTTACGTCAAACGTTTATCCGTTCGATCAATACCATTTTGACTGTATTATTCACGGTTATCGCGCTTATTATCTTTGGTAATGAGTCGATTCTGAACTTCTCGATTGCGCTTTTAGTTGGATTAGTATCCAGTGTGTTCTCATCCATCTTCATGGCAATGCAATTGTGGTATGTATTCAAAAAACGTGAGCTGAAGAAAAAAGGCGTTATTAATACACAGAAGAAAAAGAAACGCGCAAGAACAGACCAACCAGTCGTATAATCTGTGATAAGCGGATTTTCGGCAAGACTTAGCTAACGCGTCTAATGCCGAATGTTTATCTTATCTGAGACGTAAAATTCAGGTGGGATAGGCATTCGGCATTTTTTATTGATAATAAGGAGTACGATGTATTCATGATTTGGCAGATAGTTGTGATAGCAATCGGTGTGGGGCTTTTTGTGCTCGGATTGTTTTATTCGAAAAGTTGGCATAAGAACTGGCAAGATGGCGGTGGACCTGATTTTGATGGTTGGGATTCGTTTTTTATCTCGATTGTGTTCGGGGCGGTTATTATTGTCATCGCCATTTTGCCGTGGTATGTCATGAAGTCGTTACTGATTACTGGCGGTTTGACGCTGGTTTATTGTGCGATTTGGGTATTTTCGTTTTAGGAGGATTTAGGATGCATAAAAGAAAGTATGTGAAAAAATAGGAAAATCGCTCGTCCTCAGATGATTTGAAAGAAATGAGGAGATTTTGATGGACAGAGAGATTTTGTGTCGTGTGTTGAAAAACGCGATGAAAGCGCAGACGATTGTGTATATCTATAATGATTCGACCAGTAAAGATGAGCGTTACGGTGGGTTTGTGCAGCTGGTGACGAAGGATTATGTGGTGATGCGTCTTGTTTCCTCGGCAGCGAGGGCGGCTGGCTATCTGATTGCTCGGCTCGATATGGTTTTTCGGGTGGATAATGGTGGTCAGAGTGCGAAGCGAGCGGAGCGGTTGTATTATTTGAATCAGGAGCGGCATGAGGGATTTGCGGTGAGCACGTTTGGGAATTTGTTGGTGAATGTGCTGATGGTTGCGATGGATCAGAAAATCGCGATTTCGGTATTTCTGGATCAGGATGAGGAGCGTGAGTCGTTTAATGGCTATGTGCGCCATGTTGTGAAGGAACATATCATGATGGATGATTTGGATAATGATGCGGAATCCTACGGCGAGGTTCACTTTGAATTGGCGTCGATCATTGATATACAGCTGGGTTCGAGTGATTTGACAAACTTGGCGTTGCTTTATGAGCAGCCGAAAAGGGATTGAACTCGTGTATTTGCGGGTATTTTATAAGAGAATGAAGGAGGTTTTTGAGATGAAAGGACAATGGCAAGTGATTGTTGGGATTGTGTTAGCTATTATTATTGCAATTTTCGCAGTTGTGAATGTTGATTCGGTACAGGTGAGCTTCTTATTCGCAAAAGTGGAGTGGCCGCTTATCTTGGTTATTTTGGGGTCCGTGCTTGTTGGTGGCTTGATTTTCTTCTGTTTGAACATTGTGCGCGTGAATGCGATGAAGAAGCAGATTAAAACGCTGGAAGCTACAAAGAAAGAATTGGAACGCACACTAGCTGCGGAAAAATCGCGTAAAGTGAAAGTTTCGGAAGTGGATGTGCCAGATGAGGCGCCGAAACCGACTGTATAAAAATATTTAGGAAACGCTAGAAAAAACATTTAACATGATCTTACGTCAAACTTTTGTGTGTTGACAAATGCTCAGTTTCTAGGCAAAAGCGAGTATCGGTGCGGAGCGTACTGGAGTATGTGAGCCTGGAACGGAGATTTTAATGACGAAAATGTGCGTTTGTCGGCGCACTGAGACCATCCAAGTGGGTGGTCTTTTTGTTGTTTTTTCTGTATAATGGGTAGGGTTGAGGGGTGGTAAATCATGATTCATTCTAAATATAAATGGCAAGTGGAAACGGCGGATGCGGCGGCGATGCAACAGGTTGCTGATGAACTGAAATGCACGTTACCGATGGCGGAGTTATTTTCGCGTCGCAAGGTCACGACTGCTGGTCAATTGGATAAATTTTTAAATCCGGATAAGTATGAGGCGTATGATCCGTTTTTGTTTGCGGAGATGGGGCTTGCGGTGGATCGGATTAAGCAGGCGATTGAGGCCGAGGAGCAGATTCTGGTGTATGGTGATTATGATGCGGATGGTGTGACGAGTGTGACGGTGTTGTTGAAAACGTTGCGGAAGCTCGGTGCGAGCGCGGATTTCTATATTCCGAATCGGTTTACGGAAGGCTATGGACCGAATGTGGCGGCTTTTACGCAGGCTAAGGATTCGGGCGTTGATTTGCTGATCACGGTGGATAATGGGATTTCGGCGCTGGATGTGATGGCGCATGCGAAAGAGATTGGTTTGGATGTGATTGTCACGGATCACCATGAGGCGAAGGAAACGATGCCTGAGGCGGTCGCTGTGATCCATCCGCGTCATCCGGAGTCTAATTACCCGTTTCCTGATTTAGCGGGCGTTGGCGTGGCTTACAAGCTGGCTCACGCGTTGTTGGGAGAGGAACCGACGGAATTGCTGGACTTAGTGGCGATTGGGACGGTGGCGGATTTGGTTTCGCTGACGGATGAGAACCGCTTATTTGTACAAAAAGGACTGCGAATTTTGCGTGAAAATGCGAATATCGGCGTGTCTGCTTTGGCAAAACTAGCTAGTGCGAAACTGCCTGAAGCAACGGAAGAGACGATTGGTTTCATGATTGCGCCGCGTTTGAATGCGGTTGGTCGGTTAGGCCCTGCAGATCCGGCGGCTGATTTATTGCTTACGGAAGATCCGGAAGAGGCGGTTTTCTTGGCGGAGGAAATCGATGAGGCGAATAAGGAACGGCAAACAATTGTGGCGCAGATTGCGGAGGAAGCGATTGCGATGATTGAAGCCGAATTTCTTGGTGAAGGAAATGAAGTGCTTGTTATCGGAAAAGCGGGCTGGAATCCTGGTGTTGTTGGGATTGTGGCTTCGCGTTTAGTGGATCGTTACGCGCGACCTGTGATTGTGCTTGGCATCGATGAGGTCACTGGTATTGCAAAGGGATCTGGACGGAGCATTGAGGCGTTTCATTTATACCAAGCGCTCGACGCGAATCAGGCGCTGTTAAAAGCGTTTGGTGGTCACCCGATGGCAGCTGGTATGACGCTGGATGTGGCTGATGTGGCGACGTTGCGGACCAATTTATCGCAGTTAGCTCGGGAAACGTTGTCGCCAGAGGATTTTGTGTCTATTTTGCGCGTGGAAGAGGCGATTCCTGTGGAGACGGTGACGATTGATTTTATCGTGCAGTTGAACAAGTTGGCGCCGTTTGGAACGGATAATCCAAAACCAGTTTTTGCGTTGGAAGGCGTTCGGTTGAGCGGTACAAAGCGAATTGGCACGGACAAGAATCATCTGAAAACAGCGATTACGGCGGATTCGGGTGCTTCGATTGATGCGGTTGGATTTGGAACGGGCGAACTCGTTGAAAAAATTTCTCCAATGGCAAAAGTGGACGTGGTCGGCGAACTATCGATCAATGAATGGAATAATATGCGTAAACCGCAACTCCGCATTGTAGACTTGAAAATCGGACATTGGCAATTGTTTGATGTCAGAAGTCGCGCAGAATGGGAGAAGTTGCTACAAACGGATGGCATGGCTGATAAAGTATTCGTGTGTTTCCAAGATGGGACGCGAGAAAAACTGTTAGCCGAGAATGCAAATCTTGTTTGTGCGCAAATCCAGTCGATCGATGACTGCACGGACGCTGCGACGAAAGATCTTATTTTTGCGGATATGCCGGATGATGTGGCTTTGCTTGAGGCGTTGGTTACGAACACGTCAGCGGATCGAATTTATTTGCATGTGGAAGCCAAAAATGGGAATGCGATTGCGTCTATGCCTAGTCGTCAACATTTTGCGCAACTTTATGCGGTGCTTAAAAAACACCAACCTTTCCCGCTCGCTCAAAACATGTCACGCCTTTGTAAGCAATTTAGCTGGACGGACGATCAAGTTGATTTTATGTCACGCGTGTTTTTTGATCTAAATTTTGCTACAATAGAGGATGGCGTGATTAGATTGAATGAAATTGGGGAAAAGCGTAATCTGGAGGACTCGGCTGTTTATAAAGCTCGGGTATACCGGATTGCGATGGAACAGAAATTACTCTATTCCAATTACAACGAATTGTATGATTGGATGGAGAAGCTAATGAATTCGAAGGGGAATTCAATTTTGGAGGAAACAGTAAAATGAACTTAGAAGAATTGAGAAGTTATGTAGCGATTGTCAATGATTGGCCAAAAGAAGGTATTGTTTTTAAGGATATCACGCCATTGATGAGTCATGGTGAGGCTTACAAATTTGCGACGGACCAAATTGTAGAATATGCAAAAAAATTAAGTGTGGATGTCATTGTTGGGCCTGAAGCGCGTGGTTTCATTATCGGATGTCCGGTAGCTTATTCGCTTGGCATTGGCTTTGCGCCAGTTCGTAAACCGAATAAATTGCCGCGTGAAACGGTGGATATGGAATACGATTTAGAGTATGGCACGAATAAATTATCGATGCATAAAGATGCGATTAAACCTGGGCAACGCGTGCTTATTACGGACGATTTGCTAGCGACAGGTGGTACGATTGAAGCGACGATTAAACTTGTCGAAGAACTTGGTGGCGTGGTAGCTGGTTGTGCTTTCTTGATCGAACTAACAGAGCTTGAAGGCCATAAGAAATTAGAAGGATATGACCGCCTGATTTTGATGGATTTCTAGAACTATTTTCGAAAAAAGTGTTTTTTCAGGCTCGGGCAACAAAATTGCTTTGTGAGTCGTGTAAAACATGTTATAATATCAAATAAGAATTATTTTAAAAAGCACTCATTCGTGGGTGCTTTTACATACTTTAATAGATAGCGTGGATGAAAAGGGTGTGGGGACATTATGGCTAAAGAACAAAATTTAACAGCGGATCAAGTAATTGAAATGGCTTCTCATTACATGAATGAGGAGCATCTTGCGCTTGTCAAAAAAGCGTGTGACTATGCACGTGAGGCGCACAAGGATCAGTTCCGCAAATCGGGGGAACCTTACATTATTCACCCTATCCAAGTGGCAGGCATTTTAGTGGAGCTGGAGATGGATCCGGCTACTGTTGCTTCAGGATTTTTGCACGATGTGGTAGAAGATACGCCGATTACATTGCAAGATTTAGAAGAAACGTTCAGCCCAGAAATCGCAATGATTGTCGACGGCGTTACGAAACTTGGAAAAATTAAATACAAGTCGCACGAAGAGCAGCAAGCGGAGAATCACCGCAAAATGTTCATCGCGATGGCACAGGATATTCGTGTGATGCTCGTGAAATTGGCGGATAGACTGCACAATATGCGGACGTTGAAACATTTACCGGTAGAGAAACAGCGCCGTATTGCGAATGAAACGCTGGAAATTTTTGCACCGATTGCGCATCGTTTGGGGATTTCCCGTGTGAAATGGGAGCTCGAGGATACGGCGTTACGTTATTTGAATCCGCAGCAATATTACCGCATTGTGCATTTGATGAAGCAGAAACGGGAAGAGCGGGAGCGTTATTTGCGCGATGTTATTGATGGCGTGAATGAGAATCTGGATGAACTTCATATTAAGGCGGATATTTCTGGTCGCCCGAAACATATTTATTCGATTTACCGCAAAATGTCGGAGCAGCACAAGCAGTTTAACGAAATTTACGATTTGCTGGCGGTTCGGATTTTAGTGGATAGCATCAAGGATTGTTACGCGGTTCTTGGAATCATCCATACGCGTTGGAAACCGATGCCTGGCCGTTTTAAAGATTATATTGCGATGCCGAAATCAAACATGTATCAGTCGCTTCATACGACGGTGATTGGTCCGCAAGGCGAGCCGCTAGAAGTTCAGATTCGGACGCTGGAAATGCATCAAATTGCCGAGTACGGGGTTGCGGCGCATTGGGCTTATAAAGAAGGCAAAGTCATCAATTCGAAGACATCCTTTGACAATAAAATGAGCTGGTTCCGCGAAATTATTGAATACCAAAATGAGTCGGAGAACGCTGAGGAATTCATGGAATCGCTGAAACTCGATTTGTTCACCGATGTAGTCTATGTGTTCACACCAAAAGGAGACGTTTTTGAGCTACCAAACGGTTCTGTACCGCTTGACTTTGCCTACCGAATCCATACTGAAATTGGGAACAAGACGATTGGTGCTAAAATCAATGGTAAAATTGTCACGCTTGATTATAAATTAAAAACAGGCGATATCATTGAAATTTTGACGTCAAAACATTCGTATGGACCAAGTCGTGATTGGCTGAAACTCGTGCAGACGTCGCAAGCGAAAAACAAGATTCGCCAGTTCTTCAAACGCCAAGCGAAGGAAGAAAACGTCGAAAAAGGTCGCGATATGGTCGAGAAGGAATTGCGCCAACTTGATTTCGAGCCGAAGAAAGTGATGACGACGGAGAACATCAACAAACTCGCCGAACGTTTGAATTTTAGTCATGAAGACGATTTATTTGCGGCGGTTGGCTACAATGGTATTACGGCGCTTCAAGTTGCGAATCGTTTGACGGAGAAAGAGCGTCGCGAGCGGGAACTTGAGGAGCAAACAGAGAAGCTATTAAACAAGATCGAAGCGAAACCGAAAAACCCAGCAGACAGCAATAACGAGCGGCTTAAAATCAAGCATAATGCAGGCGTTGTGGTGCAGGGTGTCGGTAATTTACTCATTCGATTATCGCGCTGTTGTAACCCGGTTCCAGGTGACGAGATTGTCGGCTACATCACGAAAGGCCGCGGTATTTCGATTCACCGGAAAGATTGTCCGAATGTCAATGGTCCAGATACGGAGCGCTTGATTGATGTCGAGTGGGAAGATGCGGATATGACGGCTAAAACCGATTACAACGTCGATATTGAGGTGTTTGGCTATAATCGCAATGGTATGCTGAATGATATCTTACAAGTCGTGAACAGCCTGACAAGCAATATTAATGGCGTTAACGCAAAAGTCGATAATAACAAAATGGCGACGCTCGTTCTGACGCTTCAGATTCATAATATTAATCATTTGCAACGCGTTGTCGATAAAATCAAGCAAGTTCCTGATGTCTACACGGTTAGACGTTTAATGAATTGAGACTGACTGGGGGATTTTAGTATGCGAGTTGTGGCGCAGCGTTGTTTCGAAGCAAGTGTAACGATTGATGATGAAAATGTGGGAGAAATCGCGGGTGGGCTTTGTCTGCTCGTTGGTTTCACGCATGGCGATACAGAAGAAGACGTGAAGTATATCGTGAAGAAAATTGTTGGATTGCGCATTTTTGAAGATGATGAGGATAAAATGAATTTGTCGATTCAAGATTTTGGAGGCGCGATTCTTAGCGTTTCGCAATTCACGTTATATGCCGATGTGAAAAAGGGAAGGCGCCCGAGTTTTACGAATTCGGCGGCTCCGGATGTGGCATCGGATTTGTATGATTTGTTTAACAAACTGCTTGCGGCTGAAGGGATTGTTGTGGAGACTGGGGTTTTCGGTGCGATGATGGATGTGCGTATAGTGAACCACGGTCCGGTGACGATTATTTTGGATTCGCAGGAGTTGTTGGGGAAATAGGGTTGGGGATGAAAAAATGCGAGGACAAGATTTGGAATCTTGTCCTCGCATTTTTTTGTTTTGGCGTCATGTTTTGCGTCTTCGAATCGGGCCTCAAGAGCCAGACTCTCGGAAATTGTTGATGCTCTTAGGAATCGTATTTTGGTTCCTTAGAGTATCAATATGAGTGCGAGCGAAGTGAGCATTCGATCCTTGCGCCCCCTAACAATTTCTGTCGAGTCTAATGGGCTCTTTCGGCACCTAGTTTTTAAAATACCCGCTCAGTCCCTCGAAAATCGCATCGGCGACGTCTTCGCGGAAAGTGTCGGAGTTCATTTTCTCTTCGTCGATGCTTGAGCTTAGGTATCCTAGTTCTAGCAGTACGGACGGTTGGGTGTTTTCGCGTAGTACGTAGAAGTCGCCGGAGCGTGTGCCGCGGTTTTTGCTGGTTAAGTTGCTTGCTAGGCTCGCGTTGATGCTTTCGGCTAAGCTCTGGTCTTTGTTTTTGTAGTAGTAGGTTGTTTGGCCGTTGACACTGGCATCGCTTGCGTCTTCTACGGAGTCAAAATGAAGCGAGATGAAGGCGTCTGCGTTGTATTTCTCTGCTTTTCTCGCGCGATCTTTTAGAGAAACATACTCATCGCTATCTCGTGTTAAAATGACTTTCGCACCGCTTTGTTCTAAGCGTTTTGCCACGGCTTTGGCGGTTTTTAATGTTGCTTTCTTCTCCACGGTACCGTTTTGTCCTTTGGCGCCTGGATCGTTGCCTCCATGGCCTGGGTCAATCACGATGGTTGCTTCGGCAAGTGATGTTGTTTTGGATTTCGGTGCGCTTTCAGTTTTGGAGGTCGAGACATCAACAACCCAGTTGGCTACGTAACCTTGTGCGCCGGATGATGTTGTGATTTGGTACCAATCGCCTTGCACGCCGTCGATATTATAGACGGTTCCTGAATCGGCTTTCTCGATTGTATTGTTGTTACGACCTGGACCTGAACGGATATTCGTGCCGTTAGATCGGATGGTAACGGTTTGCAAATTGCTTTTCGATTCTTTCGTCGCGGATTCTTGCATTTTAATATATGTCGAGTTGACCCACGCGCTTTGACCTTGGTACTGGATCTGCGTCCAACCATTGGATTGACTGGTGACGGTGATTTGATCGCCGCTTTTTAAAGTTCCGAGAATGGTGCTGTTTGTGGAGGCTTTACTTCGAACGTTCAGGCTACCATCGCTTGTGACGGTGGCGAGACTGTTACTGGAAGCACTGACATCGACATTTTTCACGAGCCAGCTTGCCACGTAACCGCTTTGCCCGTTCTCAAGACGAACTTTGTACCACTTATTTTCCTCATCAATAACGTTTAGAATTTCATTTTTTCTGACTTGAGATGTGACGTCGAATGCGAGTCCTGGTCCGCTTCTGACGTTTAGAACTTCCGCTTTTACTTGCACCGTGTTTGCATTTGCCATCGCGATTGTAGACAAGATGCCGGCTCCAATAAGCAAGAACGAGAGCACGGTTATAAACAGGAACTTATTTTTCATCAATGGACACCACCTATACCCCTAATAAATATCTACTATAAAAAGATTATCACAAAACAAGGCATTATGAAACATTAAACCTACAATTTCGCGATTATTTTTCAAAATCTTATTGACTTTCGAGGCAAATTCTAGTAGTCTTAAGGGTAATTAATAGATGACCGATGACGGAGAAAAGTATAACAGGCATTTGCTGGTAAAGAGAGATAGGTTCCTAGGCTGTAAAACCTATCGCAGTTAAACTGTTAGAAAGACACTCCAGAGGCTTCTTGCTAAAAGGCGAATATGCGCTGAGTAAGTAAGAACGTTGACAGGCGTTAACTGTTTTGAGTGGAGGAGCTTTTTTGTTCTTCAATTTAGGGTGGTACCACGGGTTAACTCTCGTCCCTTGTTTTATTTAGTTAAGACAAGGGGCGGGGGTTGTTTTTGTTGTGGGTCTTATGAAGCGTACTCTGCTGAATTAGAGCCTCAATATGCATGCGAACGCAGTGAGCATGTAATCCCCCAGTGGGTCTTACCAGGAGCAACCACTACACAAATAAGCAGCAGCAAACCAAGTTGCTTAGTTTGCTCTAATCTACCAAACCCAAAACAGTTCAACCAAACCAACGATACTATCGTAATTTTAAGGAGGGATAAGGCATGCAGATGAAATTGCCAAGGGGAACACGCGATATTTTACCAGGAGAAGTAGAGAAGTGGCATTATGTAGAGCGCGTTTTTCAATCGATTTGTGAGAGATTTCAATATGAAGAAATTCGGACACCGATTTTTGAGCATACAGAATTATTCCAACGCGGCGTAGGAGATACAACGGACATCGTTTCAAAAGAGATGTACACGTTTCAAGATAAGAAAAATAGAAGCTTGACGTTGCGCCCAGAAGGTACTGCATCAGTGGTACGCGCGTTTGTAGAGCATAAACTATTCGGACAAGTGAACCAACCAGTGAAATTATATTACTCCGGACCAATGTTCCGCTACGAACGTCCACAAGGCGCGAGGCAACGCCAGTTTACGCAAATGGGACTAGAAGCGATTGGAAGTAATGATCCAGCGATTGACGCGGAGATTATTTCGCTTGCGATGTCATTTTATAAAGAACTAGGACTACAGAATATCGAACTAGTCATCAATAGTTTAGGTGATAAAGAAAGCCGTTTGAAGCACAAAGACGCCTTGGTTGCCCATTTCGAACCTCAAATCGATGAGTTCTGTGCAGATTGTCAAGTGCGTTTGCACAAGAATCCTCTACGCATCTTGGATTGTAAAGTCGATCATGCTCACCCGCTTATCGCAACGGCACCATCGATTTTGGAATTTTTAAATGAGGAATCGAGGTCTTATTTTGCAAAAGTGAAGGCGTATTTGGATGCGTTAGGTATTGCTTATACGGTTGACCCAACGCTCGTTCGTGGTTTGGATTACTACAATCACACGACCTTCGAAATTATGAGTACGGCAGAAGGTTTTGGCGCGAAATCTACACTTTGTGGCGGCGGTCGTTACCACGGTTTGGTGCAAGAATTTGATGGCCCGGAAACGCCAGGTGTTGGCTTCGGTCTAGGCGTGGAGCGATTATTCGCTGCGCTTGATGTGGAGAGAATCGAACTTCCTGTAGCGCGCGAACTAGATTGCTACGTCATTACGGCAACAGAAACGGCTGAGGTGAAAGCTGTGACGATCGTTAACGAGTTGCGATTAAACGGTTTTAGCGTAGAGAAAGATTATATGGGTCGCAAAATGAAAGGCCAGTTAAAAGATGCCGATCGCAAAAATGCGTGGTTCACGATGATTTTAGGCGACACAGAACTCGAAAGCGGTATCTGCAAGTTGAAAAACATGAAAACAGGCGAGCAAACGGAAATCGATTTGGCAGCTGTGACGGCTGGTTTACAGGCCGCGCGCGAGCAATTAGAGGGGGAAAACAAATGAAGAAAAGAACGTTATATTGTGGCGATGTCACGGAAAAACATATCGGGGAAAAAGTAACACTGCACGGCTGGGTACAAAAGCGTCGTGATCTAGGAGGACTTATTTTTATCGATTTGCGCGATCGTGAGGGAATCGTCCAAGTGGTTTTTAATCCCGATTTTTCGGCGGATGCGCTCTCGATTGCAGAATCGGTTCGTAATGAGTTCGTTGTGACGGTTGTTGGTAAAGTTGCGGCGAGAAGTGAAGGCGCGATAAACGACAAGTTGGCGACAGGTCGGATTGAAGTTTTAGCGGAGGAAATTGAAGTGCTGAATGCTTCGAAAACACCGCCTTTTTATATTGAAGATGGTGTGAACGTGTCGGATGAGCTGCGCCTGAAATATCGTTATTTGGACTTGCGTCGTCCGGAGATGAATCAGATTTTCCAGATGCGCCATACGGCAACGAAAACATTCCGCCAAAAATTAGATCAAATGGGCTTTTTCGATATTGAAACGCCGTATTTGACGAAGAGTACGCCAGAAGGTGCGCGTGATTATTTGGTACCGAGTCGTGTGTATCCGGGTAACTTCTATGCTTTACCCCAATCACCGCAAATTTTGAAGCAGTTGTTGATGTCTGCTGGTTTTGATAAATATTACCAAGTTGTTCGTTGTTTCCGCGATGAAGATTTGCGCGGGGATCGTCAACCAGAGTTTACGCAAATCGATTTAGAGACGAGTTTCCTGACGAAAGAGGAGATTCAAGAAATTACAGAAGAAATGTTGGTAGCGGTCGTTGAGGCGACGAAGGGCATTAAAATCGCGAAACCATTCCCGCACATGACATATGCAGAAGCAATGGATCGTTTTGGAAGCGATAAGCCGGATGTGCGTTTCGGTTTAGAATTGAAAAACGTGGCAGAAGCAGTGGCAAATGTTGATTTCAAAGTGTTCACGAACGCAATCGAAAGCGGCGGCGAAGTAAAAGCGATAAACGCGAAAGGCGCAGCGGCGAACTATTCGCGTAAAGATATTGATGCGCTAGGCGAGTTTGTCGGCAGATACGGCGCGAAAGGCCTTGCATGGATGAAAGTGGAAGAGGACGGCTTCAAAGGACCGATTGCAAAATTCTTCACACCAGAAAATCAAGCGGCAGTGGCGGGCGTTTTAGATGCAGAAGTTGGGGATTTATTACTATTTGTTGCTGATAAAGCAGAAGTTGTTGCGGCATCGCTCGGTGCGTTACGCTCGAAACTTGGCCAAGAGTTAGATTTGATTGACCAAAACGAATTGGCGTTTTTATGGGTGACGGATTGGCCGTTATTCGAATACGACGAAGAAGCAGGGCGTTTTGTTTCGGCTCACCATCCATTCACGATGCCACAAGACGCATCATTGCTTGAAACAGCGCCAGAAAAAGCGATGGCAGAAGCGTATGATATCGTTTTGAACGGCTATGAAATTGGCGGGGGCTCGCTCCGTATTTATAAAAAAGAAATGCAGCAACAAATGTTCCGCGCGCTTGGCTTCACAGATGAAGAGGCGACAGAACAATTTGGTTTCTTGCTAGAAGCGTTGGAATTCGGAACACCGCCACATGGTGGGATTGCACTTGGCTTGGACCGCATTATCATGATTCTTGCTGGACGAAATAATTTGCGCGACACGATTGCCTTCCCTAAAACAGGAAGTGCAGCAGATCCGTTGACGAATGCGCCAAGTGAAGTTAGTGCGGCACAATTGGCTGAACTAGAACTTGCGATTGAGGCGAAGAAAGCGGAATAAGAAAATAGGATTTCTCGCGTAGTTTCATGCGGGAAATCCTATTTTTTTGCACAAAAAAACCATAGGCTCCACCATTTCAGCGTTTGCCTACAGTTCTGATTTAATTCGCTGAGGACGTATCAATCATCGTGACCTCAACATCGTTCGCTAAGATGCCAGTGTTGGTTTCATTCGACCAAAACGGACCTTCTAATGTTTTCTTTTCCTTGCTGCTCACTTCATGCTTGTCGTAAAATCTAGCCTCTACAGCGTAGCGATTACCGACTTTCACCGAATCCCATTGTGACTCGTCAAGGTCTAGCTTAATCTTTTTGCTACCTGCTCCTTCGATGTTTCCTGAAATAGAATTGTCATCATTCTTTTGCGTGACCAAAAAATTAAAAGAAACATCTATTGGAGAAGCGGAGTTTTGCAGAAAATAATAACCTCCTGCTAAAAAAACAATCGCGATAATTGTAAAAAAGGGGATCTTTCGCATCTTTGTCTATCTCTCCTTCATATATAAAAAACATCCAATTTAGCTACTTCTTTATTATAAGCTCTGTTTTTCATTTCGGGAAGGGGAAAACGCGATTTCTCATTGTATTTTTAGAATTACTTCCGTTTTATTTATCCGCATCTCATTTTGGAGGCTATTTCTCTTTAGGATGATCTTGTAAAGCGTCAACACCACGCTCGCCGGTACTGATTTTAATGACCTCAGCCACGGGATAAATGAAAACTTTACCATCGCCAGGTTCGCCAGTGCGCAACGTGTTTTTCACAACTTCTAAAACGGCTTCCACAGGCACGGTGCTGACAACAATCTCGATTTTCATGCGTTCGTGGACATTGTTTTCTTTCTTTTTGCCGCGATACAGCTCGATTAAGCCTTTTTCAAGACCGGTTCCGAGCGCCTTCGTCACAGTGAGGCCGCTAACGCCGATTTCTGCGAGCGCTTTTTGGAATTCGTAAAAACGGTTTGGACGTGTAATAATTTCGATTTTTGTTAAGTTTGACAATAGAACCACCCCTTAATCATGATAGGCTTTTTCGCCGTGAAGCGTTAAATCAAGCCCTTTGTACTCTTGATCTTCATCCACTCTGATTGGTAGGAATATTTTGATAACATAGATAATGATGATGGTAGCAATTGCAACGAAAACGACCGTAGATCCGATAGCGATGAGTTGTTTGCCGAGCAAGCTAGCATTTCCGTAAAAAAGACCGTCCGCGCCAAGCTTGTTAATTTTAGTAGTAGCGAAAAGCCCTGTGGCAATACCGCCCCAAATTCCGCCGATACCATGCAAACCGAAAGCGTCTAGTGCATCGTCGTATTTCAGCTTGCCTTTTAACCAGAACACCGCCCAGAAACAGATCGCGCCGCCGAGGAAACCAATCAGTAAAGCACTGCCAACCGTGACGAATCCAGCTGCGGGCGTAATCGAGACAAGGCCTGCAATCGCGCCGGAAATTGTGCCGAGCATTGTTGGTTTTTTGTTAATCAGCCATTCGACCGCGACCCAACCGATAATCCCTGCTGCAGCGGCCGAATTGGTGTTGACAAACGCAGCCATCGCAACATTATCGATCGTCAGCGCGCTACCAACATTAAAACCGTACCAACCGAACCAGACTAATATACCACCAATTAAAGCGAGTGGCAAATTATGTGGGGAGGAATTCTCCGCTTCCTTACGACGCCCAAGCACAATCGCGAGCACGAGCCCCGTAATACCAGAACTAATATGAACCACATTCCCACCCGCAAAATCAAGCGCACCGAGTTCACGTAACCAGCCACCGTCGCCCCAAACCCAGTGAGCAACAGGAGAATAAACAAGCAATGACCATAAAATAATGAAAATTAAGTATGCCGCAAAATTCATCCGTTCCGCAAAAGCGCCAGAAATGATAGCTACTGTCAAAATAGCGAATGTCATCTGGAACATCATGAATAAAGTATGTGGAATCGCGTCGGAGTATGTCGCATTGGCATCGAAACCGACGCTATGCAAAAATGTCCAATCAAAACTTCCGATAAAAGCATTTCCTGGTGCAAAAGCGAGGGAATAACCAACGAAAACCCATAGAATAGAAATAATCGCCATCGAGCTAAAGCTATACATCGCAGTGCTCAGTACGTTTTTACGGCGAACCATCCCTCCATAGAATAAAGCAATCCCCGGTGTCATCAGCCAAACTAACAAGGTACAAAAAAACATAAATACTGCTTCCATGTGACACTCTCCTTTTTGTTAGATAATCTAACATTTGTTTTTTGTTTATGTGATAATAATACTGCAAACTGAAAATAAAGCAAGCTATTTTAACTGAAAATTTAAATTTTGTTAGATTATCTAACATATAGCGCTTTCTTAACTATATTTTAGGATTTTAATCATAATATTCATTTTATTTGAAGTTAATTTTTTGCGAGAAAATAGGTGACATAAGGTGTAAAAGAGGCTTTTAAAAAAGGGCAAACTAAAAGACTCTTCACGTCAAAATGTGAGGAGCCTTTTGGATTTTAAATATAAAACATATAGCCATCTAAAAGCGGATCGTCGCCGTGGCTCGCTAAATCTTCCAATGTTGTGCTGTCCAAAACTTCTTTGACGGCATTACGAATGCGGAGCCAAAGTTCGCGTTGAGCAGCTTCTTCATCTTCAATGCTCTCGACCAGAACAATCGGGCCTTCTAACGTGCGGATGATGTCGCCGGCTGTGATTTTTGCGGGTTCGTCGCCTAGAATATAGCCGCCGTGCGCGCCGCGGATACTTTTCACAATACCTGCGTTACGAAGCGGGCCGATTAATTGTTCTAAGTAATGTTCGGATAAGCCTTTTTTTTCAGCGATGGAACGTAACGAAATGGGACCCTGTCCGAAACATCGCGTTAATTCGAGTACAATAGTTAAGCCATAGCGGCCTTTTGTTGTGATTTTCATAATAACCTCCAAATAGTGTCGCGATTTTCTGGTACAATGAAGAAGAATCGCTTATGTATGATCTTCAAATTGCGATATCAGGATAATTATATAGTATATGGCGTCAAGAAGCTAATGAAATAGATGTTTTTGCATAACAGAACATACGCTCTTATGGTATAATTGGAAGAGATGATTAGAGGGGGAGAGATATGGCTATTCAACCGCTTGCTTACCGAATGAGGCCGAAGTCGCTAGAGGATATTGTTGGACAGACGCATCTTGTTGGTAAGGATAAAGTGATTTATCGGATGGTAAAGGCAAAACAGTTGTCTTCCATGATTTTATATGGACCGCCTGGCATTGGGAAAACGTCGATTGCGAGCGCGATTGCAGGGAGTACAAAATATGCGTTTCGGATGTTGAACGCGGTGACGAATAATAAGAAGGATTTGGAAATTGTAGCTGCAGAGGCAAAAATGAGTGGAACGGTGATCTTGCTTTTGGACGAGGTACATCGCTTGGATAAGCCAAAACAAGATTTTCTGTTGCCGCATTTAGAGAGCGGCCAGATTATTTTGATCGGGGCAACGACGAGCAATCCGTATATTGCGATTAACCCAGCAATCAGGAGTCGGACGCAAATTTTTGAATTGAAGCCGTTGTCGGTTGCGGATATTGAGGTGACGATGGACCGGGCGCTGGCGGATTCGGAGCGGGGCTTGGGGACGTATGATGTTGTGCTGGATTCAGATGCGAAGACACATTTGGCGACGGCGAGTAATGGCGACGTTCGGAGTGCGCTGAATGCATTGGAATTGGCGGTTATTTCTTCGGAACCGGGCGATGATGGAAAAGTACACGTAACGTTGGGAGTCGCAGAGGAATGCTTACAGCGGAAGAGTTTGGCGCACGATAAAGATGGCGATGCGCATTACGACGTTTTGAGCGCGTTTCAGAAATCGGTGCGAGGCAGTGATGTGAACGCAGCGCTCCATTATATGGGCAGGCTGATTGAGGCGGGCGATTTGGTGAGTATAAGCAGGCGTATGCTCGTGATGGCGTACGAAGATGTAGGGCTTGCGAATCCGCAGGCAGCGACACACACCTTGTCCGCGATCCAAACCGCTGAAAAAATCGGGTTCCCAGAGGCGCGGATTCCACTGGCAAATGCAGTCATCGAGCTTTGCTTGTCACCAAAATCGAATTCTGCTATTATGGCGATTGATAGCGCGCTAGCAGACATTCGAGCCGGAAAAAGTGGCGAAGTTCCAGATCATTTGCGCGATGGGCATTATTCTGGCGCGAAAGAACTCGGTCGAGCGCTGGATTATAAATACCCACATAGTTATGAAAATGCCTGGGTGGATCAGCAATATTTGCCGGATCGTTTGTTAAAAGCGAAGTACTATGAACCGAAGTTGACGTCGAAATATGAGCAGACGATTGCTGGGGTGTATGAGAAGATAAATCAGAATAAAGAATAGAAATATAGTAAAAAAAGTTACGAATTTCGACACATTTAAGTGCTCCAAATTGAAATCTATAAAATTTTGTGGTATTCTTAGGTCAATAAAGAAACCCTAATGTATTCGTTATGGTACCTATATTATTGAACCGAACAATTTGATCTACCTAGGGAGCCCAAGTTCGGGCGCAGCGCACATGCCTTTTCACGAGGACTTGTAAACCGTCAGACAGAGCACCCACCTGCTGTTAATAGCGGGTTCAAACAATGGTATTAAAGACGGTACGATTGGGGTTTCTTTATTATTAAAATTAAGATTCGAGCGCTTCATTTGTGAACGTGATTTTGACGTTTTGCTGAATGGAGTGCTTTTTTGTTGAGCGCGTAAGAAAGCGTATTTTGCTTTCCTACGCGCTCAATATGCATGCGAACGCAGTGAGCAGGTAATCCACCAGGTGCCTTTAAACGCAAAAATCGGAATGAACTCAAAACAAATATAAGCAACCCATTACCCATCAAGAATCACCACGAACAAGAAAAAGAAGCCGATTATGAACGCAGTGAGCAGGTAATCCATCAGTGGCTCTTGGATTCCAAGCAAGAATGAAAACAAATATAACCCACTTGCACACTCTGAAATACAGTAGAGTACAGACAAGCAGCAAAACTAAACGCGCTTTCATCCAAAATCATCTTGGTTCTTTGCTTTCAGCGCCGTTTCTTGCTAAAATAGGGTAGGTTATAAAAACATTTTTTAAAGGCTGATTGTTAGTTTTTAATATAGAAAGAAGCGATTTTATGATGGAACGTGTGTATTTGGATCATGCTGCGACTAGTCCGATTCATCCAGAGGTTGTGCAGGCGATGTTGGCTAGTTTTACGAATAATTATGGAAATCCTTCTAGTATTCATTATGCTGGGAGAGAGGCTCGCAAGGCGCTTGATGAGGCGCGTGCTATTGTGGCGCGGAGTATCGGGGCGGATGAGCGTGAGATTGTGTTTACGAGTGGTGGCACGGAGGGCGATAATGTGGCGATAATTGGTGCTGCTTACGCGAATCGTGCGCACGGGAAACACATTATTACGACGGCGATTGAGCATCCAGCGGTTTTGGAGACGTGCCGGTTTCTAGAGACGCAAGGGTTTGACGTGACGTATTTGCCGGTGGATAAGACGGGTGTTATTTCACTCGAAGATTTTGAGGCGGCGCTTACGGACGAGACGATTCTGGTTTCGATGATGTATGGGAATAACGAGATTGGCTCGGTGCAACCGATTCGGGCGATTGGCGAGCGGCTCTCGGAACACAAGGCGTTGTTTCATACGGATGCGGTGCAGGCTTTTGGGATGTTTGACATGGATGTCGCGGAGCTTGGCGTGGATATGTTGACGGTGACCGCGCATAAGATTAATGGACCACGCGGGATTGGCTTTTTGTATGTGAAAAATGGGACGAATTTGGAGTATCCTTTTCATGGCGGGGAGCAGGAGCGTAAGCGTCGGGCTGGTACGGAGAATTTGCCAGGGATTTGCGGAATGGCGGAAGCTGTGCGGATTTCTTTGGAGTCGCGTAAACAGAAACGTTCGGATTTTGCGGAGTATAAGCAGGTTTTCGTGGATACTTTTGCGGAGAGTGAGATTTTTTTTGAGGTGAATGGTTCGCTTGAGAAGGGATTGCCGCATATTTTGAATGTACGCTTTCCGGGTGTGTCGGTGGAGCAGTTATTGATGAATTTGGATATGGCGGGAATCGCGGTTTCTAGTGGTTCGGCTTGTACGGCTGGTACGGTGGATCCGTCGCATGTCTTGGTGGCGCTATATGGCGAGGATCATGACGGGGTGCGCGAGTCGATTCGGATCAGTTTTGGCCTTGGTAATTCTTACGAGGAGATGGAGAATGCGGCAAGCGAGATTGTAAAAGTGGTACAGCGACTTTGTAAGTGAAGGTGAGGAGTAGTTAAAATGGATAATAGTAAGACGCGGGTAGTTGTTGGTATGTCTGGCGGCGTGGACTCGTCGGTGACCGCTTATTTGCTGAAAGAGCAAGGCTATGATGTCATCGGAATCTTTATGAAAAATTGGGATGATACGGATGAATTTGGTATGTGCACGGCGACGGAGGATTATGAGGACGTTATTCGTGTGGCGAATCAGATTGGAATTCCGTATTATGCGGTTAATTTTGAAAAGGAATACTGGGACAAGGTGTTTACGTATTTCTTGGATGAGTATAAATTGGGTCGGACGCCGAATCCGGACGTGATGTGTAATAAGGAAATTAAGTTTAAAGCGTTTTTGGAGCATGCGGAAAGCTTGGGTGCTGATTTTGTGGCGACGGGGCATTATGCGCGTGTGGAAACGATTGATAATGAGGTCAAAATGTTGCGTGGCGTGGATCGGAATAAGGATCAGACCTATTTCTTGAACCAACTATCGCAAGCGCAAATTTCAAAAGTGATGTTCCCGCTCGGTGGCATGGAAAAACCGGAAGTGCGTCGGATTGCGGAAGAAGCTGGGTTAGCGACGGCGGGCAAGAAGGATAGCACGGGGATTTGTTTTATCGGAGAACGCAATTTTAAGCAATTTTTGAGTGAGTATTTGCCGGCGCAACCTGGTGATATGAAGACGCTGGATGGCAAAGTGATGGGCAAGCATGATGGGCTGATGTATCACACGATTGGGCAGCGTCATGGCTTAGGGATTGGTGGCGACGGTGATCCGTGGTTTGTTGTTGGTAAGGATTTGGCGAATAACGTCTTGTTCGTGGAGCAAGGTTTCCATCATGATAGCCTGTACTCGGATTCGCTCGTGGCAACGGATATGAGTTTTGTATCGGATCGCCCTGTTGAAGCGGTTTTCCATTGTACGGCGAAATTCCGTTATCGCCAAGATGATGTTGGTGTGACGGTGCATTTGTTGGATGGAAATAAGGCGAATGTGGTGTTCGATGAGCCGGCTCGTGCGGTGACGCCTGGTCAAGCGCTCGTTCTCTATGATGGTGATGTTTGCTTAGGCGGCGGAACAATCGATGAGATTTATAAGCAAGATTCGCAGTTACAATATGTAGGATAATTCGTAGGAAAAAGAGTTTGGGATGGGATTATTTCCTGAACTCTTTTTTGATAAAGGATGAAAAGAGGATTTGTATGAAAAAGACGTTATGGATCGTGTTGGCTGTGCTAGTTTTGGTTATTGGGGGCGCTTATTTTTATTTTAATACATCGCCGAGTCAGTTTGCAGAGGAGGCTGGGAATTCAACGAAAAAAGTAGATGTCGTGGATGATAGCGGCTTCTTGATGTTCACGCCGATGAATCAGGATGTGAAGAAAAGCGTGATTTTTTATCCGGGTGCTTTTATTGATGCGCTCAGTTATGCTCCGATGGCGAAAGGGCTTGCGAATGCGGGTTACAAGGTCTATATTGCAGAGATGCCGCTTGGCTTGGCTGTTTTCGGGCAAAATAAGGCGGCAGATATTATCGATAGTCACGAGGATGAGCATTTTGTGATTGGTGGACATTCGCTTGGTGGTGCTATGGCTGCGCGGTTTGCTCATGAAAATATGGATGAATTGGACGGTATTTTCTTTTTAGCGAGTTATGCGGATGAGAAGGGAACGCTTGCAAAAGCTCCATTTTCGGCGTTGTCGATTACGGCAACAAAGGATGGCGTGCTAAATTGGGATACATATGAAAAGAATAAGAAATACTTGCCGGAAAACACGACTTTTGTATCGATTAAAGGTGGGAATCATGCGCAATTTGGGGCTTACGGGAAGCAAAATGGTGATAATGAAGCCACGATTAGTGTGGAAGAGCAGACAAAAGAAACGGTGACAGCGCTGAAAACGTGGCTTGCTGTTGCGGTAAAATAGGAGGAAAAAAGCATGATGGATAAAAATGCGCAAGGTATTGAAGCGATGCAAAAAAATGATTTAGAGACGGCGGTACGTCTTTTTACGGAGGTCATCGAGGAACATCCAAATGATCCAGTGGGCTTTATTAATTTCGGAAATGTGTTGCTTTCGATGGACGATTTTGAGCGGGCGGAGCGCTTTTTTGAGCGGGGGATTGAGCTTGATAGCAAGGCTTCTGCTGCTTATTATAGTTTAGGAAATCTGTATTATGTGTTGGAGCGTTATCAGGATGCGGCGAAGCAATTTGAACAGGCGATTGCGAATGGGCTGGATTCGGCGGACGTGTATTTTATGATTGGTATGAGTTTTGCGCAGATGGATGAGAATTTGCTTGCGATTCCGTACTTGCTCCGTTCGGTGGAATTGGCGCCGGATGACGTGGAGGCGGCGTTCCAATATGGGATCGCGCTGGCGAAATCGGATCTTTTTGAGGATGCGATTGGGGCGCTGGAGCGTGTGTTGATGCTGAAACCGGATGATGCGGATGCGTTTTACAATATTGGTGCGGCGTATTTGGCTTGGCAAGGCGATTTAGTGATTGGAAAAACGTATTTTGAAAAAGCTGTGGCGAGCGATGAGAATCATGAGTTGGCGGCAAATGCGCTGGCGGCGATTCAGGATTTAGAGGCGAGCGGCGAGTAAGGTAGGACACGAAATCTGGAAGGAGGTGGGAAAATGGACACGCAAGAAACGTTGGGATTGCTCGGTGAGAACGAGGAACTGTACATGAAAGGGCTCGTGATGTCGACGATTTTTCATAATAGTGATAACTTGTTTTCTGTGGTGCGGATTCAGGTGCAGGATACGAATACGACGTGGGACGAGAAGGATATCGTTGTGACGGGCTTTTTTCCTGCCCTTCATGAGCAAGAGGCGTACATATTTCATGGTAAATTAATGGATCATGCCAAATTTGGTCAGCAGTTTAAAGCGGATCGGTTCAAAAAAGAGATGCCGCAGACGAAGCAGGGTTTGGTGCAGTATTTATCTGGGGAACTTTTTAAAGGCATTGGGAAAAAGACGGCGGAACGTGTGGTGGAGACGCTTGGCGAGGATGCGATTAGTCGGATTTTGTCTGATCCATCGCTGCTTCAAGAGGTCCCTCGTTTGCCACTTGCGACGGCGGAAAGTTTGCTGGAATCGCTGCGTGAGAATCAAGGTTTGGAACACATTATGGTGAGTTTGAATGAGTACGGATTTGGTCCGCAGCTCTCGATGAAAATTTTTCAGGCGTATAAGCAGGATACGTTGAATGTGCTGGAAAATAATCCTTATAAGCTGATTGAAGATGTGAAGGGGATTGGGTTTAATCGTGCGGATGAGCTGGGGCGCAAGCTTGGTCTTGGTGGGAATCATTATTCGCGGTTGCAGGCGGCGATTCTGTACATGTTGGAGCAGGAGTCGTTGCAACAGGGAAATGTATTTATGGAGCGGGAAGTGTTGTTGGAGACGGTGACACAGCTGCTTGAGAATAGTGAGCCGATTCGGATTGAGCAGGAGCAGTTGACGAAGCAGTTATTGGCGCTTGAGGAAGATCAGAAGGTGATGACGGAGAACACGCGGGTGTACGTGCCATCGCTTTATTTTGCGGAGGCTGGATTTGCGGCGCACGTGAAACGGATGATGCGACAAAAGGAGTACGAGGAACTTTTTCCAAAATCGGAGTTTTATATCGCGCTTGGTGAACTGGAGGATCGGATCGGGGTTTCTTACGGGGAAACGCAGAAGGTGGCGCTTGAGCAGGCGTTAATGTCGCCGATGCTGATTTTGACTGGTGGACCGGGTACGGGGAAAACGACCGTTATTAAGGGAATCGTGGAGCTTTACGCGGAATTGAATGGTGTGAATTTGGACCCGATGTCGTATAAAGATGGACAGAAATTGCCGATTTTGTTGGCGGCTCCGACGGGACGTGCGGCGAAACGGATGACAGAATCGACAGGATTGCCTGCGATGACGATTCACCGATTGCTGGGAATGAACGGGCAGGAGCAGTTGGACGATGATAATGAGCGTTCAATTGAAGGGAAACTGTTGATTATTGATGAGATGTCGATGGTCGATATTTGGCTTGCGAACCAGCTTTTTCGGGCTTTGCCAGCACACATGCAAGTGATTTTAGTGGGAGACCAGGATCAGTTGCCATCAGTTGGACCGGGCCAAGTTTTGAAGGACATGTTGCGGTCGAACGAGATTCCGACGGTGGAGTTGACGGATATTTATCGGCAGGAAGACGGTTCCTCGATTATTGAGCTGGCGCATGATATTCGGCAAGGATTTTTACCAGCGACCTTCACGAAAAATAGCACGGATCGGTCGTTTTTCCATTGTACGGTGAACCAAATTGCGGAAGTCGTGGAGAAAGTCGTGGAAAATGCTAAGAAAAAAGGGTTTCGTGCGAAGGATATCCAAGTTTTGGCACCGATGTATCGCGGACCTGCGGGAATCGATATTTTAAATCGCAAAATGCAGGAAATTTTTAATGCGAATCCGGATGGAAAGCGTAAAGAAGTGAAGTTTGGCGATATCGTTTTTCGGATTGGGGATCGGGTGTTGCAACTTGTGAATCAGCCGGAGAAGAACGTTTTTAATGGCGATTTTGGCGAGATTGTCTCAATTATTTATGCGAAGGAAAACACGGAGAAGCAGGATATGGTTGTGGTGCAGTTTGACCAGACGGAGGTCGAGTATTTCAGGCAGGAGTTTGGTCAGTTAACGCACGCGTATTGTTGTTCGATTCATAAGGCGCAGGGCAGCGAGTTTCCGATTGTGATTATGCCGGTGGTGCGGAGTTATTACCGGATGTTGCGACGCGATATTTTGTATACGGCGGTGACTCGGAGCAAGCAGTTTCTGATTATTTGTGGGGAAGAGGACGCGTTTCGGATGGGCGTCGAGCGGATTGATGAGGAGAAGCGGAATACGACGCTATATGAGCGGTTGCTGAGTGAGGAAGATATGCTGGCGACAGTGAGTAATCGGAAGTTGTTGACGGAGGAAAATTGGATGCATATTAATCCGATGATTGGGATGGATGATATTACTCCCTACCAGTTTATGCGCGCTTAGGAAGGAACATGAAAATGGAGATTCAGAAATTTGAAAATGACGGTATTGCTCGGGTTAAGAGCGATGAGGTTATAATAAAAGATACGGCGTCGATGTTGGACTTTGTGATGAGTGTGCAATACGAAACGACGTATCACAAAATTATCATTGATAAAGTCGCTGTTTTAGAGGCGTTTTTCGATCTCAAGACAGGATTGCTAGGCGATGCTTTTCAAAAATTAGTGACATATCAGCTGAAAATGGCAATCATTGGTGATTTTTCAATGTATAGTGAGAATTTTAAGGATTATATGTATGAGAGTAATAAGGGGAGTCATGTTTATTTTGTTGCTACCGAGGAAGAAGCGGTTGATAAATTGAGATGAGAAAAGACGGTATGATAGCTGATTTTGCTATGTATACCGTCTTTTCTTGTACAATCATATTATTCATTATCCGCAAAAAACGGTAATTTAATCGTAAATATAGTACCTTCACCGGCCACGCTATGCACGCTAACTTCACCATCATGATAGCTAATCAACTGCTTCACAATCGACAGCCCAATGCCGGATTCGCCGAACTTTGTGCTCGTTCGTGACATATCGGCTTTGTAGAAACGATCCCAAATCTGCTCGACTTCGGATTCATCCATGCCAATTCCTGTGTCGCTAATCTCGAAAATCGTTTCTTTATATTCCTGCCTCGCCGAAAGGGTAATCGTGCCGTTTTCGGTAAATTGGATGCTGTTTTTCACGATGTTAATGAAAACTTGCATCAATCGGTCGTAATCTGCAAAAATTTGGACGGAATCTCGGGTATCCACAATAATCTGGTCGCCTCTATTTTCGGCGGTCAATTGTAGCTGGTCTTTGATAATCGCCAAAAATTCATGTGCGGCGAATGTCGTTTTGTGCAGCTGAATCTGATTCGAACGAATGCGCTCATAATCGAGATTCTCATTCACAAGTCGTGCCAAGCGCCGAGCCTCGGTATCAATCAACGCAATACAACGATCTGTCTCGCTTTTTGGAATAATATCGTTGACTAAACCTTCTGTCAAACCGCTAATCGTCGTGAGTGGCGTCCGCATTTCATGGGAAACATCGGCGATAAACTGGCGGCGGCGCTTCTCTTGACGCTCAATCTCAATCGCGGATTCTTCCAACGTCTGCGTCATCTTGTTAAAATCACCAGCCAGCGCGCCAATCTCATCAATCGAACTTTCCTTCAACCGCACGCTATAATTGCCCTTAATGACTTCTTTCGTCGCCGAACTTAGCTTACGAAAGCGGTTCACTTGTAGTTTTGCAATAATCGCGCTCAAAATCAGAGCGATCGTAATCGAAATAAGAATTGTGTAGAAAACGTACCAATTAATTTTGCCGATGACTTTCTCAGTGCCGCTAATTGGCGAGGTGAGCATGATTCCACCGGCAAATTCACCATTTTTCTCAATCGGAATACTCACGCGCGTCAATTGGTCAGTAAAGCGTGTGTCTACTAGCGTCGAAACCGTCTTGCCTTCCTGCAATTCCTTCCATTCATCGGTTTTTAAATGGAAATCGGGCGGAAGTGGGCGATTGGTTTGCGGATAAATAATCGCAGCGGTATCATCGAAAATCACATAATGGATGTTTTTCACGCCTAAAATTTGCTGATACGTCTGCAAAATCGGACTTCCAGTTTCTCGGTCCGACATATTCTGCACATCTTTTGCAATTTCTTCCCCGTACGCCGTCAAATCCGAAACTTGTGTCTGGTACAAATAATCCTTCATAAAGTGCGAAATCAGCAGGCCAATCATCAAACAGGCGATAAACAAAATAACAAACTGTGTCAAAAATAGCTGATAAAAGTATTTAAATTTCATCCTGATCATTCCGTTTCATCGAATTTATAGCCGACGCCCCATATTGTATGAAGAAACGGATGCGCTTCTGTCGCGATTTTCTGCCGCAATCGTTTGATATGCACGTCCACCGTACGCTCATCTCCATAAAACTGGTAACCCCAAACCTGTTCTAACAACTGCTCCCGCGAGAAAACTTGGCGTGGATGCTGCATCAAAAAGTATAACAAATCGAATTCTTTCGGCGTCAATGCCTCAAGTAACTGCCCCTCAAAATACATTTCCCGCGTCTTTTTGCTAATTTTGAAATATTTCGTTTCTAGAATATCGTCATCCTCAGGTTTCGCCGCCGTGTCAACTGCTTGTCCTTTGCGACGCGTCACCGCTTTAATCCGTGCCATCAATGTCAACGGGCTAAATGGCTTCGTCACATAATCATCTGCGCCAATCTCAAGCCCCAACACCTGATCCGACTCCGATTCCTTCGCCGTCAAAATAATAATCGGCACATCGCTCGTCTCACGAATTTTATGACAAATCGTCATGCCATCCATCCCCGGCAACATCAAATCGATAATCACGATATCCCAATCTTCCTTACCAAATGTCTCAAAACCTTCCAAACCATCATGCACAAACGTAGCGTCTATCTTTTCCTTCATAAAAAACATCTCGATCATCGTGCAAACACTGACATTATCCTCAATCATTAATAGTTTCATCATTTTTGCCTCTCTCTCATTAATGCTCTCCCTTAAAATTAGACTATATTCACCGCGAAATCAAGATAAATAATGTTTTTCGCAAAAGTTTAAAATACCGCACACAGTTTGTTCATATTTTTTTCACACCTTCCGTCTAATCTATAGAAAGAGCAAGACGAAATGGAGGAAACGATATGAATTTTATCAAACGAGGATTACTCAGCATGAAAGCCAGAAAAGGACGAACGATTTTGCAATTATTCATTTTTACTATCGTGTGCGTACTTATTCTATCCGGATTCACGATTCAATCCGCAGCAAATAAAGCAAGCGAACTAGCAAGACAAGAGTTGGGCGGGGACGTCACACTAAGCGTTGACCGCGAGAAGCAGATGGAGGCGCAGCAAAAAGAATCGTCATCCAGTTCAGGTGGCACCACCGAGCGACGTATGTTCGAATCCACACCAGTAGCCGTTGCAGCAGCAAAAAAACTAGCAGAACTCGATCACGTAGCGGGTTACAATCTCTATTCCAACACTCAAGCCATGGCATCCGGTTTTGAGCCGATTGCATCATCAAATGATACATCCCAAACAGACGATTCCTCCACACAGCAAGGTCCAGGCGGCAACGATTCGAACCGTCCGCAAATGGTCCAAGCCGACCTAAGTGTATCCGGCGTTCTAGACTCAGCAACCGCAACAAAATTCAAAGCTGGAACTGACAAACTGGTATCCGGAAAAGCAATCACAGCAAGCGATGTCGACAAAAACGTCGTGATGATTGAAAAAACACTAGCAGAAGAAAACGACCTCAAAGTTGGCGATAAAATCAAAATCCAATCCAGCGACGAAGCAACAACAGTCGAATTAACAATCCAAGGCATTTACGAAACAACTGATTCAGGAACCGACGCAGCAGCAAACTTCTCCTTCCTAAATCCATACAACACGATTTATGTTCCATACACCGTTGCTAACACAATCAAAGGCAGCGATGCAAAAGACACTGTTGATTCCGCGATTTACTTCATGGATGACGCAGCAAACATCAGCGCCTTCGAAAAAGCAGCGAAAAAAGTAACAGCCGTCGATTGGGACACGTTCAAATTAGACGCCAATGACGCGACATATCAACAAATGATCGGGCCAATCAACAACGTAGCCGCTTTTTCTAAAAATGTTGTCTATATTGTATCCATTGCAGGCGCGTTGATTCTAGGATTACTCGTGATGATGCAAATTCGCGAACGTAAATACGAGATGGGTGTTTTACTCGCGATTGGTGAAAAACGCTCCAAACTCGTCGGCCAGTTCCTCGTTGAAATTTTGGTAGTGGCCGTTCTATCGTTCGGAATCGCCGCGGTGAGCAGTCATTATGTGGCGCAAGTTGTTGGAAATCAGCTACTAACCCAACAAAACGCGACCGCATCCGAATCGACATCATCGACAACAAACCAAAGAGGTCCAGGCGGAAATGGCGGCGGTCCAGGATTTGGCTCATCACTCACAGCGAACACCGCAGAAATCAAATCACTCGACATCCAAGTAAGCCTAGAAGACATGCTGAAAATGGGCGGAATCGGCGTCGGCATTGCCTTCATTTCCGTATTACTACCATCCATCCTAGTCCTTCGCATGAACCCAAAAACAATCTTAACCAAACAAGAATAGGAGCGTGACCTTCATGACAAAAATTCTCGAATTCAAAGGCGTAAGCTATGCCTATAAACAAAATGACAATCCAATTTTGGATAAAATAAACTATGACTTTGCAACCGGCGTTTTCTATACCGTTGTAGGCAGCTCAGGATCAGGAAAAACCACTTTCCTATCCTTGGCAGGCGGCCTCGATTCACAACAAGACGGCGATATTTTCTACAAAGGTTTATCCTTGAAAAAAATCGGCCTCAACAAATATCGAAACCAATACGTTTCTATCGTATTCCAAAGCTACAACCTGTTAACCTACATGACCGCGCTTCAAAACGTGACAACCGCAATGGAAATAACGCATGTAAATCAGCAAGACAAGAAACAATTCGCACTCGATATGCTAGCAAAAGTCGGTATTGACGAAAAAATGGCCCGCCAAAAAGTCCTAACATTGAGCGGCGGACAACAACAACGCGTTTCCATCGCCCGCGCGCTATGCTGTGAGACAGATCTCATCGTGGCAGATGAACCGACTGGGAATCTGGATGAACGCACGAGTAAAGAAGTTGTGACGCTATTCCAAGACTTGGCGCACAAAGAAGGGAAATGCGTTATTATGGTAACACACGATCCGGAAATTGCTAAGGTATCGGACGTTAAAATAACGATGAAAAACGGTAAGTTTGATGTGAAAGAACAAATGGTAGTTACAGTATAAACAAAATAAGCCGAATCGGATTTCTAGCATCTGATTCGGCTTATTTTCATCTATAAAAATGTCAAAAAACGCTTATCCCAAAGCGACTCATGATGCGCCATAATCGTTTCCGCATCCATCAAATCACTATCCGCCGTCGTATGCAACCTGCGCACCATATAACTGTCAAATCCCAATCCATGCGCAAATCGAACCGTTGTATCCACACAATATTCCGTCTGCGCGCCGCAAAACTCAATCTTCTCCACGTCCAAACCAGCAAGAATCGTCGGCAACTCCGTCTTAAAAAAGGAATTCGCATGCGTCTTATTCACATAAATATCATCATGTCGACAATCCAATTCCGGCATCAACGCCCACGCATCACTACCAATCACCAATTTCTCATCCACATGCTGCACAAAAATCACCGGTTTCCCCGCATCCCGATATATTGCAATCCGCTGATTCACGCCATCCAACACACGCTTCAAATCAGCTAACGGATAATCCGCAGAATTCACCCCGTTTTGCAAATCAATCACAACTAAAACATCACTCACCATCTGCCATCACACCTTTCGAAGACGCATATTTCATCGGCAAGCCCATTTTTTCAGCAATCGTTAAAAAGAAATCCTTATCAATCTCAAAATGCCCGTAACGCAAGGAAGAACGATATTTCTGCCAAGCTTCCAGTTGCGAAATCGTATGTAATGGCACTTGTTTTGCATCAGGGAAAAAGTCAATATCCTTACGATAAGGCACAAACGTCTCACTCATCGCAAACGGATAAATCTCCGCGCCCTTCACACGCCCAATCGCCGTAAAACACTGGCACTTTTCATCCTCACCCAGCATCTGTTTGGGACTATAATAAATCAACCAATCCCCAGGTTTCATCCGTTTCAGAGGTGCCTCTTTTCCATGACACAACTGCGAAAATCCACCTTCCACGCCAAGTTCCACGTGATCCAAAGAAGCCACACCAATCCAATATTTTGTCATTCGAGTCATCTTCTTTCGTTATTTTTTATCATAGACCCATTATAAAACGTATACCCATATAAAGTCCATTCAATAAAGTTTGACAATAAGCCACTATATCCTTTATAATTTCAAGTATCATACAACTAAAAATAGTGTGAGCTTAAAGAAACACGCCCGTTTGCAAGAGAAATGTTCCTATGGCTGGAAGAACATAAACGAGACAGCGATTTCTGTGCTACCTCACATTACGACTATTTTTCGTCTTATTCCGCGTTAAGGATTCTAAAGAGGTAATGATCAAGTCTTATATCATTGCAAACAGGGTGGTACCGCGAACATATTCGTCCCTGTATTGCGAGATGATATGAGGCTTTTTGTTTTGTAATCATACTCGCGCCAACCAAAAAGGAGGAAATAAAATGAAACAACTAACAAGTGCTGAAGTAAGACAAATGTTCCTAGATTTTTTCCAGGAAAAAGGTCATAAAGTGGAGCCAAGTGCACCGCTCGTGCCGATTAACGATGCATCTTTGCTATGGATTAATAGCGGTGTTGCGACATTGAAAAAATATTTCGACGGCAGCGTGATTCCAGACAACCCACGTATCACCAATGCACAAAAATCAATCCGCACAAACGATATCGAAAACGTTGGTAAAACAGCGCGCCATCACACATTTTTCGAAATGCTGGGCAACTTTTCGATTGGCGAATATTTTAAAGAAGAAGCGATTGTTTGGGCTTGGGAATTTTTGACGAGTCCGCAGTGGATTGGCTTTGATCCTGATAAATTATACGTAACGGTTTATCCAGAAGACGAAGAAGCGAAGACGATTTGGAAGGAAAAAGTTGGCTTGACGGACGATCATATTGTGCCGATTGAGGACAATTTCTGGGATATCGGCGAAGGTCCAAGTGGTCCAGATAGTGAGATTTTCTACGATCGTGGCGAGGCTTACGGCAACGATACGACTGATCCAGAACTTTATCCAGGCGGCGAAAACGAACGCTATTTGGAAATCTGGAACTTAGTATTCTCGCAATTCAATCACAACGCAGACGGCACGTACACGCCACTTCCAAAGAAAAACATTGATACAGGGATGGGCTTGGAACGGATGGTTTCGATCATTCAAGACGCGCCTACGAACTTCGAAACAGACCTATTCATGCCAATCATTCGCGAAGTAGAAGCGATTTCTGGTGAAAAATACGGTCAAGATCCAGCAACAGATACAGCGTTCAAAGTTATCGCTGACCATGTACGTACGGTAGCTTTTGCAATCGGTGACAGCGCCTTACCATCCAATGAAGGCCGCGGCTACGTGTTGCGTCGTTTGCTACGCCGTGCCGTTCGCTACGCTAAAAACCTAAATATTAACGAGCCATTCATGTATAAATTAGTGCCAGTAGTCGGCAAAATCATGAACAGCTACTATCCAGAAGTAGAAAAACAAACCGAGTTCATCCAAAAAATCGTGCGCACCGAAGAAGAACGTTTCCATGAGACTTTAAATGAAGGCTTGGCGATTTTAGAAGAGATGATGGCAGCAGCAAAAGACTCTGGTCAAATGAATGGTGCCGATATTTTCAAATTATATGACACGTTCGGATTCCCAGTCGAGCTGACCGAAGAATACGCGGAAGATAACGGTCTAACCGTCGATCACGCTGGTTTTGAAGCAGAAATGGCAAAACAACGCGACCGTGCTCGAAATGCGCGCGCTGACGTCAAGTCCATGAGCGTCCAAACCGAACTTTTAACAAGCCTGACTGAAAAAAGCGTGTTTGTTGGCTATGAAACAACGACTGTCGCAACCGAAGTTCTCTATATTATCAAATCCGGTGGCTTAGCAGAAAGCGCATCACGCGGCGATAAAGTCCAAGTTATTTTCAAAGAAACACCGTTCTACGCTGAAAGTGGGGGTCAAATCGCGGACCAAGGAACCATTAAGAAATCCGGTTTCACCGCAGCCATTCTCAACGTCCAAAAAACACCAAACAAGCAAAACATCCATGAAGTGCGTATCGAAGAAGGTAGCTTGAACAAAGGCGATCACGTAACACTTGAAGTAGACAAAGCATCCCGCCACGGCGTCGTGAAAAACCATACAGCGACCCATTTACTACACCGCGCGCTAAAAGACGTTCTAGGCGATCACGTCAACCAAGCTGGCTCACTCGTAGAACCGAATCGCTTGCGTTTTGACTTCTCTCATTTCGGCCAAATTACAGACGCAGAATTGCAAAAAATGGAACACATCGTTAACCGCAAAATCTGGGAACAACTCGCAGTAGACATCAAAGAAATGCCAATCAAAGAAGCGAAAGAACTCGGCGCAATGGCTCTATTCGGTGAAAAATATGGCGATGTCGTCCGCGTTGTCCGCATTGGCGATTACAGCATCGAGCTATGCGGTGGCTTACACGTTGGCAACACATCCGAAATCGGACTTTTCAACATCATTTCCGAAAGCGGCATCGGAGCAGGAACACGCCGTATCGAAGCAGTCACAGGCGAATCCGCATACCGCTTCCTAAACCAACAAGAACACTACCTAAAAGAAACCGCACACTTGCTTAAAACAACACCAAAAGAAGCACCACAAAAAGTAGAACAATTACATCAAGAAATGCGCGAATTAAAACGCGAAAACGAATCACTACTTTCAAAACTAGCAAACGCAGCAAGCGCAGATATTTTCAGCAATCCAGAAGATATAGGTGGCGTAGCAGTCATCGCGAAACAAGTAAACGCGAAAGACATGAATCAGTTACGTCAATACATGGACAACTGGAAAGAAACAAAAGCAAGCGGCATTTTAGTTCTTGGCGCAGCGCACGACGATAAAGTAAGTCTCATTTCAGCTGTTTCCGAAGACCTCATTAAAGAAGGTTATCACGCAGGTAAACTGCTAAAAGAAATCGCGACACGTTGCGGTGGAAACGGCGGCGGACGCCCAGACACAGCACAAGCAGGCGGTAAAGACCCAGAAAAACTAGCTGGGGCGCTAGCTTATGTATCTGAATGGGTCGCTGCCCAACAATAGGGTCGCTCAGCGAAGCGAGAACAGCTTATCTTCGTCGTTAAAGATTCCGTTCCAGTGCTCTCGTACGCAAGTACGCTCCGCACCTGGTACTCATCTTTGCCTAGAATATAAGCCATTCTCGCTCCGCTGAGGTTTGGCGTTTCAAGTCATGTTAGAGACAATAAAAAATGAGACAAACTGGCTGGCATTTATAAGTTGTCAGTTTGGCTAGCATCTTCTTTGTTATTTTTCGCGACTTAGTGTAAAATGAAATGTGGACAATAGCGATAACAATGGGAAAGAGGTGCTGATCAAAATGGCTTCTGATAAAACAATGTTTTATAGTTTTGGCGACGATTCGATTGAAGAGGATGTCAAAATTCTGATGGGAAAAGTGTATGTTGCCCTAGAGGAAAAAGGATATAACCCGATTAATCAGATTGTTGGTTATTTGCTCTCTGGTGATCCAGCTTATATTCCGCGCCATAACGATGCTCGTAATTTGATCCGCCGTCTAGAGCGCGATGAGATTATCGAAGAATTAGTAAAGGCGTACCTAAAAAACAATAAGATTGGTGACAAATGAGAACAATGGGATTAGATGTTGGCTCGGTGACTGTTGGTGTAGCCATTAGTGATGAGCTAGGCTGGACTGCACAGGGCATTGAGACAATCACGATAAACGAACGCGCGAAACAATTTGGCTACGATCGCGTGAAAGAGCTCGCAGCAGAGTACAATGTTACAAAAATTGTAGTCGGTTGGCCAAAAAATATGAACAATACGGTCGGTGAACGCGCAGAAGCATCTGAAAAGTATGCGGAAGTATTGGAAAATCGCACTGGAATCCCTGTAGTTTTATGGGATGAGCGCTTGACCACTGCCGCAGCGGAACGGACGTTGCTTGAAGCCGATGTTAGCCGTAAGAAGCGTAAGAAAGTCATTGATAAGCTTGCAGCCGTAATGATATTGCAGTCTTATTTAGATTCAAATAATTAATTAAAAAGAGGTGTCCATTATGACAGAAAATCATGAACATGATCACGAACATATCACAGTAGTAGACGAAGACGGTAACGAGGAGCTATACGCAGTCCTATTCTCGTTCAATTCCGATGAGTTTGAGAAATCTTACGTACTTTATTATCCAGAAAGCGCAGAAGACGAAGAAGAAATCGAATTACAAGCGTCTTCTTTCATTGAAAACGAAGACGGCACACAAGGCGAGTTAAAGCCTGTGGAAACAGAAGAAGAATGGGATATGATCGAAGAAGTACTAGCGACATTCTTAGAAGACGAAGACGCCGAATAATCTTTCAGAGGGACAACAAACGCGCATCTGCGTTGTTAAAGTCTGTGCTCCGATGCTCACGTATAAATATACGCTCCGCTTCGGTGCTCGACTTTGCCTAGCATCTACGAATTTGTCGTCCCTCTGAGGTTTTGCGTACGAAGTACGATTTTTCGATAACACAAAAGAAGCTGGGAAGTTAGCGCCATTACGTGCTAATTCTCCAGCTTCTTCTTTTTATGCGCTTGTCTTGCGTTTCTTAATGATCTTCACGATTAAGTACACGACAATCACCACTAAGAGTGCTAGCATGGCGTAGCTGATGGGGCGGGTGTACTGTTCGACCACGCTCCAATTGGCGCCTAACTTGTAGCCTAAGTAGGTTAGGAAAATGTTCCATGGGATGCAGCCTAAAATTGTATACGTGACGAATTTCCAAATGTTCATGTTTGCAATCCCAGCTGGTAGTGATATGAACGTTCGGATGACTGGCAGGATGCGGCCGAAGAACACTGCGGATGCGCCGTATTTTTGAAACCAGTGTTCGGCTAGGTCGAGATGTCCGACGTTTAGAAAGATGTATTTTCCAAATTTTAAAACGAGGGCCCGACCTCCGAATTTGCCGATGTAGTAGGCGATTAAGGAACCAACGAGGTTTCCTGCGATGCCAGCTGTGACCACGAGCCAGAAATTTAGGTCGCCTGCTTCGGCCATGAAACCACCGAATAGCATGACAACTTCGCTTGGCAGTGGGATGCAGACGCTTTCGATAACCATCGCCCAGAAGATGCCCCAGTGCCCGAATAGGTCGATTAAGGTCATGACGAAATTTTGCAGGGCTTCAATAATGGAATGTAACATAGATAGCCTTCTTTCGTTCGGATTGAACCGTTTAATGATGCTTCCTTATTATAGCTAAATTTGTCGGAAACGTCACGAATTTATATTTTTTGCCGAATGTGGTTGAACTATGGTAGTGATTACCGTTATAATAGATAGGGAAATGTTTTGCATAGACGAATGAAAGAGGTTTAGATATGAAAAAATCCAAGAGCAAAATGATCACGATTATTATTTCAAGTATTGCCGTGGTACTGGTTGCGCTGACTGTTGGAGGCTATTTCTACGTTGATTCACAACTCCAGGCTGTTAATGCGTCGAGTAAGGAATCAATTATTGTAGATATTCCTAAAGGCTCCAAAGTATCGGAAATTGGCGATATTCTTCAAGAAAATAACGTGATTAATAGTAGTATGATTTTTACATACTATGTGAAATATAAAAATGAGACGAACTTAAAAGCGGGAAAATATAAATTGAGCCCATCGATGACCGTCGAACAAGTGGTCAATGAATTGAAAAAAGGTCAAGTGATTGCGCCAGCTAGACTCGTGATTCCAGAAGGGTACTCCTTGGATCAAATCGCGGATCGCATGGTAGCCTATAAACCGGAATTAAATAAAGCCGATATTTTAAAAGTAATGGATGATAAAGCGTTTGTGAATGAATTGATGACGGCCTATCCAGATACGGTCACAAAAGACGTGTTGGCGCCAAATATCAAGCATCCACTAGAAGGTTATTTATATCCAGCGACGTATGAATTTACAGGCAAACCAGACATTAAAGCGATGGTGAGCGACATGGTTAAAGCAACAGACGCCAATATCGCCAAATACAAACCAGAACTCACGAAACAAAAAATGTCGGTGCATCATTTCTTAACGATGTCCTCCCTCATTGAAAAAGAAGCAACGGCAAACGTCGATCGTAGCAAAATTTCGAGTGTTTTTTATAATCGTTTGAAAGAAGGCATGAGGCTACAAACAGACCCGACAGTGCTTTACGCGCTTGGTAAACATAAATCGCGTACGATGTATGAAGATTTAAAAGTGGATTCTCCGTATAATACGTACAAAAACAAAGGCTTGCCACCCGGCCCGATTTCGAATAGTGGCGAAACATCAATGGAAGCCACATTGCATCCAGAAAAAACGGATTATCTTTACTTCTTAGCGAATACAAAAACAGGTCAGGTTTACTTTTCAAAAACGCTAGAAGAACATAATAAATTAAAAGAAGAACATATTACAAATAATCAATAAATAGACACGATAAGCGTTTGTTTTTGGCCTTGATGGTCGGGAACAGGCGCTTATCATTAGTCTGTTAAAGGGGATTTAGAGCAGTGAATGATACGTTAATTCATAATTACTTGCTTTCACATATTCCAGAGCGCAAGCCGTTCTTCATGGAGTTGGAAGCTTATGCAGCGGAACACGAAGTACCGATCATGGAAGTTGACTCGATGCATTTTATGTTACAAATTATGCAAATTCAGCAGCCAAAGAGAATTTTGGAAATCGGGACAGCGATTGGTTATTCGGCATTACGGATGGCAGATGCGTTGCCAGATGTACATATTGTCACGATGGAGCGCGATGAAGCGCGCTATGACCGAGCTTGGCACAATGTCCACGCATTTGGCGCGGAGGACCGGATTGAGGTTCTTCTCATGGATGCTTTGGAAGACAGCTCAATTGTGCTAGAAAAAGAGAATTTCGACGCGATTTTCATTGATGCCGCGAAAGCCCAGTACGCCAATTTTTTCAACGTATACATCGATAAATTGGCTCCGGGCGGCGTGATTTACAGCGATAATGTGCTTTTTAAAGGATTAGCGCTACATGACTCGCCGCGAGCGCAACAGAAGCAACGCGTTTCTAGAAAAATGCGGGAATTCAATGATTGGCTTTTGCAAAATCCAGATTTCATTACGACGACCGTTCCTCTAGGGGATGGCCTTGCGATTAGTCGCAGAAAGGAAGGCGCAAAGTGACGAAGAAAAAGCCGATAGTAGTAGGCGTGACGGGCGGTAGTGGTTCAGGAAAAACGAGTGTGAGTAAGGCGATTTACGATCATTTCACCGGGCATTCGATTTTGATGTTAGAGCAAGATTTTTATTATAAAGATCAAGCAGAAATGGCTTTTGAGGAGCGTCTAAAAACGAATTATGATCATCCTTTGGCGTTTGACACGGACCTTTTAATTCGTCATATCAAGCAATTATTGCGCTACGAGCCAATCGATAAACCGGTGTACGATTATGAGCTCTACACACGTTCTAGCGAGATTATTCACCAAGAACCGAAAGAAGTTATCATATTGGAAGGCATTCTAATTTTGGAAGATCCGAAGTTGCGAGACCTCATGGATATCAAGGTTTACGTCGACACAGATGATGATATTCGGATTTTGCGACGGATGGTGCGCGATGTCAATGAACGCGGCCGGACAATGGAATCGGTGATTGAACAGTATCTGGGCGTGGTTAAGCCGATGTATCAGAAATTTATCGAACCAACGAAAAAATACGCCGACATTATCATCCCAGAAGGCGGCGAAAACAAGGTTGCCATCGATTTAATGACGACAAAAGTAGCGACAATACTCGAAATGAACCGATAATACAACGCTACGACTTGTAATTACACGCAAATTAAGATAAAATTTCACTATTGGACAAAAATTTGCTGGACATTCCCTGAGAATCGTGTTAATCTTTCAGGCGTAAAGTAAATACATGTTGAGGCGCGGAAAAGAACAGACTTCCGTGCTTTTCAAATAACATAAAGATGAAGGAGAGAAAGAATTTGGCTACAGAAAAAGTATTTCCAATGACACTAGAAGGTAAAGCAAAATTAGAAAGCGAACTAAATGACTTAAAAACTGTCAAACGTAAAGAAGTAGTAGAACGTATTAAAATTGCCCGTAGTTTCGGCGATCTTTCGGAAAACTCCGAGTACGATTCCGCAAAAGACGAGCAAGCTTTCGTAGAGGGCCGCATTACAACGCTTGAAAACATGATTCGCAACGCGCAAATCATCGATGCCAGCGCTATGAGTGGCGAAGTAGCACTAGGAAACACCGTTACTTTCAAAGAACTTCCAAACGGCGACGAAGAAAGCTACACAATCGTAGGAAGCGCAGAAGCAGACCCGTTCGAGGGACTTATTTCCAACGACTCACCAATCGCCAAAGCTCTACTAGGCTGCAAAGAAGGCGACGAAGTATCCATCCAAACACCAGGCGGCGAAATGAACGTCAAAATCACAAAAATCAGCGCCTAATATGCTGAAATGAATAAACGCAATACCTCAACGAAGTGAGAAAGATTCATATTCTAGGCAAAGACGAGTATCAGGTGCGGAGCGTACTTGCGTATGCGAAAACTGGAACAGGGTCTTTAACGACGAAGATAAGTCGAAATAGAAACTTGAATAAATGCAACACAACAAAATAACGCAAAACCTCAGCGAAGCGAGAACGGCTTATATTCTAGGCAAAGGCGAGTACCAGGTGCGGAGCGTACTTGCGTACGTGAGCACTGGGACGGAATCTTTAACGACGAAGATGGGGCGAAATGGAAACTTGAACAAACGTAATACAAGAAAATAACGCAAAACCTCAGCGAAGCGAGAACGGTTTATATTCTAGGCAAAGGCGAGTACCAGGTGCGGAGCGTACTTGCGTACGTGAGCACTGGAACAGGGTCTTTAACGACGAAGATAAGTCGAAATAGAAACTTGAATAAATGCAACACAACAAAATAACGCAAAACCTCAGCGAAGCGAGAACGGCTTATATTCTAGGCAAAGGCGAGTACCAGGTGCGGAGCGTACTTGCGTACGTGAGCACTGGAACAGAGTCTTTAACGACGAAGATAAGTCGTTCTCGCTTCGCTGACCTAGGTAAGGTGGTGGCATATATGGACAAGAAAACACAAAAGGAAGAGCAACGGCGCAGTGCCCAAAATCATGTGGAAGCATCACGCTCTGAGCAAAATAGTAAACATAAAAGAACGAGTATTACTTTGAACGTTTTAATCATACTGATGAGTTTGGCGATTATTGGTGTTTTATGGCTTGTTTTTTTTTTAACGGCTGATGATTCGGCGGATAAAGTAGAAACAAAGCCTAAAACGGAACAAACGCAAAAGGCGGATGAAGCGAAAAAGGATGGCTCGAAAGCGAAGGACACCGAGAAACCGAAAGAGCAAACGACGGAGACCAGCGATGATCCTAATGTGTCAGAAGTCATTAAAAAAGATTGGAAAGCTGTTGGGACGGAACAAAAAGGTGATCACGTGAATTCCTATGAAATGGATAGTCAGGATTGGAATGAGAAAGTGAACGCATTTTCTGAGGCGACAGGTATTGATAATGGTGACATGACAATTTGGTATGTCGGTCGCGGTGATGAGCCTGCCACACAATCTATTGGAACGATTTCAACAAAATCTGATCCAGATAAAGCTTTTCGAGTATATATTACTTGGGTCGATGGGGCTGGATGGCAACCTACAAAAGTAGAAGTGCTCAAAACGAATGATAAAAGAAACTGATAAGACTGTGTTTCGGATTGGTTTATCCACTTCGAACGCAGTTTTTTTAAGGGAAGGAATGATAGGAATGGGAAAAATAGCAATTATCGGTGCGATGGAAGAAGAAGTGACAATTTTACGGGAACAGATGGTTGGACTTACGGAAACGACAATAGCGGGGGCTGTTTTTTATACGGGAACGTTGGCTGGAAAAGAGATTGTTTTGTTGAAATCGGGCATTGGGAAAGTAAATGCGGCTTTATCGACGACACTTTTATGCGATCATTATGATATTTCGTTAATTATTAATACTGGATCAGCTGGAGGCATTGGTGCGGAATTGGAAGTTGGAGATGTGATTATTTCAGATCATTTGGCGTATGGGGATGTGGATGCAACGGTTTTTGGTTATACATACGGACAAGTACCTCAAATGCCGGCACTCTATCAGGGCGATGAAGAGGCGATGCGCTTGGCACAGCAAATCTATCAAGAAAACTTCTCAGAGGGAAACAAGGCGGTCTACGGGCTCGTGGTGACGACTGATTCTTTTATTCACCGGCCAGATCAACGGGAATTGATTACGACTTTCTTCCCAGAGGTAAAAGCGGTTGAGATGGAAGCTTGCGCGATTGCACAGGTGGCGCATCAGTTTGACGTACCGTTTTTGATTATCCGAGCGCTTTCTGATGTAGCGGATAGCGAGGCTAGTGTTTCGTTTGATGAATTTTTAGCGACGGCGGCAAAGAATTCGTCGGCTTGTGTTGTAAAAATGGTAGAACAATTGTCATGAAAAAACGCCCGCTTGGTGATCAGCGGGCGTTGCTGTTATACTAAGTCATTTGTTAAATTCAGGAACTCTTCGACATCGCCGACTGCAATTTCCAGCGCGCCTTCCCAGAAATCGGGTTTTGTCAGATCGATACCTAGATGTTTTTGGGCGAGTTGTTCGGTTGTCATGGCACCAGTGTCTTGCAATAAGGCGATGTACTTGTCTTCGTAGCCGCTTCCTTCTGCGAGAGCTTGGTGATAGATGCCTAATGAGAACAAATAACCAAATGTGTATGGGAAGTTGTAAAATGGTACGTCGGCAATATAAAAATGTAATTTGGAAGACCAGAATTGTGGATGGTACTCGGATAATGCGTCTTGGAAGGCTTCTCGCTGCGCTTCTTCCATTAATGTATTGAGACGATCCGCAGAAACGAGACCTTCTTTGCGAGCTTCATAAAAACGTGTTTCGAATAAGAAACGAGCGCGTATATCCATGAAAAAGGCGATGCTACGTCCGATTTTATCTTCTAATAGAATGATCTTTTCTTCTTTTGTAGCCGCTTCTTTAACAGAGGCATCTGCGATAATCATTTCAGCAAAAGTTGACGCGGTTTCAGCGACGTTCATCGCATAATTCGTGTTTTCGAAAGGCTCATCGCGAATAACGTGCGAGTGAAAAGCATGGCCCAGTTCGTGTGCTAGCGTCGCGACTGTTCCAGGAGCGCCATCATACGTCATGAAAATGCGGCTTTCTTTCTCCAATGGAATATCGGTACAAAAACCACCAGGGCGCTTGTTATCACGATCTTCCGCCTCAATCCATTGTTGCTCAAACGCATGTTTCGCAAAACTGGCCATTTTCGGGCTGAATTTCGCAAATTGCGTTAGAATGAAATCTGCGCCTTCTTGGTACGTATATTTTTTCGGCTCAGAATCAAGCGTCAAGGGTGCAAAAACATCATGGAAGCTCAATTTATCGATGCCGAACAGCTGAGCTTTGCGATTCAAGAATGAAACGAACGTTGCTTTATGCTTTTCGATGACATCCCACATTGTTGCCAATGTTTTTTCGTCTAGACGGTTAATCGAAAGTGGTTCCGCGAGAACATTGTCCCATTTACGTGTCCGATAAACGGCAAGGCGGAAACCGGCTAAATGATTCAATGTATCGCTGAATAGTTGCGATTTTTCCTGCCATGCTTTTCCATAAGCTTCAAATACAGCGACACGAACGGCGCGATCTGGATGGCTCAATAAATTCAAGGCTTGCCCGGCGGATACTAATTTCTCCTCACCATCCACTACAACAGGGACGCGAATCGTTGCTACGACTGTATCATAATGATCAGACCAACCACGGTAACCATCGACATTTAGCGCATTGATCACGGCTTCTTCTTCACGCGTTCCTTTTTTCTTACGGTTATCGCGCGCTTCATTCAATACGAAGGCGATCTCGCTCAAGCCATTTTCTGTAAGCAACGAAGCCCACAACGCATCTGGAATTAAGGCGAATTTCTCGTGCCATTCATTTTCGATGGTTTCCAGTTCTGCTAATTGTTGGTAGACGCCGCCAGTCAATTCTACCGCTTTCAAATCGCGCGTGTCGGCAGAGGATAAACATTCCAGAAAAGCCGCCGCATTCATCAATTGTTTCGTAATTTCTGCGTTTTGATTGATTAAAAGTAAAAATTCACTGACTGCCTCGTTATTTTCTGGAATCGGCCAATCTTGCACCGCTTGTTTAAATGACGCGATATCTTTGGTTGTGTCAGAAAGCGCAGTAGCCAGAGCCTCGGAGCCACTTCCGCCTGAATAAATCGAGTCTAAATCCCATATTAACGCATAGTTTTTTGCCATCATAATCCCCCTATATTTCCGTATTTTCCACTTCATTATAGCACTTATCTCAGATTTTTTTGTAAAATAAGCGGAAAGATGTTAAAATTTATAAGGATTACATGAAAAGCGTGCTTGTTTGGCATTCTAAAAAGACGATGTCATGACACTTTCCAACTAATTAAATAAAAAGAGGTGCCTATTTTGCTAAAAAATTTCTCACCGGATAAAATGTTAACATCGCCATTTGGTATCACCGCGGACCAATTGCGAAAAATGGGGAAAACGACGGTATTAACAGATTTAGACAATACGTTACTCGCTTGGGATCAATTGGATGCGACCGATGAAATTTCCAACTGGTTTCGCATTCTGGAAGAAGATGGTATCAAAGTGATGATCGTATCAAATAATAATGAAGAGCGCGTGAAGCGAGTGGCTGTCGCAACAAAAATTCCATACTTGGCCAAAGCGAAAAAACCATTAGCCGCCTCGTTCCAGAAAGCGTTGGCCGACCTTGGTTCAACACCGGAAGAAACGGTGATGATTGGCGATCAGATCATGACGGACATCTTCGGAGGCAATCGCCAAAAATTGACGACTGTTTTCGTACGTCCAGTCAAAGATACAGACGGTTTTGCGACGAAGTTTAACCGATTTATGGAACGCATTATTTTAAAAAGACTAGCTAAAAAATCAGAATTAAAATGGGAGGATTCTCTGTGACCGAAGAACTAAGATGTATTGGCTGTGGAGCCGTTATTCAAACAACCGATAAGACCCAACCTGGCTATGCGCCAGAATCTAGCTTAGAAAAAGAAGATATTATTTGCCAGCGTTGTTTCCGCTTGAAACATTATAATGAAATTCAAGATGTCCCGCTGACGGATGATGATTTTCTGAAAATCTTGAACCAACTAGGCACGAAGCAAGCGCTGATCGTCTATGTTGTCGATATTTTCGATTTTGATGGCAGTTGGTTACCAGGTTTGCATCGTTTTGTCGGCAATAACCCGGTGCTACTTGTCGGAAATAAAGCCGATTTGCTACCAAAATCATTGAAACGCGAACGCTTGACGCAGTGGATGCGTGGCCGGGCTCGTGAACTCGGATTAGCACCAACCGATTGCGTATTAGTAAGCGCTGAAAAAGGCCAATCCTTCGACGTTTTACTTGAAAAAATTGAAGAAGAACGCGCAGGACGTGATGTCTTTGTTGTTGGCTGTACAAATGTTGGGAAATCGACGCTTATCAATCGCATTATTAAAGTCGCGACTGGCGAAAATGATGTTATTACGACATCTCAATTCCCAGGCACAACGCTTGATAAAATCGAAATTCCACTTTCAGACGGAAGTGTTCTTGTCGATACACCAGGAATTATCAACCATCATCAAATCGCGCACGTCATCGATGCTAAAACGCTAAAACTTGTCTCACCGAAAAAAGAAATCAAACCAGTAACCTATCAATTAAACGAGGAACAAACACTGTTCTTCGGCGCATTGGCACGCTTTGATTACACAAGTGGCGGCAGACGCTCATTCGTCGTTTATACATCGAACAACTTGATGATTCACCGCACCAAGCTTGAAAAAGCCGACAATCTGTATGAAACACAAGCTGGAAAACTGCTACAACCGCCGGGCGAAGCGGATATCGAAACGTTACCGAAACTAGTACCGTATCAATTTTCAATCAAGGAAAAGGCGGACATCGTGTTCTCAGGCCTTGGTTGGATTACCGTTTTAGAAGGTGGCGCAAAAGTGACCGCTTGGGTTCCAGAAGGCGTGAGCGTAACTATTCGCCGCTCAATCGTGTAAGGAGGAGGCGAATTTCCGAATGAAAGAATTATATTGCGTTATCGGCAATCCCATCGCGCATTCATTGTCTCCAGTGATGCACACGGCTTTACTGGAGCAGAACAAACTAAATGCGAGTTATGTCCCATTTTTAATAGAAAAACAGGATTTTACGACCGCGATAGAAGGCATGAGAGCGTTAGGAATTAGCGGATTCAACGTTACGAGTCCATTTAAGGAGGATATCTTGCCGTTCTTAGACGCGCTTGATCCCGAGGCTAAAGCGTGCGGTGCCGTGAATACGGTTGTTGCAACAAATGGACGCTGGACAGGCTATAACACGGATGGCATCGGTTATTTGCAAGGTTTAGAGAGCATTCGAAAGGTCACTGAGACCGATCAGATTTTGATTCTCGGAGCAGGTGGCGCGAGTAAAGCGATTTTTCACGCCCTTATGCACCATACCGATGCGAAGGTGGCCGTTGCCAATCGAACGCTTGAAAAAGCTGTCAAAATGGTTGCAGGAACAGCGCACAAGGCTCTTAGTTTAGCCGAAGCCGACTCGCAACTTGCCGATTTCACCATCGTTATCCAAACAACATCATCCGGACTTACAAAAGAAAATGCAGCTTTACCAATCAGATTGCATGACGTAACCGCGGGGACCATCATTTCTGATATCATCTACAATCCCGCCGAAACGCCATTTTTAAAAGAGGCGAAAGCATGTGGAGCCATCACGCAAAATGGCTTACCGATGTTCATTAACCAAGCAGCGATTGCGTTCGAGTTATGGACAGGAATCAAAGCAGACCGCGCGCTCATGCGAAACATTGTATTGAAACAAATAGGAGGAAAATAATGCTAACAAATGTACAAAAGCGTTTTTTACGCAAAGAAGCTCACGATATCGATGCCATTTTTCAAGTTGGAAAAGGTGGGGTATCACCGAATTTAATTAAGCACGTTGCAGAAGCCATCGAAGTTCGCGAGCTAATCAAGATTTCGATTTTACAAAATTGCGACCAACCAAAAGAAGAAGTAGCGGAAATGATTAGTTCCCGTTCTGGTTCTGAGCTAGTGCAAGTGATTGGCCGCACCATCATTCTATACAAAGAATCGCAAAATAAGAAACAAATCCAATTGCCATAAGAAGGTGTATCTGATTTGAAAGAAAAAATTGGTATTTTAGGTGGCACGTTCGATCCGCCACATCATGCCCATTTAATTATTGCCAACGAAGCGCGCATCAAGCTTGGTCTTGAAAAAATTATTTTCTTGCCCAACGCTGTCCCGCCTCATAAAAAAGAAAGTGGGTTGACGAGTAATGCAGATCGCTTAAAAATGATCGAACTTGCCATCGCCGATAATCCTTTTTTTGAAGTAGATGACCGTGAAATGCACCGTTCTGGCAAGTCTTACACGTATGATACGATGATTGAAATGACAAAGGAGTTTCCAAATGCCGCTTTTTCCTTTATAATTGGCGGAGACATGGTTGAATATTTGCCGAAGTGGTATCATATTAATGAACTAATAAAACTTGTAAACTTTGTTGGCGTCAATCGACCGCGTTACGACGGGGATGCGCCTTACGACATAGAGGAAATAGAGGTTCCAGCATTGGACATCTCGTCTTCCTTGTTGCGAGAACGTTTGGCAGCAGGATTACCAATCGATTATTACGTTCCAAACGAGGTAAGCAAGTATATAAAGGAGCATCATTTATATGAATAGAGAAGAAATCTTGGAAGCAGTCAAAGAAGCGATGCCAGAAAAACGCTTTATCCACACACTTGGCGTTGAAAAAACAGCACTTGAGCTTGCCGATCATTACAAAGTGGACCGGAACCAAGTAAGTCTTGCGGCGCTGTTACACGACTACGCGAAGTACGCGGATAAAGAAGAAATGATGGCCATCATGGTCGAGCAGAAAATGGATCCAAAACTATTCACCTACAATCAAGAACTATGGCACGCCCCAGTTGGCGCCTATTTTGCAGAAACCAAATTTGGCGTGACAGATGAAGCCGTTTTGAAAGCCATCGCTTGCCATACAACAGGAAATGCCGCGATGAGCACGATGGATAAAATTATCTATCTGGCCGACTACACAGAACCGAATCGTTCCTTTCCTGGCGTTTACAAAGCTCGCCGCCTGTCCTTTGACTCTTTAGATAAGGCCATGTTATTTGCCCTGTCCAACACAATCACGTTTTTAATTACGAAAAGACAACCTATTTTTCCAGATACATTCGATGCTTACAACTATTTTGCACGTTTACAAATTGAAGGTGAGGTATAACTATTGAAAAGTCATGATTTATTAATGTTAACCGCAAAAGCAGCGGACGATAAACGCGCAGAGGACATCCTAGCGCTGAATATGGAAGGCCTATCCGCATTTGCCGATTATTTCGTCATTTGCCATGGTAATTCCGACAAACAAGTACAAGCCATTGCCCAAGAAATCAAGGAACAAGCGCACAAAAATGAGGTAGAAGTGAAACGTTTAGAGGGCTTCGATGCTGCCAAATGGATCTTAATTGATCTAGGCGACGTCATCGTTCACGTTTTCCACAAAGAGGAGCGTAGTTACTACAATCTTGAAAAACTATGGGGAGACGCGCCACTAGAAGACGTACGCGAAGCCTTCACTATATAAAAAAGCAAAGAGGGGCTTTCATAGGCTCCTTTTTTCGTGGAAAGAGGTATAACAATTATGAGTTACGAATATTTTCCGAATTTCTATGATGCTCTCATGGACGAGGAGCTGTACGACAACTGGTTTTCTTTTGCAACGCCCTATTTACCGAATGAAGGCGGAAAAGTGCTTGACGTCGCTTGTGGGACCGCTGAGCTCGCCGTACGCTTAGCTAAACGTGGCTTTGAAGTTACTGGTGTCGATTTATCAGAAGAAATGCTGAGTGTTGCCAGTGAAAAAGCGTTCCATGAAGAAGTGTCACTATTATTGTTGCAACAAGATATGTCAGAAATGGAGAAACTAGACATGTTTGATTTAGTCACCTGTTTTTGCGATTCGCTTAATTATTTAGAAACGGAAGAAGCAGTTCACGGCACATTACGTAGCGTCTATGAAAACCTGAAAACAGATGGTGTGTTCCTATTCGATGTTCATTCTATCTACAAAATGGACGAGCTCTTCAAAGATTATAGCTACGGTGATAGTGATGAAGAAATTTCGTGCATTTGGAACTCCTTTGAGGGCGAATTCCCGCATTCCGTAGAACATGAATTAACCTTCTTCAAACAAGGCCCAGACGGTAGTTACGATCGCTACGACGAGCTACATAAAGAACGAACATACCCGATTGAATGGTACAAAAAAGCAATACAAGCAGCCGGATTTCGTAAAATAAAAATTTGCGCTGATTTTACGGATTTCGAACCTACTGAAACTAGTGAAAGAATCTTTTTCATATGTGAGAAATGACTTTTTGCCGTCATTTCTCTTTTTTTATGTTTTTGAAGCCCCCGAAGCAATAAAGGAGAAAACGCAAAAAGGGCGAATACTAATACTAAAGGCAGGTGATAAAGCATGCTAGAGAAATGGCAAGCATATAAGAAATACATTATTGGTGCAGCGGTTTTACTCATAGCCATAGGGTTCTTCTTCGTGACACAAAAGCAAGAAGAAACAGTGATCCCAACAGCCGCAGTCGCGAAAGAAGAGCCGGCAAAGAGCCCGAAGAAAGAGGAAGAAATTGTCTCGACTAAGTCTCTTATTGTCGATGTGAAAGGTGCAGTGAACAAGCCAGGTGTCTATGAACTCGCGCCTGATAGCCGTGTGAAGGATGCTATTTTAAAGGCAGGAGGACTATCGTCAGAAGCGGATGTAAAATTGCTGAACATGGCGCAAAAAGTGACAGATGAGATGGTTATTTATGCTGGGAAAATAGGCGAGGAAGGTTTAGCGCCAGTTACAACAGCAGGAGCAGAGACAGGAAGTACCGACAGCTCGAAGGTTAATATCAATACAGCGGATGTCACGACCTTGCAAACTATCCCTGGAATCGGCGCTGTGAAAGCCCAAGCTATCGTGGACTATCGCGACAAAGAAGGGCTATTTACAACGATTGCGGACCTTTCAAAAGTATCAGGGATTGGCGCTAAAACAGTGGAACGATTAACAGAACATATTACAGTGGAGTAATAAGCTATTGACGAAGCGAATTCGAAAAGCATATACTAAAAGCATCAACTTCTTAAAAGGAGCGACAAATATGCAAAGAATAGCTTGGGATCAGTTTTTTTTGGCACAAAGCCATTTAATATCTTCTAGGAGTACATGTACACGTCTGATGGTAGGTGCAACAATTGTTCGAGATAAACGTATTATTGCAGGTGGTTATAACGGCTCCATCGCTGGCGGGGACCATTGTGATGAAGAAGGATGCTATGTTGTAGAAGGTCATTGCATACGCACGATTCATGCGGAAATGAATGCTATTTTACAATGCGCTAAATTTGGCGCTTCCACGGATAATGCGGAAATGTATGTCACGCATTTTCCATGTATCGCATGTTGCAAATCGATTATCCAGGCGGGAATTAAAGCGGTCTATTATGCAAAGGATTATAAAAATCATCCCTATGCAATGGAACTTTTTGAACGTGCAGATGTGATTATCAAGAAAGTTCCTTTTGACGAACACGTGCTAAACAATACAGCCCAAATCGAACAGACAGTGATCCAAACGGTACAAGAAGTGCTGCAAAAAGAAGCGGTACCAGAAGAAACAATTGCCCACCTAGAAGATAAATTACGACAACAGTTTTTAAAATAAAGTGAGGTGAGGACTATAGAGCGTCTTTTTTTGACGATCATTGTAGCCATTATTCTCGCTGTAATATGTGTCTTTATTTCAATGAAGATCTTTCTGTTACTTGGCCTTCTGCTCATTGTAGCGATCGTATTCAAACGGACTCGATTCGTCGTTTTTTTTAGCCTGACCATTGTAGCAGGAGGATTTTTCTGGTTTTTTGATGATCAAAATCACTCCATGTTCGAAGCGGGTGAATTAGAAGGAACAGTTACCATAAATGATGGTATCGTCATCGATGGGGATGCTTTTCGAGCGCAAGTTTTATATCAAGGAGAACGCTTTCAGTTGAGCTATAAACTTGCGAGTGAACAAGAGCAAAAACAATTTATGCGTTTAAATTATGGAGATAAACTAAGCGTAAGTGGTGAGCTAGAAGCACCAGAAAAGAACCGTAATAAAGATCAATTTAATTACCAAGAGTTCTTGTATCGAAAGCAAGTACATTGGCTATTAAAGGCAAGCTCGGTGCAATCCTTATCGGAAAATAGTGCTTCATGGTTGCACAGTTTAAGGAATTTTCGGAAATCCCAGCTTAAAAAAATTGACGAAACACTAGATTCACAAATCGCGCCATATGTGGCCTCGCTAATTTATGGAGATCGCACCACTGTGGAAACTACGGTTTACGAAAGTTATCAACGCCTTGGTGTCGTTCATTTATTAGCCATATCAGGTCTACATGTTAATTTAATTATTTCCGGCTTTTTGTTGTTATTTAGGCGAATGGGATTTCAAATCGAGAAAACCGCTATCGTTATGATTTGTTTATTACCACTTTATTGCATGATGACTGGGGCAAACGCACCTGTTGTTCGAGCCGCCATCATGACAATCTGTTTAATGATAGGTAGACTATCGCCAGTTCGTGTGACATCGCTTCAAGCCCTCTGTTTTAGCTTCATTTTTGTATTCCTTTTTAATCCTTACTGTGTCTTTGAAATTGGTTTTCAACTCTCTTATGCCGTATCGTTCGCTATCATCCTATCTGGGCGGAAAATCATGCGAAAAGTTTCCTCTAATTTATTAAGCTCTCTGTATATTTCACTCATCTCCACCATCTCGGGAATCGCGGTTATGAGCTATCACTTCTATGAATTTTCCATCGTCGGTGTCTTTCTAAACGTTATTTATGTACCGCTATTCACGTTTATACTATTGCCATTAAGCTTTATATCTATCTTTTTCTTAAATCTAGCGCCTATCCTTCTAGTCATACCGTCGACGATTATGAAAATAGCTGTAAATATTTCAGAGTCACTCGCGATCTTATTACAAGAGATACCGTTTACGACTTGGGTAACAGGGAGACCTACCCTCATTTTATTGGTGATAATTCTTTTATTTACTCTTTATTTTTTCTATGGTTGGGAAAAAACGGGGAAAATTTATCGTTACTTAATCCCAGTATGTCTATGTCTAATAATAGGGACAATAAATTTAACTGGAAAAGTATCCATTATTGATGTTGGGCAAGGAGATAGCATCCTCATTCAACTACCTTGGAATAAAGGAATCTATATAATAGATGTCGGTGGACAAATGGCCTTTGACAAAGAGAAATGGGCAGAACGCAAAGCGCCATTTTCTGTGGGTAAGAATATCGTGACGCCCGTTTTAAAAGCCAAAGGGATTTCAAAAGTAGATAAATTAATTGTGACACATAGTGATGCAGATCATATGGAAGGCCTTATCGATGTGGGCAAGGCGATTCAAATCAAAGAACTTATTTATGCAGAGGGCGGCGAAACAAAAAGCATCATGAAAAAAGCACTGCAAGCTCTTCCTGGGGTGCCAACAAAAGCGATACTTGCTGGCTACAGTTGGGCAAAAGGCGATGCCACTTTCCAAGTCCTGAGTCCAACTGAAAGAGGCGAAGGTGGCAACAATGATTCCATCGTTATTTCCGCTGTACTAGATAAGAAAAGGTGGTTATTTACTGGCGACATCGAAAAAGAAGCAGAGCAAGCTCTACTTGAAAACCCTTTGATAAAAGCTGACATCCTAAAAGTGGGGCATCACGGCAGTAAAACATCTACGACCCCGGCATTTATAGGCAAGGTACAGCCCGCCATATCGCTTATTTCTTGCGGAGTGGATAATCGCTTTGGGCATCCTCGAAAAGAGACGCTAGATACTTTAGAAGCCGCAGATAGCACGATTTACCGCACAGATCAGAAAGGAGAAATAATCTATACTTTTTCAAAAGGATTTACCTTTGGGTTAGAATGATATTTCCACTTGCGCAAAGCTCGTTCTTGATTTACCATAGGGAAGAGATATGTCGGAAGGTGAGGGCGATTCATGATTTCAGAGTGGAAAAAAATAGAGAAGAAGCAATTTGCACCGATTTACCTGATTATCGGGACAGAGGATTATATTATCAACGAGACGAAGAAAAGGCTTGTTGCGGGGATTTTAGATACAGAAGACACGGATTTTAATTATGCTAATTTTGACTTGGATGAAACGGCGATTGAGCAAGTTGTAGAAGAAGCAGAAACAATTCCGTTCTTCGGTGACTGTCGACTGATTATCGCCTCCAATCCAACCTTTTTAACAACGGAGAAAACAAAAAGCAAAATCGAACATCGAACGGCGCGTCTAGAAGACTATTTAAACGAACCCGTGGATTATTCTATTTTGGTATTTATAGCAAGAGTAGAAAAACTAGACGAACGAAAAAAACTGACAAAGCTCATAAAAAAGCAAGCGACAATCATTGATGCGAAACGTCCCAACGAAGCAGAGTTGCGTAAATGGCTACAAGGTGTGAGCGGGGCCAATGAATTTCAAATGGATAACACGGCAACAGATCGACTAATAGAATTAACAGGCGGCCAACTAACAACAGCGATGAATGAATTAGACAAGCTGATGCTCTATAAACTGGAAGAGCGAGCAATCGATACATCAGACGTGGAGAGCCTTGTAGTGCGCTCATTAGAACAGAATATATTCTTGCTACTAGACAAAATGATAGCTCTAGATATCAGCGGTGCGCTAAGCATCTACTACGATTTACTCAAACAAAAAGAAGAACCAATCAAAATATTGGCTCTCATCGCGAGTCAGTTCCGTCTACTAACCCAAATTAAATTACTAGAAAAACAAGGATTCAGCCAACAACAAGTAGCTCAAAAATTAAAAGTCCATCCATTCCGAGTTAAAATAGGCGCACGACAAGCCAAAAGCTTCTCCTATCAAGAACTAACAATGACCCTAAAAAAACTAGCCCAAATGGATTTCGAAATGAAAACCGGCTACGGCGACAAAGCCCAAAAACTAGAATGGTTCCTCTTCTCTCTACAAGACCAAAGAAAAATCCAGCGAATGAATTAGGTGTCTATGATCCATTTGGTAGACCAAGATAGCTTTTGAAAATATCTAAGACGATTTTATGCTGTTTTTTATTCGCTTGGGATTTTATGTTTTGTGTAGGACGCAGAATAAGGTATAACACAAATTGAGCGAAAGCGTTTGTATTCATCTTTTGCGGTGGAAGCCGGAAGCGGAGCTGTTTTGCGAAGTAGAACTGGGTGAAGGATTAACCGTTCACTGCGTTCACGCTTATATTGGGACTGTAACTCATTTTATTTCGAACAGTCCCAGCAATGCGAGCGCTTGCCGCCAATTTACCACGCGTAAGATCTATCTAAAAGGATGCAAAAAAACATCACACGGGTGTGCGATGTTTCTGCGATTAAGAATCGTATTATTTAGCTAATTTTTTAGCTAAGCGAGATTTATTGCGTGCTGCATTGTTTTTGTGAAGTAGACCTTTGCTTACCGCGCTGTCTAATTTTTTACTAGCTTCAACATATAGTTCTTTCGCGTTGTCTGCATTATTTTCTGCAGCTTGTTCGAATTTTTTAACAGCTGTACGCATTGCAGTACGTTGAGATGTGTTACGGCTATTGCGAGTTTCAGTTGTTTTTACACGTTTGATTGCTGATTTAATATTTGGCATTTCATTCACCTCCGCCCAAAATTATGAGGTAGTATCTTTTATATATACCATACCCTTCAAAATTACACTAGAACAAATGTTATTATACCTAAACACAGCGGATATTGCAATATTACTTTACTAATTTATTTATTTTTTCACGAAAAAAGTCGGAAGTGATTGAAAATAGCGAGCTCTACTGATATAATCTATCTTAGCTTGCCATCGTTTTAATAAGATGAGTTCGAATTCGGGAGCTGGAGAAATGAAGAAAGAAGAAATGCTAGAAAGACAAAAGAAAATAAGAAATTTTTCGATAATAGCGCATATTGATCATGGTAAATCAACGCTTGCCGATCGTATTCTCGAAATGACGAATGCACTGACGCATCGTGAAATGAAGGCGCAATTGCTGGATTCCATGGATTTGGAACGTGAGCGTGGTATTACTATCAAATTGAACGCTGTGGAATTGTCGTATACTGCCAAAGATGGCGAAACATATATTTTTCACTTGATTGATACGCCGGGACATGTCGATTTCACGTATGAAGTTTCGCGTAGTCTAGCTGCTTGTGAAGGTGCTATTCTAGTTGTGGATGCGGCGCAAGGAATTGAGGCACAAACGCTAGCTAATGTTTATTTGGCGCTAGATAATGATTTGGAAATTATGCCTGTTATTAATAAAATTGATCTTCCAGCAGCAGAACCGGAGCGTGTTCGTGCTGAGATTGAGGATGTTATCGGCTTGGATGCATCGGATGCGGTACTTGCTTCTGCAAAATCTGGAATCGGGATTGAAGATATTTTAGAGCAGGTGGTTGCGAAGATTCCAGCGCCAACGGGAGATATTGACGCCCCGCTAAAAGCGCTTATTTTCGATTCCGTTTTTGATGCCTATCGTGGTGTTATTGCGAACATTCGGATTATGGAAGGTTCCGTCAAGGCGGGAGACAAGATTCGTATGATGGCCAATGGTCGAGAATTTGAAGTGACCGAAGTAGGTGTGTTTACACCGAAATCGACGCCTAGAGAACAATTGATGGTTGGGGATGTTGGTTATTTAACTGCCGCGATTAAAAATGTAAGTGATACGAGTGTCGGGGATACGATTACGCTTGCAAATAACCCCGCGTCGGAAGCTTTGCCAGGATATCGTAAATTAAATCCAATGGTTTATTGCGGTCTATATCCGATTGATTCAGCGAAATATAATGATTTACGTGATGCACTGGAAAAACTGGAATTAAATGATTCAGCGCTCCAATATGAAGCGGAGACGTCTCAAGCGCTTGGTTTTGGTTTCCGTTGTGGGTTCCTTGGCTTGCTTCATATGGAAATTATTCAGGAACGTATCGAACGGGAATTTAATATCGACTTGATTACGACTGCGCCAAGTGTTATTTATCATGTTAACTTGACAGACGGTTCTAAAGTGGTCGTTGATAATCCGGCTGAAATGCCAGAACAAGGGGTTATTGATTCGGTTGAGGAGCCTTACGTGAAAGCAACGATTATGGTGCCGAATGATTATGTAGGTGCTGTTATGGAACTTGCGCAAAATAAGCGTGGGAACTTTATGACAATGGAGTACTTGGATGATATTCGTGTGAGCGTTATTTATGAAATGCCACTTTCAGAGATCGTCTATGACTTTTTTGATCAGTTAAAATCGGGTACGAAGGGTTATGCTTCGTTTGACTATGAGTTGATTGGTTACCGTGAGTCGAAACTTGTGAAGATGGATATCGTGTTAAATAATGAGAAAGTCGATGCGCTTAGCTTTATTGTCCATCGTGACTTCTCTTATGAACGTGGCAAAATTATCGTAGAAAAACTAAAAGAATTGATTCCAAGACAACAGTTTGAAGTGCCAATTCAAGCGGCGATTAGTACGAAGATTGTCGCGCGTTCAACGATTAAGGCGCTACGCAAAAACGTACTTGCCAAATGTTACGGTGGGGACGTGTCGCGGAAACGGAAACTTTTAGAGAAACAAAAAGAAGGTAAGAAACGTATGAAATCCATTGGTTCAGTAGATGTGCCACAAGAAGCATTCATGGCGATTTTGAAAATGGATGATAAATAAAGAATTGATGGGGAAAGCGACTTTAGCTTGTTCATTGCGGACAGGTGGAGCTCGCTTTTTCTCCTTAAGGAAATGAGTGTATAAGAATGACTGCGATATATATTCACATCCCATTTTGCGAACATATTTGCTATTATTGTGATTTTAATAAGGTTTTTCTGGAAGGGCAGCCAGTCGATGAGTATGTAGATTTGCTCATTAAAGAAATGGAAATGGTAACCGCGAAGCACACAATGGAGCCGGTGGAAACCGTTTTTGTAGGTGGGGGAACACCGACGACATTGACGGAAGCTCAGTTGGCAAAACTTTGTTCGGCCGTTCAGCGGCTTTTTCCGATTGCGGAGAATGCGGAATTTAGTTTTGAAGCAAATCCAGGAGACTTGTCGCTCAGCAAGTTGCAGGTGATGAAAGACCATGGTGTGAATCGCCTGAGCATGGGGGTTCAGAGTTTTAACAATGACTTGTTGAAGAAAATTGGTCGGATTCATACGGTGGATGATGTGTATCAATCGGTGAATAATGCGAAACAGGTTGGTTTTGAGAATGTGAGTATTGATCTTATTTTCAGTTTGCCGGGTCAGACGGAGGCCAATTTTGAGGATACGCTGACGAAAGCCTTGGATCTGGATTTACCGCACTACTCTGCGTATTCGCTTATCATCGAGCCAAAGACGATTTTCTATAATTTAATGCAAAAAGGGAAGTTGCTGCTGCCTGGTGAAGATGCTGAGGCTAATATGTATGAGAAACTGATGACCACTATGGAGAATCATGGGCGTAAACAATATGAGATTAGTAATTTCGCTAAGCCTGGTTTTGAAAGCAGGCATAATATCGTTTATTGGAGTAATGAGCATTATTTTGGTTTTGGTGCGGGGGCTCATGGGTACGTGGGTGAGACGCGTTACGCGAATTATGGTCCGCTAAAAAAATACATGCAACCGCTCGAAAAGAACGAATTGCCAACCTTCCAACAAAAAGAGCTGACATTGAAAGAAAAGATGGAAGAAGAAATGTTTCTCGGATTGCGAAAAGTAGCGGGCGTGGATAAAGCGCATTTTCAGGCTAAATTCGGTCAGGCGCTTGATACGACTTTTGCGCGGGCGATTGATAAAACGATTGCAAAAGGCTGGTTAGAATCTACGCCAGAATGTGTTCGGCTAACGAGGCGTGGTCGCTTTCTAGGGAATAATGTTTTCCAAGAATTTTTATAGAAGCACTGGATTTCGGCTAATTACTACTTTAGTCTGAAATCGAGTGTTTTTTGTTGACAGTAGACGGTCATAGTGGTAAATTTATAATTGTATTTAGCACTTAAACGTATCGAGTGCTAAAAAGAGGTGATAGATATGTTAACCGAGAGGCAATTGCTAATCTTTCGTGCCATTATCGACCATTTCATCGAGACTGTGCAACCAGTTGGATCTAAGAATTTGCTGAAGGAGAACAACTTACCATTTAGCTCAGCGACGATCCGCAATGAGATGAGCGTTCTGGAAGAGTACGGATTTATCGAAAAAACGCATTCTTCATCAGGACGAATTCCTTCTGAGAAAGGGTATCGTTTCTACGTGGATTATTTACTCGAACCGCAGAAATTGAAGAAGCAGGATATTATGTCCATTCAATCGCTCTTTTCGGAGACGTATTTTGAAATGGAGCAGCTTATTCAAAAGTCCGCGTTAATGTTGTCGGATTTGACGAATTATACATCGATTTTACTTGGCCCGGCTTCGAAGCAGAACCGGTTGAGTGGTTTCCGTTTTGTACCAATTAATAGAAACCAGGCGATGTTGATTCTGATTACGGATCAAGGCCATATTGATAATCATGTGGTGACGATTCCGGAAACGATGACGCCGAGTGATATGGAGCGGGTTGTCAACATTTTAAATGAGCGTTTGGTGGGTCTTCCGATTGATCAAATGAATGCGATGATTCCAGCAGAAGTGTCGGATTTGCTGCGTAGCAATGTGGTAAATCATGAGTTAATGCTTTCGATTTTGAAGGATTCGTTCCAACAAGTTAGTAAGGAAAAAGTGTATTTTGGTGGCAAAACGAACATTTTGAATCAGCCGGAATTTCACGATTTTGCCAAAGTTCGCGAGTTGCTGCGGTTGATGGATCAGGAAAAGGATGTTTACCAGCTTTTTTCTGACATACCTCAAGGCCTTCATGTAAAAATTGGTACGGAGATTAACAACCATTTGATGGATGATTGTAGTATTATTACTGCGACGTACAGCATTGCCGATGAACATGTGGGAGGCATTGTCCTCCTTGGCCCGACACGGATGGAATACGACCGCATGATGGGCTTGGTTGATCTAGTAAGTCGGGATTTAACAACTGTATTAACAAAGCTTTATCATGATAATCAAAAATAGAAGAGGTGACAAACGTGTCTGAACAAAAAAACAAAAAAGAAAAAGTTGCGCAAGAAATCGAAAAAGAAGCGGCAGAAGAATTGAACGTCGTGGAAGAAGAGATGGAAGCTCATAATGAACAAGTAGAAGTGGAATTAACAGAAAATGAGAAGCGTTTGCTTGAGTTAGAAGAAAAGTTAGCAGCATCTGAGGATCGTTATTTGCGCCTGCAAGCTGATTTTGAGAATGTGAAAAAACGCAATGTGGCAGAGCGTGTGGCGACTCAGAAATATCGTTCGCAAACCATTGCGGAGGAACTTTTGCCGGCGCTTGATGGTTTCCAGAAAGCACTCGATACGCAAAGTGACTCGGAACAAATGGAAGCACTTTTGACGGGCATGAAAATGGTTTATGGCCAAATCATGACGGCGCTAGAAAAGGAAGGCGTGGAAGCAATTCCGGCACTCGGTGAGCAATTCGATCCGAACTTCCATCAAGCGGTGATGCAAGATAGCGATGACTCGAAAGAAAGCAACGAAATCACGATGGAATTGCAAAAAGGATACAAGTTGAAAGACCGCGTTATCCGTCCATCAATGGTAAAAGTAAACCAATAAAACAAGAATCCGGTCGCGTGCATGTGATCGGTAATAATAGGAGGAAATGAAATTATGAGTAAAATTATCGGTATTGACTTAGGAACTACAAACTCTGCAGTGGCAGTATTAGAAGGCGGAGAAGCAAAAATCATTCCAAATCCAGAGGGCGCGCGTACAACACCATCTGTTGTCGGCTTTAAAAACGGCGAACGTCAAGTTGGGGAAGTTGCGAAACGTGCAGCGATTACAAATCCAAATACGGTAGCATCAATCAAACGCCACATGGGTACGGATTACAAAGAAACAGTAGAAGGTAAGGACTATTCACCACAAGAAATCAGCGCAATCATCTTGCAATATTTGAAAGGTTACGCAGAAGATTACCTTGGTGAAAAAGTAGATAAAGCGGTTATTACAGTACCAGCTTATTTCAACGATGCACAACGTCAAGCAACAAAAGACGCTGGTAAAATTGCAGGCCTTGAAGTAGAACGTATTATCAATGAGCCTACTGCAGCAGCACTTGCTTACGGTATGGACAAAATTGACAAAGACCAAACGATCCTTGTTTTTGACTTAGGTGGCGGTACTTTTGACGTATCTATTCTAGAACTTGGCGATGGCGTATTCGAAGTTCACTCAACAGCCGGCGATAACTTGCTAGGTGGAGACGACTTTGACCAAAAAATTATTGATTTCCTAGTTGCTGAATTTAAACGCGACAACGGTATCGACCTTTCTCAAGATAAAATGGCGTTACAACGTTTGAAAGACGCTGCTGAAAAAGCGAAAAAAGATCTTTCTGGTGTGACTAGCACGCAAATTTCGCTACCATTTATCACAGCTGGAGAAGCTGGCCCACTTCACTTAGAAGTAACGCTTACTCGTGCTAAATTTGATGAATTAACGCATGATTTAGTGGACCGTACGATTGCTCCAACTCGTCAAGCGTTGAAAGATGCTGGACTTTCGGCTAAAGATATCGATGAAGTTATCTTGGTTGGTGGGTCAACTCGTATCCCAGCTGTACAAGAAGCAATTAAAAAAGAATTAGGTAAAGAGCCACATAAAGGTGTGAACCCGGATGAAGTTGTAGCGATGGGTGCTGCGATTCAAGGTGGCGTCATCACTGGTGACGTGAAAGACGTAGTACTTTTAGACGTAACACCACTTTCTCTAGGTATCGAAACAATGGGTGGCGTAATGACTCCGCTTATCGAGCGTAACACAACGATTCCAACATCGAAATCACAAACATTCTCGACAGCGGCTGACAATCAACCAGCAGTGGACATCCACGTATTGCAAGGTGAGCGCCCAATGTCGAAAGATAACAAAACGCTTGGCCGTTTCCAATTAACAGATTTACCACCAGCACCACGCGGTATTCCGCAAATCGAAGTTTCTTTTGATATCGATAAAAATGGTATCGTAACGGTTCGCGCGAAAGATCTTGGAACTGGTAAAGAACAAAACATCGTAATCAAATCTTCTTCAGGTTTAACAGACGAAGAGATTGAAAAAATGGTGAAAGACGCAGAATTAAATGCGGAAGAAGATAAGAAAAACAAAGAAAACGCAGAACTTCGCAACAATGCCGATCAATTAGTATTCACTGTTGATAAAACGTTGAAAGAACTAGAAGGCAAAGTAGACGAAGAAGAAGTGAAAAAAGCAGAAGCAGCTCGTGATGAGTTGTCAGAAGCGCTTAAAGGTGAAGACTTTGACGCAATCAAAGAAAAAACAGACGCGTTAAACGAAATTGTTCAAGCTCTTTCCGTGAAATTGTACGAGCAAGCAGCGGCAGAACAACAAGCAGCACAAGGTGAAAACCCTGAAGGCGGCGCAGCGAACGACGATGTTGTAGATGCTGAGTTTGAAGAAGTAAACGATGACGATCAAGAGAAAAAATAAGGACAGCGTGTCGACAAACGCTCATCTCCGTCGTTAAAGCCTGCGCGCCGGTGCTCACATACCCAAGTATGCTCCGCTCCAGTGCTCAACTTTGCCTAGGGTCTAAGCATTTGTCGACACGCTGAAAATAAGGATTTATTTGCGGGAAGGGAGTCAAAGTCTAACTGGCTTTGGCTTTTTCTCGGTTTTTGAAAGAAATCATGGTTTTACTTCGCTAAAACATGTGTTACAATACGTTAAGAGAAATACGAGAGAACAAGGAGTGAGACGCAAAAAATGGCAAAACGTGATTATTATGAAGTGCTTGGCGTTTCCAAAGGCGCCTCGGCAGATGAGATAAAAAAAGCTTATCGTAAACTATCTAAGCAATATCACCCGGATATTAACAAAGAGGCTGGCGCTGATGAGAAATTTAAAGAAATATCCGAAGCATACGAAATTCTAAGTGATGAATCAAAACGTGCGCAATATGACCAATATGGACATGTTGATCCTAACCAAGGTTTTGGCGGTGGCGGTTCGTACGGTGGAGGCGGTTTTGGCGGCCAAGGTTTCGGTGGATTTGAAGATATTTTCGATACTTTCTTTGGTGGTGGCGGTTCGTCTCGTCAAGACCCGAATGCACCGCGTCAAGGTAATGATTTGCAATATAGAATGCATTTGAAGTTCAAAGAAGCGATTTTTGGTAAAGAGGCTGAGATTGAGATTCCGCGTGAAGAAAGCTGTGACACGTGTGATGGAAGCGGCGCTAAACCAGGAACGCATCCTGAAAAATGTTCGCATTGTGGTGGTAAAGGTTCGGTTAACGTCGAGCAAAATACGCCGTTCGGTCGGATTGTAAACAAGCGTACGTGCCAATATTGTAACGGCACTGGGAAAGAAATTAAGGAAAAATGTGACACGTGTCATGGTTCAGGTCGCATCACAAAAACGAAAAAAATCAAGTTGAAAGTACCTGCTGGTGTCGATGATGGGCAACAAATGCGCGTCGCTGGTGAAGGGGAAGGTGGCGTGAATGGCGGACCAAACGGCGATTTATATGTTGTGTTCTCCGTTGCTCATGATGAATTCTTTGAACGCGAAGGCACTGATATTTACGTTGAAGTTCCGCTGACATTCGTTCAAGCAGCACTTGGCGACGAAATCGATGTTCCAACCGTTCACGGCAAAATTCGTTTGAAAATCCCTGCTGGTACACAAACGGGCACGACTTTCCGCTTACGCAACAAAGGGGTTCCGCATCTTCGTGGTAATGGAACAGGAGATCAACACGTTGTCGTTAAAATCATCGTTCCGAAAAAACTGGACGAGAAACAAAAAGATATTTTGCGTGAATTCGCGACAACAACCGGCGATAAAGTCGATGAAAACAGCGAAGGCTTTTTCGATAAAATGAAACGAGCATTCAAAGGATAAATAATGAAAAAAGGCTCAGGTATTGCGATTCTAGTCATACTGGGCCTTCTTTTCTGAAATGAGGTTGAGAAAATGAAATGGTCAGAGATTGAGATTCATTCTGTAAATGAGGCGGTAGAGCCGATTACATATGCTCTGAACGATTCGGGAGCAAGCGGGGTTTCGATTGAGGATTCCGCCGATTTGACGCGCGAACATGAGGATCGTTTCGGTGAAATTTATGATCTGCAGGCGGCGGATTATCCAGCGGAAGGCGTGATTATTAAGGCCTACTTTTTAACGACGGATGACTTTTTGAAGATGGTGCCGGCGATTGAGGCGCGAATTCGTGGTTTGGTGCAGTTTGATATTCCACTTGGTGATTTAACTTTTCAGGTCAATGAGGTGAATGACGAGGAGTGGGCGACGGCTTGGAAGAAATACTACCATCCAGTCAAAATCACGGATCGGATTACGGTTGTGCCGACATGGGAGGACTACACGCCGGAAAATGAGGATGAAATGATTATCGAACTAGATCCAGGCATGGCATTCGGTACGGGAACACATCCGACAACGCAATTGTGTGTGCAGGCGCTTGAAAAAATCGTGAAACCTGGCGACGAAGTTATCGATGTTGGGACGGGTTCAGGCGTGCTAAGTATTGCGAGCGCGAAACTAGGCGCGAAAAGTGTCTTGGCAACGGACTTGGATGAAGTAGCGGTTCGTGCGGCTCGGGAAAACATCGCGCAAAATCATTGTGAGAATATCGTAACGATTCAGCAAAATGATTTATTAAAAGGCATCGATCAAAAAGCGGATGTCATTGTGGCGAACATTTTAGCGGAAGTGATTCTGATGTTCCCGAAAGATGTGCATGCGACATTGAAGCCGAACGGTATTTTTATCGCGTCAGGAATTATTGAGCCAAAGCATGAAATCGTGAAAGAGGCGTTGATTGAAGCGGGTTTGACGGTGTATCATGTGGAACAAATAACGGATTGGGTAGCTATTTACGCCAAGCGAGGTGAATAAGAAGGATGCAGCGATATTTTATTGAGGAAATCAAGGATGAAACGGCGATTATAACGGGTGATAATTTTCATCATATCGTGCGCGTGATGCGGATGAAGCTGGATGATCAAATTTACCTAGTCACACCAGACGAGCGTACGGCGATTGCTGGGATTAGCGAGCTGGGAGAAGACTTTGTACGCTTAACGGTTTTATCGTGGAAGAGCGAGTCTACAGAGCTTCCTATTGACATCACGATTGCTAGCGGCTTGCCAAAAGGGGATAAACTAGAGCTGATTACCCAAAAAGGGACGGAACTCGGCGCGAAACAGTTCTTGTCCTTTCCGGCGAAACGTTCCATTTCCAAATGGGATAGCAAAAAAGCGAAGAAAAAAGTGGAGCGTTTAGATAAGATCGCTTTGGAAGCAGCGGAGCAATCACATCGTAGCTTTGTTCCGAAATTTCGGCATTTAGAATCTTTCCAAGCCTTAATTCAGTCGCTTCCCGATTATGATTATATCGTGGTTGCCTATGAAGAGAGTGCCAAAGAGGGTGAAACGGCTGCGTTAGCCACAGTTTTTAACCAGATGAAACCAGGCGAATCCGTGCTTGCTATATTTGGACCAGAGGGTGGTTTTTCGACGGAAGAGATTGATAAGTTGGAAGCGAATAAAGCGCTCAAAGTGGGGCTGGGGCCGCGAATTTTGCGTACAGAAACAGCGCCATTTTATTTTTTAGCAGCGGCTTCTTATGCGTTTGAACTTTCTTGAAATGGGTATAGGAGAATAAATCGCCGACTGTTCTGAAAATAAATTAGCGAAAGTTAGCGATTTCATGTTGACTCGCCCAGCGGATTAGTTTATAATTTTTAGTGAGTGAATGCAAATAGTATGTGCATTACTTTGGAATCATTCACAGGCTAATCTTGTGCGAGGTTTCCAAATAGCTTAGGGCATCCTTGTCCATTTAAGTGTCGGAGGGAGGGAAAGAGAGATGTCAAAAACAGTAGTTCGTAAAAACGAATCGCTTGAAGATGCTCTTCGTCGCTTTAAACGTACTGTTTCCAAAACAGGTACAATGCAAGAAGTTAGAAAGCGCGAATTTTATGAAAAACCAAGCGTAAAACGTAAAAAGAAATCAGAAGCAGCAAGAAAACGCAAATTCTAATCGAAGGGACGAAATCAAGCATGAGTCTCCTTGACCAACTGAATGAGGATATGAAACAAGCGATGCGCGCGAAAGAGAAAGAAAAACTTTCCGTTATCCGCATGTTGAAAGCGGCTTTGCAAAATGAAGCCATTCGTCTAGGTACAGATGATATATCTCCCGAAGACGAAATTACCATTCTTTCCCGTGAAATGAAGCAGCGTCGTGATTCTTTAGCTGAATTCCAGAAGGCAGATCGAGCTGACCTTGTTGAGAAGCTAGAAGATGAGATGGTAATCGTGCAAAGCTATTTGCCGAAGCAACTTTCCGAGGAAGAAGTCGCTGAAATTGTAAAAGTTACGATCGATGAAGTTGGTGCAACATCCCAAGCCGATTTTGGTAAGGTGATGGCCGCTGTCATGCCGAAGTTAAAAGGTAAAACAGACGGAAATGTAGTTAACAAATTCGTGAAACAATATCTTTCATAAACAAAATCAAAAGAGTCAGTTCGCTGGCTCTTTTTTTGATGGAATTGATGTGACTGAATCGACCTCGATACATAGGCACGCCGAATAGTACCAAAATCCTGCGCTTTCGTGTATAATGTAGACACACGAAGTTAATTTTAGAGTGAAGGGGTTATTTGGATGCCAACAGATCATGAGAATATAAAAATGGACTTAGCGGAAGGTTTTGATGCTAGGGAACTGTTTGGGAATAACGATGCACATATTACTTTAATTGAAGACGCGTTCGAATTGCAGATTATCACTCGCGGGGAATCGATAACGCTACAAGGGACAGAGATAAACGAGGCACACGGGGCGGCGGTTTTGGAAGCGCTAATCAGTGTCATTTTAAAAGATATTCATGTGGATGAACGGGATGTTACCCAAGCGATAAAAATGGAACAGAACGGGACTGTGGAGTACTTTGCTAGTCTCTATGATGAAGAAATTACGGTGAATGCGAAGGGTAAAATGATTCGCCCTAAAACGTTTGGACAGCGCAAATATGTGCGTACGATTGATAAATATGATGTTGTTTTTGGAATCGGACCTGCTGGAACTGGGAAAACGTATCTTGCTGTCGTGAAAGCAGTTGCGGCTTGGAAAAAAGGAACTGTGAACAAGATTATTTTGACGCGTCCTGCTGTGGAGGCTGGGGAAAGTCTTGGTTTCTTGCCGGGTGATTTGAAGGAGAAGGTAGATCCTTATTTACGGCCGGTGTACGATGCTTTGTATGATATTTTTGGTGTGGAGCATACGACACGCTTGATGGATCGCGGTGTGATTGAGATTGCGCCCCTAGCTTATATGCGCGGACGGACGCTGGATAACGCGTTTGTTATTCTGGATGAGGCGCAGAACACGACGGTTGCGCAGATGAAGATGTTTTTAACGCGTCTTGGTTTTGAATCCAAGATGATCGTGAATGGGGATACGACGCAAATTGATTTGCCTAAAGGGGCTACGAGCGGGCTTGTGAATGCCGAAACAGTTTTGCGAGACGTGAAAAATATCGGTTTTGTGTATTTTGAGCATTTTGATGTGGTACGTCATCCGCTTGTTGCTGAAATTATTAAAGCCTATGAAGGTAAGTTGAAATAAGAAGAACGCAAACGAAATGGGGGTACATATGAAGCCTACGAAAAAATGGACGGATTGGTATTATAAAACGGGAAAAAGATACGTAACGCCAGTCATCTTAATCGTCTTATTCATTGTTGCCTTCGTGCTTATTTGTCAAATGGTGAAGCCAGAATCATATAATGTGAAATTGTTCGAAGTGGCTCAAAAAACGATTCGTTCGCCGCAAACGATTGAGGATACGCAAAAAACGGCGGAAGAGCAGGCGAAAGCTAAGGCTGATGTCGAGGATGTTTTCGTATTTAATCGAGAGACGGCGCAGAACCGGGAATCGCTTGTTAGTTCACTGTTCGCGTATGTGACGGAAGTGAATCGAGAAGCGGCATTAAATGATGCTAAAAATGATAAAATGACGACGCTTGATCAGAAATTGGCTTCTTTGAAAGGTAAGTTGTCAAAAGATGTATCGGAGAATATTACGGACGGCGTCAATGCCGCGATGCTGACGACGCTGCTCCAAATGAATGCAAAAGATCTGCAAACGGTAGAAAAGGAAGTCGTTAATGCGCTTGATGTGGCGATGGAACAAAGTGTGCGCAGAGATAATTTGACAGATGTGAAGGTTAGCGCGCGCGATACGATTGAGTTGTCTAATTTGCCAACGAGTTATAAAGGGGTTGCTAAAGCGATTCTATCTTACGCGATTGTGCCTAATGAGGTCTACAATGCGGCTCAGACGGAAGATCGACGCAAAGAAGCCGCGGCAAACGTGATTCCGGTTAAAATTTTGCAAGGACAGGTTATTGTGCAGGAAGGTCAGATTATCGATCGGGAAATTTACCGTCAGCTGGCATTGTTGCATTTATTGGATCAGAAAATGCCGATTAAACAGTATGCTGGATTTGGGCTGTTGTTGCTATCGCTCGGTGTGATGCTTTATTTCTTTACGAACAAGCAGAAAAATCTAGATAAAGAGCGGAAAAATCAATATGTGCTCGTGTTTTCATCTGTGTATATTGCGATATTGCTGATGTTGATGATTATTCGCTTTTTGGAAGGCGTGGATATTAGCAATATTTCGTTCTTGTTCCCAGCCGCATTTGGCCCGATGATTATCAAGATTCTGCTCAATGAGAAGTTCGCTTTTATGATGACGATTTTTACATCGGTGACGAGTTTCTTTGTTTTCCAAAGTGACGCGACGGCTGCGGTGAATGTGACGGTTTCGACCTTTATCTTACTTAGTGGACTGGCGAGCATTGTCGTTTTAAGGGATTACAGTCGCCGTTCTGCTATTTTACTGTCGGGTTTTGTGGTTGGACTGGCGAACATGGCTTTTGTTTTCTTGCTTTTATTAATTAGTAATACGGGACTGCTCACGCTTGCATTTTGGATACCAGTTGGCTATGCTTTCCTAGGCGGTATTGGATCATTTGTGCTTGGCATTGGCGTGATTCCGCTGTTTGAGACGGTGTTCGGGATACTTACGACGAGCCGTTTGGTGGAACTTGCGAATCCGAACCATCCATTATTGAAAAAAATTATGATGAAAGCGCCAGGAACATATCACCATAGTTTGATGGTGGCGAATCTCGCGGAGGCTTGTACGGATGCGATTGGTGGTAATAGTTTGCTCGTTCGTGTTGGGTGTTTTTATCATGATATTGGTAAGACGATTCGACCGCCGTATTTTGTGGAGAATCAATTGCATGGGATTAATCCGCATGACCGACTGACGCCGGAGCAGAGTCGTGATATTATTATCGCGCATACGACGGATGGCGCGGCGATTTTGCGAGATAATCATTTTCCGCAGCCGATTATTGATATTGCGCTACAACATCATGGGACAACGCTTGTGAAGTATTTTTATTACAAGGCAAAAGAGGCAAATCCGGATGTGGCAGAGGCCGATTTCCGTTACCCTGGGCCAAAACCGCAGACGAAAGAAATTGCGATTATTAATGTCTCGGATAGCGTGGAGGCTGCTGTTCGTTCATGCGAGGCGCCAACAAAGGAAAAAATTAAGGCGATTGTGGACGGCATTATTGATGATAGAATGCAGGATAAGCAATTTGTGGCATGTGATATTACGTTTCAAGAGATAGAGGTCGTTCGGTCCACATTATGTTCGACGCTCAATGGAATTTATCATCAACGGATTCAGTATCCTGATGATAAGTAAGGAGGAAGACGATGACTTTAGAGCTTGATTTAATAGACGAAACCGAAGAATTGGAGCCTGATGCGCTAGACTTGGTCGAGGGTCTGCTACAATTTGCGGCGAAACGGCTTGAGATTCAAGAAGACAGTGAATTGGTTGTGACTTTCGTTGATAATGCGCGGATTCAAGAGATTAATCGTGATTATCGTGATAAAGACCAACCGACCGATGTGATTTCGTTTGCGCTGGAGGAAATGGGTGATGGCGAGACGAAGATTGCATGGGATGAGGATATGGAGGCGCCGCGTATTTTGGGAGATATCATTATTTCCACGGAGCGGGCGTTAGAACAAGCGGACGAGTACGGGCATGGATTCGATCGCGAATTAGGTTTCTTGGCGTTACATGGGCTTCTACACCTCCTAGGATACGATCACATGGAACCAGAGGATGAAGACGTGATGTTTTCATTACAAAGAGAAGTGTTGAATGCGTATGGACTCGAAAGATAAAGTAAAAGTCACGAGCAACCGACGTTTCAGGAAATCATTTATTCATGCCGTTACAGGTGTTAAAACAGCGATTTTAGAAGAACGCCATATGCGTGTCCATATTACTGCTGGGATGATTGTGATTATTTGTGGTGTTTTTTTCAAAGTAACAAAGATCGAGTGGCTATTTCTGATTTTCTCGATTTTCAACGTATTGACATTTGAAATGATTAATACGGCGATAGAACGCGCAGTGGATGTGGCAACAGAAGACTTCCATCCCTATGCAAAAAAAGCGAAAGACGTCGCAGCAGGAGCGGTTTTACTAGCTTCGATTTGTTCGGCGGTTATTGGACTCTTTATTTTTATACCAAAATTATTTTAAAAGGAGTTTTTTAGGATGAAAGAAAATAATTTAATTGATCTGGCAAAACAAGCGCGTGAAAATGCGTATGTGCCGTATTCTAAATTTAAAGTTGGCGCGGCTTTGGTGACAACGGAAGATGAAGTCGTGCTAGGCTGCAACATCGAGAATGCTTCTTATGGCTTGACGAATTGCGCGGAAAGAACGGCGATTTTTAAAGCAGTTTCAGAAGGCAAACATGATTTCAAAAAATTAGTGATTGTGGCAGATACAGAAGGTCCAGTGGCTCCATGTGGCGCGTGTCGTCAAGTGATTAGCGAATTCTGCGCACCAGAAATGCCAGTAGTTTTAACAAATATGAAAGGTGATACTGTGGAAGTAACCGTTGGGGAACTACTGCCAGGCGCCTTTACACCGGGGGATCTTAAAAAATGAGTGACGTTTTCAAATCAGGTTTTGTGGCGATTGTCGGCCGTCCAAATGTAGGTAAATCGACTTTATTGAACCAAATTATTGGGCAAAAAATCGCAATCATGAGTGATAAAGCCCAAACAACGCGTAATAAAATCCAAGGTGTGTATACAACAAATGATGCGCAAGTCGTGTTTATCGATACGCCGGGTATTCACAAACCGAAACATAAACTTGGCGACTTCATGGTGAAAGTAGCGCTCAACACGTTCCGGGAAGTCGACATGATCTTCTTCGTGATTGACGCTGATGCGGGTTACGGTCGCGGGGACGAGTTCATTATTGAAAAGCTGAAAAGAGTAGAGGAAACGCCGATTTTCCTGCTGATTAATAAAATTGACTTAGTAGAGCCAGAAGTTTTGCTGGATTTAATTGCTAAATATAGTGAAATGCTTGATTTTGAGGAGATTATTCCGATTTCGGCATTGCAAGGGAATAACTTGGGGACGCTGCTTGAAGAAACGACGAAACATTTAGTGGAAGGCCCAATGTATTATCCTGCCGATCAAGTGACGGATCACCCAGAGCGATTCATCATTTCTGAGTTGATTCGCGAGCAGGTATTGAAGTTTACGCATGAAGAAGTACCACATTCCGTTGCGGTTGTTATTGAGGGGATCGAAGTAAATCCCGAGACGCACAAACTGCACATTATGGCGCAGATTATTGTGGAACGCAGCACGCAAAAAGGGATTTTGATTGGGAAACAAGGGCAAATGCTGAAACAAATCGGCATGCGCGCACGTAAGGAAATCGAACTTTTGCTAGGCTCGAAAGTGTACTTAGAAATTTGGGTAAAAGTGCAAAAAGGTTGGCGTGATAAGGAACATTTCTTGAACGATTACGGCTTTGATCACGACGAATATTAAGAAACAAAAAACAGAACCGACTCCAAAAAAGTCCGTTCTGTTTTTTCGTATGGTGCAACCTTATTTTATACTGCCACTCCACGACGCGTCATAACACGCAATGTGAAACGGCCCATCTCCATAAACATCGAAATAAATCTCCTTCGTCACTTTGGTTCCAGGTTTCACAACGACGCGCCAATCCTCTTTATACGCGTTATCACCCTCGAGTCCATCCTTATCATAAATCAAGAAATCATCGGCGTAATATGTCGTCGAACGAACATCTTTATTCTCAATCGTCACGGTTGCTTTTACGTAATAACCAGCCATCGGACTATGGAATTCTTTGTCGCCGGCCCATTTCTCGATTTTTGTGACGTTGACAAACACATTATCCTCTATCTCAGCCACTTGCCCAACTTTGTACTCGGTATATTCATCTGAAAAATAATCGTAATCCTCATCATAATATTCCTCGGAGTCATCATACGGATCGTCCTCGCCGCCCGTATCATCATAGTTTGAGCCATCCATCAAATCATCGTACATCATCGAACGGTCGCCCATCATTATGTCATGAGAGTAACCCCCACTAAAAATAAGGCTCATGGCAAAAACCCCACAAAAAATAATCCCAAGAAAAGTCGCAGAGGAAGTCATAATTGCTCCAGGCATCTTGTTTTTCCTAACTACAAGCAGAATAATACCAACAATCAGCGCGACTAGACATAGAAATAAGAAGAATCCAGAAAATAAAATCAGTGCTACCATCATGTGAAAAACGCTCCCTTTATATCGTAATACTACTATTGTACAATAGTGCGCGCATTAAATAAACGAAAATCTGCCTTTTTTTCAAATTGGTGTTGTATAATAGAAGTTGAGGAGTGAATCGAGATGGAAAAATGTGAAGGAATCGTCATTCGAACGACCAATTACCGGGAATCTGATAAAATCGTTGTCATTTATTCGAAGGAGTATGGCAAAATTGGTTTAGTCGCACGTGGCGCGAAAAAAACAAAGAGTCGGCTGGCTGCTGTGACACAACTATTTACAAACGGCGTCTTCACTTTTTACCCGAATCGTGGCTTAGGAACTTTGCAACAAGGCGAAGCAATTACTTCTTTTTCATCCATCCAAACCGATATTTTTCTGACGGCCTATGCGACGTATGCGTGTGAATTGTTAGATAAAGCGACGGAGGAACAGCAAGCGAATGGTCCGCTGTATAACCTTTTTTATCAAATTATTCACCATATTGATGAAGGGTACGATCCGCAGGTGTTGACGCAGATTTTTGAGATGAAGATGCTTTCGGTGTTAGGTTTGTATCCGACGATGGACCGGTGCGCGATTTGTGGGCAGACGGAAGGGCGATTTGATTTCTCGGCGTATGCGAATGGAATCGTGTGTCACCGCTGTTTTGAACGCGATAAATACCGACTTCATATGACGGAGAAATCGGTGAAGCTGATGCGTTTATTTTATATTTTCCAATTGGATCGGTTAGGGAATATTGATGTGAAGCAGGAGACGAAAGAAGAGGTTCAGCGCGCGATTGATACCTACTACGAACAGTATTCGGGTCTTTATTTGAAGAGCAAGAAATTCCTTAATAATATGAAGAACTGGGATACACTTTTAAAGGACCCAACGAAAAAAGAAGGTGAGGATTGACTTTCTGCTCAAAATGCGGTAAATTTTAATGTATATACAAAAGGTGCAACGACGGAAAAATAGTATTAAAAAGCTCTTTTCAAAGCGAGTTCGGAGATGGTGTGAGCCGAATGTGAATCTTTTTAAGAAGGCCTTCCCGAGCACAGACGAAATCAAGGTGGGATTTGAGAATACCCTTTCGCGAAGACGTAAAAAACGCCAAACCATTTTTTAAAACGGGTAGGGCGTAAAATACGGCTTTACACAAATCGAGCGCTTGTCGCCGATTTACATTGGGGTATGATCTGTTCAAATAGGGTGGAACCGCGTGAGTATAACTCTCGTCCCTATGCTTTTCTTTTTGGAGGCATAGAGACGAGGGTTTTTATATGCCTAATTTTATGGAGGTGGATTTGATGAATTTACAAACGATGATCCGAACGCTGCAAGATTATTGGTCTGAACAAGGTTGTATTATGTTGCAATCCTATGATGTGGAAAAAGGTGCGGGGACAATGAGCCCGTATACATTTTTAAAAGCGATTGGCCCTGAGCCGTGGAAAGCGGGTTACGTGGAGCCTTCTCGTCGCCCTGCTGATGGTCGTTATGGGGAAAATCCGAACCGTTTATTCCAGCATCACCAATTCCAAGTGGTGATGAAGCCGTCACCGGATAACATTCAAGAGCTGTATCTGGGTTCGCTTGAAAAGCTTGGCATTAACGCGTTAGAGCACGATATTCGCTTTGTTGAGGATAACTGGGAAAATCCATCGCTTGGTTGCGCGGGTCTTGGTTGGGAAGTTTGGTTGGATGGAATGGAAATCACGCAATTCACGTATTTCCAGCAAGTCGGTGGCTTGGAATGTTCACCTGTGACATCCGAAATCACGTATGGTTTAGAGCGTTTGGCTTCGTATATTCAAGAAAAAGAAAACGTGTTTGATTTGGAATGGACGGATGGCATTTCGTATCGTGATATTTTTTATCAAGCGGAGTACGAGAACTCGAAGTATGCATTTGAGACGTCGAACGGGGACATGTTATTATCGCTTTTTGATACGTATGAACGCGAGGCGGGTCGTCAAATGGAAGAGGGCCTTGTTTTTCCGGCATATGATTATGTGTTGAAATGCTCGCATACATTTAACTTACTCGATGCAAAGGGCGTTGTTTCAGTGACGGAACGCGCGCAATATATCGCTAGAATTCGGAATTTAGCGCGTCGTATTGCGAAAACTTTTTACAATGAGCGTGAAAAACTAGGATTCCCACTGTTGAAAGAAAAGGAGGGCGCAGATCATGAGTAAAGATTTTCTATTGGAAATTGGTTTAGAGGAAATGCCAGCGAAATATATCACTGCGTCTGTGAAACAATTACAAGAACGCGTCGAAAAATGGCTTGCAGAGAATGATTTAGAATATAAAACAACAGAAGTTTACTCGAGTCCTCGCCGTTTATCCGTGATCGTGAAAGACTTAGCTGAAAAACAAGCGGATCGTGTGGAAGAGTCGAAAGGACCTGCCAAAAAAATCGCGAAAGATGCGGAGGACAATTGGTCAAAAGCCGCGCAAGGCTTTGCGAGAGGCCAAGGTGTTGATCCTGATACGCTTGAGTTCCGCGAAATTAACGGTGTGGAATATATTTATTTAGAGAAGGAAGTAAAAGGTGCGGCGACGGTGGATTTACTGCCAGAGATGCGCCAAATCGTTACTTCGATGACGTTCCCAGTTAGCATGCACTGGGCAGCCTATGATTTGAAATATATTCGTCCGATTAAATGGTTGATAGCTTTGTTTGGCGATCAAGTTATTCCGTTTGAAATTACGAATGTAACAACTGGAAATGAAACGCGTGGACATCGCTTCTTGGGCGGTTCTGTGGCGATTTCGAACCCTGCTGAGTATGAGGAAGCGCTTTTGAGCCAGTTTGTGGTTGCGGATGCAGCGAAACGAAAAGCGGCGATTGTGAGTCAAATTGAGGAAATCGAAGCGGTAGAAAACTGGAAGATTCCTGTTGATGCGGATCTTTTGGAAGAGGTCAATAATTTAGTCGAATATCCGACGGTTCTGCACGCTACTTTTGATGAGGCGTATTTGGAGTTGCCTGAGGAAGTTCTGATTACGACGATGAAGGAGCACCAACGCTATTTCCCAGTGGTTGACGAGGCAGGCAAGTTGCGCCCGTACTTTATCACCGTTCGAAACGGAAATCACGAACATTTAGAAACCGTTGCGAAAGGGAATGAAAAAGTACTGCGCGCGCGGCTATCTGATGCGGATTTCTTCTATCAAGAAGATTTGAAAATCACGATTGACGAAGCGGTGGCAAAACTGAACAATATCGTTTTCCATGAAAAACTAGGAACGCTGACGGAAAAAATGGTTCGCGTGAAAAAAGTGGCGCTAATTATCGCGGAACAACTCAACATGACAGAGGCACAAAAAGGGAAAATCGCGCGTGTTGCGGATATTTATAAATTTGACTTAGTAACGAATTTAGTCGGTGAATTCCCTGAATTACAAGGAATCATGGGTGAAAAATATGCGTTATTACAAGGCGAAGATGCGGAAGTGGCGACGGCGATTCGGGAGCATTATATGCCAACATCGGCGGACGGTGAACTGCCACAAAGCGATATCGGTGCTCTGCTTGCAGTTGCGGATAAGCTAGAAACATTGACTGGATTTTTCTGTGTGAATATCGTGCCAACTGGTTCGGCGGATCCATTTAGTTTACGTCGTAGCGCACTGGGAATTATGCGGATTATTCAAGCGAAGAACTGGGATATCCGACTACTTAGCGTATTAGCGGATACGGTCGAAATTGAGCGTGCAGAAGGCCTGAATACGATTCCAAGCGAAGAGGTTTTCGAGCAGGTAGAATTATTCTTGCAAAATCGATTACGCGCGATCCTTTCTGATCAACAAATTCGTCATGATATTATTGATGCGGTCGTTAGCGCTGGCAGCAATGTCGTGCCGGAGCTGATTGAGCGCGCGGAGTTGCTAAATAAGAATCGCGATGCCGAGTGGTTCCGTCCAACAATGGAAGCTCTTGCACGTGTTGTCAATATTTCTAAAAAACATCAAGGCGGCGACATCACGATCGATCCTGGTCTTTTTGAAAATGAGTCGGAGCAACAGTTATTTGATGCGGTTCAAAAGTTGAAACAAGATTATCCGACATTGATTATCGTGGACAGATTGCGAGCTTTTGCAGCGTTACGTACAGCGATTGATGCTTATTTTGAGAATACGCTTGTGATGAGTGACGATGAAGCCGTTCGAAATAATCGCTTGGCATTGTTGTTTGAACTGGCGAGCTTTATTAAGGAATTTGCTCAAATCGAAGAAATAAACGTGAAGTAAGTTTTCATGAAAGGAGTTAATAACAATGACACAACCAGCAGTTTACGTCGTTTCAGATTCAACGGGAGAAACGGCAGAACTAGTAACGCGTGCGGCTTTGATGCAATTTGGCAAGAGTCCGCAGTTCATTCACCGTTTTCATCACGTGGACACACCGGATATGATTGAGGAAATTGTTGATTTAGTGGCGGTGAACAACGGAATTATCGTGCATACCATCGTTGTGGAGGAAGTGCGCGAGGAGTTAAATAAAACCGCGAAAAGTTTCGGCGTACCGATTATTGATATTTTCGGGCCGCTCCTGGCGCAGTTGGAAGAGACGTATCAAATTAAGCCACTTTCTGAGCCTGGTATGGTGCGATCGCTTGACGAAGCCTATTTCCGAAAAGTGGCTGCGATTGAATTTGCGGTGGAGAACGATGATGGTCGGAATCCGCGCGGTTTGTTGCAAGCTGACTACGTGCTAATCGGGATTTCACGGACATCTAAAACGCCGCTTTCGCAATATTTGGCGCTCAAAGGCTTGAAAGTAGCCAATGTCCCGATTGTTCCAGAAGCGCAAGTTCCAGAAGAGCTGTTCGAAATCGATCCGAATAAGATTATCGGCTTAAAAATCAGCAAGGAAAAATTGAACCAGATTCGTGAAAAACGGCTGGCTTCGATTGGACTTAGTGGGGTTGGTAATTACGCGAGCCATGATCGGATTGACGCAGAGCTAGAGATATTTACGGAGCTCACGAATAAGCTGGGATGTTACGTCTTAGATGTTACAAATAAAGCGATTGAAGAGACGGCAAACGACATTTTAATGCATATCGGTGAAATTGTTGATGAAAATTTAGAATTATAGAAGGAAAATCAGATTTTATGGCGAATATATATATTATAGCGATTAAAACGGTGGAAATTCTTGTTTTGATCGCCTATAATATATTTTTGTGTGTGGGTTATGTGTTTTCTCCAAATATAACAGTGAATAGATATGAGGAGGGAGAAACATGAAGATTTTTATCGATGCAGATGCTTGTCCTGTGAAGGATGAGATCCGTGAACTAGCGAAGAAGTATGATTTGCCCATGACTTTTGTGGCGTCATATAATCACTTCTCTGTGAATTTGCCAGCAGGTGAAGAATGGGTTTTTGTCGATACGGATAAGGAATCTGCCGACATGCGCATACTTAATTTAGCGAAGAGCGGCGATATTGTGGTAACTCAAGATATTGGGCTTGCTAGCATGTTGATTGCGAAAGACGTCGCTACTTTTTCTAATCGTGGGGAGGAATATCGCGAGAGTGAGATGGCAATGATGCTTGATATGCGGTATTTACACGCGAAAGAACGTAGGCAAGGCAAGTATAGCAAGGGCCCACGAGCGATGAGTTTCCAAGATAACGAGAATTTTTTACACAAGCTGGATACGTTTATAAAAGTGAGGTTATAATAGAAGATGCAACGGATTCCAGAAGAAAAAATTGATGAGATACGTTCCCAAGCAGACATTGTGGACGTGGTTGGAAATTATGTTCAGCTTAAGAAACAAGGGCGTAATTACACGGGGCTTTGTCCTTTTCATGGCGAGAAAACACCATCCTTTTCGGTATCACCTGAGAAACAGATTTTCCATTGTTTTGGGTGTGGTAAGGGAGGCAATGTTTTTTCATTTTTAATGCAGATTGATGGGCTTTCGTTTGTCGAGTCAGTGAAGAAAGTGGCTGACATGGCACATATTCCGTTAGATATTGAGATATCTTCTGGTGACGGAACGCCTGCCAATCGGCCAGACAGTCAAGAAGGCAAGATGATTGAAATCCATCAATTGACGAGTAAATTGTATCATTATTTGTTGATGGAGACCGAGGAAGGGCAAGAAGCTTTACAATACTTGCTCGATCGGGGCATGTCGGAGCAGGAATTAGATCATTTTGAGATTGGTTTTGCACCGGCAGATGCGCTGACGGTAACCACTTTTTTGAAGAAGCGTGAGGTTGATTTACCGCTTGCGGTGGAATGTGGCTTGCTTACGGAGCGCGATGATGGTAACATAGTAGACCGGTTCCGTAATCGTATTATGTTCCCGATTAAGAATGATCGCGGGCAGTTGGTCGGTTTTTCGGGTCGGCTTTTTAATCAGGAGGATGGGCCGAAATATTTGAACAGTCCGGAGACGCCGATTTTTAATAAGCGAAATATTTTATACCATTTTTCTGATGCAAGACAGGAGATTCGAAAAAAAGAGGAAATCCTGTTGTTGGAAGGATATATGGATGTTATTTCTGGTGTGTCAGCGGAGTTTCAAAATGGTGTGGCCTCGATGGGGACCTCGCTAACCGAGGAACATGTCCAGATGATTCGGCGTGTTACGAACCGAGCGATTATTTGTTATGATGGGGATCGCGCGGGTATTGAAGCGAGTTTCAAAGCTGGAACACTACTGGCAGAGCAGCACCGGTTAGAGGTTTTTGTGTTGCAGTTGCCGAATGGGAAAGATCCGGATGATTTTATTCGCTCAGAAGGCGCAGAGAAATTTGCAGAGATTTACGCACATCAACGCTTGAGCTGGACGGCTTTTAAACTGCAGTTTTTGAGACGGAATCGTAATCTTCAGAATGAGACGGACAAAATTGCTTATTTGGGAGAAGCGCTCGTTGAAATCGGCAAGCTGGATCAAGCGGTGGAGCGAGAGCTTTATTTGAAACAGTTGGGCTCGGAATTTGAGCTGTCGATGGAAGCGTTGAAACAGCAGTTACAGCAATCTGTTGCGACGACTGCGAAGCCAAAGACGCGTGATTATGGTGGACCTCCGCCAGAGGATTTTGGCGATTACCCAGTCTATGATAGTGGCGGTGGGCCTGTTTATGAGGAATTTCATTTTCAGCAACCGACGCAAGCGCCATCAGCGGGTTTGACTTCAGAGAAGCGCCTGTTGAAATACATGCTGGAAGATCGTGATGCATTTATTCAGATTCGGAATATGATGCAGGAGCAGGAAATCGATTTTTATCATGATAACTATCAAGCGTTGTATACGCATTTAATCGGGTTTTATGCATCTGGAAATGATGCGAATCCGCTCGCTTTGATGGATCAAATTCCTAATGAGGTGTCGCGAAATTTAGTCAGTGAACTCGAAATGATGGTCGTAAATACAGATGTGACCAACGAAGAGTACCAAGATTACATTTGCAGCTTAAGAAAAGCCGGCATTGAACGGGATATTAAAGAAAAAGAGCAACAGCTATTAGTAGCCTCGCAACAGGGGGAGATGGCGTTGGCATTAGAACTCGCCAGAACTATCACGACGATGCGGGCTGATTTAAAACGTAATATTTAAGGTAAAAAAAACAACTCACACGAAAGATGTTACAACAGGCATACCTACAAATATAGAATCATGCACTAGCGCTCTCTAAGTATGATTCAGAGCGCGTCAAGTGTTTAGAAACTGGGCAATGAGGTAAGGTATATCATTGACGGTTATTTTGGAAGGAGGACATGGCAGACTATGGCTAAAAAACCGCAAGAAACGAAACCAGAAGATTTGAACCTAGATAAAGCAAAAGAATTATTAATTGAAGATGGCAAGAAGAAGGGGTCTTTAACGTACGCCGAGATCGCTGCCAAACTTGCGCCATTTACTTTAGATAGCGACCAAATGGACGAATTTTTAGAGTTGCTGACAGTATTAACGATTGAGGTTTCTGACGATGATGAGGAAGACGATCCGAATGAAGCGGAGTTAATCAAAGAAGAAACTGCCGAGATCGACTTGAACGATTTGAGCGTGCCTCCAGGTGTTAAAATTAATGACCCTGTGCGGATGTATCTAAAGGAAATCGGACGCGTGAATCTACTTTCTGCGGATGAAGAAATTGCCTTAGCGAAACGTATCGAACAAGGCGATGTTGAGGCAAAAGGACGTTTGGCAGAAGCTAACTTACGCCTTGTTGTCAGCATTGCGAAACGTTACGTTGGTCGAGGCATGTTATTCTTGGATTTGATTCAAGAAGGTAACATGGGATTAATGAAAGCCGTTGAGAAATTTGACTTTAACAAAGGGTTCAAATTCAGTACGTATGCGACATGGTGGATTCGTCAAGCGATCACCCGTGCCATTGCCGATCAAGCACGTACGATTCGTATCCCCGTTCATATGGTCGAAACGATTAACAAATTAATCCGCGTGCAACGTTCCTTACTCCAAGATTTAGGACGTGATCCAACGCCGGAAGAAATCGGCGAAGAAATGGATTTACCAACAGAAAAAGTTCGTGAAATCCTAAAAATCGCACAAGAGCCAGTATCTCTTGAAACGCCAATCGGTGAAGAAGATGATTCACACCTTGGTGATTTCATTGAGGATCAAGAAGCGACATCACCATCAGATCATGCGGCATACGAATTGCTGAAAGAGCAGTTAGAAGATGTTCTTGATACGTTGACAGACCGTGAAGAGAACGTGCTTCGTCTACGTTTTGGTCTAGATGATGGCCGTACGCGCACTCTTGAAGAGGTTGGTCGTGTATTTGGTGTTACTCGTGAGCGTATTCGTCAAATCGAGGCAAAAGCGCTACGCAAATTAAGACATCCAAGCCGTAGCAAACAACTAAAAGATTTCTTAGAATAAAAATTTCAGAGGAGAGTGCGTAATAATCGCGCTCTCTTTTTTACAAAGGAAGGTTTTTTTGTGAACGAGCAACAATTATCAGAACGATTAGAAAAAGTAGTATCTTATGTGCCAGCAGGATCACGAATTGCAGATATTGGCAGTGACCATGCTTATTTGCCGTGCTATGCAGTTCAAAAAGGACAAGTAAAATTTGCGATTGCCGGCGAGGTTGTAGAAGGTCCGTTCCAATCCGCGACAAAACAAGTGAAGAGTCTTGATTTAGTCAATGAAATAGCTGTTCGTAAAGGCGATGGCTTGGCAGTTATTGAGCAGGAAGACGCGATTGATACCATCGTTATTGCAGGAATGGGCGGGGCGCTTATCCGTTCGATTTTGGAAGCTGATGCAGCGAAATTAGCGGACGTGAAGCGTCTAGTTTTACAACCTAACATCGCGGCGCATCAGTTACGTGAATGGGGCGAAGTCAACCAGTGGGGGCTTACAGCAGAAACGATTTTGCGTGAGGATAATAAGACCTATGAGATATTAGTCTTGGAACCGAGCGAGAATGCGGTTGTTTATTCAGATGCGGAGCGTTTATTGGGGCCATTTTTAATGCGAGAGAAGTCAGCCGTTTTTCAGGCGAAGTGGGGACATGAGTTGAATAACTGGAAGAGAATTCAAGCTAAGATTGATGCTAATAATGCGAAAAATGCAGCGAAATTGGCGGAGTTGGATGCGAAAATAAGGATAATAGAGGATGTGTTACGATGAAAGTAGCAAATGGTTACGAATACATCGCTATTTTAGAGGGCATTGCACCTAAGAAATACGCGATGGAAGGCGATCCTATTGGGCTTCAAATTGGTGATTTAGCACGTAAAGTCCGCAAAATTATGTTTACGTTGGATGTACTAGAAAATGTGGTAGATGAGGCGATTGAAAAAGGTGTGGACATGATTATTGCACACCATCCATTGCTCTTTAGACCGCTTAAAAAGATTGACTTCGGGACGCCTCAAGGTAGAATTGTGAAGAAGTTGATTAAGCATGATATTATCGTTTACGCGGCGCACACGAACCTAGATATCGCGAATGGCGGGGTGAATGACGTGATTAGTGACTTGCTGGGGCTCGGCGATACGGAGATTATTGTTCCTACATATACAGAAACCTATAGCAAAATTGCGGTTTACACGCCTGATTTTGCAGAGGAGCAGATTCGTTTGGCGTTGGTGAACAATGGTGCTGGACGTTTTTCAGATCGCTATTCTGAGTGTACTTTTTCGGTGGAAGGGACTGGGCGTTTCTTGCCGCATGATGGGGCGAATCCGACGATTGGGAAACCTGGTGATCTTGAAACGGTGCAGGAAGTGAAGATTGAAGCGATTTTTCCGCATTCTGAAATGGATCGAATCGTGAAAGCGGTGAAATTATCGCATCCTTATGAAGTTCCGGTTATTGATATTTATCCCATCGAAAATGTGACGTCACAAATGGGACTTGGTCGAATCGGGAATTTACCTAAAACAATGGATTTAAAGGCGTTTATTGGTTTTGTGAAGGAGAAGCTTTCGATTGAGAACGTGCGAGTTATTGGGGACACGAATCGTACCGTGCGTAAAGTTGGGATTATTGGCGGGGATGGGAATAAATTTATCCATGATGTGAAGCGTGCGGGAGCCGACGTTTATATTACTGGCGATATTTATTATCATACTGGTCATGATTTAATGGCGATTGATTTGCCGACGATTGATGCGGGACATTATATCGAGAAAGTCATGAAGGCTAGCTTATTGAAGCAGTTCGATGAGGCAAGTCAAGTATACGGATATGAAGTGGATTTCATTGTATCAGAACGAAATACGAATCCGTTTACTTTCTACTAAAATACGTAAAAAGGATTAGAGCGCAGTAACCAGGCTCTAATCCTTTTTCATTATTTGCCACCGTTTTTTAAGTGTTCTAAACGAGCAGCGCGTTGTTTTTCAATATTTTTCTTACGGGCACGTGGTAAAATGCTGACTGGATCGACATCATGTTTGCGCTCCCATGTGGTAGAATCTTCTGGGTCATAGGCATCTAGGAAAACGAGGACTTCTCGGATGATTTGCGTCGGCGTACTCGCTCCAGCTGTTACGGCCACTTTTTTGGCATCTTTAATCCAATCTAGATTCAGCTCTTCAATGTTGGCAATCCGATGCGCAGGGACACCAGCTTTTTCTTCGGATACTTGCGCCAAACGATTACTGTTGTTACTTCTTGGATCACCGACAACGATCGTCACATCTGCACCTTTTGCTTGTTTTGCAACGGCTTCTTGACGAACTTGAGTCGCCATACAAATTTCTTGATGCTGCTCGGCTTGCGGATAGACCGACTGAATATAATCCATCAAATCCATCACGTCCCACTGACTCATCGTCGTTTGATTCGTGACAAAAACTTTTTCGTCAGTAAGCGGCAAGGCATCAACATCTTCCATATTTTCTACGAGATGCACGATATCCGGCGCAACACCTACAGCACCTTCTGGCTCTGGATGGCCCTTTTTGCCGATATAAATCACATGAAAACCTTCATGCTTCTTCTCTAAAATTAAATCGTACGTTCGCGTCACATCTGGACACGTGGCGTCAAGCGTTGTGAGGCCTTTCGCTTTCGCGCGTTCCTTCACGGCCGGCGAAACACCATGTGCTGTGAAAATGACGGTTCCGCTATCGATTTGGTCTAAAATAGCTTCCCGATTCGGGCCATCAAGTGTGACAATCCCAACATCTTCAAAAGCTTCTGTGACATGTTGATTATGAACGATCATGCCGAGTATATGAATGGGGCGGGGCAGGTTCGGATCGAGTGAAGCATTGCGCGCAATCACCATCGCATCCACCACGCCGTAACAATAACCACGAGGGGCAATCTTTATAATTTCCAATGTTAAACCTCCTAAATTTCTCAAGGTGTAGCAATAGTTAGGCAGGACAACAAAAATGCCGACTACTTTTCTATTATAAGCCAGATTTCGCATGGTTTCAACTGGCTGAATTTTCAAAGCGTTAAACGAGGCAAATACATATGCGGAAATATCCTAAATAGTGTAAAATAATAGATGTCAGAATGTATATTGTATTACAACAAAGGGGCGTGACAGATATACTTGATCCGAGTCATGAAGCTATAAAAGAAACATTACATCTTATTATGCACGAAAAAACCTTCACTATCTTAAAATTGCAACATAAAGAATTTCTTGAAAACTCAAAAAGCATTAACAAAAACACGCTTCTCCGGACTATTTACTGGTTGGAGTTACATGGGTATGTCAAACGAGGTATTGTGAAAATTGCGGATAAAAAACTATACCATGCGACCCCACGAGGCGAAAAATTCTATAAATCTTTAATGGAGGAGTTATAATCCTATTTTTGTAGTGACTATAGACGGCTTTATGTGATATACTAACGTTTAGGAACAGAACGGAGTGGAAAAATGAACAAAAAAACAAGGTTTGATCAATTTCATTTTCAACCTTTTATTCAGCTTGCCATTGATAAATTAGGTTTTTATGAACCAACGGAGGTACAACAGAAATTAATTCCGGCAATTATGAAAGGCGAAAGCGTCGTGGGACAATCTCAAACGGGAACTGGGAAGACGCATACTTTCTTACTGCCAATCATCAACAAAATTAGAGCGGACAAAGATAGTGTGCAGGCAGTTATTACAGCACCTAGCCGCGAGCTCGCAACGCAAATTCATAACGAAATCAAAAAACTCATCAAATATAGCGATGACGAAATTCGCTCACTGCTCGTTATTGGTGGTACGGATAAACAAAGAACGATTGACCGTTTGAAGAAACAGCAGCCGCATATTGTTGTTGGTACGCCTGGTCGGATCAATGATTTAATTCGTGAAACAGCGCTACTCGTTCATACAACGCAAGTTTTTGTTGTTGATGAAGCCGATATGACGCTTGACATGGGATTCTTGATGGATGTCGATCAAATTGCGAGCAAAATGCCTGAGAACCTGCAAATGCTTGTTTTCTCAGCGACAATCCCGCAAAAATTGAAGCCTTTCTTGAAGAAATACATGGAAAATCCGCGTTATGAGCATATTCAGCCTCAAGCGGTAGCTAATGCGGACGTGGCGCACCAATTGATTGCTCGCCGTAGTAAGCAGAAAATCGATATTCTAAAAGACGCGCTCGTAGCTTATCAACCATATTTGGCGGTTGTTTTCACCAATACGAAAGCAATGGCGGATGAAGTGGCAAAAGGCTTGACGGAACGCGGTTTGAAAGTAGCGAAAATTCATGGTGGCGTCGAAGCTCGTGAGCGTAAACGTACAATGAAACAGCTAGAAAGCCTAGAGTACCAATACGTTGTAGCGACTGATTTAGCCGCACGTGGTATTGATATTCAAGGAATCAGCCATATTATTAACTACGAGTTGCCGAGCGATCTTGATTTTTATATCCATAGAACGGGTCGTACAGGCCGTGCCGGGCACTCTGGTATCGCGCTAACGATTTACGAACCATCGGATGAGGATGCGCTGAACCAACTGGAAAAAATGAACATCGAGTTCAAGCACGTCGATCTGAAGAATGGCGAATTTGTGGATGCAGATGACCGTAATCGTCGCCAAAAACGAGAAGCGAAGCGCGAAGCAGCGGATCCACGCGAAATCGGTATGCGTAAAAAAGCCAAAGAAAAAGGCAAGCCAAACTACAAAAAGAAACTGAACTACAAAATGAATGAAATTAAACGTCGCGAAAGAAAAATGAACAAACGCGGGAGGTAACTAGCATGTTAAGATTAGGCTCACATGTTTCGATGAGCGGCAAGGATATGATGCTTGCCGCAAGTCAGGAAGCAGCGTCCTATGGATCGAACACATTCATGATCTACACGGGCGCGCCACAAAATACACGACGCAAACCGATTGAAGACTTGAACATTGAAGCGGGACTTGCGCATATGAAAGAGCATGACATCACGGATATCGTGGTGCATGCGCCTTACATCATTAATATTGGAAACGCCGTGAAACCAGAAACATTTGAAATCGGCGTCACTTTTTTACAATCGGAAGTGGAACGTACAGCGGCTCTTGGCGCGAAACAAATCGTGCTTCATCCAGGCGCGCATGTTGGGGAAGGTGCAGAAACGGGCATCAAGCAAATTATTAAAGGCTTGAATGAATCGTTGAAACCGGATCAGAATGTGCAAGTAGCGCTGGAAACAATGGCTGGAAAAGGGACCGAGATTGGCCGAACGTTTGAAGAAATCGCTGCGATTATGGATGGCGTGACGCATAATGAGTTGCTTTCTGTGACGTTTGATACGTGTCACGTGCATGATGCTGGTTACGATATAGTGAACGATTTTGACGGCGTTCTGAATCAATTTGACAAAATCATTGGTTTGGATCGCTTGAAAGTTTTGCATATCAATGATAGTAAGAATGAACGAGGCGCGCATAAAGACCGTCACGCGAATATTGGTTTTGGTCACATTGGCTTTGACGCGCTGAATTATATTGTGCATCATCCGCAGCTGGACGACATTTCTAAGATTCTGGAAACGCCGTACGTTGGGGAAGATAAGAAGAATAAGAAGGCTCCGTACAAGCATGAAATTGCGATGCTTCGTAGTCAGACATTCGATCCAGATCTTTTGACGAAAATCATGGCGGCCGAATAAGGCGCTAATAAAGGAGATAAAAACATGACAAAATCACTCGTTTTTGGACATAAAAACCCGGATACAGATACGATTTGTTCTGCGATTGCGTATGCAGAATTAAAGAAAGCGCAAGGGCAAGAAATCGAAGCGGTTCGTCTTGGCGAAATCAACAGCGAGACGGCTTTCGTCCTTGATTATTTTAAGGTAGAAGCACCGCGTCTTGTTGAAACGGTTGCGAATGAAGTAAAAACGGTTAGCTTAGTAGATCATAATGAAAAACAACAAAGCGTAGCTGATATTGCTGATGTTACCGTTGTAGAAGTCATCGATCACCATCGTATCGCTAATTTTGAAACGGCAGATCCTTTGTATTACCGCGCGGAGCCAGTTGGTTGTACGGCGACAATCCTTTTCAAAATGTTCCAGGAAAAAGGCATCGACATTTCGAAAACGACGGCGGGTCTGATGCTTTCGGCGATTATTTCCGATACTTTGTTGTACCAATCACCAACGTGTACACCGGAAGATAAAGAAATCGCGGAGAAATTAGCGGCTATCGCGGGAGTTGAAACAGCTACATACGGCTTGGACATGCTAAAAGCTGGCGCAGATGTGACGACTAAAACGGTTCCTGAACTATTGCTGGATGCCAAAGAATTCGAAATGGGCGGTTCCAAAGTAGAAATCGCGCAAATCAATGTTGTCGACGAAAAAGACGTGTTGGTGCGCCAAACGGAAGTGGAAGCAGAAATGAGCAAACGGATCGCTGATAAAGGTCTTGATTTGTATTTGTTCGTCGTTACGAATATTTTGACGAATGATTCTGTAGCCATTGCGCTTGGTAGCAAAACGGATAAAGTCGAAGCGGCGTATGGCGTTGTTTTTGCGGCGAATGTAGCACCGCTAGCTGGTGTTGTATCGCGTAAGAAGCAAGTCGTGCCAATTTTGACAGAGATTTTTGCGAAATAATAATGGAGGAGAAGTAGCTTAGTGTGTAGGCTACTTCTTTTTCTACCGTGAGGGGAGCGGTTGATTTGGAGATACAACGTTTGGATACGATACCGTTAGAGGAACAAGTGGCGCTGTGGAATGAGGCGTTCGCAGACTACCTCGTACCAGCTGCTATGACCGAGGCGAGTTTCACGACACGAATGGAGAAACTACAACAATCACCACACGAGTCATTTATCGCAAAAGTGGATGGCGAGGCTGCGGCGATTATATTGACGGGAACGCGCGATTTCGGGAATACGAGAATGGCTTGGATTGGCGGGCTCGCGGTTGTGCCGAGATTTAGAAAAATGGGCCTATCGCGTCAACTTTTGGAGCGGCTTTTTGTGGGGTACCGGGGGCAGGGTGTGGATGAGTCGCGTTTAGAGGTGATTTCGGAAAATATCCCGGCGCTTCGACTCTATCAAAAGCTCGGCTACACGGAAATAAATGAGCTGATTTATCTCACTGGGAGCTTGCAGGATTACGGTATTGCGGGCTATCGGTTGAAAGAAGTGAGCGATCTGGCAGCATACATAGCGTTGGAAGAGGATGCCTTACCGTGGCAAAATAGGATTGCAGCACATCATAAAATCGCGACTATTTGGCGGAATGGGGAGCAGCTGGGCTATATTGTGTACGGGGTTTCGGCTGATAATCTGATTCTTTTGCAAGTGAGGCTAAGCAATGCGCCAGATCAGATTTTAGGTTTATTACAGGCGTTTTATGACACATATGGCAGTATTTCTTGCGCCTTATTTAATGAAGTCGTGACAAGCGAATATATCCCTATTTTACTAGATAAGGGCTTCGAAAAAATAGCAACACAAATCCAGATGCGAAAAAAAATCTAGCAAAATGCGTTTTCCCGAGTGGAAAACGCATTTTTAACACCTATGTCCTCCGACGAATCGGAATGAAGTTTGCCAAGAATAACACAATTGCTAGAATCAGCGCTGTATACGAAACAACTGCGTTCCAATCCAGCACGCGAACGTAAATACCGACGAATGCCCAGACAAAGACAAGTGGCGCGATCCAATCGTTTTCGCGGGCTCGAAAAGTATAGGCAATAAGCGTCGCGATAATGAGTAACGCAATCGTCCAGGCGACCTCGCTCAGCCCTAGAAAGCTAGTGATTTCCTTCCAAGTGAGGTAATAACAAATATTTGCGATAGTTGCCACGCTTACCCAGCCTAAATAGAGACTGATCGGCGCCCTCCAAATAAGCGATTTTGTCACGGTTTGTTGCGCTTTATACAGTGTGGTGAGTCCGATTAACAGCAAGACCATCACGACCACAGAGCCTAGAAAATACCCATAATGCCAGCAAACAATCCATAAACCGTTCAGTAAAGACGTGACGGAGAACGAAAAGGCGAGCGCTTTTGTCACATTTTTTCGGTTAAAAGTCAGCGCGATGAGCCAGATAAACAAGCTGACGTAAATAACGCCCCAAATAATAAATACATATCCCGCCGGCGTAAATAAAACATCGAGCTGGTTGGAAATTTCGCCAGTATTCAGGCCATTCAGCGGCAAAATATTAGCGAGTGCATTCATGCCAACCATGATCACAAAGCACAGATACATCCAGATTAGTTTCATTTCAAGCACCTCCATAGTTGTGCTTTCCCTTTATCGGCGTTCATTAATCATCTGATAAACGAATAAAAACCATAAATAAGAGTGATTACGATTTACAGGTTCGGCTTTTTTATGTATACTAGATGAAGTAGTGATTTTTAAGTATAGAAGGAGTTTTTTCAAGGTATGGATGAGATATTAAAGGTAGCGAACATTTCCTACCATTACGATAAAGAAGAAGTGCTCCAGAGAATCAACTTATCAATCAAAAAAGGCAGTTTTACAGGGATTATTGGGCCGAATGGTTCTGGGAAATCGACTTTACTGAAACTGATCTTAGGGCTTTTAAAAATACAACAGGGCGAGATTACGTTATTTGGAAAGCCGCACGCCGAATTTAAAGATTGGTCTAAAATTGGCTTCGTATCGCAAAAATCGAACGCGTTTAACGGTGCTTTTCCGGCGACGGTGAAGGAAGTCGTGTCTAGCGGTTTGGTGAAGAAGAAAGGGATGTTTCGTCGGTTGAATCGCCATGATTTTGAAGCGGTCTATGAGGCGCTGGACATTGTGGATATGAGACGGTTTGCGGGGCGGAATATCGGTGAGCTTTCTGGTGGGCAGCAGCAACGTGTTTTTATCGCCCGCGCGCTTGTGAGTAAGCCGGAAGTGCTGATTTTGGATGAGCCGACAGTCGGTATTGATGCGCAGAATGTGGCGTCTTTTTACGAGTTGTTGAAAGAGTTGAATGCGAAAGAGGACATTACGATGTTGCTTGTGACGCATGATATTCTGGCGGTGAATTCGTATGTTGATCATATTGTCAGCATGAATACGAAGGTGCTTTTTGACGGGACGGCCGTTGATTATCAGCTGTACTTAGAGGAACGAGAACTTGAGGCGCTTGAGGCGAGTCGGATTGGGGTGACACATTGTGATTGCGAACATGTTTGAATATGATTTTATCCGAAATACGTTTATCGTCGGCATCGTGATTGGGATTGTGGCACCGCTTTTGGGAAGCTTTATCGTGGTTCGGCGGCTGTCTTTGATGGCGGATGCGCTAAGTCATGTCAGTTTGGCGGGCATCGCGGTGAGCCTCTATTTAAGCAAGATGTACCTACCACTTGTGGCGCTTAACCCGCTGTATCTCGGCTTCGGTTTTGCAGTCGGCGGGTCTCTATTGATGGAAAAACTACGCAATGTATACAAACAATTCCAAGAACTGGCGATTCCGATTATTATGTCGGCGGGGATGGGATTCAGTGTTATTTTTATATCGCTTGCAAATGGCTTTAATACAGATTTGTTCAGCTACTTATTCGGAAGTGTCAGCGCCGTGAGTACCTCGGATATGTGGACGATTTTGGCGACAGCTTTTGTCGTATTACTCACTGTATTTTTCTTGTATAAAGAACTATTTTTGTTATCGTTTGACGAAGAGTACGCGAATGCTTCGGGAATTCCTGCAAAAGTGGTTGACGTGATTTTCATGCTGTTAGTAGCGCTCGTGATTGCATCCAGCATGCGTATTGTGGGGATTCTACTCGTGTCGTCGCTTATGACCTTGCCTGTAGCGGCCGCAATTCGTATCGCTAACGGCTTTAAACAAACGATTGCTTATGCGATTCTGTTCGGGGAAATATCGGTGATAGGCGGCCTTGTGAGCGCCTTTTACCTCGACTTAGCTCCGGGTGGCTCGATTGTTATCATCTCTGTTCTTATTTTAGTTATAACGATTAGTGTTCAAAAAATTAAACAAAAACTGGCGATAGCCGAAAGAAGTGATTCGAATGTCTCTAACAGCGAATGAAGCATTGCAATTAATGAAACGAAAAGGATACAAACATACGGATAAGCGCGAATTTCTAATCAACCTTTTTGCGCGAAAAAATCGTTACATGACGGCAAAAGAAGTTTTAGAGTGCATGAAAGAGGATTTTCCAGGGATTAGTTTCGATACGATTTACCGTAATTTGTCTTTATTTGTGGAATTGGATTTATTTGAGGAAACCGAGTTGTCGAGCGAGAAACATTTCCGGTTGTCGTGTGCGCATGAAGAGCATCATCATCATTTTATTTGTATGGAATGTGGGAAAACCCGCGAAATTCGGATGTGCCCGATGGATTTTCTAGAAGAAGCATTGCCGGGATATCAAGTCGAGGGTCACAAGTTTGAAGTGTATGGAAAATGCCCAGACTGCCTCGCAAAAGTTGGATAAACACAAGAAAACGCGCCCCATTAGCGGGAACGCGTTTTTTTCTTGGTTACAAAATTAGTACCATTTATTTGCCCAAACTGATAACCAATCGAATCCACTAACTCCGGAATCGTATGGACCTGCTGGATATTGGCGAGCTCACACACGATATCAGCCGCAACGATGGAATCTTCCAACGCGTGGTGATGCTCAAAGGTGATCCCAAAATAATCAGCGACAAGATTCAACTTATGCGAACGCAGCGGCAATATTTTTTGCGATAGCACACAGGAACAGAAATATAGATTTGCGGGTAATGGCAGATCGTATTTCTTTGTTGTAGCGCGGAAAACATTGATATCAAACGTTGCAAAATGGGCGGCGACTGGTAAATCACCGATAAAGTTAATAATACTTGGATAAACTTCCAACCAGTTCGGCGATTCCCATACATCTTCTGGATAAATGCCGTGAACGCGAATGTTGGATGCGTAGAAATCTTCTTCAGGATTGATTAATTGATAGTATTCGGAATGCTTTTCGCCGTTCAGATATTTGACCATGCCAATCGAACAAGGACTCGTCCGTGAACCATTGGCAGTTTCAAAATCAAGAACGACATAGTTTAAATCTCTCATCTCGTCTTCACTCCTTCTCGTCCATCATACCTCTAAGAATTTGACTTGCGCAAGGATTTTGGTTTGATATAGAGGCCAAGGTCGCGCCGTTCTTTTCGCAATGCTTTGGACAACGAGAGCATCATCAAAAGCATGATAAACGAAAACGGTAGGGCGACGATGATCAGCATATTTTGCAAGCCTTCTAAACCACCACTGAAAAGTAGAATCGAGGCGATGAGCGACTGAATAATGCCCCAAATAAATTTGACACGATTCGCCGGATTCATCACGCCATTCATCGTTTGCATCCCGAGCACGTATGTGGCCGAGTCTGCAGATGTGATGAAAAATACACCAATCAAGAAAATCGCGATCACAGAAAGTAGCGATCCAAGTGGCATATGGTTAAAAGTACCAAACAAGACTTCCTCAGTTTTCAGTTGCGTTAAGTCAAATCCAGCGCGCTGCACGGACGTCGATGCTGTTCCAAAAACAGCGAACCAGACTACACTTAGTAACGTTGGCAACAAAATAACACCAGCTAAAAATTCGCGGATTCGGCGGCCTTTGGACACACGCGCGATGAAAATACCGACAAACGGTGACCAAGAAATAAACCAAGCCCAGTAAAAAATAGTCCAACTATTAATCCATTCACGACCCGCCGCATCAACCGGTGACGTCCGGAAACTCATGCCGATAAAATTTTGCATATAAGCGCCAGTAGCGTCGGTCATCATATTTAGCGTCAATAAGGTAGGACCAACAATAATAACGATAATCATCAGAAGAACCGCCAACACCATATTCGTGTTGCTGAGCCACTTCATACCGCGACCAAGCCCACTCATAGCAGATGTCAAAAACAGGACGGTAACGATAGCAATAATGATTATCTGCACTTTAAAACTAACTGGAATGTCAAATAAAAAGGACAAACCACCATTGATTTGTGTCGCGCCAAAGCCAAGCGTCGTTGCAACACCGACAATCGTCGCGAATACGGCGATAACATCGATCGTCACGCGGACAGAAGGCTTCATCCATTTGCCAAGAAGCGGGTCAAGCGTTGCGCTAATTAGCCCCGGCTTATCATGTCTAAACTGGAAGTAAGCAAGTGTCAGCCCAACGAAAGCGTAAATCGCCCAAGCATGAATTCCCCAGTGGAAAAAGGAAAAACGGAACGCGTCCATTAATGCCTGATTCGTTCCAGGTTCCGCTTCAGGGCTCGAAATCGCATAATGAGATAACGGCTCAGTCGCGCCCCAGAACACAAGCCCAACACCCATTCCAGCGCTGAACAGCATTCCGAACCAAGAAATAGTTGAATATTTTGGTTTTTCTCCCGCTTTACCGAGTTTGATCGATCCAATCGGACTAAAAATCAAGTAAAAACAGAAAATCACGATGACTGAAACGAATATTAAGTAGTACCAGCCGAACGTTGTCGTAATAAAATTTTGAATGTTCGCAGTTACGCTAGCGAGACCTTTTGGCGTTAAAATCCCGATTGTAACGAAGACAAGCGTGATGGCCAGCGTGATCCAAAATACATTTGTAATTTTGTGCGAAGTTTCCTTTTTTGTTCCCATAATTCCTCACTTTCATTGCTAGATAAGTTTTTGTGTAGAATCTAGCAAACTAACTAAGAAGGAGATAACGAATCGCTCCTTGACCTTAACTATGGTAACAAAGATTAGCAATGAAAGCAAATGAGCGAGAATAGGCGAATATTTGATGTTTGAATTATCAGATATGGGATAAAGTTAAATAATAATATAACACGCATGTATTAGGCAGTATCTGGAGGGGAAAAGCATGAAGAAAGAAAACAGCTTTATGGTAGGATTCATTATTGTCGTTGTCTTAATCTCTTTTAAAATTTGGATAAAGTTCACTTTCGAGTTACAGTTATTCTGTCTGATTTTGTTGGTCGCGGCATCGTGGACATTGAAATACTTTATTTTCAAAAAGCTGAAATCAGGCAGGGAATAGAATACCAGAAAAACGTCGATGCGCAACAATAGGCATCAACGTTTATTTGGATTATTTGGCAGCTTCGGCTTCTTCCGCTGCTTTTTTAGCGAAATATTCTTCGGCTAGGATATCGATTTCTTTCTTCAATTCCTCCACCATTGTTTCTTCGGGAACTTTACGAACGATTTTACCGTGACGGAAGAGAAGGCCTTCACCACGGGCACCGGCGATTCCGATATCGGCTTCACGAGCTTCACCAGGACCGTTTACGGCGCAACCAAGCACGGCAACTTTGATCGGTGCTTTGATTGTAGAAATGTATTCTTCTACTTCATTCGCGATGCTGATTAAATCGATTTCGATACGACCACACGTTGGACACGAAATAAGTGTCGCGGCATTGGACGAAAGACCGAATGATTTCAAGACTTCACGCGCTACTTTAATTTCCTCTACAGGATCGGCAGAAAGGGAGACACGAAGCGTATTTCCGATGCCTTTGCTTAGAATCGCGCCAAGACCGACGGCACTTTTGATACCTCCGGCGAATTGCGTACCTGATTCTGTGATCCCTAAATGTAGCGGATAATCGAACGCTTTGGAAGCTAGATCGTAGGCTTCGATTGCCAAGTTCACATCGGATGCTTTAAGCGACACGATGATATCATGGAAATCGAGGTCTTCTAGAATTTTGATATGATCGAGGGCACTTTCTACCATACCTTCTGCAGTAGGGTAGCCGTATTTCTCGATGAATTTCTTCTCGAGACTACCGGCGTTGACCCCGATACGAATCGGAATGCCTTTTGCTTTTGCCGCGTTTACGACTTTAACAACACGATCACGACGACCGATATTACCGGGATTAATCCGGATTTTGTCGACACCAGCATCGATTGCTTTTAAAGCTAAGCGATAATCGAAATGAATATCAGCTACGAGTGGAATCGAAATTCTGCTTTTTATTTCTGCAAGGGCATCCGCCGCGCGCTCATCAGGGACGGCGACACGAACAATTTGGCACCCAGCTTCTTCGAGACGATGAATTTCAGCAACTGTTGCCTCTACATCGTGCGTTTTCGTTGTGGCCATACTTTGGATAAATAACTCATTACTACCGCCTATGGTCAAATTACCAACCTTTACGGGCCGCGTATTTGATCTATGTGTTCTTTCTGTCAAAGCGATTCGCTCCTTATAATCCTAACTTGCAGGATTTGTTATTATTAATGCATTACTAATCATACCACTATTCGCGTGAAAAATCATCCATCTTGTTTATTAGAAATTGGTGAGAAAACGGCATTGTGTCACCATTATAAGAATTTGAAAAGGCTAAAAAAGGAATTTTTAACACCAAATATTGTACATCATATCAAATGGAAAGACTATATCCAGTCGCGCCAGATACAGTCTTTTCCGATTGAACTATTTGACAGGTTGCTTCTGGTCTACCGGTGGAATTTGCCGAATAACTAGGAAAATAATGAAGAAGCTGACGGCCATGTTGATGGTGGAGAGGTACGGAACCGCTATTTGGAACCAGTACATAATCATCGTAAAAACAGCTGCGAGCGTCATACTGTATGCCGCGATATTCCAGTTGTTGAAATAGCTGATTCCCATGCGACCAAAACCGCTCATAATAAAGCCGAATAGGGCATAGAGCGCGACTTTGAAGAAGGAAACAAGAATCATCGCGATTAAAATAATACCGAGTAAAATCGGAATAAAGTATTTCGATAAGTCTTCCATTGACTGGTAGAAACTCACCAAATCATCTTTGGATTTAATGCCCGCAGTCGCATAGCTTACCGATTGATCCACACCAGGCGCTTTAATATAAATTTTATCCGATAAAAAAGCGATGGCGCTGTCGGCAGAACCGAGTTGATTATCGACCTGATCTGTGGTCAGGCTATCCGTCGAATCAAAGACGAAAAAGACGCTACCTTGGTCGATGGTGATCGGTTTTTTAGCATCAGAAACGAGTTTTCCGTCTTCCACCGTGAAATCAGGAATGTCATTTTTGATCGTATCCGCGCCAACTTGCATAGCATCATTTGCGGCAGTTGCTGTGTGGTAGCCGATTGGTAAAAAAATCAGAATCGAAATGAGAATTATGTAAAGAATCGATTTCCATATTTTATCCGCTCGAAATGTTGCAATATCCTCTGGAGAGTAGATACTTTTTGCAAAACGTTTGAAAATATTCATTTGGTTGTGATGCACCTCATTCTTGGTTTATTTATAGTAGAGTTTGGAACATAGCCCAAATAAATCGGCGACAAGCGCTCGCAGTCTGGGGATTTGGCGGACTTCCGGTTCTGCTACGCTTAACTTCTTGCATGGTCGAGGTAACTACGCTCTCCCTGCTTTCAGTCATCACATACACAAGTATGCGCAACTCTCCGGCTTCCACCAAATCCCCAGAATACAAACGCTTTCGCTCGATTTGTATATAGCACTATTTTCGTCTTACTCAAAAAAAGGTAAGGCGATTTTCTATCTTGCTTGGATTTCGTTCCAGTCTCTCCTTTATAATAGCTTTAAATAGGGGAGATTGCAATTGTTGGGAGTATTATTTTTATAGAAATAACGCTATAATGAATGAGAAGGAAGGTGAGCATATGGCAATTTATACACAAGAAATCCCGAAAGTGACTGGCAAGGATGCAGAGAGGTTTTTGGCTAGAATTGCAAGTTCAGAGGAGAGGAAACGGCGTGCTTTGGAACGTAAATACCTTCAAGACATCGATACATATGGTGAGTATGAGGCAAGAATACTTAACAACAAGTTTTCATGAAGTGCTTGATAACCTAAAAAGCTAGACCATTCATTTTTCAAATCTAGCTTCGGGGTTAGCTAAGCTTTTTTAGTTAAGCATTTAAATTGCAACCATCGTCTTGTAGTGATAACCTTGTACTTGTAGGGAAAAGTGGACTAAGTATCTCAATTGGAAGTGCTTGCTTTTTCGAATAAACATATATCAAGGAGGAGTTTTTATTATGACATATGAATTACCTAAATTAGCTTACACATACGATGCTTTGGAGCCGAATTTTGATAAAGAAACAATGGAGATTCACTATTCGAAACATCATCAAACGTACGTAACGAAATTAAATGATGCATTAAAAGGACATGACGATTTAGCTGCTAAATCTATCGAGGACTTGGTTGCTGACTTAAATAGTGTTCCTGAAAACATCCGTACTGCTGTTCGTAACAACGGCGGGGGACATGCGAACCACACATTCTTCTGGGAAATTCTTAGCCCACAAGGTGGCGGCGAACCATCTGGCGCTTTAGCAGATGCGATCAACGCAACATTCGGTAGCTTCGAGGAATTCAAAACGAAATTCGCTGATTCAGGCGTGGCACGTTTCGGTTCTGGTTGGGCGTGGCTAGTAGTGAAAGATGGCAAATTGTCAATCATCTCTACAGCAAACCAAGATTCACCGCTAACAGAAGGCTACACACCAGTTATCGGTCTTGACGTTTGGGAGCACGCGTACTACTTGAAATTCCAAAACGTTCGTCCAGAATACATCAAAACTTTCTGGAATGTAGTAGATTGGAATAAAGCTGGCGAAAACTTCGCTGCTGCTAAATAATTTTAATTTGTCTATAAGCTAAATAAATTGGCGACAAGCGCTCGCATTGTTGGGGCTGTTCGAAATGAAATGAGTTACAGCCCCAATATGCCTATGAGCATCTCGAATAGGCGTTCCTTCTGAAGATTTAGAACAAGGATGCGGTACATCTTTGCGGTTCTGCTACACAAGAGCAGTTTCGCTTAACTTCTCGCATGGTCGGGGATACGACTCCCTCTCTGCTTTCAGTCATCATGTACAAATCGTACACACCGCTTCCGGCTTCCACCAAATTCCCTGAATACAAACGCTTTCGCTCAATTTGTTTAAAGCATAATCTTCGTCTTACCCAATGATGGGCTAGGCGTTTTTTTGCGTGCTTAGAGTATTGTCTTATACTATTTCTGCATGGAATTACAAATCTAAAGATGCCTTTAACTTTTCTTAATGATTTTCTCATCAAACTCTAGTGGTAATCTCGCCAAAATTCGGATACAATAGAGGTAGATGAGTGCTGAAAAAGGAAGGATTGTGACACGTGAAAAATAGATTTATTAAAAAGACCGACAAACCGAAGAAGAAAAGGCAAGTGATTCCACTGCGCTTGAACATCCTATTTTTCGTGATTTTTATATTATTCTCGGCCTTGATTTTGCGCCTAGGTGTGGTTCAAATCGTTCAAGGGGAAACGTATAAGCGTCAATTAGAGGAAACGGATGATGTCAGCGTGACGAAAAACGTGCCGCGCGGTGTTATTTACGACCGGAATTATAACCTGTTAGTGGGAAATTCTGCGGTGAAATCGATCACGTATACGCGTAGTCAGAAAACACAGGCAACGGAAATGATCGCTGTTGCGAAGAAATTGGATAAACTGGTCGCAATCACGCCGGAGAAATTAACGGAACGCGATTTGCAAGATTATTGGATTTTGACGCATGAGAAAGAATCATTAGCACGTCTTAGCAAGGCTGATCAAGCTTTGGACGGTGGAAAAGTATACAAGAAACAAATCGCAGGCGTGACGAAAGACGATTTGGCTAGTTTGACCGACGATGATAAACGTATCGCGACGATTTACAAGAAGATGACGGCAGGTTACGCGTTATCGCAAGTTGCGCTGAAAAGTAAAGGCGTGACGGATGCGGAAATCGCGAGGGTAAGTGAGAACTTGGAAAGCTTGCCAGGCGTGGATACGACGACAGACTGGAATCGTTTTTATACGTATGACGAAACATTGCGCTCGATTTTAGGAAGCGTGTCGACGGAGAAACAAGGGATTCCGAGTGACAAAGTGGATTATTACTTAGCACAAGGTTACAGCCGAAATGACCGCGTTGGCCGTAGTTATTTGGAAGCGCAGTATGAATCTGTGCTAGCCGGACAGAAATCGAAGTCAAATAGTGTTCTGGATAGTAGTGGGAATATTATTGAGACGGTTGAGAAATATGAAGGTTCTAAAGGTAAGGATTTAGTCTTGTCTGTGGATGTTGAGTTGCAGAAGAAGATTGAAGAGATTTTGAAGAAGAATATGAGGATTGGCAAGTCTGCTGGAAGCTCTGATTTATTCGACCGTGCATTTGCGGTGGCTATGGATCCATATACTGGGCAAGTATTGGCACTAGCTGGACAACTGATTAATGATAAAGGTGAGTATGAAGACTATTCACTTGGCAACTTTACCTCAGCTTACAATATGGGATCTGCTGTAAAAGGTGCGACTGTATTAGGTGGAATAATGGACGGAGCTATCACGGAGGATACGGTTTTTGTAGACCAACCAATTGAATTTAAAGGTACTAGACCAAAAAGCTCATGGTTTAATCGTAATGGAGAGCGTTCTCTATCACTTGATCCAGTGGGAGCTTTGGAAATATCATCAAATTCGTATATGTATCAAACATCAATGAAGATGGCGGGAGCAAAATATGTTTATAAAGGTCCATTCCGAGCATCACCAGATACATTTGATAAGATGAGATATTATTATAATCAGTTTGGATTAGGGGTTAAGACTGGTATTGACCTTCCAGGAGAACAAGTGGGCTTTAAGGGTGATGACAAAACGATGGGTAAAATTCTCGATTTTTCCATTGGTCAGTATGACTCGTATACACCATTACAATTAGCTCAATATGGAGCTACTATTGCAAATGGTGGTTCTCGAATCGAACCAACGATGCTGAAAGAAATTCGTGATCCAAGTACAAATGGAGATACTGTCGGAAAGGTAGCGACAGAGATTGAACCAAAAATCTTAAATCAAATTGGCGCTCCAACGTCGGCGATTAAAGAGGTTCAAAAAGGTTTTTATGAAGTTACTCATGGTGGAAATGGTACAGGAAATAAATACTTTAATGATGTTCCTGTTGAAGTTGCAGGTAAAACAGGTACAGCTCAAGCATTTTATGATGGTCCTAAAAAAGGAAATGCAATGGCGAGTGTTTGGAATACAACATTTGTCGGATATGCTCCAGCTGAGAAACCAGAGATATCTATTGCTGTAGTAGTTCCTTGGGGATATAGAGATAATGGAAGTACAGACCCTAAGGTTAATATGAAAATTTCTGAGGAAATATTTGAAGCATATTATGATTTGAAAAAAGAAAGAGCAGAAGCCGGTAAAGATTCATCAAAGGTTGATCAACCAATTAATAACAAAGCAGCGGCTGCAGCTGCGCAATCTAAACTGAATGACTAATAGTACAGCGAAAAGATAGTTTCTATAACACAAAAATACACACCAAAAATCTTATTTCAGATTTTTGGTGTGTATTTTTCTAGTCTAAAGAACCTTTGTTTAGATTCTTTCTTGGATTATCTTTGTACATTTAGGTAATGTGTAAGTTCTGCATGAAATGCCAGGTATGACCAGTCTGAATTTACATGGACATCATATTGACCTGCTTTAAGCCCCTTTAATGAAAATGAAACTTTGTAAGTACCAGCTTTATAAACATCTATACGTTTGTAAAATTTAGAATCTCCTTTTTTGTATAGCTCAACTACTACAGTATCAAATGGATTTTTACCAATTACATCAATAGTTGTTGCACTTTTTGAGTAATTATTAGCATCAGTGTGAAAAGCAATTTTCGAAGATCCTTTTGAAGCCATTGCAAATGCCTCAGTTGATGAAACCCCTAATACCCCCGCAAATACAAACCCTACAATCAATAAAAATGGTAAAACTCTTTTTCTAAAACTCATTACATTCTCTCCCATCATTCTTTTTTTGAACTACTCCCTAATCAACAATATGTATATAGCAAATAGAACTATACATATCATACTGTTAACTGGTTATAATTACAACTATAATCTATATAAGACCCACATTATTTCTAAGGATAATATGGATTAATTTGTCATAATCGCATGTATGGGATATTTTTATTCCCAATTCTGATACAAACTAACTTTACTTGGCTAATTTGCCATTTTTAATTTTTTTGCATAATAGTTTGAAATTATTCATGGTTTATACTAAATAGGGTTAATTCCACTCACCTAATTCACTCGCAACCATCTGAATAATTCGGTTTTGCATATTATAGGCAGTTCGTCGGCTTACGTGGATTTTTTGTGCGATGCCTTCCATTGTTGTGTTGGAATTGGTGCGCCAATATCGTAGTTTAATGAATTCTTGGTATGGATCACCGAGCGAGTTCAGATTACGGATGACATTTTCTATACATCGGACTACGGTTGAGAGCCTTTCAATTCTAATGTCCAGATGAAGCGTGTTGTAGGTAGGGGACTGCGGATTTTTCTCGTGTTGTAAGTATTTTGTTAACTCATTGATACGTTCTATCATTCGGGGATAATTGATAAGCTCATGCTCGATATAACGATAAATTTCTTTCGGCATGGTTTTAGTTGCTGTTGTCATATTATGACCTCCATTCATCTTTAATATAGTTCTATTATACAACGGATTTCACGTCCAAACCTGTCTGAAATCGCCCATCTTTATTTTTATTTTAGATAGCAAAAAAGCATCGGTAAGCGCTGATATAATAGCGTTTATCGATGCTTTAGTTTAGAAATTAATGACTGCATTTTGTAATTCTTTTAGGTAACGTTTTTTCAGAATGGTCTCGATGACTTGGACAATTCGATCGTATTTTCGTCTGCGATGGGCCAATATGACATGTGTATTAACTGGTGGACTATAGGCAACTTGAAATAATCTAAATTCGACTACTAAGAGTAAGATGATTGCCGTAAAGGAAAGCCAAGTATTTGTTTGATATAAGAATATAAGATAGATGACAGACATTCCTACAAACGAATACATAAAAATTGACTTAATATGTGAATAGGGTGTGAGAGACATTGTACCAGAAAGATATGCTCTTAGGTGCTCCAAATCTTCTAGTGGCATTTCTTCTAAGACTTCGGTTAACATATTCTCGTCATCTGCATGCTTTTCAATAATGGAGAATTGCTGAGAAAATTTCATATGTTCTGATTTAGATATTTTCAAGAAAATGCGCCTCCTGTGATTTTCTTTCAGAGTTGTCGGTAGAGACGAATTTATCTACGGTATTTTGCAATTCCTTTTCATAGCGACTGTTAAGGATGATATCAGCGAGCGAAACAATACGATCAAATTTAGCTCGATTATAGGCAAGTTTTACATGCTGACGAATGGGTTTTCTGGCAAAAAATAGACGGATAAAGCTTAATAGACAATATACAAATAAAAATTCGGAAAAGGTGGACATGAAAAAATTAGTTTGGTACATATTATAAATAAAAATCATCATGCCGGAGACAAAGGTTCCTATGATAATCTCACTTTGTCTAATGAATGCGACTCGCGTACCGCTTCCTGAAAAATAGGTTTTCACTTTTTCTAGTTCTGTTAGAGTCAGTCTGTTTAGCGCATAGCAAATGGCTTCAATATTATCTGCTTGTGCGATTAAACCAACTAAAAGTTTTGTGAAGTTATCTAATTCGGTTTTGGATGCTTTCATTTATGTACCTCCTTGGGTGTGTGGTAAATCAAGATTTCATACTATTTTTTCGTACTTCTGCGTAACGTTCGGCTAAGATAATATCAATGAGGCCCACAACACGATCATATTTACCTCGGGCATAGGCTAACGATACGCTTGTCTTAACTGGAAAAGTCAGGGCTGTTCTGAATAATTCAATGACACAAGCTAGTAGAAACATAAACGCAACAACAGCTACAAAGAAATACTCTTGAAACATGTTGAGGATAAAAATCATCATACCTGCTATAAAAGAACCAATAATTACTGCTCTCAGTTGATGAAATGATGTTCTTGTACCTGTTCCAGAAAAGTAGGCTTTAGTTCGTTCTAGTTCTTCCAGTGACAAAGAATCTAATGTTTCGTTTAATGCTGTGATATCGTTAGCTTGCTCCTTAACAATTGAAAGTAGCTTGGAAAAAGGTTCTAAGTCATTTTTTATAATTATCAAATGGTTGACCTCCTGTTGTAAACTACATCACAAGTATAGTATCTATGGGTGATGAGAATAATTAATTTTATTTAAAATCAGAGGGAGTTTCTAAAGCGTTTTGAAAATCTTCTCTATATCGTTCATCTAAAATAATAGCTGTCAAACTGATAATTCGATCATACTTACCTCTGTTTATTGCAATTTCCAAAAAGGATTTTGTAGGGGCTTTTAAAGTGGAACGGAAGAAGATTAATATACATGCTAATAAATAAGCGATTCCAAGGAAAAAAACTAGTAATTCTGCTTGGAATTTTACGAAAAAGAACACGGTCATCCCAGAAATGAAGGAAGCCATAGAAATTTGCAGGAATGTTTTTGAAAAGGTTCGAAAACCACTTCCTGAAAAATATGATTGCACACTCTCTAGTTCTTCGGTACTTAATTGGTTCAAATTATAAAGTATTGTTTTTATGTCGGATGAATCGTTTTCAAGAAAAGTAACCAGCTGTGCGAGTTTAGTTAACTCAAGTTTAGATGCTTCCAAAAATTTGACCTCCTTATGTAAATTAAAAATCTACATCCATTATACAACGGATGTAGATTTAATAGTATTATTTAGTAGATGATTTGTCTAGAAAATCTTTAATTAGAAGGCCAATTCCTACTAGACCAATTACTATGGGTGCCAGCAAACCTCCACCAAATACACTAACTCCATATAATGCGTACACGAATGCGGCCACTGCTCCGGTTTTCCAAACACCATCAGTTACTGTGCTTGTGATGGCATCCCATTGTGAATCTAAGTCTTTGTTTTTGTTATCAATGATAAGCGTTATACTCATAGAAGCATTTGTTTTGTATTTATCTGTAACTTCAATTTCTGGTACATTTGCAATAATTGAAACAGTTATAAAATCTTTCGCAGGGGACCATTTTATAGTAATGTCTCCAAGGACAACTTTTGCTGCTAAATCTGCAATGAGTTTTTGTGTGTTCTCAGATTCTTCGGATGATAGGGAGCCAGTCCAGTTTGCTAATTCTTTTTCAAAAGAAGCACTGACTTTTCCATCTTTTACAGATACAGTTGTGCCACCGTCACCTGGGTTAATTAGCTTTGCACTAGCTTTAAATGTAACAGCAAGATTTGGAGAAATTACACGCGAGTTAGTTTTCTCTAATTCTAGTTCAAATGTAACTTTATCATCGACTAGCGCGGCCAAACTCGAATTTCCATACAACACATCACGAATCCTCATCAAACGTGCACGGTTAATCGCGGCGGAACTCGGTGTATCGCTCACTGGTGGTGGGGTCACGACGGAAACGGCTTTGTCTGCGCCGGAATACGTGACTTTATCGATGTCTAATTTTCCGTTGCCTGTGCCGATTGACATTTCGAAATATTGGTCGAATGCCCAGTCGTCAGGTATCGGGAAGCCTAGGTTGCCGCTGAATCCGGTGGACATGTCGGCAACGAAGACGTTATCGACGAGGCCTGCGTTTTTCAGGCGACTACATACATTGCGGGCTCCGTAGACGCCGATTTGGTAGGAACGCAAATCTTGATTTTGCTTGAATGCGGCGCGTAGGTTTTGGAAGTAGGGTATGATTAAATCTGTAATTTGATAGTCGTAGGCGTCGAGATCAACTGCGAAATAAATCGTTGTTCCTGCTGGGAAACCGAGATTGTATGCGGCATCAATGGCTTTATAGCCGTCGCTAATGCCTTGAAGTGGGACCTCGAAATATGGGATTTCATAGCCGCCATCTTGATAGATTGGGAAGATTTTCAGGCCTTTTTTCAGGATTGCTGCGATTTCTGTCTGGTTCATCGCTTTCGGCACTCGAACGCCGCCGCGGATGACATTTCCTGTTAAATAGCGGCCAACGTAGCGGTAACCGGCATTCCATAAGGTATCGATTTGGTCGGTATTCAGGACGTAAGAAGTATCGCAGGCAGTCGCGCTTCGGTTCGTATCGCCAGCACTCGATAGCAGCGCTTTGAACGTACCCATATTAATCGCGCCAGTCGTGATGCTCATTTTCATAAATTCTTGATAGCGCTTCACCAGATTCGTCGTCTCCGCATCGTATGTGCCGCTAAATTGATTGATTGGCAGGCCGTTACACGCGAGACTGTATTGCAAAAGTAGAACGAGCGCCTTGTTCGATGTAAAAGTAGGGATCAGATTTGTCAGATTGGTCGTCGTTCCGGGCCCAAAATTACCGTTCGCCGTCGTGCGCGCCATACCTTCTTCTTTTTGAAGGGCGTAAATCAGCGAGGTGTTCGTGTCGCGGCCGTATAAACCATCGCACGGAACGAGTGCACCAATCCAAGCGCTGTAATCTCGATTTAGATTTTGCTGAACGGTGCGAACGGCGATATTGCCACCGCTTACCGTCTGGAATGCGCTCATGTTAAGCAGGGATTTCATAATAATTGTCGATACAACACCATCTTGCGTCGCGAGTCCGGCGTCTTTTTGGAACATTTTAACGGCGATTTGCGTTTGTCCACCGAATATACCAGTGAAACCGCCCGGGCTGTAGCCTTTGCAGTAGAATGCGCCTTGCAGAATATAGTTGATATTGCTCGGTTTGGCGTCACTTGCTCCGATTGTCAGCGGCTTGAATGCTTTCTCCGTTCCCGGCCCGAAATTATCCGCGGTAGGTGAGATGCCAAGCTCGATTTGAAGGGCGCGCGTTAACGCATACACTGTCGTCCATCCTGTTTTCCCGTTCTCAGGAATCGTTTGATAATCGCCTTTTGCGATATAACCTTGATATGTTTTGTTCAACCAACTTTGTACTGTTTTTACCATTTCATCCATTGTTGCCAACTCCAATTCTCTATTTATGTTTGTCTTACAAGAACTATTTTATAATGAAAAATCATGCGTAAAATGCAGAAAAAATGCAAACAGGTTTTCAGCTAGGATAAAAATTTTCAATTTCTCCTCAAAATCCCGTGCAAAAACCTGATAATTACCGCTTTTTATGGTATGATAAGTTAAATGTGAAAAAACGAAGTCCGAGGAAGGAGCACTGTTTTCCTTTTTCGACAAAATATATCAAATCCAAGGGGGAAATAGAATGACAAAAAGTTATCACTTAGCCGTTGTTGGTGCGACTGGCGCTGTTGGGACTCAAATGATTCAATTACTGGAAGATGTGACGTTTCCGATAAAGGAAGTTTCGTTTTTATCTTCGGCGCGTTCTGCTGGTAAAAAATTGACGTTCCGCGGGGAGGAAGTCGTGATTAAGGAAGCGACGCCTGAGAGTTTTGCGGGTGTGGATATCGCTTTGTTTAGTGCTGGCGGTTCTATTTCTGAGCGTTTTGCGAAAGATGCTGTGGCGCATGGTGCGATTGTGATCGATAATACGAGTGCGTTCCGGATGCATCCTGATGTGCCGCTGGTTGTTCCTGAGGTGAATCCTGAGGCTTTGCGTGATCATAAGGGCATTATTGCGAACCCGAACTGTTCGACGATTCAAATGGTCGCGGCGCTGCAACCGATTCGTGCGGCTTACGGCCTAAACCGGATTATTGTGTCGACTTATCAAGCCGTTTCTGGTTCTGGTATTCAAGCGATTGAGGAGCTCCAAATGCAGTCCCAAGCCATTTTGAGTGGGGAAGAGTTTACGCCTGCTGTGATGCCGGTGAAGGGTGACAAGAAACATTTCCAAATCGCGTTTAATGCGTTGCCACAAATTGATGTTTTCACGGATAATGACTATACATACGAAGAGATGAAGATGGTCAATGAAACGAAGAAAATCATGAGTGATGCGTCGATGAAAGTAGCCGCAACGTGTGTGCGTATTCCAGTTATTACGGGCCATTCGGAGTCTGTTTATATTGAAGTGGAGCAAGATAACGTGAAGGTTTCTGAGATTCAAGCGCTTTTACGCAACGCTCCTGGTGTTGTTTTGGAAGATGATACAGCGAACCAAGTTTACCCACATGCAGCGAGTTCGGCTGGCAAAAAAGAGGTTTTCGTAGGGCGTGTTCGTCACGACTTAGACGATTCGAAAGGGTTCCACATGTGGATCGTATCGGATAATTTGTTAAAAGGTGCCGCTTGGAATTCGATTCAAATTGCTGAATCTTTAATCGAACAAGAAATCATCTGAAAAACGCGAAATAATTGAGGTGTAACGAATGAAAATTATCGTGCAAAAATTTGGTGGGACTTCCGTTCAGAACGAGGAGTCCCGCCAGCTTGCATTTAATCATTTACAAAATTCGATCGATCAGGGCTATAAAGTGGTCGTCGTTGTTTCGGCAATTGGCAGGTTAGGCGATCCATATGCGACGGATACGCTGTTAGAGCTGATTGGCGCGAAGGAAACGCGGTTGTCGTTACGCGAACAAGATATGTTGCTTTCCGTCGGCGAAACGATTTCTACTGCCGTATTTACCAACATGCTTTTGGAGGCTGATATCAAGGCAACGGCGTTTTCAGGCGCGCAAGCTGGTATCCGGACGTCTGGCGAGTATACGGCGGGCAAAATTTCCGAGGTTGACGTGACGCGTTTGCGTGAAACATTGGAGACGGTGGATATTGTCGTTGTGGCTGGTTTTCAAGGAAGCGCGCCGAATGGTGATATTACAACGCTTGGCCGTGGTGGGAGCGATACTTCTGCCGCAGCGCTTGGCGTCGCACTTGCCGCTGAGCGAATCGATATTTTTACGGACGTCGACGGCATGTATACGGCTGATCCGCGCATCGTGAAAAATGCGCGTTCGTTGCCGACTGTCAGCTATAATGAAGTGAGCAACATGGCTTATCAAGGCGCCAAAGTGATTCATCCGCGCGCTGTTGAGATCGCGATGCAAGCCAAGATTCCGCTTCGCATTCGCTCGACCTATTTGAAGGGTGAGGGTACGCTGGTAACATCGCAAACCGAGGTCAGTGGTCGCTTTGACGTGAAAGAACGCCTTGTTACGGGGATTGCGCATGTGACGAACTTGACGCAGCTTCGTGTTAAAACGGATAATGTGCATACCCAGCAGAAAGCTTTCGCAATTTTGGCTGAGGCAAGTATCAGTTTAGATTTTATCAATATATCGACAAACGAGATCGTGTTCACCGTGCCCGAACGAAAGCGAGAGCATGTGTTGACACTTTTAAAAGAAGCATCCTACGAGGCAGAAACGACCGAGAACTGCGCGAAAGTCTCCATCGTTGGCGCCGGCATCGCCGGTGTTCCAGGAGTTACCGCCAAAATCGTGTCCGCCCTATCCGCGAAAAACATCGCTATTTTGCAGTCTGCAGATAGTCATACAACGGTTTGGATTCTAGTTGAAGAAACCGATTTAATCGCCGCCGTGAACGCACTTCATGACGAGTTTTGTATTGAAAATGAGTTGGAGGAGGAATAACATAATGGATTTTGGAAAAGTAGTGACAGCAATGGTGACGCCGTACAATTCCGAGAAAGATAAAGTGTGCAAAAAAAGGATTCATCGCTTAGTCAACCACCTCATTGAAAACGGGTCGGATGGACTTGTAGTAGCGGGGACGACGGGTGAATCTCCAACGATTTCGCATGAAGAAAAAATCAAGCTGTTCAAACAAGTTGTGGAAACAAACCAAGGTCGCGCGAAAATCATTGCAGGGACGGGTTCGAACAACACGGCAGAAACGATTACCTTCACGAAAGAAGTGGAAGAAATCGGCGGAATTGACGCGGTTTTGATCGTGGCGCCTTACTATAATAAGCCAAACCAAGCTGGACTTTACGCCCATTTTGCGGCCATTGCAGAGGCGACGACGTTACCAGTTATCATCTATAACATTCCGAGTCGTTCGATTGTGAATATTGAGCCAGAAACGATTATCGAACTTTCCAAAATCGAGAACATCGTCGCGGTTAAAGAATCCAGCGGTAATTTTGACAATATCACGAAAATTATTGCAGAAACTGGCGATGATTTCGCGGTGTATAGTGGTGATGACAGCTTCACGTTGCCGATTTATGCGCTTGGTGGGGCTGGTGTTATCTCGGTTGCGAGTCACGTTATCGGGCCTGAAATGCAGACGATGCTTCGCGCTTTTGATGAAGGCGACACGAAAAAAGCTGCAGAGATTCATGGCAAACTGGTACCGTTAATGAATACGCTATTCATCGCGCCAAATCCAACTCCAGTGAAACATATGGTCAACAAACTCGGCGTTGACGTTGGGCACGTACGCTTGCCACTCGCGCCGTTAACAGAAACAGAGATAGCAACCATTGAAACAGTATTCAAAAATTATTTGAAATAAGAGGAAGGAGGAATAACTTTGACAATTAAAAAAGCAAAACACATTAAGATTATCCCACTTGGCGGTGTTGATGAAAGTGGAAAGAATTTATACGTGGCAGAAGTGGATGAATCTATTTATATTATGGATGCAGGTTTGATGTTCCCAGAAGACGAACTATTGGGCATCGACGTCGTTATTCCAGACATTAAATACTTAGAGGACAATCAAGACCGGATCGAGGCTATTATCCTTACGCACGGTCACGAAGACGCAATCGGAGCTTTGCCGTACATTCTTGCCAAAATTAAAGCACCAATTTACGGTACAGAACTGACTATTGCGCTCGTTAAAGCTGCTTTAAAAGAACACAAAAAAGTTCGCTTCAATGACTTCCATATTGTTGACGAAAAATCGAAATTATCGTTCCCGAATGTGGACGTAGAGTTTTTCCGTACAACGCATTCGATTCCTGATTCCGTGGGGATTGTGTTAAATACAAGCGAAGGCGCGATTGTCTACACCGGCGATTTCAAATTCGACCAATCCGCAAAACCAGGATATGAAACGAGTCTAGGACGCATCGCTGAAATCGGCGAAAAAGGAGTTCTCGCTTTACTATCCGATAGCTCTGAAGCGGAACATGCTGGCGCTACATCCAGTGACAGCCTTATTGACGAAGAGATTCGCCACGCTTTCCATTCCGCGCCAGGTCGCGTTATCGTCGCGTGTGTCGCCTCTAATTTGGTTCGTTTACAACAAGTTCTTGACGCATCATTCGCGACAAACCGCAAAGTAGCAATTGTCGGGAAAGAATTAGAACGCGTTTTTGACATCTCCGTGAAATTAAACAAGATTCAGCTACAAAGCGAAGATCTCGTTATTCCACTAAAAGAAGCGAAAAAACTGCCACAAGACAAGTTAGTTATCATCGAAACAGGTAATCTCGGAGAACCAATCCAATCGCTGCAACTGATGACACAAGGCAAGCATCCAAAAGTAAACGTCGAAAAAGGCGATACCATCTACATCACAACAACGCCATCGCCGTCATCCGAAACGATTTTGTCGAAAACGATTGATATGCTGTACAAAGCGGATGCAACGGTACTAACGATGAACCGCGATTTATTCGTATCTGGTCACGGTAGTCAAGACGATTTAAAATTAATGCTAAACTTAATGAAACCAAAATACTTCATCCCAGTTCACGGCGAATACCGCATGTTGATTGCTCACGCGAAATTAGCGTACCAAGTCGGCATTCCGAAGTCAAACGTATTTGTAGCTGGAAAAGGTGAAGTTATCGAATATAAAAATGGCCGCATGACCGCTGGAAATCGCGTTTTTGCAGGGAACACATTAATTGACGGACTTGGAGTGGGAGATGTAGGGAATATCGTATTACGCGATCGTAAATTGCTATCCGAAGACGGCATTTTCATCGTCGTTGTCACATTGAACCGCAAATCCAAAGCCATCATCTCCGGACCAGAAATTATCTCACGCGGGTTCATCTACGTTCGCGAATCCGAGCATTTACTTGAGAAATCCTCCGAAGTAGTGACGAAGATTGTCGAGAAAAACCTACAAGACAAAGAATTCGAATGGGCGAAGTTAAAACAAGACATCCGCGACCAACTGAACCGGTACTTGTTTGAACAAACGAAGCGCAGACCGATGATATTGCCGATTATAATGGAAGTATAGTGAAAAGTTGAAACGGCCCGTTTAGACCCGAAAAAATTTGTTAGGTGCCTCCGTAAAAGTCCTCTTTTGACTTTTACGGAGGCACCGAAATTTCCGAGAGGCTATTTAAAAGGAAGGCAGTTTCATTACATTCAACTGCATATTGAGGTTCTAACAAAGCAAACGACGCTTTCTAAGAACCACAACAAAGCTAGATCTGGAAACAGTGATACGTCAAAAATCGGCGCGTTCCCGCAACCCGTGATTGCTAGGTTAGGGAGAACTACTGGATTATTATTAGTTTGGTTCTTGAAGGTAGATCGGGGGCGTGGAACAGGATGCTGGGCATGATTGAATGCTTTAAAACATGGCGTTTCAATATTTGAGTTGTGATGGTTCAGTGCTTGGCGGATAAGAGCCACTGATGGATTACATGCTCACTGCGTTCTCATGCATATTGAGGCTCTAAATCGGCAAATGATGCCTCATAAGAGCCACAACATAACACCCACAACAAAAAAACGTCGCTTTAACTCCAAATTCCAAGGAGCTAAAGCGACGTTTTCCATGAATAAATATCCTGCAAAGACTAAATTCGGCGGAGTATGCTTTATAAGAGCTACTGAAGGATTACCTGCTCGCTGCGCTCTCATGCAGTAAAAGATGCTTTATAAGAGCTTCAACATATGTTATAGTACAAGAATAACAATCAAGCAAGGAGAGTTAAAACATGGCCATTTGGTTAACATTACTGGGTTTTGCATTTCTAGCGTTCATCGTTGGACTCATCATGCTATTCGCCCAATCTAAACGCAAAATTGGAATTTACGTCGTGAGTGGCGCGAGTCTTATTATTATCGCTTCCATTATCGGCATATTTATCTCATTCGGTAACTATACTAAGCTGCAGCAACAAGTCGCAACGTATTCCTCTGACAGCAAGAATGGCAACACGAAATCAGAGGGAAAAGAAACATACAACGTGAACTGGCACAACAATGCTGACGGTATGGATAAGAAAATTTCAACGGTCGCCGTCGAGAAAAAAGTGGTTCACTCGACAATGGAAGACAAAGATATGCCGGGTACATTAACGATCGCCATTGAAATCAAAAACAACACAAAAAATGAACTGCTAAGCTATCCGTTACAAGGCGAATTAACGACAGTCAACGGTCAGCAATTAGCGGCTGATATTATTCTATCAGATCTTATAGATGGCAAAATGAAGCCTGGAGCTACAATTAAAGGCACCATCGTGTTTCCGTTAGATAAATTGGACAAGGTATCGGACATTGAATGGTTCGAATTTTCATGGTCGACGTACAACAAGGATAAGTTACTCAAAAGTGATACAGGACGAATTAATTTGAAAAAATAGCAAATAGCGCTTTCTTATCTGGGAAACCTGGTGGAAAGTGCTTTTTTGTCTCGGGGAGGAAACTCGATGTATACAGTTCGGTTAGCTGAAATAGGAGACGCAGCAGAATTAGCTAAAATTCGGTTACAAATTGACGGAGAAACGGAAAATCTAGATAGGGAACAAGGCGAGGGTATCATTGATGAAGCCGGTTTTCGAGAAATAATACAAGTGGACACGGTCGCGCCAACCAACTTGTTTTTAGTAGCAGAACGAGCAGGAGAACTTGTCGGTTTTTCAAGGTGTGAAGGGACTGACCTTAAACGTTCCAAGCATAAAGTAACGTTCGGAGTGGCTGTGCTAAAAAATCATTGGGGTCAAGGCTTAGGCTCGGAATTACTCAGAAAATCAATACATTGGGCGGATGAAAATGAAATCCGAAAAATCACGCTCACAGTCCTCGAAACGAACCGTAAAGCCATAGATATCTACACAAAATTCGGCTTTGAAATCGAAGGCTGTCTGAAAGCGGATAAGAAGTTATCAGATGGAAATTATTACGATACGTATATCATGAGCAGAAACACAAAAGCAGTAGAACAGCCAACTTAGAGGCCATTCTACTGCTTTTTAAACGTATAGCTTACTCGGTTACATTCAATGCTTCCGCAAGATACTCATCATATGAAATTTCTTTATTGTAGAACTGATCTTTCGAAAGGTTGACGATACGAGTCGCGACACTTTGTAAGAACTGATGATCATGTGATGCGAAAATCATCGCGCCTTTAAATTGAATCATGCCGTTATTTAGCGCTGTAATGGATTCTAAGTCTAAATGGTTGGTAGGTTCGTCCATCAATAGTACGTTTGCGCCAGAAAGCATGTTTTTCGATAGCATACAACGAACTTTCTCACCACCGGAAAGAACGCGAACTTTCTTCAACACTTCGTCGCCACTAAATAGCATACGGCCAAGGAAACCGCGAAGGAAGGCTTCACTATCGTCTTGTGGAGAATATTGACGTAACCATTCTACAAGGTTTAGATCGTTTTCCTCGAAAAATTCCGAGTTATCTTTCGGGAAGTAGCTTTGTGTTGTTGTTACGCCCCATTTATATTCGCCTTCATCTGGTTCCATTTCGCCAGCAAGGATTTGGAAAAATACTGTTTTTGCAACTTCATCGTCACCAACAAGGGCAACTTTGTCATTACGATTGATGATAAAGCTAACGTTATCAAGCACTTTCACGCCATCAATCGTCTTAGAAAGATTCGTTACAGTAAGGAGATCATTCCCAACTTCGCGGTCAGGATTGAATTGTACGAACGGATAGCGACGGCTCGAAGGTTGGATGTCCTCAAGCGTGATTTTATCGAGCATTTTCTTACGGCTGGTTGCTTGTTTAGATTTCGAAGCGTTGGCCGAGAAACGTGCGATAAAGGCTTCCAATTCCTTGATTTTCTCCTCTTTCTTCTTGTTGCGGTCGCCCATCATTGTTTGCGCTAATTGGCTAGATTCATACCAGAAATCATAGTTACCAACATACAGCTTAATTTTGCTGAAATCAAGATCGGCAATATGCGTACAAACTTTATTTAAGAAGTGACGGTCATGGGAAACAACGATAACGGTATTCTCAAAGTTGATTAAGAACTCTTCTAACCAATGGATCGCTTTGATGTCCAGATGGTTGGTAGGCTCATCGAGAAGCAAGATGTCAGGTTTGCCAAACAGCGCTTGTGCTAGCAAAACTTTCACTTTGTCGCCACCCGTAAGGTCTTTCATTAATTTATCATGTAAATCGGTCGTAATACCAAGACCACTAAGCAAAACAGCTGCTTCTGGCTCTGCGTCCCAACCGTCAAGCTCTGCAAATTCACCTTCAAGTTCTGCCGCACGAATACCATCCGCATCACTGAAATCTTCTTTAGAATAAATCGCGTCTTTTTCTTCCATGATTTTGAACAATTGCTCATGTCCACGAATAACTGTTTTTAGAACAACTTCTTCATCATATTGGAAATGATCTTGCTTCAAAACAGTCAAGCGTTCGCCAGCAGGGATATGCACATTACCACTTTGTGAATCCAGCTCACCAGAAAGTACTTTTAAGAAAGTAGATTTACCAGCGCCGTTCGCACCAATCAAGCCGTAACAATTCCCAGGTGTAAATTTAATCGAAACATCTTCAAATAATTTTTTATCGCCAAAACGTAAAGATACATTATTTACAGTTAACATTTTCGTCCTCCCAAATTCGCGCGTTTTCAACTGAAATTTTCATATTGAATGCCAAAAACGCAATTACTCCTATTCTATCATGAATGAGCACGCAATGAAAGAGCAGGGGGCTGGACTTTCTAAAAATTGCTGTTATAATAAAACCAGATAAACAAATAAGTCGCCGAGATTACAAAACTTGGCTGGTTTATTTGGATATTTGATAGTTGTTATACTCTTTGAACGATAGATTGGGAATCTTTCTTTTGTTTTGGGATAGGTTCTAAATATCGCTTTACACAAATCGAGCGAAAGCGTTTGTATTCTGGTAGTTTCGAGGAAGCCGGAAGCGGAGCATACTGGTGTATGTGAGAACCGGAAGTCCGCGAAACTACCAGAATGCGAATGCTTGTCGCCGATTTATATCGAGTAAGCAACTATCTCGAGACGTTACCACAGGGGGGGCCTTGGCTGAGATTGATTCCTGATTTTTAGGATTCTGACCCTTTGAACCTGTTCGTTAATACGAGCGTAGGGATTGTGGCGAATGAAGTGGTATCTGATACATAATTTGACGATATGACTCCTTTCTTCTGCGGTACGTTTTTTACCAAAAAAAGAGAGGGGTATTTTTTATGCGTAATACGCGATTATTGACGATGTTAGAATGTGCTATATTTGCAGCACTAGCAATGGTCCTCAGTTTTATTCCGCTTGATATTGGATCATCTTTTTCGATATCTCTTGGTATGATTCCGATGTATATCATTGCGATTAGACGTGGCTTTTGGGCTGCTGGTTTTTCTGGATTATTGTGGGGGTTGCTTCATTTTGTGACAGGGAAAGCCTATATTTTGAGTCCGCTGCAAGGATTTCTAGAGTATATTGTAGCGTTTGCGTTTATTGCTTTTGCTGGTGTTTTTGCGGTACAAGTTCGTGGTTATCTGAAAGAGGAGAAGTTAGGCAAAGCGATTGGCTGGGCTTGGGGAACGATGGTTATTGGCGGCGTGGCCCGTTATTTCTGGCATTATCTTGCGGGTGTCTTGTTTTGGGGAGCTTATGCTTTCAAAGGTTGGTCCGCGCAATTGTTCTCAATCGTGATGAATGGTGCGAGTTGTATCGCAACGATTATCGTGGCAGGAATCATTGTTTCCATCCTGATGAAAATCTCACCGAAGCTGTTTTTACCTAAATAATCATGGTGCTAAAAAAATGGCTTTATACGGCGATGCTTATTGCGATTTCTTTTGTCGGAAGTAGTTTTATTTTTGTGCCAGTCGGCTTTGCAAAAATTGCTCCCGTGCAGCATTTGGTAAACTTGGTTAGCGCCGTGATACTTGGACCTGGATATGCTGTGGCGCAAGCGTTTGGCACCTCTGTACTGCGTAATCTATTCGGAACAGGCACAGTGTTTGCATTTCCTGGGAGTATGGTTGGTGCGTTGTGCGCGGGGATGCTCTACAAATATACGAAAAAGTTTTGGCTGGCTGCTGTCGGCGAAATTGTCGGAACGGGGATTCTCGGTGCTTTGATATGTTATCCGATTGCTCGATTATTTCTGACACAGCAAATGACAATCTGGGTGTTTATTCCGTCTTTCTTCCTGAGTTCTCTCATTGGAGCGCTGATTGGCTTTGCTATTCTCAGGAAAATGGATACTCGATTGAAACTCACGAATCGGTCATTATTCGACTAAAATGCCTTCATTTCAACATGTAAATCTTGTTTTTTATAAGAAATTTTAAAAGTTCCCTAAGTGCCTATGAGTAGTGCATTTGGTGGAGCTTTTTTCTATCTGAATAGGCACATATGAGGCGTGGGCGTTCGCTTTTTGATTTTGGTTACGTTATAATGGGGTTTAGAAAGGGCTGTGTTATTTGGAATAGGATCAACGTTTTGATTTCTTACTCGCTGTAACTGTGTTCTGATTATACAACCAGTTAAAAGTTGAGAAGCGCTAATTCCCAGCTTTTATTTCTTTTTATTGATAAGTTTTTCCATCGTATTTTCTTGCTCTATGAAATGTTTCGTTATAGACTGAGATGGGAATACATACGTCGTGGGTCAAAGGGGTCGTTGATTCAAAGCTTCACACTAGCGATTATGCTAGCTAATAAACTCGGAGGTGTCTAGATTGCTAAGATTTGAGCATGTTTCAAAAATTTACAAGGGCGGTAAAACGGCGGTCAATGATCTGAACTTAGATATTGATCGTGGCGAATTTATTTGTTTTATCGGGCCAAGTGGTTGCGGGAAGACAACAACGATGAAGATGATTAACCGCTTAATTGAGCCGACTAATGGCCAAATTTTTATTAACGATAAGGATATTATGAAGGAAGATCCGGTGAAATTGCGTCGGTCGATTGGGTATGTGATTCAGCAAATTGGCTTGATGCCACATATGACGATTCGTGAAAATATTGTACTCGTTCCGAAACTTTTAAAATGGTCGGAAGAGAAGAAAAATGAACGGGCACTGGAATTGATCAAATTGGTCGATTTGCCTGAAGAGTACTTAGACCGCTATCCATATGAGTTAAGTGGTGGTCAGCAGCAACGGATTGGTGTGCTTCGTGCGCTTGCTGCGGAACAGAATTTGATTTTGATGGATGAGCCTTTTGGTGCGCTTGATCCAATTACGCGTGATTCGTTGCAAGAGGAATTCAAGAATTTGCAACGGGAGCTTGGAAAAACGATTATTTTTGTTACGCATGATATGGATGAGGCTATCAAACTTGCGGATCGGATTGTGATTATGCGCGGTGGCGAAATCGTTCAATTTGATACGCCAGATGAGATTTTGCGAAATCCGGCTGATAAATTTGTGGAAGACTTTATTGGGAAAGATCGCTTGATTGAGGCGCGTCCGAACGTGACGAATGTAGAGCAAATCATGAATAATACGCCTGTTTCGATTACGGCGGACAAATCACTGCAAGCGGCGATTCAACTGATGAAGGAACGCCGTGTGGATACGCTACTTGTGACGGATGATCAGAACGTGTTGAAAGGGATTATTGATGTGGAAGCTATCGAGCATAATCGCCGAACTGCGACATCGGTTGTTGATATTTTGGATAAAAATGTTTTCTACGTTCGAAAAGATGCGCTATTACGCGACACGATGCAACGTATTTTAAAACGCGGGTTCAAGTATGTCCCGGTTGTGGATGAGAAAAACCGCTTAGTTGGGATTGTGACGCGCGCAAGCCTTGTGGATATTGTTTATGATTCCATTTGGGGCGATTTAGAAGAAGCTGCGGCGGAACATGCCGAAGTGACGAAAGAGCTTGAAAAAGAAGAAGTACACGAATAAAATAGGAGGTTATTTTTAATGGACGCGATAACGCAATTTTTCCAAGACAACGGCCATGACCTGCTAGTAAAAACGTGGGAACATCTCTATATTTCGCTATCTGCGGTAATTTTGGGGATTGTTGTGGCTGTACCGGTGGGCATTTTGTTAACACGCTCGCCAAAAATCGCTAATTTTGTAATCGGGATTGTTAGTGTGTTACAAACAGTGCCGTCGCTTGCAATCTTGGCTTTTATTATTCCAATTCTAGGCGTCGGTAAAATACCAGCGATTGTGGCGCTATTCATTTATTCGGTGCTGCCAATCATGCGAAACACGTTTATCGGTGTTCGTGGCGTGGACAAAAATTTGATTGAATCGGGACGTGGCATGGGGATGACATCTTGGCAACTCGTCAAAAATGTCGAACTTCCTAACTCGATTTCCGTCATTATGGCAGGTATTCGTTTATCCGCCGTATACATCATTGCTTGGGCAACACTTGCCTCATACATTGGTGCAGGCGGGCTCGGTGACTTTATCTTTAACGGATTGAACTTATATCGTCCAGATTTAATTCTCGGCGGCGCGATTCCGGTTACGATTTTGGCGCTGTTAGTCGAATTTTTCCTAGGCAAATTAGAAGTTCGGATTACACCAAAAGCAATTCGTGCTGCAAAAGAGAATATGTAGGAGGGACAGTAAAAAATGATGAAAAAAAGACTCAAACTTGCTACTGTCATCCTGCTTGGCGTATCTCTTTTATCGGCGTGTGCCTTGCCAGGACTTGGCGGTAGCACAGATGGCACGATTAAAATTGGGACTATGTCTACAACAGAATCACAGATAGTAGGTAATATCGTAAAACAAATGATTGAACACGATACAGATTTAAAAGTTGAAATGGTAAACAATCTCGGTTCTTCCGTCGTGCAACACCAAGCGATGGTAAATGGCGATATTGATATCTCGGCAACGCGTTACACGGGGACTGATTTGGTAGGTCCGCTTGGCGAAGAGCCGCTAAAAGATCCTGAAAAAGCACTGAAAGCCGTGCAAAAAGGTTTTTCCGAGCGCTTCGATCAATATTGGTTTGATTCGTATGGTTTTGCGAATACGTATGCCTTTATGGTGCGTCAAGATACCGCGAAGAAATACAATTTGAAAACGATTAGCGATATGCGTGCGGTAGAAGATCAGCTTGTTGCGGGTGTCGATAACTCGTGGATGGAGCGTGTCGGTGACGGTTACAAAGCGTTTTCCAAAGACTATGACATCACATTCAAGAAAATTTTCCCGATGCAGATTGGCTTGATTTACACGGCTTTGAAAAACAATCAGATGGACGTCGCGCTAGGTTACTCGACAGACGGCCGAATTCCGACGTATAATTTGGTTGTATTAGAAGATGATAAGCACTTCTTCCCGCCGTACGATGCTTCACCAATGGCTACAGATGCTATTTTAAAAGAACATCCAGAGCTGAAAACAACGATTAACAAATTGGTTGGCACGATTTCCACGGAAGAAATGCAAAAACTGAACTACCAAGCAGATGGCGAATTAAAAGAACCGTCGATCGTTGCAGAAGAATTTCTAAAAAAACATAATTACTTTGAAGATAAATAAGGAGGTGTCGACAAAATGGATACATTTTCACAACTCATTGACTATTATCAAACCAACGCAACATACGTGATGGAAGCATTCTGGCGGCATTTCTTGATGAGTGCTTACGGCGTTATTTTTGCAGCGATTGTGGCGATTCCACTTGGGATTTATATCGCTCGCAAGAAGAAATTAGCGGGCTGGGTCATCCAAACCGCGAACGTGATTCAAACGATTCCTGCTTTGGCTTTACTCGCGATGCTGATGCTCGTGATGGGACTCGGAACAAACACAGTTGTCCTTTCACTATTTCTCTATTCCATTTTACCGATTCTGAAAAACACCTATACAGGGATTCAAAATGTAGACGGTGCGCTACTTGAATCAGGAAAAGCGATGGGAATGACTAAATGGCAAGTGTTGCGTATGATTGAAATACCGCTGGCGCTTTCCGTGATTATGGCGGGGATTAGAAACGCCCTTGTCATCGCCATTGGAGTAGCAGCAATCGGGACATTCGTTGGTGCAGGCGGGCTCGGCGATATCATTGTTCGTGGAACCAACGCGACAAACGGAACCGCGATTATTCTAGCTGGAGCGATTCCAACCGCACTGATGGCCGTTATGGCGGACGTGTTACTTGGCTGGGTCGAACGCAAACTAAACCCAGTGAAGAATAAAAAGAAGAAATTTGCGGAAGTACTATAACGACAAGCGAACTATCATCCTTAACGGGTGGTGGTTCGTTTTTGATTAGAAAATCATAGGAGGAAACCCGATGGAAACAAAACTACTTATTATTCGTGGAAACTCAGGAAGCGGCAAAACAACGATCGCGAACGAATTGCAAAAAAAGCTAGGTCCAGGAACACTACTCGTTTCGCAAGACACCGTTCGGCGCGATATGCTACACGTAAAAGATCGCCAAGGAAACCCGAGCATCGACCTCATTCGAATCATAGCTGAATATGGAAAACACACATGCGAATATGTCATCGTAGAAGGCATACTTGGCAAGGCGATTTATCAGGAGATGCTTCACGGGCTTATCCACTTTTTCAATCATAAAGCAGACGTTTATTATTTCGATTTACCATTTTCAGAGACTATAAAAAGACACCGAACAAAAGCAAACGCACACGAGTTCGGAATCGAAAAACTAGAAGAATGGTGGCTTAGTGACGATTATCTAGGTGTGGAAAACGAGATCATTCTCCGTGAAAACCTCTCCGAAGAAGCGATAATAAGCCTTATTCTAAAAAAATGCCAAACAAAAAGTTGACATGTCACCATATGGTGTCGTATAATGAAAATGACAACAAAAGGTGTCCTATTTTCCGAAAAGAGAAAAGGTGGTGTGTATGCTTAGCGATAAAGGCCAAGTGAGGGATGTCTATGACGCTGTTGCCGATCCAACGAGGCGAAAGATACTTCAAATGCTGACAGATGTGGAAGAATTACCGTTATACGAGATAACGGTTCATTTTCAAATGGGTCGTACAGCCGTTTCTAAGCATTTGGCTATTTTGAAAGAAGCCGATCTTGTAGTGGCGCGAAAAGTTGGTCGTGAAACCAGATACCGGTTAAATGCCAAGCCACTGAAAGAAATTCAAGATTGGGTATCGTACTATGAAAGTTTTTGGAAAGAACGAATGTTTAAACTAAATCAATTATTGGAGGAACAAAACATGAAACCAGATGTATCATTAGATTTTCAATTCACAAGCTCGGTAGAAAAAGTATGGCACGCGTTAACAGACTCGGATATGCTCGCAAAATGGATTTGGAATAACGATTTTAAAGCGGTTGTTGGTCACAAATTCCAATTCCGCGCAGAACCATCCGAATGGTGGGACGGCATTGTCGATTGCGAAGTGCTGAACATCGATGAGCCAAATTCTATCACATACACGTGGGCAAGCGCTGGCGAAACAACGACAGTAACGTGGACATTGACAAAAAACGCAGATGATACGGTACAATTGAAGTTAGACCAAAGCGGTTTCAGTGAAGAAACGAAAGCGCGTCAAGGTGCGATCCAAGGCGCAACATATGCATGGACTGAAATGGGTAATAAACTCGGAACGGTTTTAGCATAAGGTTGGGCAAAAGAGTGCAATTCTGAAATGGGATTGCGCTCTTTTATTGTGAGAGAGTACTCGAAGTTGAAGTTACATAACCAGTTATGCGATAATTAGGATTCAGCGTATGACTAGATTGAAAGAATGGGGAAGATACCACTATGAAAATAAATCAATTAATTGCGAACAACATTAACCATCTGGACACTGTATTACCAACAGATAAATCACTCGGAATTGCCGGTTTGTCTGGATCAGGAAAAACGACTTTCTGCCAAACTATCGGTGAGGAATCCAAGAAGCGTCTCGTTTCATTGCTACCAAAAGCGGAATATCAGTACTTATTTCCCGAAATTATGGATACGAATTTCAGCGCGATCAAGATGGAAGAAATGCCACTTGTTTTGTTTCTTGGAAAATCCTCTATTTCATCGAATCCGCGTTCTACAATCGGAACGCATACTGGTGTATTTAAGGAAATTCGTGTGACAATGGCAGAAAAATTCGACTTATCACCAGAACTATTTTCGTTTAATAATGTTTTGGGTTGGTGTACGGGTTGTAAAGGGCGTGGCAGTAATAGTAACGTGACGTGTAAAAAATGTGACGGCAAGCGCTTTAATCCTGAAGTTGAGACCTATAAAATCGAGTTACTAGGAAAAGAACACAGTATTTCTGATGTAAATAATTTGAGCATGGAGACGCTGCTTTCGCTTAAAGAGGAATTAAATCTTAGCGAAGGAAAACAGCATATCCTGCAAAATATTATCAATATGAATATCGGCTACTTAACACTAAATCGCATCATGGGAACGCTATCAGGAGGGGAATTAACGCGACTTTATTTGGCGGAATTCATGGCTACAAGTGAAAATACCGTGATTATTATCGATGAAATTTCAGTCGGTCTCGATCACCAAACCTTATTAAAGATTCTAGAGCAAATTAAACAATTGGGCTACAAAAACCAGATTTGGCTGATTGATCATTCGGACACCGTACTGGATGCAACGGATGAGCAGCTATTTTTCGGACCAGGTAGTGGGAAATACGGCGGGAAAATTGTGGAGGAATCGCCACGACCAGCGCCAGTGCTTGTTGGGACGAATCAAGAAACACCGACGGAATACTACCAATTTAAGGATTTGTATTGCCGTAATATTCAAATGGCAGAGATACAAATTCCAAAAAACAGACTCGTGACATTTACGGGTGAATCTGGGTGCGGGAAATCGACGCTAGTCAACGAATGTATCGCGAAAGATTTTCTGAAACGCTATCCAAAAGATAAGTTAGTTATGGTCGGTCAAAATCGCAATCAATCGATTACGAGCCGTTCGACTGTTGCGACATTCCTTGATATTAAGAAAAAACTGACGAAGTATAGCGATGACATTGACGCTATTTTTGAACGTTCGATTGAAGATATTATTGATGAATTACCAAAGCAAGATCTCGCGCACAAACGCTTGAGTTTATTAATAAAATTAGGATTAGGCTATTTAACGCTAGAAAGAAAAACACAGACGCTATCCACAGGGGAATTCCAATGTGTGCATCTTGTTTCGGAACTTTTTTCAGGCGCTAAAAATCCGCATACGCTATTCATTTTTGATGAGCCATCGAAAGGTTTGTCGCAAAATATTTTAAACCAATTCATCGATAGTATTCGCGTTATTTTAGAGGATGAAACGGTGTCTATGGTGATGATTGAGCATAACGATTACATGCTTGAAGCCTCGGATTTCATTGTCGATTTCGGAAAACGGCAAGTCGAGCCGGTTGAAAAGCTGGATATTGTGACGCATGAAGAGTTCTACCGTCAAAAAAGCGGGGAAGCTAGCGTAAAACCGGCGCCAATTTCTTCTACGCTGAAGCCACAAACCGGTGTTCATTATTTAGAAGAAAATCATATCGACTACTTCAAAAATGCGGAAAACATCTATAAAGGCGGTATTTTAAAGAGCTTGTCATCGATGGCTCGCTTGATTTATGGCGAATTCGAATCGGAGAAAATTGCACCAGTTGTCGCGATTGATTTGGAACGGCATTTGTATAGTCAATATAGTTTCCTTTTTGAAATGGGCGGACTCATTAACCACATTGTGGCATCGCATCCTACGAATAAAGATACGCGAAGTTTCGATTTTTATTCAGCAGATAACCATTGCCCGTATTGCTCTGGCCGTCGCGTGATCGAGGAATTTGATTTCGATGTTGTGATTCAGGACAAAAATGCGCCGTTTTGGGAAGGTATGCTGCACCCAGAAGTGATGAAAGTGTTAGAATTTTTCCAGTTCCAGAAAATCGAGTTTTTATTCGAGGAAATCAAGAATGAGCTCGGTCACGACTTGAGCAAGCCTTACAGCAAGCTAACGGAAGCCGAGAAACATACCTTCTTATATGGCTATTGGGAAAAATCGTTCTATGATAAAGCAGGAAAAGCGACGAGAATCTGGCAAGGTTTCAATCAAATCATCGGCCGCTACATCGTTATTTCCAAATCGATTATTAAAGAACAGATGAAGGAAACTAGAAAAATGGTGACATGCCCGATTTGCGAAGGTAGCGTTCTTGGTCACCATAAAAAACTAACGTTCGGCGAAACAGACATCCGTGAGCTGGTTCAACAACCCGTAGACCAAGTGATAGCAACAGTTGGCGCGTTACCTGAACTCGTGAAAGTCAAAGAAATCGTCGGTGGAGACATGCCGCTTACAGAAGACGTTTCCTTACTTCCAAGAGAAAAACAAGTCGCCTTAAAAATGCTAGAACTAGAGCAAGCAAGCTTCGTTGGTTACGAAATGGTTCTGCAAAATGCTGTGCCATTCTGGGATGAAATTGAAGCAAATATCGAATCCATCAGTCGTAAAAACCAAGCCACGATTTGTGATTTCCCAAATATTAAAGAGACAAGAGAAACCATCATTGACGCCTATTTTGTCAACGGGAAATACAAAAAACTAACGTACGTCTACGAAGCATTTGGCTATAAAAAAATCGTCACGCAAATCAATAAGGTCAAGAAAGCCGAGCCATGTCCATTCTGTAAAGGGAAGAAAGTTATCTCAGAGGATGGTCTACATGATGGCGTTCAAAAATTATCGATTCCATGCGTCACGTGTTCGGCGACCGGAATTAACGAGGACGGACTGAAAGAAACGGTGGAAGATATCGCGGTAAGCACGTGGTTAATAGGTAAAGTGAGCGATGTTGTCGCGGCAAGTTCGCGCACAGAAGCCGTGTCTGATATCCTGATTTTCAATCGTATCCGCGAGTTGAATAAACAAGAAATGATGGCCGTTTACGAATGCTTAGAACAGAATAACTAATACCATCAAAAAGCCCAGTGTCACCGCGTTTAGACGGTAGGCACTGGGCTTTGCTTCTTTTTAAAATAAGGTGATAAAGTAAACAACGATATAAATAACGCCGATGATAGCGGGAATAATCGAGGCCATCATCAGGAAAATTTGATACATCGGTTTACGTTTCATCTGCATTCCTTTAATACTCAAATAAAATCCTAGGCAACCGGAAGCTCCCATTAGAATGGCGACGATAAACAGCAAACTCTCCGGCCACTTGACGTTATACATAAGGTACAAACAAATATAACCGAATAAGATCAGTAAAATATTAATATCAACGAGCGCTTTCCATTTCTCATTTTTAGGCATGCGGGTTCCAACTCCTTACACAAGCAAGTATAGCTAAAATAGCGCTGGTATGCAAGTAGTGACGCATAATGACTCTTTATTAAAAAGGGTTTCTATGCTACGATGGACATGCTCAGATTCATTTGTACGAGTAAAAAAAGTTGGAGGTTTCAAGGATGTTATTTAGTTTACGAAAAAACGAGTGGTTTGGTAACTTACGAGGAGACATTTTATCTGGCATAGTCGTTGCTTTTGCGCTCATTCCTGAAGCCATCGCTTTCTCTATTATTGCAGGTGTGGATCCAATGATAGGCCTCTATGCATCCTTTACAATGGCTGTCGTTATCGCTTTTATTGGCGGACGACCTGCCATGATTTCAGCAGCTACTGGAGCCATGGCGCTTTTAGTAGTCGATTTGGTAAAAGATCACGGATTGCAGTATTTATTAGCTGCTACTATTTTGACAGGCATTATTCAATTGCTATTTGGTTATCTAGGCGTAGCCAAACTCATGCGTTTTATTCCGCGCTCCGTGATGATTGGATTCGTTAACGCGCTCGCTATTTTAATTTTTATGGCGCAGTTACAACAGTTGCAAGCCGCTAACTGGCTGATGTACGCTATGGTCGGTGTATCCTTGCTTATATTGTACGGCTTACCTAAATTTTTTAAAGCTATCCCAGCAGCACTGATTGTGATTATTGTCATGACGCTGGTTACCGTCTTATTCCATCTGGACGTAAAAACAGTTGGGGACATGGGTTCTCTTTCTAGTTCACTGCCCGTTTTTTTGTTTCCATCTATCCCATTTACGCTAGAAACGCTAGGTATTATCTTACCGACAGCCATTGGACTCAGCGTCGTTGGTTTATTAGAATCTCTACTAACAGCAACAATCATAGATGACATGACGGATACAGATAGCAATAAAACAAGAGAGGCAAAAGGTCAAGGCATCGCGAATATTGTGACTGGCTTTTTTGGCGGTATGCCCGGTTGTGCCATGATTGGCCAGTCGATGATTAATGTGAGTTCTGGTGGACGCAAACGATTGTCTACTTTTACAGCTGGCGTATTTTTAATGTTTCTTATTCTCGTTCTTGGTGATTGGGTTGTTCAAATACCAATGGCTGTGCTCATTGCCGTCATGATTACCGTCTGTATAGGGACATTTGATTGGCACAGCTTTGAATATATCAAAAAAGGTCATTATACGGATACGGCAGTTATGATTATCACGGTTCTGACAGTCGTATTCACACACAATTTAGCAATAGGCGTCATTATAGGCGTGGTTCTAAGTGCCATTTTATTTATGGTCAAAATTTCAAAAGTGAAAGTGGACATCATTCCAAAAGAAGCCGACAAGGTTGTGTATAGAGTGAAAGGGCAACTTTTCTTTGCCTCTGTTGACAATTTCGTCCAGGCGCTTTCCATAAAGACTGAGAATAAGCGTGTTATATTGGATCTAAGCGAACTTCATATATGGGATGACTCAGGCGTTGAGGCGATTTATAAAGTAATCATGCAGTTTGAGAACGATGGAAGTACAGTCAGAATGGTAGGTCTAGATAAGGAAAGTCGCCGAATGATGCGTCAATTAAGAACCTATTTAAAAAATAGTTCCCGTTAAGGGTGAGGAGAGATTGTGGAATGAAGAATATTTTACTGGCTGCCGATGGATCCACGCATGCAGTGAATGCAACGAAGGAAGTAGTTAAACTCAGTAAAGGATTTCCTGATATACACGTGACGGTCATAAGTGTCGTCGATTCTAGCGAGACTAAATCTGCCGCGTTAGACTTGAAATCCAATAAAGAATTACTACACATGAAACGATTGAAAAAAATAGAGGAAACTTTGAATAGGCTAGAGAATGCGAAAATCGATTATCAAGTAGCGTTACTGCATGGAGACCCCGGACCAAGTATCATAAAATATGCGTCTGAGCATCCAACAGATTTGCTCGTTTTAGGCAGTCGTGGCTTAAACTCCTTACAAGAAATGGTAATGGGAAGCGTCAGTCACAAAATAGTCAAACAAGCAGCGTGTCCAGTTTTAGTTGTTAAATAGGAAATGTTAGTAGATGACGATAATATAATTATGTAAACAACAAGGCTTTGAAAACTTTTCCCTGACATTTGAGACATTTTCATTTATAATGGAAGAATAGGAACAGAATTGCTGATTGAAGGTGATATGGATGGTAAATAAGAATCCCAAAGTATATAAAAAAATGTTAGAGAACAATCATACGTTACCGTACAAAGTTCGCGTAGATGGGCAATTTTTCGACGTGATTGTTTATTCGATGCTCGGAAAAATCGCGGGTATTATTGTCACTAATCCCGATGGCCTAACAGTAGACCGGGAAACAGCAGAAAAAGTGATTATCGAGGTTCAGAAATATAGTTTTTACTTTGATTACTTGAAGAAACGTGCGCAATTGGTCAAAGAACGAGATAGTATTACTGCGGAGCGAATCGAAAGCGTTCAGCGTATTTTGAATGAAAAAGGGCTGTTTGGTCAGAAATTGCAGTCCGAGATGGATGAGCTGAATTTAGCGCTCGAGGTTTACAAACAGCAGCAACGCAAATTAGATATTTACCAAGAGGACATCACGCTTTTAAATGAGAAAGTGGAGTCGCAGCAGGAGATTTTTGAAGAAGATTGGAATAATGCGGAGGACTTGTCGCTCGCGTATGCTATGGCAGCGTACGGGCAAAGTCTGTATTTGGAGAAAACGCGTGATACCCGTAAGAAAATGTTAAAATGGACGCAAATGCACGGGAAAATGTTACCAGCTGAACAACGCCGCGCTTTATCAAAGTTAGCGTTTGTGCTGAGTGAAGCCCAAGCCGGTCATATTTTTGATCAAATTATATCATTGATACCGATGCTCGAAAATGGCTTGCAGTTAAATCGGAACCAGCCTATTCCGGCTCGTGTGAAGGATTACGGTAAGGCGTATGAAGCCTATTGCCGTGTGTACGAACCACCGATGGAGAAAATAGGACCTTTAATTCGAAATAAGAAAGCCTAAAGATGGCGTTAGAAAGGTAAGGCGTATGTATACAACTCAAACGATGGAACAACTGAAACAAGAAATCCCGACACTTATTATCAAGACAGAAGAAGATTTGGCGGCGTACACGTTTACAAAAACGGGCGGGAAAGCCGATCTTTTTGTGATGCCTACGAGTCATGATTTAGCGGCAAAGACGATTGCTTTTGCCCATACGAATCAGATTCCGCTAACGATACTCGGAAATGGCTCGAATCTGATTATTAAAGACGGCGGCATTCGCGGTATCGTGATGTACCTGGACGCTCTACATGCAATTAAGCGAGAGGGTACGCGCATTATTGCTGGTTGCGGCGCTAAGATTATCGATGTGTCCCGGTTTGCGCTAGAGGAATCACTCAGTGGCTTAGAATTCGCATGCGGCATCCCAGGCTCAGTCGGCGGCGCGCTATATATGAACGCAGGCGCTTACGGCGGTGAAATATCCGATGTCCTGATCGAAGCAACCGTATTAACAGCGACTGGTGAACTCTTACATCTCCAAAAAGACCAACTAGAAGCCCGCTATCGCAAAAGTTCCATCGCGGATAAGCATTACATCGTGTTAGAAGCTGTGTTCGAATTAGAGCTCGCCGATAAAATGCAAATCCGTCTAAAAATGGATGAACTAACAGAAATGCGCGAATCAAAACAACCATTAGAATACCCATCATGCGGCAGTGTTTTCAAACGCCCGCCTGGTCATTTTGCTGGTAAATTGATTCAAGAAGCTGGGTTGCAAGGGTACCAAATCGGCGGGGCGCAAGTATCGAAAAAGCACGCTGGTTTTATCGTGAACATTGATCACGCGACGGCGACGGATTACATGAATTTAATCGAACACGTCCAGAAAACCGTTTTTGAACAATCTGGTATTTTACTGGAAACGGAAGTAAAAATTATCGGAGAAGATAAGTAGAACGAGATCTTTTTAGCCTGTGAGCATTTGCAGGTTAGGAAGATTTTTTTATTTTCCAGTTAAGGCATGCATGGCAACGCTTTTTTTGATACAATAGAGGAAGTCAGAAACTAGAGGAGGCTGTCATTTTGGACGCTTGGACCAAATTATTTTACAATCGCAGTTTTCGGCGTGTACTGGTGTTTCTTTTAATCGCCGTTATTCTGTATTTACTTAGAAGCATGATTGATATTATCTTGCTGACGTTCATTTTTTCCTTCCTCATCAATCGGTTGGAGAATTTTATTTTGAAGCGTATTTCCATTTATCGGAAAATTATCGTGATTATCCTGTATGCGTTTATCGCGCTGGGTATTACGTTGTTGATAGTGAAATATATTCCAATGTTAATCGAGCAAATGGATCAGCTTATCCGCTCCATCAACCATTTCTACACGAAACCAAGCAATAATGAAACGGTGAATTACATCATGTCTCTCGCGAAAGAATTCGAAATAACGAAGTACGCGAATGATGGGATTCAGTTCTTGTTCACTTATTTAGCGAATATTGGCGTGGTTGCGATGAATACGTTTATTGCGCTGATTCTAAGCCTATTCTTCTCGCTTGGAAAAGAGCAACTTATCTTATTCACTAGCAAGTTTGGCCAGAGTAAAGTCGCGTTCATTTACGACGAGGTGAAGTATTTCGGTGGTAAGTTTAACGAGACGTTTGGTAAGGTTATTGAAGCACAGTTCATGATTGCCTTGGTCAACTGCGTTCTCACAACGATTGCGCTTTGGATTATGGGATTCCCGCAATTGTTCTCACTTGCGATAATGGTTTTCCTACTAGGTTTGATACCGGTAGCCGGGGTTATTATTTCGATGGTGCCGTTAACAATTATCGCCTACACGATTGGCGGCGTGAATTACGTCTTGATTATTTTGGTGCTCGTTGTAGTGATTCACGCGTTGGAATCGTACGTTTTAAATCCGAAATTAATGTCTGCGAAAACAGATTTGCCGGTTTTCTATACGTTTATCGTCTTGATTTTCTCCGAGCATTTCTTCGGCATTTGGGGATTAATCGTTGGTATTCCTGTCTTCATGTTCTTCCTAGACGTGCTGGGCGTTATCAATAAAGACGAGGTGCTCGTTCACCCAGACCACAAAATAACAGATAAGTAAGGCGGAACTGAGAAGGTTGGTCATGCAATTTTCTCAGTTTTTCTAATGGGAGGATATCAAAATATGAGTCGCTATTTAGTCATTGTTTCACTGGACGCGTTGGGTTCGGCTGATTTGGAAGATCTCACAGGCTTGCCAACGCTTGCTTTTTTGAAAAATAACGGCGCGCATGTCGAAGCCGTGGAAACAATTTATCCGTCGCTAACGTACCCAGCGCACACGACCATCGTGACGGGGCATTATCCAAGGACGCACGGTATTGTAAATAATACAAAAATTCAGCCCGAAAAAGCTTCACCGGATTGGTTTTGGTACCGCGAGGCAATCAAGGTCCCGACTCTATACGATGTAGCCAAACAAGCAGGGCTCACGACGGCGGCTTTTTTATGGCCAGTGGCGGCGCGAAGTTCGATTGATTACAACATCGCAGAAATTTTTCCGAACCGGTTTTGGCTGAATCAGGTGATGGTTTCCTTATGGGGCAGCTCACCGGGATTTTTAATGGATATGAACAGACGTTTTGGTAAATTGCGTCGAGGAATTGAGCAGCCGGAACTGGATGATTTTTTGATTGCAGCGGTAGAGGATACGATTTTGCGGAAGAAGCCGAATTTGACGTTGGCGCATTTTGTGGATATGGATAGTATGCGGCATGCGCACGGTGTGAGGTCGCAGGAGGCTAGGGATGCGCTCGAACGGCATGACGCGCGTTTGGCTCGGATTATCGATGCGACGAAGCAGAATGGTACATATGAGGATACGACGTTCATCGTGCTTGGTGATCATTATCAAATCGATGTGCATTCGGTGATTCAGCTCAATGTTCTGTTTGCGGAACAAGGCTTTCTGACGCTGCAGCAAAATAAAATCGTTGCCTGGGAAGTCTACGCGAAAAGTTGTGATGGCTCGTGTTATATTTATGCAAAGGATGCTACTAGGGCTGTGCCGATTCGGTCGCTGCTTGAAAACTGCGAAGGCATCGAAAACATTTATCAGCAAGACGAGGCGACGGCATTTGGCGCCGACGATACGTGTTTACTCATGATTGAAGCGACAGCTGGTTATTATTTTAAGGACCAGGCATTTGGCGAACTCGTTCAAAAAGTGAGGCCAGAGGATATCGGGAATCCAGATTTTTACCAAGCGGTACACGGCTATTCTCCGCAAAAAACGAATTATGCGACAACGATGATTGCATTCGGTAAGGGGGTTAAATCGGGTGCGGTGATTCCGCAGGCACGACTTATCGATGAGGCACCAACTTTTGCGGCGATTTTGAATCTCAATTTGCCGGATACAGAAGGAACGGTAATCGAAGCTATTTTTGATTAAGTAAAGGGGATACGTCTAGATGAAACTGACGAAACAAGAGAAGAGCTGGGTTTTTCAAGATTGGGGTAATTCGGTTTATTCCATCATGATTACGACGGCGATTTTGCCGATTTATTTTAAAGGCGTGGCGAGTAATGCGGGGATTGCGGACCATGTGTCGACCGCTTATTGGGGTTACGCGAATTCTTTAGGTACGCTATTGATTTCCTTACTAGCGCCAATTCTAGGAACAATCGCCGACTATCAATTTTTCAAAAAACGGTTTTTCAGCTTATTTACGTGGCTAGGCATTGCATTTACAGTAGCTTTCGTATTCGTTCCGAGCGATCAGTGGATGCTGCTACTCATTTTCTACATGCTGTCACTCATCGGTTTTTCCGGCGCGAATATATTTTACGATTCATTTTTAGTTGATGTCACGACAAACGATCGCATGGACAAAATTTCATCATACGGTTATGCATTCGGATACTTAGGAAGCTGTATTCCGTTCGTCGCGTTTATCTTTTTCCAAGCAACGGGGATTTTGCCGATTAGCCAAACGATGTTGCTTAATGGGGCATTCTTGCTGACAGCGGTTTGGTGGGCCGTATTTACGATTCCACTGTGGCGCAACGTCCATCAAGTCTACTTTATTCCGCATGATAAAAAGCCTGTACGTAGCAGTTTTATCAGACTGGGCAAAACGCTTAAAAATATCAAGCAGTACCGCAATATTGTGCTGTTTCTCGTCGCGTATTTCTTTTATATCGATGGTGTGGACACGATTTTCCGCATGGCGTCGTCGTACGGGATTGATCTCGGGATTTCAGATACGACACTTATCATTGTTTTGTTAGTCACGCAAATTGTCGCGTTTCCATTTACGATTATATACGGTCAGCTCGCGAAACGTTTTGGCGGGAAAGCGTTGATACTCACTGCGATTTCCATCTATATCATTATCTGTATTTACGCCATTTTCATGAAAACTGCGACAGACTTCTGGATTTTAGCGATGCTAGTTGGGACATCACAAGGCGGTATTCAGGCGCTGAGCCGTTCCTATTTTGGCAAAATTATTCCGAAAGAACGATCCAATGAATTTTACGGATTCTACAATATTTTCGGCAAATTTTCAGCGATTATGGGGCCGGCGTTAATGGGAGTCATCGCCCAAGTCACCGGCCACACACAATACGGCGTCGCAAGCCTCGTTGTTTTATTTATTATTGGTGGTGTGTTATTGTTATTTGTGAAACCTGAAAAGCTGAACCAGTCCGTTTAGCCTCGACAGAAATTGTTAGGGGGCGCAGTGAAAACCCTCTTTTGGTTTTTGCGGAGGCCACGAAATTTCCGAGAGGCTGGCTGGTGAAGCTGGATCGGAGATGCGAGACGTGACGCAGGGCAAGGAACGAATGCTCAGTTTGTATACGCGTTGAATTTTGATTTGCTGGTGGTTCTTTATTTGGTGTTTAAGAGCCGCTGGTGGATTACCTGCTCACTGCGTTCTCATGCATATTGAGGCTCTAAATCGGCAGGGGATGCCTCATAAGAGCCACAACAAAATAAGGAGTTGAAATAAAATGCAAGAAAAATATCAAAAAATCACAGACACATCGGGTATCATGACATTCGAATTAGAGTTAGACAGCAAAATCGCTAAAGTTTGGGAGCTTATTGCGACAACGAAAGGTTTTGCCCAATGGTTCCCTGAGCTAAGTGTCGGCGAATCTGGCGTTGACGGGTTAATCTTATTCGATTTCGGAAATGGCGAATATGAAGAAATGACAATCACCGTATATGAACCGAAATCAATTTTGGAATACACTTGGGATAAAAACATGGTACGGTTCGAATTGACGGAGCAAGGCGAGAAAACAACGCTTCGCTTCACTGAAGAAATCAACGAACTTACAACGCATACGCCGCGTGATATCTCGGGCTGGCACATGTGTTTACAGAAAATCCGAGGTATTTTAGAAGACAAGGACGTTTCGTTCACCGAAGACGAATTTTTAGCTTTGTTTGATAAATACCAAGCGTTGATGAACTAACCAGAGGAGCGAGCAGATGCCAATCATAATCACGATTCTCATATAGTAAAGGCCAAATTAATCAGAAAAAAGAACACGACTGAAAAATAGGAAAGCACGCTGTAAAATTCTGATTCGTCGGATGATCTTTTGCAGTTGGTGCTTTCTTTTTGATGTTGGAGGGCTTTGTCTTGACTTGAAGTGAACTCCAAGGTGTAAGGTTGTGGAGTAGTGAAATTCAAAATAGAGAACGGAGAATGTATATGTCAGGAAAAGTAATCGTGATTACAGGAGCATCGAGTGGAATCGGGGAAGCGACTGCAAAACTTCTCGCTAAAAAAGGGCATAAACTCGTACTCGGAGCGCGTCGGGAAGAACGTTTAAAGGCGTTGGTTCGGGATATTGAGAAAGACGGAGGTATAGCGGTATATCAAGTGACAGATGTTGCAAAACATGATAGTGTGGAAGCATTAGCAAAACGCGCATTGGATACGTACGGCAAAATCGATGTTTGGCTAAATAATGCTGGATTAATGCCACATTCTACTTTTGATAAACGAAAAGTGGCGGAGTGGGACCAAATGGTGGACATTAATATTAAAGGCGTACTGTACGGAATCGCAGCTGCATTACCAACTATGCGGGAACAAAAGAGCGGTCATTTTATCAATATTTCATCTATCGCTGGGCATCAAACACATCCAGGGGGCGGCGTTTATAGTGGGACAAAATATGCGGTCAGAGCAATCAGTGAAGCGTTACGTCAAGAAGAAGCCGCAGCTAAAAGCAACGTTCGCGTAACCATTATCTCACCAGGTGCCATTGCTACGGAGTTGACGCATACTATCACAGACGAGGATTTGAAACCAGGAATTGAGCAATTATACGAAGAGGTCGCGATTAGTCCGGAACGGGTAGCGGAAACGATTCTTTTTGCTATGGATACGCCAGCTGACACGGCGATGAATGAAATCCTGCTGCGCCCAACGAGCCAACAAGTTTAATAGAGGGAGGGGAAGCGCGAATGAATATCAAAGTAGTGAGCGAGGAAACCCAGATTTCTGCGGACACGATCCGCTATTATGAACGGATTGGCCTAATTCCGCCAGTGCGGCGAAACGAAAATGGTGTCCGTAAATTTGATGAGGAAGATTTACGTTGGCTTTTATTCAGTCGTCATATGAGAAATGCTGGGCTCTCGATTGAGTCGCTGATTGAATATTTGAGTCTGTTTCGCGAAGGCGATGCTACGATTCCTGCGCGTGTAGAACTTTTAAAAGAGCAGCGTAATGAATTGCAGGACCGGATTGACACGATGCAAAGCGCACTAGAGCGATTAGATTTTAAAATTGAGAATTACGGCAGTCATGTTTTGCCGACGGAGAAGAAGTTAAAAGACTTTTAAGAAGGAGCTGATAGCATGTCTGCAATTTTCAACAAAGGTGACGTGATTACGAATAATTATTTTACAGGGACAGCGTACTTGAAAATGCTTGTACCAGAAGGAACGGAATTTAATTGCCCGATTGGGAACGTGACATTTGAGCCAGGAGCGCGAAATAATTGGCATACGCATGACGGCGGTCAAATACTATTAGTCATAAGCGGCGAAGGTTACTACCAAGAAGAAGGGAAGCTAGCGCAGAAATTGCATACCGGTGATGTGGTTACAATCCCGGCTAATCTGAAACATTGGCACGGTGCAACAAAAGATAGTGAATTTGTCCATCTTGCTATTACAACAAATCCTCAAAAAGGCGGCACGAATTGGTTAGAACCAGTAAGTGACGAGCATTATAACGCGCTATAAAATCAAATAAAGCATGCTAGCTCTTTCCTGCTAGCATGCTTTATTTTTGTCATGATTCATCAGGCCGGTATTCCAATAAATCTCCAGGCTGACAATCCAGCGCCAAACAAATGGCTTCTAGCGTAGAGAATCGAATAGCTTTGGCCTTGCCATTTTTCAGTATTGAAATATTAGCCATCGTTATGCCGACTTTTTCGGATAGTTCGGTGACACTCATTTTCTTCTTGGCCAGCTGCACATCAATATTAATTATAATCGCCATATATCATTCACCTCAGACCGTCAAGTCGTTTTCAGATTTAATAGCCACTGCTTCTTGCAAAATTCTCTGTAGAACCGCCGCAAAAGTAGCAACAACAATGGACGCGAATGTAAGAATAAGCCCAATAACGACAATTCCAGGCGCATCATCTTGTTGCGCGAGACAATAAAAAAGTGGCAAGCTAAGCATGTAAAGCCCGCTAATGACCATCGCACAGTACTTTATACGCTTCAAAGCTCGCACGGAAAGCTCTGAGAAAGCCTTCTGTTTATCAATGTAAGTCAAGACCTTTAGTGCCTGATACAAGCCAATAAAAAACGGTACAGCAGCAAGGTACATCGTAATCAAAATGGGATAAAGCCATCGCGCGAAATCAGGATCATTTCTACCTGCTTCCATAGCTAGCGCAGGTAATCCAAAAATACATAGAGCAAGTATAACAAGCCCGATGAAGACAATAGCAAGTTTTAAAAGCAAAGTCGATCCACGTTCCATAAAAACACCTCATTTAGTAATATATATCGATTATAAACTAAAAAATATCGTTTTGCAATAAAAAAATGTTGTTTTTATTTGATCGATTAATCACGACTAAATATGCTATAATAAAAATGGAGGTGATAAGCATACCAGAATTAGAAGACTATGTCAGCTTATTAAGATCAAAATCGCGTTCAGAATCGACGACAAAGCAATCGAAAAGAATCATTCAGAACTATATGCAAAGATTCGGCTCATTGGAAGTGTCTAAAAAGGAGGTCTATATCTATTATAAAGAATTAGAAAACAAGTTAGCTAAATCTACATTTTACAATCATATTAAGATATTACGCCATTTTTATCATTTTGTATCTAACGAGAATCCGCATATCAACAATCCCTTTGCTCGATTTAAACCGCGAGCCCCAGTTCGTAAGTTTGTGCGTGTACTATATGAGCAAGAAATCGACACATTATATGCCCGAATGCTAGAGAATAGTCGAATATCGGATTATCAGCGCTTTCTATTCGAATTTATCTATGCAACAGGTATGAAGCCTTCTGAAATGCAGAGATTAGTGCTATCTGATTTCGATTTTATTACTCGGAGTATTGTTGTGGCAGGCGATAATGGTAGCAGGCGCTATACTTTTTACAGCGAAAACCTAGAGCCACTGCTACTTAATCATCTAGAAAAGCGACAAAGCATACTGGAAAAACAAGGTCTGTACCATTCTGCCTTTCTTATAGATTGGGAAACGGGTCTTACAGTTAATGGACATATCATTTATCAAGCAATCACAGCAATTGGTAAAGAATTAAATATCAAGCTAACACCATCCATTTTGCGCCATTCATTTGCTGTTGCATTATTAGAAAATGGCTGTGATATCAGGTATATCCAGGCACTACTGGGCCATATATCTATACTAACGACACAAATCTATGAAAAAGTAGAAATTAAGTCAAAACAAAACACCATACAGAAATATCATCCACGTGGTAAAAAATCATAGAAAGGCGTGAAAACGGTGTTTTATGAAAATGATATCGTAATAAAACAAAAACTTATCGGTGATTTGAACAAATACTTAATGTCCCAAAAGCAAGTAGCAGAATTTTTAGGCATGTCAAGATCCAATCTATCCAGCGTGGTCAGTACGGATAAATTAAGACCGCTGTATGTATTTGATCATAGCAGTTCTAGAAAGATGGCTTTATTCTACAAAAAAGATGTGGAGCTTTACTCAAAAAACAGGCGCACAAGAAAAAGAAATAAATGATAGAACATTGTTATATAAAATGAAGCGCGAAACTAGAAAAGGCGATAAAAAAGTGAGGGAAGAGAAGTTTTTTCCTGCTTATTTCATATTGTCTTTTTTAGTTTACATAATATATATTATAGGAAGTAATAACGTCATAATGACAAAGCACAAATCCACAATAAAAAGCATCATTTCTCTCTTTTAAAAGAAAAACAATGCTTCTAACTCATAAATTAGGATCTTTTTTGAAGTTTTGGTGTAAAGTTTCGTTCTCGTGATACGCTTGGAACACATATCCTTTGTCGCGTAACATTTTAATCACTCTAGGCAATGCATCTAATGTGTTTTTACGCTCATGGAATAGAATAACTAATGGCTCGTTGCTGCCTTCATAAGCATTTACTTGAGATAGCACATTTTGATATACGGCACCTGAATTACCCGGGCTATAACGCCAATCATTGCTATCAATATTCCAATCAACTAACCGGAAACCGTTCTGTTTTGTTTGCTCAACCTGTGTATTTGTAAGGTACGTACTACCATAAGGCGCTCGAATCAAATTAGTACGAATGCCACTAATTCTTTCGAAGTCGTCGCGCTCACGGCTCATTTCACTAATAAATGTAGGATCTTTTTTACGATATAGTTTCTTCGGATTGTGCGTATAGCTATGTAGGCCAATTACAAAACCACTATCAATCATGCGCTGATACGTTTCTTTGTCACCATTTGCAAACTCATTTCCAACAAAGAAAAAAGATGCCGGAGCTTTCTCTTTTTCAAGAACTTCTAAAAATTGCTTTAAATGTATGCTTGGCCCATCATCGAATGTTAAGTAAACCACTTTTTTACCTGCTGCTGGCCCTGGTGGATCTTTCGGCGCAGAACTAATGCTTTGTTGCTTAGCCGGGACTTTCCAGTGCTGCACAGAAACGGCTTCAGCTTTGAGGACAAGTAACTCTTTGGACGAAGCGCTATTTGTGAATAAGTTATTTGTTAAGACTAATCCCCCGATGGTTAGTACAAGTGTTGATAAAACAATAGCTATGAGCCACTTAAATTTCGATGACTTATTATTTTGCGTGGTTTTCGAACTTCTATTCTGTCTCATTCATCATGGCCTCCTTTTTCTTTCATAATACAATTTAAACATAGTTTGTTATATAATTCAAGGATTAATGGTCGTAAAATTGATTTTTTTGACACATAAAAAGTGTTTTTGTAATCTTAAAGTAATAAAAGGACGCAAAATGTCATCTGCGCCCTCCTATATCATCAATTATATTTTTGCGTTTCTAAAATTGTATTCGCCATCTTAACGACATCATCTTCTGGACCTTCAATACCTTCCAGTGGATAACGGATACCGAGACTCTCCCACTTGTACACACCCATCGTATGGTATGGCAACACTTCAACGCGAGCTACATTCGGTAGCTTCGTAATAAATTCATGCAGCTTCGTTAAATCTTCCGGATCATCCGTTTTCGTTGGAATTAATACATGACGAATCCAAATTGGCTGTTCTTTATCCGCAAGATACTGTGCAAAATCCAGAATCGGCGCATTTGGACGCGTTGTTAATTTTAGATGTTTCTCTGGATTGATTTGCTTAATATCCAATAAAATTAAATCTGTAACTTCCATTAAACGATCTAGTTTTTCAATAAATTCAGAATCTCTTGTAAAGCAACCACCACAAGAATCGATTGTTGTATGGATTCCAGCTTGTTTACAAAGTGTGAAGAGCTCGATTAGGAAATCAACCTGCAGCAACGGTTCTCCCCCACTAACTGTGATTCCACCATCTGAAGCATCCATGAAAGCCTTATACTTATAAGCCTCCTCAAAAACATCCTGGGCGGTTCTTTCCTCCCCGATTCCAATCTTCCACGTATCCGGATTATGACAAAATTGGCAACGCAGTAAACAACCTTGCATAAAGACAATAAAACGGATACCAGGACCATCCACAGTCCCCATTGTTTCCACGGAATGAACACGACCAATAACTTCAGACATTTGACTCCTCTTCCTTTCAAGTAGTAGATTTACAACAGACAGGGATTGCAAAAAACGCAATCCCTAAAAATGTTTTCCCGCAGCACTTCGAAATCCCCGCGAAACATCATCGGGCCGAGAAACGTTGATATCCTAGGCAAAAGCGAGTACCGAAGCGGAGCGTACGACTTGTACGTGAGCATCGGAACGGAGCTTTTAACGACGGAGATCGGCGTTTCTCGGTTTGATGAAAGACATTACATGGATTCGTGCATGGTGCGGTGTATTACATCCAATTGTTGCTCACGTGTTAATTTAATGAAGTTAACAGCGTAACCAGATACACGGATTGTTAATTGTGGGTATTCTTCTGGATGATCCATCGCATCAAGCAATGTGTCACGATTAAAGACGTTGATATTTAAATGATGGCCCATTTTTGTTGAGTAACCATCAAGCATTGCAACAAGATTATTGATTTGTGATTCATCTTCGCGACCTAATGCTTTTGGCACGATAGAGAATGTATTCGAAATACCATCTTGTCCATATTCATACGGAAGTTTTGCAACAGATGATAAGGAAGCTAGAGCGCCTTTTGTATCGCGACCATGCATTGGGTTTGCTCCTGGTGCGAATGGTTCGCCAGCGCGACGTCCGTCTGGTGTGTTACCAGTTTTCTTACCGTATACAACGTTAGATGTGATAGTAAGAACAGACGTTGTATGAACAGAATCACGATATGTTTTATGTTTTTTAACTTTCGTCATGAATGCTTTTAGAAGATCAACGGCGATTTCATCTACGCGATCGTCATTGTTTCCATATTTAGGATAGTCACCGATGATTTCAAAATCAATAGCGATTCCGTTTTCATCACGGATTGGTTTTACTTGCGCATGTTTGATAGCACTTAAAGAATCGGCTGCAACAGAAAGTCCAGCGATACCAGTTGCCATCGTACGTAATACGTGTGTATCATGAAGCGCCATTTCTAGACGTTCGTACGCGTATTTATCATGCATATAATGGATAACGTTTAGTGTGTTTAGGTATAATTCTGCAATCCATTCCATCATTTCGTCAAATTTAGCCATGACTTCTTCATAGTCTAGTACTTCAGAAGTGATTGGTTGGAAAGCTGGTCCAACTTGTGCTTTTGATTTCTCATCCACGCCACCGTTGATTGCATAAAGTAATGTTTTTGCAAGATTGGCACGTGCTCCGAAGAATTGCATTTGTTTACCGATACGCATTGCGGATACACAACATGCGATTCCGTAGTCGTCGCCCCATTTAGGACGCATAACATCATCGTTTTCATATTGGATAGCGCTTGTTTTGATAGACATTTTAGCGCAGAATTTCTTGAATCCTGATGGTAATTGTGTCGACCAAAGTACCGTTAAGTTTGGCTCAGGAGCTGGTCCTAAGTTGTTTAGTGTATGCAAGAACCGGAATGAGTTCTTCGTTACAAGTGGTAGACCGTCTTCTGAGATACCACCGATTGATTCTGTTACCCACGTTGGATCTCCAGAGAACAATTCGTTGTAGTCTGGAGTACGAGCGAATTTTACAAGGCGCAGTTTCATAATGAAATGATCCACGATTTCTTGCGCTTCCACTTCTGTTAATGTACCGTTGCGAAGATCGCGTTCTACGAAGATATCAAGGAATGTAGACGTACGGCCTAAACTCATTGCTGCTCCGTTTTGTTCTTTAATCGCTGCAAGGTAACCGAAGTATAACCATTGGAAAGCTTCTTGCGCTGTTGTTGCTGGTTTAGAAATATCAAAACCGTGCTGTGCTCCCAGTTGTTTTAGTTCAGCTAATGCGCGGATTTGTTCGTTTAACTCTTCACGTAAGCGAATAATATCGTCGCTCATTGTGCGAAGTCCTGTGTTTTTCAAGTCGTTCTTCTTGTCTTCGATTAGGCGATCCACACCGTATAATGCTACACGACGGTAGTCACCGATGATGCGCCCACGGCCGTATGCATCTGGAAGTCCTGTAATAATACCAGATTTACGAGCTGCACGCATTTCGTCATTATAAGCATCAAAAACACCTTGGTTATGCGTTTTACGCCAATCTCTGAAAATGCTTGAAATTTCTTTGTCGACTTCATAACCATAAGCTTCACATGCAAGCTCTGCCATACGGATGCCGCCAAACGGTTGTAGTGAGCGTTTGAAAGGTACATCTGTTTGCACGCCTACTACTGTTTCTAAATCTTTGTTTAAGTATCCAGGATCATGTGATGTGATAGTCGATACGATTTTTGTATCCATATCTAGCACGCCGCCGTTTTCCCGCTCTTGCTTTGTTAAATCCATAACTTGATCCCATAATTGCGATGTTGCATCTGTAGGACCTACTAGGAAAGTGTCGTCACCTTCGTATAATCTGTAGTTCTTCAAAATAAAGTCTCTTACGTCAATTTCGTTTTCCCAGTTACCACCTGTAAATTCAAACCATTGTTCTTTCATCACGGAAACCTCCTACGTTTCATTGTTCGTTTATGAGCGTTAAAAATTGAGCAAAGCTACCCAAGTAACTTCTATACTGTTATCATACCACAAAATAAAAATAATGCTACAGTTTTCACATAAAAATTTTACTGCATTCTAACAAAATTAAAGTGCTTTCATTGCTTTTTTAGCGCCAAGTGATTGGTATCACATACTTTCTTATATTGTCATGATTATTAAATAAGTACAAAAATAATTTACTTGCAACATTGTAACATTCCTGTACTATTCCAAATTCGTACCACTGTATTATAACAGTAGTTATTTTCTATCCGCTGTATCAAATCAGGTTTTGTTGCTATATCTCACTTTCTGCACGACTGTTCCAAATAAAAAAACTAACCTCTATTTTTCGAGATTAGCTTCTATATCTTCTAAGAATGGCATGCCGACTTGGGCACCAATTTTTGTTGTGCTTTGTGCAGCGGCTTGGTTAGCAAAACGGACGGCGTCATGCAAGGATTTCCCTGCAGTAATGGCAACCGCGAAAGCACCATTAAACGTATCCCCTGCCCCAGTGGAATCCTTGACTTCCACATCCACTGCCAGTATATCCGTATCTCCATCAGCATCACAAACCCGGACGCCGTCTTTTCCCCGCGTTACAAGCAGTGCTTCCGTGTTCCCTTGCAAAATGTCATCTGGTAACTGCTTAAACTCCGTCTCATTCGGCGTCAAATACGTAATCTTCCGCAAGAATGCAATCGGAAAACGATCCACAGGCGCAGGATCAAACACAGTTGGAATCCCGTGCTGCACCGCAACATCCACCGCTTTTTCAATGACCGAGAACGGAATCTCATTTTGCAACAATACAATCGATGCCCCAGCGATAATCTCATCAAGCATCAAGTCGTCCGGCCAAGCATTATTCGCCCCAGGAGCCACGATAATCCGGTTGTCTCCATGTTCCCGCAAAATCATCGCCAGGCCAGTCGTCAAATCCACACCGCGCACATGCGTCACGTCAATACAAAAAGAATTCAGATTCGCCAAAGCATCCGCGCCAAACGCATCGTTTCCAATCATACCAACCATCACAACATCGCCACCAAGTTTCGCGGCGGCAACCGCTTGATTCGCACCCTTGCCTCCCGGTGAAATCACTGCATCCTGACCCTTCACTGTTTCACCAAGTTCCGGCATCCCAGCCAGTTCCGTCGCAATATCCATATTAATACTTCCAATAACAACAATCTTTCCCATCTTCCTAATCCCTCATTTCCAAAGTGATTTTTGAGATGTCGTGATAGCCGTTGCTTTCGCTGCTAAAATTTCGTCAACCTGTGCCTGCGTTGTAATCAAGCCGCCCGCAATGACAGGAATGTGGAGCAGCTCCGTCATTTGTTCCACCATTGTAGGCAAGATTCCAGGCAACAATTCAATATAATCCGGTTTTATTTTCTGAACCAGTGCCGTGCCTTTCGTAAATGCGCTCGAGTCTAGCATAAATAAACGCTGAATCGCGAGCACCTTATGTTGTTTTGCCTTTAAAATAACGTTTCCTCTTGTCGAGATAATTCCAGCTGGGCGAACGTCTTGACACAAGAAGTCCACCGCATACTCATCATTTTTTAAGCCGTGAATGAGATCGGCGTGTAAGATGACCTTTTTACCACCAGAAGCGGCCAAATTTACGAGCGATTTCAGTTGCCCAACCTGCGTTTCTAACATCACCATATATTCCGCGTCCAGACTAAGAATTTTCTCTACATCCCGGTGATTATGCGCGGCAGGTATGACAGTTTGACCGTTAAACGACATGTGATTCTCTCCTTTAAAATTTTACATAATACGCTTAAACATTTTTTCGAGTTCATACGTCGAATAAGAAATGATGACTGGTCGACCATGTGGGCACGTAAATGGATCGTTTGCCTCGCGCAATGTATCGAGCAATTTTTCCATATCCGCCTGCGTTAAATAATGATTCGCTTTAATCGATTTCTTGCAACTCATCATAATTGCCGCATCTTCCCGCAATTTATGAATACTAACCTGTGGCTTCGTGAGCGCCTCGTCTAAAATATCACGCAACGTACTCTCTTCCTCCCCCTTAGGTAGCCACGTCGGATGCTCCCGAATAATAAAGCTATTTTGCCCAAAATTCTCAAGAAAAACGCCAACCTCTTCTAATTTCGCTTTTTGATCCCGTAATTTAATAAACTCATCCGTCGAAAAATCAAGGACAATCGGAACAAGCAACTGTTGCAATTCCCGATCCACTTCCCCAATCTTTTCCCGATAAAATTCATACTTAATCCGTTCTTGCGCGGCGTGCTGATCGATCAAATACATTCCCGTCTCGTTTTGCGCAACGATATAAGTCGCGTGAACTTGACCAACCGGGTACATTTTTGGCATCCGCTCTTTTGGAACTTCCACTGGCGCAGCCTCTTCCATCTTTGGCGCCACATCATATGCCGCGAAATCCTCATTGATAAAAAGTGGGTCTTCATCCGGCAATGCATCGCTCGTCGGCAACTCCATTTGTGTCTTCGGCGCCGTCGAATAAGTAGGCGTCACAACCGGTTTCGGCGCTTCCACCACCACTTCCTCCGGTTCCTCTTCCTTATCAAAATTGATCGCTAATTGCTCCGAGGCCAACTTCTGCCGTTTCGAGGGCGCAGCATCAGGAATCAACTGCTCCTTATGAAACGCGGCTTTTAACGTACTCGCGATAAACTGACCCAACTCCGCTTCCTTACTCAAACGAACCTCCAATTTGGCAGGATGCACATTCACATCCACAATCAAAGGGTCCATTTCAATCTGCAAAACTAAAATCGGAAAGCGACCAATCGGAAGCAGCGTATGATATCCATCCTGAATCGCCCGAACAAGCGCATAGTTTTTAATAAAACGGCCATTTACAATCGTGGAAATATAGTTACGATTCGAGCGGTTCACCTCAGGCAAAGCCGCGTATCCCGTCAACTTAAAATCCAGCGACTCCGCTTGAATCGGAATCATTTTTTTCGCAACAGCAAGTCCATAAATCGAAGCCATCACTTGTTGCAAGTCGCCATTCCCGTTCGTTTTCAGCAAACTTTTCCCGTTATGCGAGAAACGAAAGCTAATCTCCGGATGCGACAAGGCCAACCGATTCATGATATCCGTAATATTGCCAAGCTCCGTATGCAAACTCTTCAAATATTTCAAACGTGCCGGCGTATTGAAAAATAGATTAGAAACTTGAATCTCCGTGCCTTTTCTAGCCTGGGCACTATGCTTCTCAATCTCTTTCCCGCCCTCCACAACAATCTTCGTTCCCGCACCATCACCTGTCGCGGTCGTCATTTCTAAGAACGACACCGAGGCAATACTCGGCAAAGCTTCACCACGAAAGCCTAGCGTATGCACGCGAAACAAATCATGTTCGTTCTTAATCTTGCTCGTAGCATGGCGTTTAAAGGCAACAGAGACCTCTTCGGCGCGAATTCCGACACCATTATCGATAATCGTAATCTTATTCAGGCCGCCTTCTTCCACTAGCACATCAATAACGGTACTTTTAGCGTCAATCGCGTTTTCCACAAGTTCTTTCACAACGGAAGCAGGGCGTTCGACCACTTCACCAGCCGCGATTTTATTTGATAAGGCATCCGTCAATTCGATAATGTGAGCCATCTAAACTTCACCTTACTTTCCTATTGCTTCGCTTTTTTCTGTAAATCATAGAGTGTCGACATCGCGTCCATCGGCGTCATATGCATCAAATCAATATTTTTAATAACCTTGATTAAAGACTGTTCTTGCTTCATCCGCACTGTTTTCTCCTCGATTGGAAACATCGATAGCTGCACTTCTTCATGCGTTTCTGGCACACTCACAGCGGTTTCGGCAGGCATGATAATTTTCTCCTCCGAACTCTCCAACTGTTCTAAAATATGGCGTGCCCGGCCAATCAATTTTTGCGGAAGGTTGGCAAGCTCGGCGACATGAATCCCGTAACTCTTATCCGCCGGACCATCCTCAATTTTGTGAAGGAACACGACTTTCCCGTCCTCTTCCACGGCGCTGACATGCACATTATGCATCTGCGGTAACGTCTCATCCAAAATGGTTAACTCGTGATAATGCGTGGAGAACAAGGTTTTAGCGTGCACTTCCTCGTGGATGTACTCAATAATCGCCTGTGCTAACGCCATCCCATCATACGTCGCCGTCCCGCGCCCAATCTCATCAAACAAAATCAGACTGTCCGCCGTCGCATTCACAATCGCATTCCGCGCCTCCAACATCTCCACCATAAACGTACTCTGTCCAGCAATCAAGTCATCCGCCGCACCAATCCGTGTAAAAATCTGATCGAAAATTGGCAACGTCGCTTGTTCCGCCGGGATATAACAACCGACCTGCGCCATGATCGCGGTAAGCGCAATCTGACGCATGTATGTGCTCTTACCAGACATATTCGGTCCAGTTATCAATAACATACCGCGCGATTCGTTCATCACGCAGTCGTTCGCTACATAGCTCTGTGTCCCCATCACTTTTTCCACCACAGGATGGCGTCCCTGAATGATTTCCAAATCTCCCGTCTTATTCATGACCGGCTTCACAAAATGATTGTTCTCACTAATATTAGCAAAACTCTGCAAGCAGTCAATTTCACTGATCACCTTCGCCAATTTTTGCAGACGTTCGATATATTCCTTCACTGTTTCGCGAACCGCAATAAACAGCGAGTATTCCAACTCAATACTTTTTTCTTCCGCATCCAAAATCAGGCGTTCTTTTTCCTTCAAATCAGGCGTAATATAACGTTCCGCATTGGTCAACGTTTGCTTGCGCTCATATCGATTTTCTGGCAACGCCGCAATATTCGCCTTCGTTACCTCGATATAATAGCCAAATACACGATTAAAGCCAACTTTTAGCGATTTAATCCCAGTCAGTTCGCGCTCCTGGCGTTCCAGTTCTGCAATCCATGTTTTTCCGTTACGACTCGCATCCCGGTATGTATCCAGCTCCGCGTTATAGCCATCCTTGATAATCCCACCCTCACGAATCGAGATCGGAGGTGACGCATTAATCGAGCGCTCCAACACATCCGCAAGCGTATCACACGGATCAATTTCATCAATAATTCGCGTCAAATTCGGCTGATTCATAGCCTTCAACGTATCCCTCACAAGCGGAACCTGATACAGCGAATTCTTCAACTGAATCAAATCGCGCGCATTCACGTTCCCGTAAGCCACACGCCCAGCCAAACGCTCCAAATCATAGACCTGCTTCAACAACTCCATCAATTCCATCCGTTCAAAATAATGATTGATAAAACTGTTCACATCCTGTTGGCGTGCCTCAATCGCATCCAGGTGAATAAGCGGACGATCGATCCACTGTTTCAACAAACGCCCACCCATCGCGGTTTTCGTCTGATCTAGCAACCACAATAACGTGCCTTGTTTCCCCTTCCCACGAATCGACTCCGACAACTCCAAATTCCGCTTCGAATAATAGTCCATTTTCATATATTGGCTCGTTTCATAATGAACCGTCTTCTGTAAATGCGACAAATCCCGCTTTTGCGTATCAATAAAATAATTCAGCAACTTCGCAATCGCTTTTTTCTCAATTGGATGAATCGTGTTCGTCACTAAACTCTCGTAACCGCTCGGCAAATCATTATTATTCTCATACGAAATAAAGAGTCCCAGCTGCTCACGAACCGCTTCTGGAAACGCCTCACTAAACTCAATCCCGACAACCATTTCTTTTGCAGACAGCGTCGTCAACTCATTAATCAAGCGATCCTCACCCATCGCAAGTACCGTCGATTTCAGCTCACCCGTCGAAAGATCACAATAAGCAAAACCATATTCCTTCTCCTCGTGCTGAAAAACCGCCGCAATAAAATTGTTTTCTTTCTCCTTCAGACCCTTCGACTCCATCATCGTCCCCGGAGAAATCAGCTGAACCACTTCACGCTTCACCATACCCTTGGCAAATTTCGCGTCCTCCACCTGTTCACAAATCGCCACCTTGTAACCCTTATCAATCAACGTATCTATGTAACCCGCAGCCGCATGATAAGGCACCCCGCACATCGGAATCGGATTATCCGAATTACCCGCACGAGCCGTTAACGTTATCTCTAAAATTTGCGACGCTTGTATCGCATCTTCAAAGAACATCTCGTAGAAATCCCCTAATCGGAAAAACAGAAATGCATCTTTGTAATTTTCCTTAATCGCTAAATATTGCTTCATCATCGGCGTCACTTCAACTGCCATTCCAATCAACCCTTTTTCTCTTTGTTTAAAAGTTATTTTGTCCCTTTATTATAGCATAAGCAAGCCAAATCATGAAGAAAAGACAAGTTTTGAATAGAAAGAAACGATGCAGTAACGTAAGCACCGCATCGTTCTCATCCTTATTTTTGCAGTTGTGACGTGACCTTGTAGCTGATTTCGTGTGTGATGGCTTGCAATAAATCATTCGCTTCTTCTTGAGAACGTCTGAATTCCTGCACAATCGGTAAATGGTCGATTTCAGCTGTCAACGCATCGATGCCATCTTCGGTTTGCTTCACCGCTCCGAATTTTTGATAATGCTCTAAATTGACCGCTTCCTTCTGCAGTTTCTTGATGTCTCCCACTTTGGCAGCCACTTTTTGATTCGTATTAATTTTCGCTTCTGCCGCACGATAAAATTTGACAGCCTCCGTAGCTTGGAGCGCCGATTTCAACGCCTGCGCTTTGGCGATTATTTCTTCTTTTTGGTAGGTCAACGTGTGACACCTCCTTTGATCAAAGCGTAAACGGATGATCCTCGTTTATCAAAATCCGTTCAATTTTAGTAGCCTGTCCAGTCGTATCGTTAATACTAATCATACATCCCGACAAAACAGCGCGCCCAGTCTTAGGCACTTCAAAACGAGAAGGCATCGCAGTCAAGAATCGACGCAAGCTCGCCTCTTTATCCATGCCCAAAATGCCGTCATAAGGTCCAGTCATACCAACATCTGTTAAATACGCCGTTCCCTGTGGCAAAATCCGATTATCCGACGTCTGCACGTGCGTATGCGTCCCAACAATCGCTGTCACGCGACCATCCACGTACCAGCCCATCGCTTGCTTCTCACTCGTCGTCTCCGCATGAAAATCCACGAAAATGATATTCGTTCGTTTCGAGGCTTCCTCAATTAATTCGTCCATTTTGCGGAACGGATCATCCAAATCTGACATAAAGACACGACCCTGCATATTAATTACCGCAACTTCCAACTGGTTGCTTTTTATAAAAACAAGTCCAGTACCCGGCGTCGTCTCCTCCGGGAAATTCGCAGGTCGCACCAAATATTTCGCGTTATCGATAAATTCAAAAATATCGCGATTATCCCAAGCATGATTACCAAGCGTCACCGCATTAGCACCCTGCTCTAAAAACTGTTTGTAAATCTTCTCCGTAATGCCACGTCCAGCAGCGGCGTTCTCCCCATTGATTACCGTAACAGTCGGACGATACGCTTTCTTTAGTTGCGGCAAATATTCGGTAATCATATCACGACCGATAGAACCCACAACATCCCCGATAAATAATAATTCCATATGCTAATTCCTCACTCTCTATATGTAACCTATTATACCCCGAAACGCGTCAAAATGCCCGTCCTATTTTCCGACGACATCACTTCTGCGCTCCAATAATGCCACATCTCGAAAAACACCGTCCATCTCGCCCAATTTTTCATGAATGCAAAGCGTTTTAAATCCGAATTTTCTATGTAAAGCAATACTCGCCGTATTTTCAGGGAAGATCAAGGATTGTAGCGTCCAAAAACCAGCCTCTTCGCTCTTGCTAACGATATGAGCCATAAGCGCCGTCCCAATTCCTTTTCCAGCCGTTGCCGGATCGATATAAATACTCAGTTCCGCAACCCCGCGGTAAGAAGGCATGCCGGAAAATGGCAGTAATGCAGCCCATCCAATTACAACTCCATCCTCCATCACCACAAAACGACAAACATCCAGATACTTCTGATCCCAAGCCTCAAATGTCGGCACCTCTTTTTGAAACGTCGCATTTCGTCCATCAATTCCCGTCTGATAAATACGAGCCACATCCGAATAATTCTCTTTTTTAAAATTTCTGATTTCCCATTTTTGCATGCTATCAAACTCCCATCTTAGATTACTGCATATTATAGCTTTGTTTTTCGGCATCGCGCAAGGAAATTGCTTGCCTGTATACAGCAAAACACGCAGCTTCCGATGTGGGAACTGCGTGTTTTATGTGATTACTTCGCGTACTCTACAGCACGCGTCTCACGGATAACAGTCACTTTGATATGACCAGGGTATTCGAGTTCTTCTTCAATCCGTTTCCTAATGTCTCGTGCTAAGCGGTAAGAAGCTAAATCATCGATAGAATCAGGCTCTACGATAATACGAACTTCGCGTCCAGCTTGAATGGCGTAAGATTTCTCTACACCTTCATAAGACTCGGAAATCTCTTCTAATTTCTCTAGGCGGCGAATGTAGTTCTCCAATGTTTCACTACGAGCACCGGGTCTTGCGGCTGATAGGGCATCTGCGGCTGCTACTAGGACAGCGATAACAGATGTTGCCTCTGTGTCTCCATGGTGGGAAGCGATACTATTAATAACAATATCATTTTCCTTGTATTTCGTAGCAAGTTCGACACCAATTTCGACATGACTTCCTTCAATTTCATGATCGATTGCTTTACCGATATCATGAAGGAGTCCAGCACGCTTAGCCATCGTTACATCTTCACCAAGCTCACTGGCCAAAATTCCAGCCAATTTCGCCACTTCTAACGAGTGATTCAAGACGTTTTGCCCGTAACTTGTACGGTAACGCAAGCGACCAAGAATCTTGATTAGATCTGGGTGTATTGAATGAATGCCAACTTCGAATGTTGCTTGTTCTCCAACTTCACGAATATGTTCGTCCACCTCTTTACGAGCTTTATCGACCATTTCTTCAATCCGTGCTGGGTGAATTCGTCCATCTTGTACGAGTTTCTCCAAAGCGATTCGCGCGATTTCACGACGAACAGGATCAAATCCGGAAAGGATAACTGCTTCTGGTGTATCATCAATAATTAAATCGATACCAGTGAGCGTTTCCAGTGTACGAATATTACGGCCTTCACGACCAATAATTCGACCTTTCATCTCATCATTCGGTAGAGTTACAACGCTTACTGTCGTTTCAGCAACATGATCCGCTGCGGAGCGTTGTATTGCTAGAGAAAGAATGTTTTTCGCTTTCTTATCTGCTTCTTCCTTCGCACGAGTTTCAGATTCCTTCACCATCACTGCTGTATCGTGTGTTAGTTCCTCTTCTACTTGGCTCAAGATAACGTTCTTCGCCTCATCCTTGGTAAGGGCAGATATTCTTTCTAACTCTACTTGTTGTTTTTGAGTCATCTCTTCCACTTTGCTTTCTTTTTCTTCAATTTGTTGTTGACGTTTACTGATACTCTCCTCTTTTCTTTCAAGAGTTGCTTCCCTTTTACTTAAAGAAGTATCTTTTCTGTCGAGGTTTTCCTCCCTTTGCAATAAGCGATTTTCTGATTTTTGTAATTCCCCTCTTCGCCCACGAAGTTCATTTTCGATTTCAGTACGTAACTTATGATTCTCTTCTTTGCCTTCAAGTAATGCTTCTTTCTTCAAGGTTTCTGCTTCTTTTTTAGCGTCTTCCGTGATTAATTCAGCTGTTCCTCTAGCAGCGGCAAGTTTCCGCTCAGAGCTTGATTTATAAATTAGAGAACCAACAACCAGACCGACGATCAAGAAAAGCAAGCTGGAGATGATTGTGATTACGAGTTCCATCCTTACACCTCCTTTGCTATTCAATTCTTTTTAATGGTTATGTCGGTTGTCAGAAATATTCCTGACACGCGTGTATTTTTTCATTTTTAAATGTAAAATATACAATCTAATTCTATCTGTCAATCCATGTATTGTCAAGGAAAGCGCAAAGATGTAAACGGAATCAAAAAAAACCCTATAAAAAAAGGATTTTATAGCTTAGAAATAAAGAGAAGCCACCCAATTGGGCGGCTTATGGATTAATCTTCATCAAGTAAATTGATTTCTTCTGGCAATGCTTCTTCTGCTAAATTAGGTTTCACATCGATTTCATATTCTTGACGCACGCGTTTTGAGATTTCATCGCGAATTTCTGGATGCTCTTTCAAGTATTGTTTCGCATTCTCGCGACCTTGGCCAATACGCTCTTCGTTATAAGAATACCATGAACCACTCTTATTGATAACGTCAATTTCAGAGGCCATATCAACGAGTTCACCTTCACGTGAAATACCGAAGCCGTACATAACGTCTACTTCAGCGACACGGAATGGTGGTGCTACTTTGTTTTTCACGACTTTGATTTTTGTTTTGTTACCGATAACGTCCGTACCTTGTTTTAGTTGTTCTGCACGTCTTACTTCTAAACGAACAGTAGAGTAGAATTTAAGGGCACGTCCACCTGGAGTTATTTCAGGGTTACCGAACATAACGCCTACTTTTTCACGAATTTGGTTGATGAAAATCGCGATTGTTTTGGATTTGTTGATTGCACCGGATAGTTTACGCAAGGCTTGGGACATAAGACGCGCTTGTAAGCCGACATGTGAATCTCCCATTTCGCCTTCGATTTCCGCACGTGGTACGAGTGCGGCTACGGAGTCAATAACTAAAATATCGACAGCGCCACTACGAACCAACGCTTCAGCGATTTCTAATGCTTGTTCCCCTGTATCTGGTTGTGATAGCAATAATTCATCAATATTAACGCCTAGATTCTTCGCATATGCTGGATCTAATGCATGCTCAGCATCGATAAATGCCGCTGTTCCGCCCTGCGCTTGTACTTCTGCAATAGCGTGTAAAGCAACGGTTGTTTTACCTGAACTCTCTGGTCCGTATACTTCGATGATTCTTCCTCGTGGATAACCACCGACTCCAAGTGCGATATCGAGAGCTAAAGAGCCACTTGATATCGTAGAAATATTATGATCTGATTGTTCCCCTAACTTCATAATGGAACCTTTACCAAATTGCTTCTCGATTTGTTTTAACGCCTGATCTAAGGCCGCTTGACGATCACTCACATTATTGCCTCCTAGTCTTTATATATATCTAATTTCATGTAAAAACATTGCATACCACACATTATTTAGCGGTTGTTTTTACTGCCTATAGATACTATACCTTATTTTTTGAAGATATACAAGTAAAAAGCGAATATTTGTTCGTATTTTTTCTGTGCGCGCTATTTTTCTCTCTACACGGTAGCATTCGCTTCCTGACTGTGCCTTTATTATAGCCGTTTTGCAAGCATTCGTCTAACCTTTTTTTACGGCTGATTGTGTTGATTTTCACCCCTTATTTCTCTTTTTTATCGGATTTCTCGTCCAAAAAAGCTTTAATCAGCGCAAAACCTTCTTTTACAGCTCGACGACGATTATAATTACGATCGCGATTGAAGGTGTAACGATAGGCTAATGTAGGATTACCAACAACGCTAAGGCCAATCCATACGGTTCCAACAGGATTTCCTTCTAGCTCTTCGGGACCTGCAACACCCGTGAAGCTGATGCCCATATCTGTTTTGCATAGTTTACGAATATTATCTGCCATTTCTATCGCGCAAGCTTGGCTGACAACGCCTTCTTTTTCAATCGTTTCCTTGGAGACGTGCAGTAATTCGTGCTTCGTTTCAGCACTATATGTTACCATGCCGCCTTTGAAGATTTTAGAGATGCCTGTTGTGCCACCGAGTTCTGCTTGAAATAAACCGGCTGTGAGGCTCTCTGCTGCCGAAATAGTCATGTTGGCTTCCATGAGTTGCTGGATGACCAAATCGACGAGTGTGACGTCTCCTGAGCCGTATATGTAAGCCCCGTCTCGCTTAATGATCTCTTCTTCTGTCTCGGCAATCAACCGCAATGCTTCTTCTCTTGTTGTCGCAGAAGCAGTAAGTCGGATAACCACTTCATTTTCCCCCGCATAGGTTGCGATTGTAGGGTTTGTCTGTGTTGCAATCATATCTTTCAAATCATCTGCTAATTTCGATTCGCCAATGCCGAAAAAACGTATTATTTTAGATTCTAGTATAATTTCGCGCTCACTATTTTTTAGTAGCAGTGGTTTGGCATATTTCGTAAACATGGGTTGCATTTCTGATGGCGGGCCAGGAAGTAAGATATAGGTATGAGCCTTTTCTTCTAGGAACATGCCAGCCGCAAAGCCGAAATCATTGGATAAAACGTATGATCCCTCAATGATTTCTGCTTGGCGTTTGTTATTTTCGGACATCTTGTCTTTTCTAGCCGCGAAAAAATGCTCTATTTTTGTCAGATGCTCGTTGTCATAAATGATCCCTTTTGTCAGGTATCCAGCTAGAACTTGTTTGGTAATATCGTCTTCTGTAGGTCCTAATCCACCTGAAAAAATTAAGATATCGCTGCGTTTCTCGGCAATTTCGATTACTTTTTTCAATCGTTCGGGGTTATCGCCTACGACGGTATGATGATATACATAAACGCCACATTCGGCAAGCTCTTTTGATATAAAGGCAGCATTGGAATTCACGATTTGTCCTAATAATAGTTCGGTTCCTACTGCAATAATTTCTGCACTACGCATAAAAACACGCCCTTTCTACTTTTATATATTACAACTTCTTACCTCAAAGACAAGAAAAACGACCTACCAATAGCGATAAGTCGTTTTTTGAAATTACATCGAACCTTTGAAGATATTCCGGTTTTTGTAAAAATAATCCCAGCCTGACCAAACCGTGAAGAAGGCACAAACATATAGGAAGACAAGATCGATACGAATACCGGTCCATTCGAATGGCCAGTTGTGAAGTAGTAATAGCGGAATGGCGATCATTTGTGTAAATGTCTTGATTTTTCCTAGTTGTCCAGCTGCCATGACCTCGCCACCTTCCACAAGGAGTAACCGCAAACCAGTTACTGCAAACTCGCGGCTGATAATAATAATGATAACCCAAGATGGCGCAATATGTTGTTCTACTAGAATGATAAAGGCTGCAGCGACAAGCAATTTGTCAGCTAACGGATCGGCAAATTTTCCGAAGTTGGTGATTAAGTTATACTTTCGCGCCAAATGACCGTCAAACCAGTCTGTTAATGCAGCTACAATAAAAATAATAGCTGCTATGATGTTGGATACAGGAATGGTGGAATCAAGCCACGTCACAGTTCCAAGACCTAGTGGTGCCACACATAATACAACAAAAATTGGTATCAAAATGATGCGGGCCACCGTTATTTTATTAGGTAAATTCATCTTTTTTCATCCCCTCTTAAATTAAAGATATGTAATAACGCAGCGTGGCAATAAATGCTTATTTTCATGCTTGATGCAAGATAAGTAAGCATTTACGGCCACGCTGTCCTAAAAAATCTGTTATTCCGCGTTACTGTCTGAACTAGTGCTAGTATCAGAAGAATCGGAAGTGGTTCCAGTATCTGTACTTTCAGCCAGATTAATCGTTAATTTTTGCGTAATGGAATCTTTCGCTAATTCCGCCGCTTGATCATTGATTTTCATTGTTACTGGTGTGGCATTTCCGACTGTTATTTTGGCAGATTTACTGCTTGCCAAATCGAATGTTTTCGTCTCACCGTCTGCGATAATACCGCCAAAGATACTTGAACCAGCGTCGTCAGTTACTTGAATCCAACTTTCGCCACCGGATAAGGTGAATGTCACAGAAAGCTTGTCCGCGTTAGATACAGTGTATGTGGTTGCATTTCCAGACGTTTCGGTTTTGATCTCTGTTTTCTTTGGTTCGTCTTTTTTCTCAGTAGTTGTATCTTTTTTAGTATCTTCTTTTTTCGTTGTGGTATCTTTCTTGGTGTCGGAATCGCTCTTCGTTCCATCATCTACCTTGATTGTGGAATCCCCAGTGCTCGTATTGTTTACTTCGTTGCCTGATCCGCCAGCATTGTAGAAGGCGAAATACCAAATTACGAAGCCGATAACGACGATGAATAGGGCAATCAGAATTTTTGGAACGAGTCCGAATACGGAATGTGTTGTATGTGGGTTATCGTTGCCTGGTTGGCTTGCGGCCAGTGGGGCACGACGTTGCTGTGCACGTGTTATTTGCTCGTTTACAACGGCTTCTTGACTCGTAGCTGGAACTTCATTTTCAAATTCTTGAAAGAGTTCTTCGCTGTTTAAATCAACGGCCTCTGCATACTGCTTAATGAACGCGCGTGCATAGAATTTACCTGGCATTACAGCATAGTTGCCTTCTTCAATTGCGACAAGATAGCGCTTTTGAATCTTTGTTATTTGTTGTAGATCATCAAGACTGAGACCTTTTGTTCGCCTTGCATTTTTGAGTTTCTCACCTAGTTCGGTCAATTTTAAACACCTACCATTACATAAAATCTTTTTCTTACCTCATAAACCAGCCACCATCAAGACGCATCGTTTGTCCAGTCATATAACTTGCGCGATCGCTTGCTAAAAAAGCGACCACTTCCCCAACCTCACTCGGTTTTGCAAATCGGTGCATTGGAATATCCGTTAATAACGCTGTCTTCTCTTCCTCGTCAAAAAGGTGATTCATTTTTGTATCTACCATTCCTGGAGATACTACATTGACAGTCGTGCCTGATGCGGCTATCTCTTGAGCTAGCGCTTTACAAAAAGCAATCTGCGCCCCTTTTACAGCCGAATAAGCCACTTCCATCGCAGCCCCAACTTCTCCCCAGATAGAACTAATAAAAATAATTCGTCCAGCGTCACTTCGTTGCAACTTCGGAATCCATTTCTGTAATAACTGCATCGGAAAATGAACATGGATATCCCATAAATTCGTTATTTCCTGATCGGGCATGTCTTGAAATAAGCCGTAATAGCTATTCCCAGCAGCATGAACAAATACATCTAATTGAAAAACGGAATCTTGCAACCGTGATATAGCATCAGAATTAGTAAAATCAGCTTGAATCGGGATAACATCTACACCAAAAAGAACTAACTCTTCTTGTAGCAGCGCAATCGCCTTCTCGTTACGATAATAGTGTAAATATAGGTGAAAACCTTGTTTTGCAAGTGCAATCGCGATTTCTCTTCCTATGTCTCCACTCGCACCAGTAATGAGCGCGTATTTCGTATCTTCTCTCAAAGCCGATTATTCCCTTCTATCCATTTCTTTCATCATAGCATGACTCGCTCCAAAATACCATTTTTTTTACTAAGTTAAAGAAATCTTAAAGAATCTCCGCGCGGAGGTTTAGTGGGAAATCATGTGAAGCAGTTTATCAGGAGTTCAGCGACCTGACTTTACTCCGGCACAATTTGGAACGTCGTGATGCGATCCGCCACATAAATTCGTTTCAAGAAGGTTTCTACATCCGCGACCGTAACGGCTTCAATGGCAGGTAAGATATCGAATAGAGATGCTTCTTCAAAAATATATTGTGAGAATTGGTTCGCGATAAATTCAGGTGAATTCAATGAGCGCAGGAATTGGCCCATTTTTTTGCGTTTTAATAACTCCAAATCGGCTTCATTAAATCCGGTTTCTAGTGCTTTTTCGAAGGTTTCTTTAATTTTGCGTTCTTGTAAATCTGGGTCTTTTGCATCGCCACCGACGAGAACAAATGAGAAGCTGTCTTGTAAACTATAATCAAATCCGAACGTGTCGTCAATAATACCTTGGTCGTATAATTCCAAATAGGCGTCTGATGTCGTGCCAAACATTAATTCCAGCAAGATATCGGCGGTCATTTCGTGTTGTACGGCTTCTTTACCGCGCAATAACCCAATGTCCTCTTTCACTGCTACGAGATTCTTCGCAATTTGAACGGGGAATTTTAATGTTTTTTTAGCAACAGCAACGGATTTCGGTTCCTCTGGGAAATGGCGCTTCACTGGTTTTGCAGGTGCGAACGTCTTTTTCGCTTGGTTGTTGCGAACTTGCTCAATCGCTTGCTCGGGGTCTACGTTACCAACGATGAACAGAATCATGTTACTTGGATGGTAGAACGTGTTGTAGCAAAGATATAGCAGGTCTTTGTCGATTTCTGCAATCGATTCGACGGTACCTGCGATATCTATTTTCACTGGATGGTGATGGTACATGTTTTCAATCGCTCCAAAATAAACGCGGAAATCAGCGTCATCATCGTACATCTGGATTTCTTGCCCGATAATGCCTTTTTCTTTTTCAACGGTTTCTTCTGTAAAATAAGGTTCTTGCACGAAATCGACAAGCGTTTCTAGGTTCTCTTCCACATTCGATGTGCTTGAGAATAGGTACGCCGTCCGTGTGAATGACGTGAAAGCGTTCGTAAAGGCGCCTTTTTCACCGAATTTGAAGAACACATCGCCATCTTCTTTTTCGAAAAGTTTATGTTCTAAGAAATGCGCGATGCCGTCTGGAACGCGGGTGAATGCTTCTTGGCCTAGTGGCACGAATTCATTGTCAATCGAACCATAATTCGTCGTGAAAATCGCGAAAGTCTTGCTAAAACCGTGTTTTGGCAGAACGTATACTTGCAAACCATTATCTAGCGTTTCATAATAAACGGCTTCTTTTAATTGATCGTAGCTTTTTTTATTCATTTGAATCGGCTCCTTTGCTTAGGAAATAGATCGTGTCGAGTTCAAACGATTCTGCGGCAGCAACTACTTCTTCTTTTGTGACCTCGGAAATACGTTTTAACCAATTTGTTAAGCCAAGATTAGCTTTTTTCAAAGTATTATTATAGGCAAGTTCAATCAGACCTTGCGCCTGGTCATTCGCTTCTAGCAGTTGATTCGACAGCATCGCTTTGGTTTGAGATAGCTCTTCTTCCGTAAAATCACCGGCTTGCATCGCTGCGACCTGTTCTTTAATGATTGTCAGCGCTTGATCATAATTCTTCTCATCGATACCTGCAGAAATCAGCATGAAACCGTGGAACGAGTCGATTCGGCTACTCGCGTAATACGCCAAACTCGCTTTTTCGCGGACGTTAATAAAAATTTTCGAGTTAGCAAAACCGCCGAGTAAACCATTGGCAAGCTGTAATGGCACGTAGGCATCTTCGCCAAACAAAATATTCGTGCGATATCCAAGGACAAGTTTTCCTTGATTGATCGGTTGATTTTCTTTCACGGTGTTGACGCTTTGAGGGTGAATCGGCGCTATAACGTCCAAATCACGGTACTCCCGGTTCGCAAAAGGGAGCCCTTTAACAAGCGGAATAACGTCCTCTTTCTGCACATCGCCACAAATGAATAAATCAATTGTATCTTCGGCTAAAAATTGTTGATAATAATCATATAAATCGGCACTTGTGATATTCGGAATGTCTTCCAATACGCCAGCCGCGCCGTATTTATAATTCTCATCGGCGAACATGATCTCGGTTAAGCGTTTGTTTGCATACCGAATTTTATCATCGTACACACTTTCCAAGCGTTGCGCCAAATTCTCTTTTTCACGGGCAACGGTTGCATCATGGAAGCTACCATCTGTCACATTAGGATTGAAAATAATCTCTTGAAGCAGCGTGAAAGCCTCTTGAAGTAACGTATCCCCGTTAGGCACGAATTGTCCGTCAACCATGTCAAGAACAGCTGTAATAATGTGCTCGTTTCCTTTTTTATCTACGGATGCATAAAAATTAGCCCCATACAAGCTCGCTAATTCTTTACGGAACGCCGTTTGTGTCGGATATTTCTTCGTATTTGTCTCAATTAACGCGGCGATTAATGCGCGCTTCGTTGTCGTAGCACGATCGAGTGGTGCTCTGAATTTAAATACAATTTTATTGGATTTATATTTGTCAGAAGGAATAAGCGTTAACTGAATGGCGCCAACTTGTTCTTTATATTCCTGTTTTTGAGTTGTCATTAAAAAATCCCTCCTTATTTGGCTAAGCACTGTTTATTGTACCTTATTATTCCTCGCTAAACAAATGCTATCGACTGAAAAACACCCAATTTCGCGAATACTGGCGAAATTGGGTGCAACTTGTTATTTTCCTTTGATATAGTTCACGCCATCTGCTTTAGGTGCTTCGGATTTACCGATAAGACCCACAAGAGCAAGAATCGTTAAGACGTAAGGCGCGACTTGCAAGTAGACGTCTGGAATGCCACTGAAGAATGGCAGTTGTCCACTGATGATGCTCAGACACTGCGCAAATCCGAAGAAAATCGCGGCTCCCATAGCACCAAGCGGGTTCCATTTACCAAAAATCATCGCAGCTAAGGCCATATAACCTTGCCCAGAAATCGTCGCATGACCGAAATCAAGCGTAAAGGATTGGGCATAAACCGCGCCACCGAGTCCGCCTAGAATACCGGAAATGATGACACCTTGGTATCTCATCCAACGAACTTTGATTCCCATTGTGTCTGCTGCTAGTGGATGTTCCCCAACAGAGCGAAGACGCAAGCCAAATCTTGTTTTATAGATGACGAACCAGGATATAATCGCCACTACAATCGCGACGTAACTCATGACTGGGACGTTTTTGAAGAAAATATCGCCAATCACTGGAATATCTTTTAGAACTGGAATATCTGGTTTTCCGAAGTAATGCTTAATTTGATCGGTTTGTCCTTTATCGTAAATAACTTTGACAAGGAACAAGGAAATACCGAGTGCTAAAAAGTTAATCGCGACACCACTGATAACGTGATCAGCACGGAAATTAATTGTTGCAACGGCATGTACGAGCGAGAAAACACCGCCGACAAACATCCCTGCTAAAAGTGCAACCCATGGCGTCCAGTCGCCGAAAACATCGGCAAACGTTAAGTTAAAGACGATCGATGAAAAGGCACCCATAATCATCATACCTTCGAGACCGATATTGACAACACCGCCTCGTTCCGAGAAAACGCCACCGAGCGCTGTGAAAATGAGTGGTCCAGCCATCAATAATGTACTAGAGACAATAATCGCTAAAGTCGAAATCATTTTGTTTTCGCCCCCTTCGCAAATTTATCCATTGCCCAGCGGATAATATAACTGGATGCAACGAAGAAGATAATAAGCGCGATAACCACGTTTACTAGCTCATTTGGAACTCCAGCGACAGCAGGCATGTTTAGCGATCCTACTTTTAGCGCTCCGAATAGAATGGCGGAGAAGATAATACCAATTGGTGAGTTACCGCCGAGTAAAGCAACGGCAATACCGTCAAATCCAGTACCAGGAGATGTTGGTAAGACATAAGCTGTCCCGTAGTTTCCAAGGCCTTCCATCGCGCCCGCAAGTCCAGCGAGTCCACCTGCGATAATCATCGAGATGACAATTGTTTTCGCGACGCTCATCCCAGCATATTTAGAGGCATTTTGGTTGAACCCGACTGATTTCAGTTCATAACCAAATGTTGTTTTATTGATTACTAGCCACATGATAAGTGCGCAACCAACCGCAATCAAGATTCCCCAGTGAAGTGACGAGTATTGTGTCATTTCTTGTAAAAACGGTGATTGAAGTGAAGCGGATGCAGGAACTTCTTTTGTTTTGTCCATTTGTTTTGTAAGGACATTTTGCACGATATAGTTGAAAATATAAAGCGCCGTATAGTTTAACATAATCGTTACGATAACTTCATTCACTTTTAGCGTGGCTTTTAGAATCCCTGGAATGAACGCCCAGAAAGCACCACAGATGATACCTGCCAAAAGAGCAAGCGGTAAGTGAATCCATTTATCTAAGCCGTCAAATGTTAAACCTACTGCAACGGCACCGATCCACCCCATTAAAAGTTGACCTTCCGCACCGATATTGAACAGTCCAGCTTTGAAAGCGACGGCAATCGATAGACCAACTAAGATGTAAGGCGTTGCTTGACGGATCGTTTCTCCGAGGTAGAAGGAATCGCCGAACGCACCTTGGAAAAGCGCAATGTAAGCGTCGATTGGATTATATCCGAATAATAACATGATAAGGGCACCGAATAGCAAACCGAGAATAACAGCTGTAATCGGGATGACAAGGGCTTGTATTTTCTTAGACATGTGTTTTCTCCCCCGTTTCCGCTTTTGCTGATCCAGCCATAAGAAGACCGAGTTCTTGCTCTGTCGTTTCTTCAGGTTTCACGATAGCTACGATTTTACCTTCATAAATAACGGCAATGCGATCACTTACATTCATGATTTCGTCAAGCTCAAAGGACATTAGTAAAATAGCTTTTCCTTCATCACGTTGCTCGATAAGGCGTCTATGAATAAATTCAATCGCTCCAACGTCAAGTCCACGTGTTGGTTGTGCTGCAATGAGAAAATCAGGATCTCGACTAATTTCACGGGCGATAATCGCTTTTTGTTGATTCCCACCGGAAAGTGCTTTAGCCGCAACGTATTCGCTACTTGTTCGAACGTCGTATTCCTCGATAAGCTTGCGAGCGAAGTCATACATTTCTTTATGGTTGAGGAAGCCTTTGCTTGAAATTGGTTTTTTGTAATAGGTTTGTAAGGCGATATTTTCACCGAGTGACATTTCTAGAACAAGACCATGTTTATGACGATCTTCTGGAATGTGACCGAGGCCTGATTCCGTGATACGACGCGGTTTCTTGTTTTCGATATGTTCGCCTTTTAGTAGAATTGAGCCACTTGTTGTTTTCGTTAGTCCAGAAATAGCTTGGATAAGTTCACTTTGACCGTTGCCGTCTACCCCTGCAATACCAACGATTTCGCCGGCGCGCACCGTGAGATTTAGACCGCGGACGCTTTCCACGCCACGACTTTCTTTCACGACAAGATCTTTCACTTCAAGCACATCTTGACCGGGAGTAGCGGGCGTTTTCTCGGTTGTAAAGACGACTTCACGACCAACCATCAGATTTGCCAGCGCTTGCGGACTCGTTTCAGGAACATTGACAGTCCCCATTCCTTTACCACGGCGAATAACAGTGACGCGATCACAGACATCCATGATTTCTTTTAGTTTATGTGTGATCAGAATAATCGACTTACCCTCCTTGATAAGCGTACGCATAATCGAGATAAGTTCTTTAATTTCTTGCGGTGTCAAAACAGCGGTCGGCTCATCAAAAATCAGAATATCCGCCCCACGATATAACGTTTTTAATATTTCAACACGTTGTTGCATACCAATCGAGATATCACTTATTTTAGCATTTGGATCTACTTTCAAGCCGTAACGATCTGAGATAGCTCGGATTTCTTCGATGGCTTTCTTCTTTTCGATAACACCAAACTTGCTTGGCTCTTTTCCTAGAATAATATTTTCGGCTACAGTAAATTTATCGACAAGCATAAAATGTTGATGCACCATGCCGATTCCGAGGTCATTGGCTTTGTTGGGGCTGTTAATTGCCTCCACGTTTCCATTGACACGAATTTCGCCACCATCTGGTTCATAAAGTCCGAACAAAACATTCATCAGTGTTGATTTCCCAGCACCATTCTCACCTAGCAGCGCGTGAATTTCGCCACGCTTTAGCTGTAAGGTAATGTTATCGTTTGCTACAAACCCAGAAAATTCCTTTCTGATCCCTAACATTTCAATAACATAATCCACTGTCTCACTCCCTTTATAATAGCTAATATCCACTTTTTTACGTGAATGGATTGATTTCTTTTTTGATGTAAACCGTTTTACAAGACGGAGAATCGTATGTAAAAAAGGTCACTCTTTTTCGTGAATAAAGCGAAATATGTAGTCTTCCAAAAAAGTCATCACCTTATTCTATTTCTAAATGCGAAACATTGCAATTCCTTTTTTACAAAAAAGCGTCAAAATAGCCGATATTTTATAAAAATATGCTTTTTGACCTAGGATTAGAGAATATAATCCATCGCTTTATAGGTTGAAACGCTTACAATACGAACGAAAAATAAAAACCGTGCCTAATTATTAATAAAAGCCGGTTCGAGACCGGCTTTTATCCATCGAGTTACGTATCAAGGTTTTTCTGGAACTTTAATGTCACCATCGATGATTTTTTGTTTGTACTCGTCTACTTTAGCAAGTACTTCTTTTGATAGGTTATCTTGGCTTGGAGAAAGACCTACAGCATTTTTGTCAAGGCCGTATTCAATCTTCTCGCCACCTGGGAAGTCGCCTGCTTTTGTGCGTGTTGCTAAATCGTCAACTGCGATATCTACGCGTTTGATTTCAGATGTTAGCGTCACGTTATATTCTTTGCCGTCATTTGCTGTGACAGCACCTTCGTCCCATTGGTCACGGTCAACACCGATTACCCATACAGCACGAGCTGGATCTTTTTTCTTCAAGTTTTTAGCTTCCGCGAACACACCGTTACCTGTTGCACCAGCTGCGTGGAAAATGATATCTACGCCACCGTTATACATACCAGCTGCAATTTGTTGTCCTTTGTCTGCTTTTGCGAAATCGTTCGCGTATTGTACTTTTACTTCTGCTTTCGGGTTCACGGCTTTAACGCCTTCTGTGAATCCAGCTTCAAAACGATCGATAACGGCACCTTTAACGCCGCCAACGAATCCGACTTTGTTAGTTTTTGTCGTTAAACCAGCAACAACACCAACTAGGAATGAACCGTCTTGGTCCGCAAATCCGATACTTACAACATTGTCGCGATCTGTAATCGTGTCATCAACAAGCGCAAATTTGTTTTTTGGTTGTTGTTTAGAGACATCTTCAATAGCGTCTTTTAGTTTGTAGCCAATACCATAGATAAGACTGAAATTATTACGAACGGCTGTGTTTAGGTTTGTTTTGAAATCGGCTTCTGATGCGGATTGCAAGTAGTTATAGCCATTCGTTCCTTTTTCAAGGCCATTAGCTTTACCAAATTTTTGTAAACCTTCCCATGCTGATTGGTTAAATGAACGGTCATCTACCCCACCAGTATCTGTTACCATTGCTACAGTAAAATTATCCTTGTCGCCACTACTCTTCTTGCTGTCATCTGATGATCCACATGCACCAAGCACAACGCCTGTTGCCAATATCATGGATAGTGCTAAAGCAAATGTACGCTTTTTCACCTTAAAACCCCTCCCGAGAGATAAAATAGTAGTTATTAGCATCCCAAGTACGAACGATTAGAAAATATGTATGGTTTAAGTTCCCCTTTTGCTGAATCTAACGGCGTTCCTTGAAAACGGATACTCTAACTCTCTTTAATATACCATGGAATTTCAAATAAATAAATATCGAAGCTCAAAGTAAGTATTCCAAATATATTCTGAATAGTATTTCTTTTCAAAGGATAAAAGGCTTGCAACTGTCACCAAAGATTTGCATAATAGGTATATGCTTGGAAAAAAGGAGCATAATTCTTAGTAGAGACGAGATGATTAGCGTGAAAGTTGGATTTATTGGTTACGGTAGTATGGCGGATTTATTGACGCGTCAGTTTTTAGCACACGCAGAAGTGGCACCTAAAGATTTGATTATTTATACGCGTTCGGAAAATGCGAAATTACAGGAAATTCATGATCTATTCCCGGAAATTACGATTGCGAAGACGAGCTTGGAAGTTTTTGAGCAGGCGGCGCATACCTTTGTTTGTGTGTTACCGCTTGGCGTATTGCCAGTTTTGCTGGAGAATAAAGCAGCTCTTTCTAATGAAAAACATGTGATTTCGATTGCAGCGGGTGTTTCTGTTGAGGATTTAAAACAAGTGACAACGAATGCGCAGTATAGTAAGCTAATCCCTTCTTTGACAACATCGGTCGGTATTGGAACGAGTTTAGTGAATCATGATATGGCCGTTTCTGCTGACAACCAAGCGTGGCTGAATAGTGCATTAGGAACGTTTAGTACAGTGCAAGAGGTTGCGGAAGAAAATATTGATTTGGCGAGCGATTTGACGAGCTCCTCTCCTGGATTTATCGCCGCTATCTTTGAGCAGTTCGTACAAGCGGCTGTTCGCAAGTCGAGTTTGACGGAGCCAGAAGTTTTCCAAATGATTAGTAATTCTTTAGCTGGGACTTCTAAATTGTTGGCGGAACAAGGCTATACGTTTGATTCATTGATTAAACGCGTGGCGACAAAAGGTGGAATTACAGCGGAAGGCGTTGCGTTAAGTGAAGACAAGCTACCTGCTTTTTTCGATGAATTACTACAGCGTACAGAAGCGAAATACGACGATCATCATGCCGAGATAAAAGAACAACTGAAAGAATTATTCTAAAACAATAAAGAGGCGCAGGACCATTTTCGTCCTGCGTCTTTTATTTTAGAAATTATTCTTCGTATTCTGGCATATCCCCAATGTTCACACGGCGTGGCTTACTGCCTTCATGCGGACCGACAACACCGCGTTGTTCCATCTCATCAATGATGCGGGCTGCGCGGTTATAGCCGATTCTGAATTTACGTTGTAGCATGGAGACTGACGCGGTTTGCATTTCGCGCACCAGTTCTACGGCTTCGTTATAGAGTTCGTCTTCTGCTTCTACTGCAACATCTGGAACTTCATCAGGAATCATATCTTCGTTATACTGCGCTTTTTGTTGGGCAACGACGAAAGATACGATATCTTCTACTTCTTGATCTGACAAAAACGCGCCCTGAATCCGTACAGGCTTGCTAGCGCCGACAGGAAGGAATAGCATATCCCCGCGTCCAAGCAGTTTTTCCGCACCTCCCATGTCTAAAATCGTACGGGAGTCAATGGAACTTGATACGGCAAACGCGATTCGTGATGGAATGTTTGCTTTGATAACGCCGGTAATGACGTCAACAGATGGACGTTGTGTTGCGATGATTAAGTGAATACCTGCTGCACGCGCCATCTGTGCCAAACGTGTAATCGCATCTTCCACATCGTTGGACGCAACCATCATTAAGTCTGCCAACTCATCGACAATGACGACGATAAACGGTAATTCGGCTTGCTTGGCTTCGTTTTGCTCATTATGTTGACGGACATGTGCGTTGTAACCGGCCATGTTTCGTGTTCCTGTATGTGAAAATAAATCGTAACGCCGCTCCATTTCTGAAACTACTTTTTGGAGGGCTTGTGCGGCTTTTTTAGGATTGGTGACAACCGGCGCGAGCAAATGCGGAATGCCGTTGTACACATTTAATTCAACCATTTTTGGATCGATCATCATCATTTTCACTTCATGTGGCTTGGCGCGTAGTAATATGCTGGTAATGATGCCATTGATACATACTGATTTCCCGCTTCCTGTAGCGCCTGCAACGAGTAAATGGGGCATTTTATCGAGATTGGCTACAATGGCGTCTCCCGAAATATCGCGCCCTAAAGCAATCTGTAATTTCTCATCTGGGCGGTCGCTCGGGTTGTTTTCCAACACTTCACGCAATGCGACCATGGCTACTGTTTGATTCGCTACTTCGATACCGATGGCTGATTTACCTGGAATCGGTGCTTCGATTCGGATATCTTTTGCGGCGAGCGCGAGGGCAATATCATCGCTTAGTCCGACAATTTTGCTTACTTTCACGCCGACAGATGGCTGGACTTCATATTTTGTTACCGCGGGACCTAGATGCACCTGTGTTATTTTGGCTTTGACGCCAAAACTTTCGAACGTCGATTCCAGCTTCTGTGCGTTCGCTTTAATTTGGTCGTACTCTTCGCTTTGATCGGTCGGTTCTGCTGGTGTTAATAAATCGATTGGCGGTAATTGATAAATTTCATTTTCAAATGATTCTTGCTGAAAAGTAATTGGTGCTACCTCTTCGTCTGGTTTCAATTCCGCCGCTTTCTTCTCTACTTCTTGTTTTTTCTGGAAATTGGAGATGATCGGTGGTAATTTTGGCTCGACTTTTTCTTCTACAACGTCAAGAATTGGCTCTGCTTCTATGACCGGTTTTTGCTTCGGTTTAGGTTTCGTCACTTTTTTTGGTTTTGGTTTGCGATTTTTGCGGTCCTCAAAGAACTGATTTAGTTTGTCGAATACGCCGTGAAGGAAAGTTGCGATTTTTGTAAACGCGGTTTTTAGTGGGATGCCTGTTAGTAAAGATAAACCATATAATACCAAAATTGTGGCGATGATGTTCGTGCCAATGCGATCCACTAAAAAATATGTAATGGCTACAATCCCTGATCCGATAATTCCTCCGCCGACTTGGTCAATCTGACTCGGATGCCATATGTTCTGACTCAAAAGTTTCCACATCGAGCCAAATACGGTGGCTCCATCTGCGAGCACATGCGTGACGTACCACATCTCAAAAAATGTTAATAGGCCGATGAAAATAAGATAACAGCCGTTTAAACGTTTCGTGAACAGATTTGGGAACTTCCCTTTAAAAACAAAATAAATGCCTAAAATGGCTAATCCTGTGAGAAGAATGATAGCTAATTCACCGGCAATGAATTCGCCTAGCGCATAGACTAATCGGCCAATAAAGCCGAGCTGAAATAAGCCGATCATGCTAAGTCCAGCTAAAATAACGCCACTTATCTCAAAGGAGTAAGATTTTGCTGTTTGCTTCTTTTTTCGCGTCGCTTTTTTTGAGCGAGACGGTTTTTTCTTTGTTTGATTTGCCAAATTCCCCACCCTATCCTCTTTTTCGCTTTTCGTATTCTAGCATTATAGCATAGAACGAGAAGATATTCCTCCAACTTTAGTACGAAATACGAAAATATGTTCTTGTTTTTGCATGAAAAAGATGCTCCCAGATCGAGAACATCTACATTCGTTATAAGTGCGGCGTTTTCTTATTCATCATTTTTCCGCCGCGAACTTCCGACATGTTGTTTCCGACCGCAAGAAAGGCGTTAGGATCAATGTCGTCCAGTATAGAAATCAGCTTAGGTTCTTCAAAGCGAGAGATAATAACGAAAACTACTTTTTTTATGTCACCAGAATATCCACCAGACGCATCGATGTATGTTACGCCTTTGCCAAGCTGGTCAATGATTTCTGCACCAATTTTTTCGTAATGATGGCTGATAATAAAAGCACTTTTCGATTCGTCTAAACCGCTAATGACAATATCGATAACTTTATAGGCTAAAAAATACGTAATCAGGGAATACATTGCGCGATCCCAGTTGAAAACGAGCCCAGCTACTAGGAAAATCACAATATTGATGGCCATAATGATTTGTCCTGTCGAAAATGGTGTTTTGCCATTAATAATAATCGAGACAATTTCTGTGCCATCGAGCGCACCGCCGTTTCGAATGACGATACCAACGCCAAGTCCGAGCGTAACACCGCCAAACACGGTTGCGAGCAGTAAATCATCTGTCACCGGTTCTAAATCATGCAATACGAGTGTAACTGCTGACATAACTGCGATTCCATATAGTGTGAAAAGTGCAAAACTCTTGCCTATTTTACGATATCCGATAATGAAGAACGGGATATTTAGTATAAACATTAAAACTCCCAGTGGCGCCGGCGTTAATTGTGAAATAATGATGGAAATCCCTACAATCCCACCGTCGAGGATACGATTATTTACTAAAAATAGCTCTAGACCAACCCCCATTAAAATAGCGCCGAGTGTGATGAATAATATTTTGTAGATGAACCATTTTGTTTTATTCCGCTTTTTTGCGAACACATCTTGAACGACTGTTTCTTCTAATGTTGTTTCTCCTGACTGCAATACGAACCACTCCCATACTCTCAAGTTCTCTTTTTTACTACTATAAATTATATCATACAATGCTGGTGGGTTAAATAATTATTTCATATTTTGAACTATTTTCATGTCGAATTATCCCGTTAGTCCTTGCACAATTAGCCATAAATATAGTATCATAGACAATGCGCAAACAAGGAAATTCACTTTTCCAATAAAAAATTAATTAAGGGTGGTTAGAACATGAGCAGCTATCAAGTGTTGTTATATTACAAATACACAACGATTGATAATCCTGAACAATTCGCAGCCGAACATCTCGCTATGTGCAAGGAAATCGGTCTTAAAGGACGGATTTTAGTGGCAGAGGAAGGCATTAATGGCACGGTTTCAGGAACTATAGAGGAAACGGAGAAATATATCGAAGTCATGCATGCAGACGCACGTTTTGCTGATATGGTATTCAAAATTGACGCGGCAGACAAACACGCATTCCAAAAAATGCACGTACGTCCGCGCCCAGAAATTGTTTCCCTTTCCCTCGAGAATGACGTCAATCCTTTAGAAATTACAGGGAATTATATGGAGCCAGAAGAGTTCCGTGAAGCCCTGAAAGATGAAAATACAGTGATTTTAGATGCTCGAAACGACTATGAATTTGACCTTGGTCACTTCCGTGGTGCGATTCGTCCAGATATTGAAACATTCCGCGACCTGCCAGAATGGGTGGAGGAAAACCGGGAGATGTTTGAAGATAAGAAAATAGTAACCTATTGTACGGGTGGTATCCGTTGTGAGAAATTCTCTGGTTGGTTGAAAACAGCTGGTTTCGAGGATGTTTCGCAATTACACGGTGGTATCGCGACATACGGTAAAGACGAGACAGTAAAAGGCGATCTTTGGGACGGTATGATGTACGTATTCGATGAGCGTATTGCTGTGCCGATTAATCGTGTGGATCATACGATTGTTGGTAAGGATTACTTTGATGGTACCCCTTGCGAACGTTATATCAACTGTGCGAATCCATATTGTAACAAGCAAATTCTTGCGTCTGAAGAGAACGAGGAGAAATATTTACGCAGTTGTTCGCACACATGTCGGACGCATCCTGCCAATCTATATGTGAAAAAACATGCGCTTAGTCCAGAAGATTTGGAAGCGCGTATAGCGGGACTTGAAACACCGATGACTGCTAAATAATTGAAAAGAGGAGTTGTTACCGTTATTAGTAGCGACTCCTCTTCTTTATGAGCTTGGGAGATAACCCAGATAAATCGGCGACAAGCGCTCGATTAGTGTCAAGCAAAACTTTTCGTCTTACCCCCAAAAAAATGGGTGAGGCGATTTCACTTTATATTGAGTTTTTATACGAAAACTATCCGTAAAAATGCAAAAAAAGGCTTACGCCCTTATGTATCAACAAACAGAAAAAATTTTAAATATCGCTTATTATTGTGCCTGTAAAGATTTTGGTAAAGCTCCTTTCTGCTTTAAGTAATGTTCTCCAAATTCTATATAGCGGGAGTTATCTTTTAATAATCGATAAATAATGCGAAGTAATAAATGCGCGGTAGCAATAATCGCTTTCTTAGGCCCTTTATATTTAGCCATGCGCCAGAAAAAGGCTTTGATGCGATATCCTTTCCACGACTAAGAGCAAGCGCTGCTTGCGTTAAGACTTTCTTTAAATACGCATTCCCTTTGCGAATACGTGCATTGTAGTTCTTCCCTGCACTTTCATGATTACCAGGTGCTAGACCTGCCCATGAAGCCAAATGTTTGGAAGAAGGAAACGTAGACATATCCAACCCGATTTCAGCCAAGATTACAGAAGCTGTAGTCACATTAATTCCAGGGATTTCGTCTAAAGTAACTACTAATTCATCATGAGGTACTAATGCATCATGGATTGCTTTTTCTATAGTCTTTATTTGTTCTGTAATGAAATCAATCTTATCCAGATGTATTTGTAACAGAAATCGATGATGCTTTCGCACAAACCCTTGGAGAGCTTCTATTAAATCAGGTACTTTTTTCTTTAATGAAGTATACACTAACTTTTCTACCTCTTCTAGAGTTAGAACTTCGCCATTCACAATAGCGTCCAAAAGATTCCTACCAGATGCGCCATAAATATCACGTATATAAGTGGTTAGTTTGATACCTGCATGTTGTAATACTTTATGCGCTCGGTTTTTCTCTTTGGTTAGATCCTCTGTCAAATGTTTTCGGTGACGCGTAAGATCACGTAAATCTTGAATAGGTTCCGGCGGAACAAAGCTAGGTGGAACCAAGCCGACACGAGTGAGTTTAGCAATCCACTCCGCATCTTTCATATCCGTTTTTCTGCCGGGGACATTTTTAATCATACGTGGATTAGCGAGAATCAACTCGAAATCATCTTGTAGAATATGCCAGACGGGTTTCCAATAAACACCTGTACTTTCCATGGAAATAACGGTACAATGGTGACTTTTTAGCCAATCATGCATTTGTAGTAAACCATTGGTTGTAGAAGCGAAGCTTTCTATAAATTTTTTTGGCCGTGTTCCTTTGGAAGGACTCGTTAAGACACAAGCTACCATTATCTTTTGATGAATATCGATGCCTGCACAACTATCAACAAGTATATCCATATTAAATTCCTCCTTGCAAAATAGTGAAGAAATAAGTTATCATGTTCATAGAAAATCTTTATTTTTATACGCATGCTTGAAAGCATAATGAATGGTGCAAATGAACATGACAGTTCAGTTTGTCCCGCGAGGTTTTGGAGAACCTCAATAACTCATCGACCTGCAACTTATTCCTCTATCTTTATTATGATAGAAAAACAGTTGTAAGTCGATGAGTTTTTTCATTATGATTGGTGTCAGCGAAAGCTGACATGGGAGTTTGTCCCAGCCCCTTCTTTATGTGCGGTTAGCAAGGTGATCGATATGGACGTGTCTTAGCGTCGCAAAATCGTGCAGTTCGCCTTGAATAAGCAATGATTTCCGTGTTAGTTCTGATACGGATTTGGCTCCTAGTAGTGTCATGACGCTTTTTAGTTCGCTTTTCCATGCCAGCAACATGTGGATGGTTTGCTCCACATCTGTTTTTTTCAATTGATGTAATACAGCGCCTGCAACGCCTACCGATTTAGCTCCAAGCGCGAGGCATTTCACAATATCGAGTGGTGTTTTAATGCCGCCAGATGCCAGAATTTCGACGGAACTATTTTGACAATCGAGTAGTGATTCAGCGGTTGTAAAGCCCCAATCTTCCAGGAACTGATACGCTTCGTCTCGCCTGCGATCTGTTTCGATTTTTGCGAAATTAGTTCCTCCTTTGCCGCCGATATCAATGGTCTTTGCGCCGGTATTTTGCAGTTGCTCCATCAGTTCTCGACTCATTCCAAAGCCGACTTCTTTCACGATGACAGGGAATTCTTGGATGGCAACGATTTTTTCAATCGCGCGTAACCAGTTTGAAAAATCACGATCGCCCTCTCGCATCACCAATTCCTGCGCGACATTGATATGTAGTTGCAAAGCGTTCGCGCCAAGCATATCAACGGCTTTGCGGGCATTATCCACCGAACTATCCGCGCTCAAATTTGCAAAAATGGGACCATCTGGATTTTCTGTTCGGACAATGCTATATGTACTGATGAGATCGGCGTCATGAAGCGCTGCTGATTGCGAACCGACCGCCATCGCTAAACCAGTCTCACGCGCAATAATTGCCAGTTTTTGATTGAGTTGCTTCGTTCGGGCACTCCCACCGGTCATCGCATTAATGTAAAACGGCACATCAAATGTCTGTTCCGCGAAATGAGTCTGTAGTGACACGTCTTCTTTATGAAAATTAGGCAGGCTTTGCGGCGCGAATCGAATATCCTGAAACGCGGTCGCATCAGCATTATACTGTCCATAAGCAAGCGTGATATGCTCATCTTTACGCCGTGACCGCTGTTGCTCCTCCATTTTAGTAACCCCCTTCCATCAAAAAAACACCTAAAATTCAGGCGTCCTTTGACAAATTTAGTTTCTCTTCCAAAGAAAAATAGGTTGCCAGTTCGTCTGGTGTTGGTTCATATACGCGTTCATCGGCGAACAAAATGAGTCCGTGAAACGTCTGAATATCATCGTCACATTCCTCGCAATATTGTGTCTCATCCTCCGACCACGTTGCTAGTAAAACATTTTTTTTAACTGCTTTATTCGGGTAATTCGCCATCAGTTCTTGAGCTAGCGCCTGGTATTGAAGCATCGCATCGTTTTTCTCTGTATACACAAACGATGATTCGATATCCTTTTGCCAGTCTTCGAAAAACCACCAAGGCTCGTATTCCCCTTTTGTCACAATGACTTGAAATTTCGCCATCTTCCAACACCTTACTTTCATTCACTTCATAATATGTAAAACTATTATAGCACAAGGCATGTGAAACTAACCGTAACTTGCTTTTGGCTAGGTTATTTTTTGAAAAACGCGAGAAAAAAAGGTACACTAGGGGTACTAATAAAAAAGGATAGGTGATTAGACTTATGGCTCGAAAAACCGTCATTATGCGCGTAACTGGAATGGTTCAAGGCGTTGGCTTCCGCTATACGACAAAGCATTTGGCTTACAAGATGAATATCAGCGGTATCGTCAAAAATTTACAAGATGGCTCCGTTGAAATCCAAGCGATTGCCGAAGAGGATGATTTAGAAAAATTCATAGAGGCGGTCAAAAAAGGCCCGTCTCCAGCTGCGCGAATTGGGGAAGTGTATATTTATAAGGACGCTCCTGTCGAAGAACGTAAGACTTTTGATATTGAATACTGATAAAGCTTGTTTTTCCGCTTGATTTCACTTATAGTTAAGGCTGTACTTATTTCAAATTGGAAGGAGTGACTGCGTGTGTTTGAAACTTTAATCCAGATGGTGCTTGGCCCAGAGTACATCTCGTTATATGTGACCTTTTTCATGACGATGGCTGTGTTTCGATATTGGCCGGTTTTAGCGATGGTGAAGCCTACGATGGTATTGCATACGAAACATCTGTGCATCACGCCACTTCCTGTGATTCATTGGAAGCCTGCTGAAACGCACCGAGCTAGCTTTATTATCGTGTGGCTCGTCCAAGCAATCACGCGTTTTTCAAATACAGACGATGAATATTCTTTGTCTTTTTCCTAATACGATATACAAAATGAACATAACTTTTAGGAGGAAATGAGACATTGAAAAAGAAAAATATATTATTACTTATCATGATTGCAGCGTTATTTTTTGCGTTGGCGGGTTGTAGCATGGACCCTTCTCAAAATACGGATGGTTTTTTCTACGTTTATCTGATTAGGCCGTTTACGACCGTGATTGAATGGATTGCTTCGTTATTTGGTGGGAATTACGGCATTGCAATTATCGTGACGACATTGGCGATTCGTGCCTTGATTATGCCACTAAACTTGCGTACTGCTAAAGCGCAGATGGGTATGCAGTCCAAAATGGCGGTTGCCAAACCAGAAATCGACGAAATCCAAGCACGACTAAAAAGAGCAACAACCAAAGAAGAACAGCAAAAAATTCAGCAAGAAATGGCGGCTGTCTATTCCAAATATAATATCAATCCGCTGCAAATGGGTTGTTTACCACTTCTGATTCAAATGCCGATTTTGATGGCGTTCTATTACGCGATTCGTGGTTCTTCGGATATCGCGCATCACGAATTTCTCTGGTTCAGCTTAGGTAGCCCAGATATGATTATGGCCATTATTGCCGGCGCCGTCTATTTATTACAATATTTTATCTCTCTCATCGGCTACACACCGGAGCAGAAAAAACAAATGAAGATTATGGGGCTCATTTCGCCAGTCATGATTCTCTTCGTCTCTCTCTCCGCTCCAGCAGCCCTTGCGCTATACTGGGCGGTCGGCGGACTTTTCCTAGCAGGCCAAACACTCCTAACGAAAAAACTATACATGAAAAAACATCCAGAAGTGGAAATGATGGAAAAAGAAGAAAAAGAAATCGAGCAATTAGAACACGAGCAAAACAAAAAATAATACGAAAAGACGTTTCCGCTACTCTTTCCTAAGAGTTTTGGAAACGTCTTTTTTTTGCTATTCTGCTTTATCCTCATTTTGTTCGATTAGTGGGAGTGCAATGGTGATGGTTGTACCAACATTATCCTCACTCTCGGCATGAATGGAGCCAAGATAGCCACTGACCAGTTCTTTCGCAATCGCAAGTCCTAGACCGTTGCCGCCAACTTCACGACTACGCGCTTTATCCACACGGTAGAAACGATTAAAAATCTTATCAATTTCATCTGCTGAAATGCCGACGCCGTAATCTTTAATAGAGACTTTAATTTTATCTGTCTCTTTATAGACGTGCATATCGACTTGTTTGCCGTCACCAGAATATTTCACCGCATTATCAGCAATAATAATCAAAATCTGTTCTAAGTGATTGTGCTGAATCATGGCGTGAAGGTTCTTATCATCTTCGGCCAAAGTAAATGTGAAATCTTCGTACATGACTTCAAAATTACGTCTCACCTGCTCGACAACATCATTGACGCACACAAGCTGTAGTTCTTTTGTTTGTGAAATTTGCTCTGCTCGCGATAGGTCAAGCATTTCCTGCACGAGTTTCTTCATGCGTTCCAGCTCGGTTAACGAAGCATTAAGCGATTCGTCCAGCACTTCGGGATCATCTTTACCCCAGCGATTCAGTAGTTTTAAATGACCTTCCATGATTTGTACTGGCGTTCGTAATTCATGCGAGGCGTCTTCCACAAACTGTTTCTGTTGCTCAAAGCTACGTTCGATTTGTACCATCATATCATTGAATACGATAGTCAACTCACCAATTTCATCTTTTGTGATGACGGTTGGCTCGATGCGTTTCTGGAAGCCGTTATTGCGAATATCGTTCATTGTTTTTGCCATTTTTGTTAGTGGATTTAAGAAATTTTGTGCGAGTAGATAGCCAAGCATACCACTAATAAACAAGGCTACAGCGCCAAGTAAGAACATCGTTGCGAGTAATTTACCCATCATACTGTTGTAGGATGTCATTGGATTCACAACTTGGATGTATCCGATAATACTGGAGTTATCGATTTTATTGATTATTGGAATTTGATACATGACCATTTGTTGCCCTTGCACGGTCGGCTTAGACAGCGCTGGAGTTGGTTGTTTCACCAGGTAGCTACTATAATCATTTTTTGCGTAGGCTTTATTATTATTCTGCCCCGCGGTGTACTGTTCAATCAGATTCCCATCTTTGTCGTAAAAAACAAGCACTTGGTCCTCCAAGCGTGATCGCAATTCTATATTATCCTTCACGATGGGGCCGATTTTTTCACTCGTAATGTTTTCGGATGCACCAGTTAAGTCGGCCGTATAAATCGCGTCAGATGCCGCATAGGCCGCTGATTTCACGGTGTCATCCTTCTCGTCTAGAAGCATGCTGCCGATACCTTGATAAATGGCAAAAGAGAATAAGAAAAACGTTAAAAATATAGCAGCACTTGCGCCAAATGTCCATTTAAATTTCAGTGATCGGCTTTTTAAAGAAAATGTGTTTGGTGTGGTCATGTACGCATCACATACCCCGTGCCACGCACTGTTTGGATGTAACTCTCGTCATCATTTTTATTATCGATTTTGTTACGTAAATATCGCACGTACACATCCACGACATTCGTCTCGACTTCGGTTTCATAGCCCCATACTTTGTTTAAAAGTACTTCACGCGTCAACACGATGTTTATGTTCTCCATCAAGGTCAACAATAATTCGTATTCGCGCTTCGTCAAATCGATAATATCTTCACCACGCTTCACGATGCGGCTTTCCTTCTCGACAACGATGTCACGGTATTCCAATGTGGTTTGCTTTGTCTCGTTCTCGCTCGTTTCAATGCGGCGTAATAAAGCACGAAGCCGCGCCAACAATTCCTCAATAGCAAACGGTTTTACAATATAATCATCCGCGCCATGATCCAGGCCAGAAACGCGGTCAATAACGGAATCACGCGCGGTAATCATGATAATCGGTGTTTCTTTAACTTGGCGAACGCGTCTACAAACCTCCACACCATTCAGTTGCGGCAGCATTAAATCAAGTAGGATCGCATCCCATTCTTCCGTGATTGCAAGCTCTAAGCCAGCTCGACCATCATTGGCAACCGCAGTCTCGTAACCTTCATGTTGTAACTCCAGTTCTATGAAGCGAGCTAAATTCTTTTCATCTTCTACAATAAGTATTCTATTCATCAACTATCCCCACCTTCAAAAACCAGATATCTTCCTATTACCATTGTAACTAAAATCGCGGTAAAAACAACTAATAACAGTCTGTATAGGCAATTTCTATGTATAAATTCATAAAATAGCGTGTTTTCACATCGCTTTGTTATGTTGGTGTGAAAAATAATAAAAAACGGTGGTTTATCTCTATGTTCTGAGATAAACCACCGTTTTTTTAGAGGGCGTCGTGTTTGGCGCCTTCGGATCCGGCTTTGTTGTGGCTCTTATGAGGCATTGCTTGCCGATTTAGAGCCTCAATACGAGTGCGAACAGAGTGAGTATTCGCTCCTTGCACTGCATCATGACCTGCGCCTCCGGATCCGGCTTCAACGGCCAGACCCTCGAAATTTTCGTGGCCTCCGCAAAAGTCAGAAGAGGACTTTTACTGCGGCCCCTAACAAATTTTTTCGGGACTAACGGGCCGTTTCAGCACTTCTATTCATCAATCTCCGGCCATTCTGTATGGAACGTCCCTGCTTTATCTACGCGTTCGTATGTGTGTGCGCCGAAGTAGTCGCGTTGGGCTTGGATTAGGTTGGCGGATAGTACTTCTGAGCGGTAGCTATCGTAATAACTAATTGCTGCCGTGAATGTTGGTACTGGAATTCCTGCTTTCACAGATTCAGCTACTACTTCACGCAATGCGTCTTGGTAGTTATGCGCAATATCCTTGAAATATGGATCTAACAACAAGTTATTTAAATTCTTATCGTTATTGTACGCGTCTGTGATTTTTTGTAGGAAACGAGCGCGGATAATACAACCTGCGCGGAAAATTTTCGCGATTTCGCCGTATTGTAGATCCCATTCGTATTCGTCTGACGCGGCTTTCATTTGTGCAAAGCCTTGTGCGTAGGACGCGATTTTACTGAAATATAGTGCGCGGCGTACAGATTCTACGAAGGCTTTTTTGTCTCCGTTGAATGAGTAGTTGCTTGGACCGCTTAAAACGGTACTTGCATGTACGCGCTCTTCTTTTAACGCAGAAATGTAACGTGCGAATACGGATTCTGTGATAAGAGAAAGCGGTACACCAAGGTCTAGAGCGCTTTGACTTGTCCATTTACCCGTTCCTTTTTGCCCTGCTTTATCAAGAATAACATCAACAATCGGCTTACCTGTCTCAGGGTCTTTTGTCTTCACGATGTTTTTCGTGATTTGGATTAAGTAACTATCGAGTTCGCCGTCATTCCATTCTGTGAACACGTCAGCAAGCTCGTCATTCGTTAAGCCACCGATTTGTTTTAGAATCGTGTAAGCTTCTGCGATAAGTTGCATGTCGCCGTACTCAATGCCGTTATGCACCATTTTCACATAGTGTCCAGCGCCATCAGGGCCGATGTAAGTCACACAAGGTTCGCCGTCCGCTACAGCCGCAATCTCTTGCAAAATTGGAGCGACTAAATCATAGGCTTTGCGTTGACCACCAGGCATAATAGAAGGTCCTTTTAACGCGCCTTCTTCCCCACCAGAAACACCAGTTCCGATAAAATTAAAACCTTCTTCGCTTAGCGTTTTGTTGCGGCGAATCGTATCTTTAAAGAACGTATTCCCACCATCAATCAAAATATCGCCTTGGCTTAGGAAAGGTTTGACTGCATCAATCATCATATCCGTTGCCGCGCCTGCTTGTACCATTAATAGAATACGACGAGGCACTTCGATGGAGTTCACAAACTCCTCTAAGTTATACGTAGGAACCAATTTTTTGTCGCTATGTTCTTCTGCGACTGCTTTCGTTTTTTCGCTAGAGCGGTTAAAAATCGAGACACTGTAACCACGACTTTCGATATTTAAGGCCAAGTTGCGACCCATTACGCCCATTCCGATAACGCCAATTTCTTGTTTTGCCATTTTTCACATTCGTCCCTTCTCATTCGAGTCATTCGTTATAATGAATGCTGCCATTTTCTCAACACTAATAACTATATCAAAACTTTGGCGCTACGGCAACGAAACAAACCCGAATTTAGCGAATTTATTGTCAGTTTGCCGTCGTTTTTATAATTTCCAGAACGAGTTTGGTGAGTTTTTCAAGTTCTGCAACCGCGATTCGTTCGCTTGTCGTATGCGGATTTTCAAAGCCTGCCGCCAGAACTAGAAACGGTATACCACGATCGTTGAACACATTTGCATCCGTGCCTCCTTCGAGCTGAAGCGATTTTTTAGGAATTCGGAGTTTTTGCATGGCATCAGATGCTATCTCGCAGACATGGCTCGTTTCTGGAAGGCTGAAATGGTGGTAGCTCATATGCGTCACATCTTGCACATCGGCCTTATATGTAACGCCTGTTTCAATGAATATTTGCTTAATTTGCTCGACAAACGGCAAACAATTTTCAAGTGGGAAATCCGCAGAGAACTCCGACAGAATCGTCACTTTTTCGTTCCCGTTTTCTAAAACCTCCCCACCGAAATGATACACTTGCCACGTAATCCCAGTATCTAGCGTGAAGTTTTGGCGAATTTTCTTCATCGCATCACGAGCAATTTGGATGGCTGATTTTTCGTGAGGAACACCGACTTCGATCCAAAAATCTAGTTGCAGATGTGTTTTGCTGGTCCGAATCATTCCACCGACTGCGCCTGGAGCGTCTAGACAATAGCCATATGCGGCGTCAACGAGATCGAGATCGAATAGTTTCGCGCCAGTCAGGCCTTCTTCTTCCTTCGTTGTAAAAATAAATTCGACTTGTCCGTGCGGCTCGTCACTTTGAGCAAGTGTTTCTGCGACGGCAAGCATGGCGGCGACTCCCGTCTTATCATCAGCGCCTAGGATAGCACGGTTTGCTGTTTCGACATATCCGTTTGTGATAATGACTTCTGGTAGAACAGACGATGTGGTGGTATCTAAGTGCGCAGAAAATGCGATGACTGGGACTTGTTCCATGGCTTTATTCGTTGCTGGAAATGTTGCAACAAGGCCTGATTGCTGTTTGCTAAGTTTCACGGGCATGCCGAGCTCCTTAAAGAAGGTTTGGATGTAGGTCATAATTTCCTGTTCTTGACCGGAATGGGACGGAATCGCTACCAACTCTAGAAAAAGGTCTTGTACATTATTTTGTGTCATTTTATTCACCTCCGTCTGGCTTCTTGAAAAATATTAACTAATTCCTACTAATTTCACTTGAAATTCTCACAAAAAGTAAGTATGATAGAGATATCGAGATTTTATTTGGAAGGAGCCGTCTCATTTTATGTCTAACAAAAAAGTTGCTAAAGTTATCGTTATTTTGATGCTTGTTGCGATTGTAGCCTCTTCTGTTTTAACAGGGGTATTGATGTTCCTATAATTGGTGATTGAATATGCGATTTTTAGAGACCACATGATTATGTGGTTTTTTTGTTGTATGCGCAGATATTCGTTTGATGGATTGATTGTTCGCTTTCTGGCCTTCGCTTATATTGGGGCTGTAGAGCAATTTGTCATAACTGTCGAGAAGGTTTAACCGCTCGCTTATATTGTGGTGATAACTCACTTTGTTCATAACAGCCAGGAAGGATTAACTGTTCGCTTTGCTCTCACTTATATTGGGGTTGTAATTCACTTCGTTCATAACAACCCCAACAAAAAAGAGCGATAGCGTATTTAAACGTACCACTCAAGACATCTAGGGAGTTTAGGGGTATGGATCTAGATGTATTATTTTTATACCCGCTGATTTTTTTGTTAAACATTGGGTATTTCAAATTGGTTTACCCCTATTTTCTCCTATTTATTTTCAGTAGATCGGTGTGTTTTCTTTGGTGATTGTTTCGATATTTTCTTTCACTTTGCTTAGGAATCTGCCTGCTACAAGACCGTCTAAGATGCGGTGGTCGATGGATAGGCAGAGATTTACCATGTTTCGAATGGCAATCATGTCGTCAATGACAACTGGGCGCTTCACAATGGATTCGACTTGCAGAATCGCTGCTTGTGGGTGATTAATAATACCCATCGATTGTACGGAACCGAATGAGCCTGTGCTGTTAACTGTGAATGTGCCGCCTGACATATCGTCTTGTGTTAGTTTTCCAGCGCGTGCTTTGGCTGCTAATTCCGTGATTTCGCGAGCGATGCCTTTAATCGATTTCTCGTCTGCATGCTTGATGACTGGTACGAAAAGGTGATTGTCGGTCGCTACGGCGATGGAAATGTTGATATCCGCGCGTTCGATGATTTTATCACCAGCCCATGTGCTATTTAAAATAGGATACTCTTTCAGCGCTTGTGCAACGGCTTTAACGAAAAACGCGAAATAAGTGAGAGAATACCCTTCTTCGGCTTTAAATTTGTTTTTTAGGGCATCACGGTGGCGCACGAGGCCTGTTGCGTCTGCTTCTACCATCATCCAAGCGTGTGGAATTTCATGTTTGCTGGATACCATGTGTTTGGCAATCGCTTTTCGAATACCGTCCACCGGGATTTCTCGATCACCGACTTGGCTTGTTGGCATTGGTGCGCTTGGATGCTGTTGTGGTGCCGTTTTCGGTGCTGCTTGTGGTTTCGGAGCTACCGGAGCGCCGTTTTCAACATAAGCAAGAACATCTTTGCGTGTAATCCGACCATCACGGCCCGTTCCACTGACATTGCCCAAATCGATGCCGTGTTCTGCTGCCAGCGTTAAGACTGCTGGTGAGAATCGACCGGTTGCAGGATTTTGTTTAGCAAGTGCTTTGTTTGGTGCGTTCGCAGGTGCTGGTTCTGATTTTTTGGCCACCTCTTCTGCCGGCGCTTCTTTAGACTCGGAGCCGCCTTCTGTTTCTATCATACAAATAACGGCGCCTACATCAAGCGTCTCGTCTTCTGCTGCAATCAGTTCTTTGATGGTTCCAGTGAAGGAAGACGGGATTTCGGCGGTTACTTTATCGGTCAATACTTCCGCTAAGGCATCGTATTTATTTACGTGGTCACCAGGTGCGACTAGCCACTGACTAATCGTACCTTCTGTTACGCTTTCACCAAGTTGCGGCATTGTAATTTTTTCAAGTGCCATTCTTTTTTCACTCCTTTAAAATTCCGCTAAATCACGCATCGCTTTTTCTACTTTGTCGGGGTTAATCATGAAATATTTCTCCATCGTTGGTGCAAAAGGCATCGCCGGTGTATCTGGTCCAGCTAGGCGCTTGATTGGCGCGTCAAGATCGAACAAGCAGTGCTCCGCGATGGTGGCAGCAACTTCGCCGATAATGCTTCCTTCTTTATTGTCCTCCGTAACAAGGAGAACTTTCCCCGTTTTCTTGGCAGCCTCGATAATTGCTTCTTTATCTAATGGATAAATCGTTCTTAAATCTAAAATTTCCGTTTCAATACCGTCGCTCGCTAATTTTTCAGCGGCTTGTTGGGCAAAATGAACGGCTAAACCGTATGTGATAACCGTTAAATCATCGCCTTCGCGAACCACATTTGCTTTGCCGATTGGCACGGTATAATCCGTATCCGGCACTTCGCCTTTAATAAGACGATACGCGCGTTTGTGCTCTAAAAATAGAACAGGATCGTTATCGCGAATCGCGGCTTTTAAAAGACCCTTCGCATCGTATGGACTCGATGGCATCACGATTTTCAAACCTGGTTGCCCGGAGAAAACTTTCTCGATCGATTGAGAATGGTAAAGCGCTCCATGTACGCCACCACCATAAGGCGCGCGAAAAACAATCGGACAGCTCCAATCATTGTTGGAACGGTAACGAATTCGTGATGCTTCCGAGATAATCTGGTTCACGGCAGGCATGATAAAATCAGCAAATTGCATTTCAGCAACGGGACGCATGCCGTACATCGCAGCACCAATCCCAACGCCAGCAATCGCAGACTCGGCGAGCGGCGTATCTAGCACGCGGTCTTCACCAAATTGGTCAAAAAGTCCAGCCGTCGCTTTAAAAACGCCGCCCTTTTTCCCGACATCTTCTCCTAAAATAAATACATTCTCATCGCGCTCCATCTCTTCACGAAGCGCAGCCGTTATGGCATCAATATATGAAATGACAGGCATTTTTATTCCTCCTAATTCGAAAGGGTCGAAACAATCGCCCTAACGTAAATAAATCGCTTATTGTTCTTCGTAAACGTGTAATAGCGCGGATTCTGGGGCGGCATAACTTGCATTTTCTGCATAGTCTGTCGCCTCATTGACCTGCGTCATCACTTCTTTTTCGAAGGCTTCTTTTTTGGCGTCATCCAGCAAGCCGAGTTCTTCCAATTCTTTCGTATAAATAGCAAGTGGATCGCGTTCTTTCGCTTTATTTACCTCTTCCAACGTACGGTAACTTCTATCGTCATCGTCTGAGGAATGTGGTGTGAAGCGGTATGTCATGGTTTCAATCAATGTTGGGCCTTCTCCACGACGAGCACGGTCTGTGGCCTCTTTGAATGCTAAGTAAACTTCTGTCATGTTATTACCGTCGACGCGAACGCCTGGGATGCCATAACCTAATGCACGATCGGATAGTTTTTCAGCCGCGTATTGTTTTTCAACTGGCACAGAAATCGCGTATTGATTGTTATGGATGACGAAGACAACAGGTAATTTATGCACACTAGCAAAATTGATACCTTCGTGGAAATCGCCTTGATTGGATGATCCTTCGCCAGTTGATGTGTAAGCAACGATTGGATCTTTCTTCATTTTAGCGGCAAGTCCGATTCCAGCTGCGTGCGGGAATTGGGTCGTTACCGGTGAACTTTGCGTGACAATACGATTTGACTTTTGACCGAAATGGGCTGGCATTTGACGTCCGCCAGAGTTCGGATCTTCTGCTTTTGCAAACGCACTGAGCATAATGTCGCGCGCGGTCATGCCGAATGATAGAACGACAGCTAAGTCGCGGTAGTACGGCAAGCAGTAATCTTTTTCTAAATCAAACGCAAAAGCAGCGCCGATTTGTGCGATTTCTTGTCCTTGTCCTGATATCGTGAACGGTATTTTTCCTGAGCGATTGAGTAGCCATAAACGCTCGTCGATACGTCGTGTTAATAGTAGTTTTTGGTACATTTCCAATAAGGTTTCATCTGATAAACCTGTTTCTCTTAATCCCATTGCCAAATTTCCTCCTTATTTGTTATCCATGAATAGCAAGGCCGTCAACTGCTAGAGCGGCTTCGCCAAATGCTTCTGCAAGTGTTGGATGTGGATGAATCGTGCTACCAATTTCAAATGGTGTCGCATCTAACACGTGTGCTAGAGCGGCTTCTGAAATCATGTCTGTCACGTGAGGTCCAATCATAAAGACACCGAGCAAATCATTTGTTTTCTTGTCAGCTACGACTTTGATAAAACCGTCTGATTCGCCGTAGACAAGCGCTTTACCGATGCCACGGAAGAAGAACTTCCCAGTTTTCACTTCAAAACCTTGTTCTTTCGCCTGTTCTTCGGTAATGCCGACGCTAGCGATTTCTGGTGAGGTATACGTACAACGCGGTACATGGTTGTAATTAATCGCGGGTTGCGGGTTTCCACTAATATCTTCAGCAGCAATAATGCCCTCTTCCATCGCGACATGCGCTAGTTGCATGCCACCGATGCAATCACCAACCGCATAAATATGACTTTCCTTCGTTTGGAAATTGCTCGCGACTTGAATCACACCTTTATCGACAATAATATCTGTGTTTTCTAAGCCGATATTTTCGACAAGCGCGCTTCTACCTACTGAAACGAATATTTTTGAAGCTGTAAACGTTTGTTCTTGCCCTTTGACAACTGCTTTTATTTCAACGCCATCTGCTGTTTTTTTGTACGTATCTGCTTGAACTTCCGCGCTAGTCACGATATTTATTTTCTTCTTTTTGTATAGTCGGTGTAATTCTTTGGAGATATCTTTGTCCTCTGTTGGTAAAATGCGATCGCTGTATTCGATGACTGTCACTTCTACGCCGAAATCGTGTAGCATCGACGCCCATTCCATGCCAATCACGCCGCCACCAACGATGATGATAGATTCTGGCAGAGTTTCCATTTGCAAAGCGCCATCAGAGGATAGGACGAATTCTTCATCGAACGGCAAACCTTTCAGCGCGCGCGGCTTAGAACCAGTTGCGATAATTAGATTTTTCGGAATGAGCATTTCGTTTTCGCTTCCATCTGCAAATTCAACCGAAATCGTGCCGGCAGTTGGTGAGAAAATCGATGGACCAAGAATCGTTCCCTTACCTTCGTACAAATCAATCTTCCCTTTTTTGAAAAGCTGCTGAATCCCGCTTTCCAATTGGTCGACGATGCCTTGTTTGCGTTCCTGTGCTTTGATAAAACTAAATGTTGGTTCAGGAGTTTCAATGCCAAATTCAGCGGCTTTTCTAACGGTTTGTAGCACTTCCGCCGAACGTAGTAGCGCTTTACTTGGGATACAACCGCGATGTAAACATGTGCCACCGAGTCTGTCTTTTTCGACAACCGCTACAGTCAATCCTTTTTGCGAGGCACGAATCGCAGCAACATAGCCACCCGTTCCACCGCCTAATACTACTACATCATACTCTTTTGCCATTTCTATTCCTCCCCTAGGTAAACTTTCGCTTCTTCTATTCCTTCTAAAATTCGCTGTGCTCCTTCGTTAAGCGCGGCCATCTCATCTTCACCCGGCTCGGTCATAATCGGCGCTATCCAGTGAATATATTGGCTAATTTCTTTCACAAATGCAGCACTTCTCGCTAAACCGCCCGTCAAAATAATCGCGTCCATTTCTCCTTTTAAAACCGCTGCATTGGCGCCGATTTCTTTTGCCACTTGATAAGCCATCGCTTCAAAAAGGCCAAGCGCTTCTTTATCGCCATCCTGTATTTGTCGCTCGATATCGCGTAAATCATTCGTCCCTTTGTAGGAAACGAGACCGCCACGACCGACAATTTCGTTATGTAAAGCTGTCTTTGTCATTTCGCCTGAAAAAGCCCAATCAAGAAAACGGTTCATTGGAAGGGAACCAGAACGCTCTGGACTCATTGGTCCATCGCCATCTAACGCATTATTGACATCGATTACGCGTCCCAATTTATGAGCGCCAACAGAGATGCCACCACCAAGATGCGCAACGATAAAATTGGATTCGGCATAGGCTTTATCCAGCTTAATCGCTACATTTCGAGCTACTGCTTTCTGATTTAACGCATGAAAAATACTTTGCCGCTCCATATGTGCATTTCCAGAAATCCGCGCGACAGGTTCTAACTCGTCAACAACAACAGGATCTACAATGTAAGCCGGGATACCGTAATCGTCCGCGATTTTTCGAGCCAAAAGTCCGCCTAAATTGGAAGCATGTTGACCGGAAACTCCAATTTCTAAGTCCCGCTGCATAGCCTCGTTTACATCATAGGTGCCACCAGCGATTGGTCGCAGTAAACCGCCACGTCCGACAACAGCAGCCAGTTGCGTGAGGTCCGTCGTTGCCATCGCGTCTTTCACGAGTTGATAACGAAATTTGAATTGCGCCATCACATTTTCAAACGCAGCAATCGTCTCTCTTGGATGCGCTATTTCTTCCGCCAAAATAACAGTATCGCCTTGAAATAAAGCAACCTTTGTCGAAGTTGATCCTGGATTAATTGCTAAAACCAGAAATGCCATGTATTTTTACCCCCATGTGAATTGATTTATCCTTCTCCGACCTATTGTAACATGCGCCCATCACAAACTTAAAAAGCTTTGCACCCCAACACTTGAAATCGTTTTATTCAAAGTTTTGTATCATTTTCCGATCATTCCAACAGTTAGTATTAATGACGCAAGTTTGTTATCAACAGAATCGCTTCTAGAGGCAATGATCACAGGGACTTTCACACCGGCAATAATCCCGCCAACTCTAGCTCCTGCAAAGTAAACCAAGGATTTATACAGGATATTTCCAGCTTCAATCGAAGGAACAATCAAAATATCGGCATCACCAGCAACATCGCTTACAATATTTTTATGCAGCGCGGCCGTTTTGGAAATCGCATTATCAAACGCAAGCGGTCCTTCTACAGATGCATCACGATCAGGAAATGCTTTGAAATATGCCGCAACTTGAGCCGCTTGAACCGAAGAATGCATTTTAGGATTCTCTTTTTCTACAGCACTCAAAATCGCCACTTTTGGTTTTTCAATGCCGAGTTTGCGAGCTACTTCAATCGCATTAAGGGTAATTTGAATCTGTTCTTCCTCATTTGGCGCAATGTTCATCGCCACATCAGAGACAATTAATGGCTTATCGTAGGCGGGAATTTCAAAAACAGAAACGTGAGATAGTAAATCTTTATCGCGCAATCCATATTCACGCTTCAGCACCGTTTTTAAGATAAGCCCAGTGGGGAGATTTCCTTTCATCAGGACGTCTGCTTCTTTGTTGACGACAGCTTCGGCCGCTTTTTCAGCCGCCTCTTGCTCTGAATGGGTTGCGATGACCCGTACATTTGGCGATTGCAGCGGTATAGATTCCGCACACCCAAATAATAAAAAGTTCGCAATACCAAGGTTTAGCGCTTGTTCTACTACTTCTAAAATAACAGGATCATCCGCCCCAGCAATAGCAATGGTCACGTTCGCATCCGGTTTTACAGGATTAAATATTGATTTTTTTGTCATAAAAAGCCTCCTAATTTGCGATTTTCACAGAAAAAAACCTACATCTCAAATTAGTAGTTGTTTTTATGACCAGGTGATAAAAAATACTACCTCATCATTGTAAGCAAATTTCTTTTGAGATGCAAGCTATTTAATTCATTTTTAGATTACGGCTGTTTTTGCGATTTGATTTTCATCGCTTGTGTGAGCATTTCATTGGCGTGTTGTTTCGTCACATCTGTCACTTCAATTCCCGCAATCATACGACTGATTTCCTCAATTTTTTCATCGCCAGAAAGTGGCGTCACAGAAGTCATCGTCCGGTTTTCTGTCGTTGCTTTAGAAATGTAGAAATGGTGATCTGCCATTGCTGCTACTTGAGGTAGATGCGAAATACAGAGCACTTGTGACCCGATGGCTACGGCGTAAATCTTCTCGGCAATCGCTTGCGCCACGCGTCCACTAACGCCTGTATCGACCTCATCGAAAATAATCGACGTAATACCTTGATGCCGCGAAAAAATGGTTTTAAGAGCCAACATCATACGTGAAAGTTCCCCACCAGATGCGACTTTAGAAAGGGCTTTTAGCGGTTCACCTGGGTTTGTACTCATATAAAATGCGACTTTGTCAACACCGTTTTCTGTAAATTCATTGGTGTGAGTGGCAAAGTTGACTTGGAAAATCGCTTTTTCCATATACAGTTGGTTCAGCTCGTTTTTGATCTGTTTTCCGAGTTGTGTCGCTGCTTTTTGACGAATCGCGGTTAATTCAGTAGCCAGTTCGCTTAAACGTTCTTTCGCTTTTTCCAAGTCTTGCTCGAGTTGACCAAGATGGGTTTCGCGATCCGATAGTTCTAGAATTTCCTGATCGATTTCCTCGTTATATTGAATAATTGCTTCTACCGTTTTGCCATATTTTCGTTTCAATTGACTCAATTCGTTAAGTCGCGTCTCAATGGTATCCAGTTCGTCGGGTTGAAATTCCAGCTTATCGAGTTCTTGCCGAATTTGCATCGCACTGTCTTCTAATAAATAAAAACTCGATGCCACGGATTCACTGAGCGCCTTGTATTCCGGTAAAATATCGCTTGCTGACGCCACATGACGCATCGCCTCTGAAATGAATTCGAGACCGCGTTCTTCCCCTTGAAGCGCCGTATAGGCATTTTGCAAGCTTTCGTTGATTTTCTCGAAATTGGCAAGCACGTGTTTTTGCTCGACTAAGCCTTCTTCTTCCCCTAGTCGCAGGTTCGCACTCGTAATTTCATCTTGTTGAAAACGAAGCATATCTAAGCGTTGCGCGAGTTCTTGTTCATTTTTTGTCCAGTTGCGCCATTTCATCTTCATTTCTGTGTATGCCACATATTCCGTCTGATAACTGGCCAAAGTCGGCTCGATATCCTTCCAAGTAAAACGGTCTAGCAGTTGCAAATGAAATTCATCATTCATCAATTCCTGATGCTCATGTTGGCTATGAATATCGATCAGCCGCGACCCGATTTCGCGTAAAACAACCGTAGTCGCTAGTTTCCCGTTAATTCGGCACGTATTTTTTCCACTCTGAAAAAGGGTCCGTTCCAGGACAACCATACCGTCACTCGCATCGATACCGTTACTTTCTAGCGCTTCTACGCATCCCTTATTTTGCGGATTAATCGTAAACAAGCCTTGAATTTCCAGCTTTTCTTCGCCATGTCTAATAAAATCAACAGAACCCCTGCCACCAACAAGAAGACCAAGCGCATCAATAATAATCGATTTTCCAGCGCCGGTCTCCCCTGTTAGAACAGTCATACCTTCTTGAAAAGATAAATTTAAAGATTCGATGATAGCAAAATTTCTAATCGTTAGTTCTTGTAACAAATCTATTCACCTCAAATTTAGAGCATCTCAATGAAGCGCTCTGCTAATACTTTTGCGTCGGCTTCACTTCTGCAAATAATCAAACACGTATCATCTCCGCACAACGAGCCAACTTTCTCTTCCCAATTCAAATTGTCAATCAAGGCTCCGATTGCATTCGCATTACCCGGCATGACTTTTAGAATAAGCATAAATTGCACGGTTTCCACACTGATAAAGGCGTCTACAAGAGATCGTTTCAGCTTTTGGTGTGGGTTAAAACGGTTATCGGCGGGCAGACTATACTTATAATTACCAGTTTGTGTCGGAACTTTCACTAGATGTAGTTCTTTGATATCGCGGGAAATCGTGGCTTGGGTGACTTTGACATCTCTTTTTAGCAATAACTCAACAAGATCTTCTTGCGTTTCGATTTCGTTTGACGTTACGAGTTCTCTAATAATAATATGACGATGACCTTTATTCATTATTTCTCACCTCACGAACTTTTTCTCTCTTACATCTTAGCCCAAAACGAGCGTAAAGTCACGGATTTAACTTAAAAAAAGTTTCTAAACCGTCGTATGCATGTGAAAAAGCTAAAATAAGGGCTGAAAATGCGCTAAAGTGGCTTGAAATATAAAAAGTCGAGCTATCTATAGAAGACAACTCGACATGTATAATTATTCTAATTTCGCATGGGCTTTCGTCACAATTTCCGCAAGTTCTGTCGCAGATAAATGACTTTCGCCTTTATTATCCCATTTGAGGTGGGCGATAAATTCGATGTTTCCTTCGCCACCCGTAATTGGAGAAAAGTCTACAGCAAGCACAGAATAACCTTCCGCCATCGCAAAAGTCGTGATTTTCTCGATGACTTCCAGATGGATTTTCGCGTCACGGATAATGCCTTTTTTGCCGACTTGCTCTTTGCCAGCCTCAAATTGTGGCTTTATTAAACACATGACTTCCCCGTCGCTAACTAAAACCGTTTTTAGAACAGGTAAAATTAATTTTAACGAGATGAAGGAAACGTCAATCGTCGCAAAATCGGCCATGCCTTGTTCAAAATCTGCCGGTGTTACGTAGCGGAAATTCGTACGTTCCATAACAGTAACGCGCGGATCATTGCGGAGTTTCCAAGCCAACTGGTTATAGCCAACATCAAGCGCATACGAATGCTTGGCGTCATTTTGAAGGGCACAGTCGGTAAAACCACCAGTCGAGGAGCCGATGTCTAGTAACAGCTTATCTTTCACATCCAATTCAAAGACTTGAAGCGCCTTTTCAAGCTTTAAACCGCCGCGACTGACATAAGGCATCACTTTCCCCTTCACCTGAAAAACAACATCTACCGGGAATTTCTCACCGGGTTTATCGACGCGTTCTTCTTTTAAATAAACTAAGCCTGCCATCACGGACCGCTTCGCTTTTTCGCGTGTTTCAAATAAACCTTGTTCCACTAATAATACGTCTACACGTTCTTTTTTTATCGCCATCTCTACGCCCTTATCTGTTTTTCTGGTAATATTTTTTGAATCGTACTTAAAATGCCAAGCGCTGAAATACCGTGTTCTGCTAGGATCATATCGACCGAACCGTGGCTAATAAATGTATCAGGAAGCCCGATTCGTCTGACAACTGCTTGATCGTAACCATGTTCTTCCGCAAACTCGAGCACCGCCGTACCAAATCCACCTTTTAAAAGGGATTCTTCGACGGTTATAATCGGAACGCCTCGTTTCATCAAATCATGCAACATCGCCTTGTCTAGCGGCTTAATGAAGCGTGCGTTAATGACACCAGCCTGAATACCTTGACGTTTCAATTCCATCGCCGCCTCAACAGCCATCGGAATCGTCGTCCCAAATGTCAAAATAGCAACGTCAGCAGGCTCACTGAGCGCTTCCCATGAACCAATTGGTACTGCTCTCATCTCGTCATCAATCTTAACGCCGATTCCATTTCCACGTGGATAACGAATCGCAATCGGCCCAGCATTATAATCATACGCCGTTTTCACGAGATGCCGCGCTTCATTTTCATCTTTTGGCATCATAATCGTCATATTTGGAATCCCACGCAAAAAGCCAATATCAAAAATGCCCTGATGCGTCTCGCCGTCTGCACCAACAAGTCCGGCGCGGTCAATCCCAATCATCACGTTCAACTCTTGCCGACAAATATCATGTACCACTTGGTCATACGCCCGCTGTAAAAATGTCGAATAAATCGCTAAAAACGGCTTCATATCAAGCGCCGCGAGTCCAGCAGCCATCGTTGTCGCATGTTGTTCCGCAATCCCGACATCGAAGAACCGATCAGGAAAAGCCGTAGCGAATTTTTCGAGTTTTGAACCAACCGGCATAGCAGGCGTAATCGCAACGACGCGTTCATCCTTTTGCGCCAATTCCAATACCGCATCACTAATGATAGCACTCCAAGCAGGAGGCCCACCAACAGGTTTGATAAAATCACCAGTCTCGATTTTGTAAGGGCCAGTACCGTGCCAATTGCCAATACGATCGGATTCAGCGGGTTGATAGCCTTTTCCTTTCGTCGTCACAACATGCATCAGAACCGGGCCTTTTACCTTTTTAGCAAACTCCATATTCGTAATCAAATCATTGTAATCATGCCCATTCACAGGACCGAGATACGTGTACCCCATCTCTTCAAAAAAAGTACCCTGAACAAGCAGATATTTAATGCTATCTTTAATACGTTCCGCGGCACCAGCAATCTTATCACCAGCCGTCGGAATTTTTTTCATCGCCGCCTCAATATCTTTTTTCGCGCGTTTAAATTTGCCCGATGTACGCAGCTTACCTAAAACGTTATGCATTGCTCCAACGTTCGGCGCAATCGACATGTTGTTATCATTTAAAACCACAATCACGTTTTTCTTCATATCACCAATATGATTCAGTGCTTCAAGCGCCATGCCGCCCGTGAGAGCCCCGTCGCCAATAATCGGCAAAACGTGGTATTTCTGCCCGCGGATGTCCCTTGCAATCGCCATTCCTGCTGCTGCGGACAACGAAGTAGAACTATGACCAGTCTCCCAAACATCGTGCTCCGACTCTTTGCGCTTAGGAAATCCGTCCAAACCATCATGCTGCCGTAATGTATCAAATCTATTTGCTCTACCAGTTAAAATCTTGTGTACGTAGGATTGGTGCCCGACATCCCATAAAAACTTATCTTCAGGGCTATCAAAACAATGGTGAAGTGCTACCGTTAGCTCAACAACACCAAGATTTGGTCCAATATGCCCGCCCGTTTTGGAAGTCGATTGAATTAGGAACTCGCGAATATCCGCACTGAGCGCTTCCATTTGCGTCACGTCCAAGTCTTTCACGAACGTAGGATCCGTAATTTTCAATAAATCCAAACAAAACAACTCACTTTCTAGGATTTCTCCATCAATATCGTTTGGTGCACGCCTTTTCGCGCTACCTTAAATGTTTCCATTGGTCTCATTATAAACCAGTTCCGCGGATTTTACTATAAAAATGAAAAAAAGCACACCTTAAACAGGAAGCACTTTCTTACAATCTTGTATTTCTCACCGCTAAATTCGCTATTTTAAAAATCACGCACGGCAATCAAATCTGTTAAACCCAATAAAAAAGTGGCATCGATATCCATTGTTTGAAGTGCTTGTTTTGCTGATTCTGTGTGCTCCGCTAAAGCCTGCTTTGCCCCTCCAAGTGATAATAGTGCTGGATACGTGCTTTTTTGCAAATCAACATCCGCACCCGTTTTTTTGCCCATTTTTTCGGAGTCACCAATCACATCCAAAATATCATCACAGATTTGAAAAGCGATGCCGATATGATGCGCAAAAGATGCTAATGTAGCTTGATCCGCTTCAGAGGCTTCCGCAATAATTGCCCCACTCAGTACAGAAGCACTAAGTAAAGCGCCCGTTTTCCGACGATGAATAGACTCTAACTCGGGAAGAGATAAGGTTTGGTTTTCCCCAAGAATATCTGCTTGCTGGCCACCTACCATCCCATTTGCACCTGCACTTTTCGCGAAAAGTTGTACTAAGCTGATTTTTACTGTAGCTGATAAGTTGGAATCGTTCACAATCATTTCAAAGGCTTTGGTGAGCAGTGCATCTCCAGCCAAAATAGCGGTTGCCTCGCCGTAAACCTTGTGATTCGTTAGCTTTCCACGTCTAAAATCATCATTATCCATCGCAGGCAAATCATCATGAATAAGACTATATGTATGGATCATTTCCATGGCAGCCGCTGTTTGGTAGCCCAACCTTGGATCGCGCCCAAAAGCAATCAATGTCGCTAGAATCAATAGCGGCCGAATGCGCTTGCCACCAGCTTCCAACGAGTAAATCATCGACTGCTCTAACTTCTGATCAGAATCAGTCGCAATAATCGCCTTTTTCATGCATGCCTCGACTTCTTTTTTATAATGTTGCATAAAATGCTCGAATGTCATCATTTTTTACCTTCTTCTGCCTGAAATGGTTCTTCCTCATCCGATTCCGTCACCACTTTGGCTAATTTATCCTCTGCTGCGGCTAGTTTTTCTTGGCATAATTTCGTCAATTCAATGCCACGCTGATACATTTCCAGTGAGTCTTCTAACGAAACGTTGCCTTCTTCTAGCATTTGGACGATGCCTTCTAACTCCTTCATCGCCTCTTCATAACTGATTTTTTTTGTCGCCATGATTAGATGCCCTCCTTTTCTGTGATTTTTGCACGAATTTTTCCGTCTGCCATCGTCACTTTAATTTCATCGCCAATTTCTAAATTCGCGCTCGATGATAAAATCTCATTTTCCTTATATACAACACTATAACCACGCTGCAGCAAGCCAAGTGGACTTAAATGCTCTAAGGCCTCTATTTTTTGCAAGAAATCTCGTCGTTTGGCAGTGACAAGGTGGCTCATCTGTTGATTCAAATCTTTTCGAACATTCGCTAATTGTTGCTTCTGCTGTGCAATTTCACGGTCCAATCCAGTGTGTGATAAACGAAATGATAGCCGTTCAAAAGCATGTTGCTTCAAAATAAGATGTTGTTTCAATCCGCGCGCTAAACGTTCGACAAAATAATCCGTACGCTCCTGATACTGTTCTATTTGGCGCTTAGGTCCATGCATGACTAAACGTTCTTGCTGCCTAGACACATGCTGCTTGGAAATATCTACTCGTTGCTTCATCGCTTGAATCAGGCGAAACCGACGCTCCGCTATGCGTTCTAACAAATCTCGATAATCTGGCACGGCCAATTCTGCAGCTGCTGTTGGCGTCGCAGCCCGAACATCCGCAACATAATCTGTCAAGGTTGTATCCGTCTCATGCCCCACAGCGGAAATAACTGGAATATCCGAATCCGCAACAGCGCGAACGACAACTTCCTCGTTAAAAGCCCATAAATCCTCAATCGAGCCACCACCACGGCCAACAATCAACACATCAATATCATTCCTAAAATTAGCACGTTCAATATTCCGAACAATATTTGGCGCCGCCGTCTCACCTTGCACAATCGTTGGAAACAGCAAAATCTCCGTCGATGGCATGCGTCGCTTCATTGTCGTAATCATATCGCGAATCGCGGCCCCAGTTTTCGACGTGATAATCCCCACTTTCGCAGGGAAAGAAGGAAGCGCTCGTTTGCGATTTTGCGCAAAAAGCCCCTCCTTGTCTAATTGTTTCTTTAATTGTTCCAGTTTGATGTAAAGACTACCAACACCATCCGGCTCCATCCACTCCGCATAGAGCTGGTAACGTCCACCTTTACTAAACACACTCACGCGACCGGTCAACATGATTTGCATACCGTCCTCAGGCTTAAATCCAAGTTTAGCAGCCGATTTTTGGAACATAACACAACGAAGCTCAGCGCCTTCATCTTTCAGCGTGAAATACATATGACCGCTGACAGGTTGTTTAAAATTTGAAATTTCCCCTTTGACGTAGACATTCTTCAAATAAGGATCCACTTCGAATTTTTTTTCAATATATTTAGTTAGCGCCTCAACACTGAGGTATTTGTCTTGTTCCATCATCACACAACCCTACAATAAAAATTCTATCAGCATGCCAGTAATCGACATGCTGACTATTTTCTAAACACTTATTTCGTCTGTAATTGTGTATCCCAAATGCGTTTTGCCGCTTTTAATGTGTTCGCAAGCAGCATAGTAATCGTCATGGGACCAACGCCACCAGGAACCGGAGTAATAAACCCAGCAGTATCTTTGACGTCATCAAAATCTACGTCGCCGCATAATTTATTATTTTCATCACGATCCATACCTACATCGATGACCACAGCACCAGGTTTAATCGCGTCTTTTTTAATGAATTTAGCCAATCCAGTGGCCACAACCAGAATATCTGCTGTGCGTGCAACGGCTGGTAAATCTTTCGTGCGACTATGCGCGATAGTTACTGTCGCATTCTCTTGCAATAAGAGCTGCGCTACAGGTTTTCCGACAATATTACTACGTCCGATAACGACCGCTTGTTTGCCTTCGATAGAAACACCCGTCGATTTAATCAGCTCAATAATCCCAGCTGGCGTACACGGAACAAACGCTTCCTTGCCAACATAAAGATTCCCAACATTGATTGGGTGGAAGCCGTCGACATCTTTTTCAGGAATAATGGTGTCGATCACTTTGTCCTCCGAAATATGCTTTGGAAGTGGTAACTGCACTAAAATACCGTGAATCGTCACGTCATTATTCAAATCTTCCACTGTTTCTAGTAATTTCGCTTCTGAAATATCTTCTGGTAACTCGATTAAAACGGATTTCATACCTGCTTCTTCTGTGCGCTTCTGCTTATTTCTTACATATGTACGGCTTGCCTGATTATCACCCACAAGCACAACCGCAAGTCCTGGTTGTAAATTTTGCTTCGCGAGTTCAGCTACCTCATTTGTTACGTTTTCTTGAATTTTTTTCGCCAGTTCTTTACCATCAATAATTTGTCCCATCAAAAAAGCCCCCTTAATATTTATATGAAACCTGATGCTTCCGAGGCCCGAAAAGCGCCCCGAAACAGGTAACATTACTCATTTGTCGAAACTTTTGTCAATTAAAATGATACTGCGCAGAAAAACATATTTATTCTATACCGTCATCTTTTGCGATATTGGCTAAAACACCATTGATAAACTTACTTGACTTCTCGTCGCTGAAAATTTTGGCGATTTCAAGGGATTCGTTAAGGCTTACTCGATCTGGAATATCTTCACAATAAACCATTTCAAATACACTCACCCGCAAGATAGCAAGGTCGACTTTATTTAATCGATCCATACTCCAATTGTCCAAATTCCCTGCAATCAGCCCATCAATCGCTGTCTTATTGGCCACGACGCCTTCTACTAACTTATCGACATAGGCATCGCTTTGGTCTTCCATCACGTTGGCTATCGCTTGGTCCAAATGCATCTCATTGAGTTCCATCTGAAACAATATTTGAAGAGCCTTTTCTCGTGCTTCTCGTCTTTTCATTAAAAGCTCTACTCCTTAGTTCAGTAAGGTTCGCCTTACTTATTAAATTTCTAATTCATCAAATGACATCGTTTCTTGTCGCTCGAATTGGACACCAACAATATGGATGTTCACTTCTACAACTTCAAGGCCAGTCATATTTAGAATGGTTTCACGAATGCTATCTTGGATGTTTTGTGCTAAAAGTGGAATCGTTGCGCCAAATTGAATATAGCAATATACATCAATCACAATGCCAGCTTCGGTTAGATCAATTTTAACACCTTTACTGTGGTTCACTGCACCGCCAAGACGTTCGCGCATTTCGTTCGTAAACGAGCCTTGCATACCAGCCACATTTTCAACTTCTGCCGCGGCAAGTCCTGCAATAACACCGATTACTTCTGGTGCAATTTCAATTTTACCAAGTGTTTCCTCGTTTTTATTTTTCGTTAGTGCCATGATTATCTCTCCTCACGATAGATTCATTACATCATACTTTTCAAGGAATTTCGTATTAAAGTCCCCTGATTGAAAAACTTCGTGGTCTAACACGCGTAGATGGAACGGAATCGTTGTTGGAATGCCTTCAATCGCAAATTCGCCTAATGCGCGTTTCATTGTAGCGATGGCTTCATCACGGGTTTCGCCGTAACAAATGACTTTCGCTACCATGGAATCGTAGTATGGCGGGATTTTGTAGTTCGGATAAGCGGCAGAATCAACACGGACGCCATTACCGCCTGGTGGAAGGTAAAACTTGATTTCTCCTGGCGCTGGCATGAAATTCTTTTCTGGATTTTCTGCGTTAATACGGCATTCAATCGCCCAGCCTGTCAATTTCACGTCTTCTTGTTTGATTGTCAAACGTTCACCAGAGGCAACAAGGATTTGCTGCTTGACGATATCGATTCCTGTAATCCATTCTGTTACGGGATGCTCTACTTGGACACGCGTGTTCATTTCCATAAAATAAAACGTTTTTTCGTGTGGTTCGTAAATAAATTCGATGGTTCCAGCGCCAGAATATTTCACGGCTTTTGCTGCTTTCACAGCTGCTTTCCCCATTTTTTGACGCATTTTTTCATCTAGGGCTGGTGATGGTGCTTCTTCAATGAGTTTTTGAAGGCGACGTTGAATCGAACAATCGCGCTCTCCTAGATGAATAGCATTTCCATAATTATCAGCCATGATCTGAATCTCTACATGACGGAAATCTTGGATAAATTTCTCGATGTACACACCAGAATCACCAAATGCGGCTTCTGCTTCTTGTTGCGTGGTTTGCAAACCAGAGATGAGCTTCTCTTCGTCTTCCGCAACACGAATCCCTTTACCGCCACCACCTGCTGTTGCTTTGATGATGACTGGATAGCCGATTTTTTTCGCTAATTTCTTCGCTTCTTCTACGTCTTTAATAATCCCTGTAGAGCCCGGAACTACTGGAACGCCAGCTTTTTTCATGGTTTCGCGCGCGACATCTTTCGTTCCCATTTGAGAAATAGCATCAGCGCTTGGACCGATGAAAATAATATTACAATCTTGGCAAAGCTCCGCAAAATCAGCGTTTTCCGCTAAGAAACCATAACCTGGATGAATCGCGTCGCAATTCGTCAATACAGCAACGCTAATAATGTTTGACATGTTGAGATAGCTTTCTTTCGTAGATGCAGGACCAACACAGTATGCTTCGTCTGCTAGTTGGATATGTAGGCTCTCAGCATCTGCTTCTGAATAAATGGCAACCGTTTCAATATTCATCTCTTTTGCAGCGCGGATGATACGAACTGCGATTTCGCCACGGTTCGCAATCAATATTTTTTTTATCATGATTATTACCCCTTATTTCTTTCTAACTTTAAATAGTGGCTGACCGAATTCGACTAATTCTCCGTTTGAAGCAAGTACTTCAACGATTTCGCCATTCACATCTGCGTCCACATCATTTAGTAATTTCATGGCTTCGATAATCCCAACAACTGTTTTTTCGTGAACGACTGTGCCGACTTCTACAAACGCTGGGCTTTCTGGATTTGGAGAGCTGTAAAACGTGCCGACCATTGGTGATGTAATAATGTGAAGGTCTTCTGTTGGTGCAGCTGGTGTTGCCGCGACTACTTCTGTTTCTACTTGAGGCGCTGGAAGAACTGCTTGAACTGCTGGTGTGGAAACTACTGGTGCTAGCGCGTGTTCGCCACCTTTTTTCATTTTGATTTTGCCTTGTTCTGTCTCGTATTCGAACTCAGTCAATGAAGACTCATCTACTAATTTCACAAGTTGCTTAATCTCGTTAATTGATAACATTATTTATAACACTCCTCAAAATTCATCTATAAAATATATATAAGTTCAAATGCATTCGTCACGCATCCTAATTATTGTACCATACTTTCTATAGAAACTCGTAGCTTAACGCCGTGTTTTTGCGAAAAAAAATAGCCTTGTCTCATTCTGCTAGTATAGAACCGTAAAAGTAGGCTCTGAACAGAATTAGACAGACTATTTTTTCAATTATTGTGCACGGGAAACGTAGGATCCGCCTTCTGTTGTGTTGACAACCAATGTATCATCCACATTAACGAAGAAAGGAACGTTTACAACAAGACCAGTTTCAAGCGTGGCCGGTTTAGAGCCACCAGAAGACGTGTCGCCTTTGATTCCTGGGTCTGTCGCTACGACTTTCAACTCCACCGTGTTTGGCAAATCGACACCAAGTGTTTCTCCTTGGTACATCATGATTTGAACTTCCATGTTTTCACGTAAAAATTTCAATTCATACTCGATTTGTTTTTCTGGTAGCTCGATTTGATCGTATGTTTCTGTGTTCATAAAGACATGTTGATCGCCGCTTGCGTACAAATATTGCATTTTATTATTATCGATCTGTGCTTTGGCTACTTTCTCGCCGCCACGGAATGTTTTTTCTTGAATAGCGCCAGTACGTAAGTTACGTAATTTCGAACGAACGAATGCAGCGCCCTTTCCTGGTTTTACATGTTGGAAATCTAGTACGCGCCAGATGCCGTTATCTACTTCAATCGTTAAACCTGTTTTAAAATCGTTTACTGAAATCATCTTTGTATCCTCCTACTTTTAAGTTGGTTTCATCCTTACTTATTTAACCACAAAACGCGCCATTATACAATTCTATAAAATAATTAGTTCTTTTGACGAGTGTGTTAAAACTTCATTTCCTGTTTCTGTAATCAAAATATCATCTTCAATCCGCACGCCACCAATGCCCGGTAAGTAAATGCCCGGCTCATCCGTAACAACATTTCCTGGTACAAGAACATTAGGACTCTTCATCGAAAGGTTTGGTCCTTCGTGGATTTCTAAACCGATACCATGACCTAATGAATGACCAAATGCTTCCCCGTATCCTTTTGAGGCAATGTGATCGCGGGCAATAGCGTCTGCTTGGATACCCGTCATGCCTGGTTTTAGCGCGTCGATGACTTTAAGTTGCGCTTCCAGAGTCACCGCGTAGATTTCTTTTAACTTGGCACTAGGCTCGCCAATCGCAATCGTGCGCGTCATATCCGAGCAGTAGCCATTGTAATAACAGCCGTAATCCATCGTCACAAAGTCGCCTACTTCGATAATCTTGTCCGAGGCAACACCGTGCGGCAAGGCAGAGCGTAATCCAGAAGCAACAATCGTGTCAAAAGAAGATCCCGATGCCCCATTTCTACGCATGAAAAATTCCAGTTCATTAGATACTTCTAGCTCTGTCAACCCCGGTTTAATGAACGTCAAAATATGCGTGAATGCTGCGTCTGCGATTTCACAAGCTGTTTTAATCGCGGAGAGTTCTGACGCCGTTTTGACTTTACGCATATCCTCAAATAAATCGCTAAACGGCTCTAATTTTGCAGAGAAAAAGCTTTGCATTAATTTATGTTCTGCGACGGTTACGTAAGCTTCCTCAAAATAAAGCGTTTTAATCCCTAATTCTGCAATAATTGCTTGCACTGTTTCATAAATCGGACCTTTGTTTTGACGGATTTCGTAACCTACCGCCTGCTTAGCTGCTTGCTCTGTATAACGGAAATCTGTAATGAAAAAAGCTTGTTTTGGCGTGATTAAAGCCATACCAGTCGTTCCTGTGAAATCTGCTACGTAGCGGCGGTTATAGTCACTCGTCACAAGGACAGCTTCCATATTTCTATCTTCTAAAACTGCTTGAATCTTTGCTAATTTCGTCATTCTAATTCCTCCTAAAATGTTTCGTTATGTAACTATTTTTCCACTCGAATACAGCTATTCTATCACAAACCGCGCAAAATAACTTTTTTTATGCGTTATAACTATACGAATTCGGCAAATTAGCGTAGAATAGCAGTTGTATACTAAATAAGGCTGGTGAACGATTTTGAGTGAACAGACAAAAGGAATATATGGCGGTCAGGCCGTGGTCGAAGGTGTAATGTTCGGCGGCCGTAGAGAAACCGTCACTGCTATCCGGCGAAAAGATGGCACGATTGAATACTTTTATTTAACGAAAAACCCACCTGGCTGGGTGCAAACGTTGAAGCGCATCCCTTTTATTCGGGGCATCGTTGCTTTGATCGAATCAAGCGCAATCGGCTCCAAGCATCTAACCTTCGCAACCGATCGTTATGATGAGGACCCGCTTGACGAAGCAGAAAATAAGAAAATCGAGACCAAAGAGTCCAAACTCGCGATGTGGCTAGGCGTGGCAGTTGTCGGGGTGCTGTCCTTCATCTTCGCAAAATTTGTCATGACACTCATTCCGGTTTTTATCGCGAACCTTTTCCGACCAGTCGTGTCGGGCGATATGGGACAAATCATGCTCGAGACACTATTCAAATTAATTCTATTGCTCGGCTATATTTTCGCCGTTTCCCAAACGCCCATCATCAAGCGTGTGTTCCAATATCACGGCGCAGAGCATAAAGTCATCAATTGCTATGAGGCTGATTTAGAGCTCACCGTCGAAAATGTCCAAAGCAGATCACGACTTCACTATCGTTGCGGTTCCAGTTTCATCCTGTTTACTGTGATTGTCGGCATGTTTATCTATATGCTCGTGCCAACAGACCCACTCTGGGTTCGCGTAGTCAACCGGATTCTACTCATCCCCGTTGTACTCGGCGTAGCGTTTGAAGTCCTACAACTAACGAATAAATGCCGCAACATCCCAATTTTGAAATATCTCGGCGTTCCAGGTTTGTGGCTACAACTTTTAACAACAAAAGAACCGCAAGATGACCAAGTGGAAGTAGCCATCGCCTCGTTTAACGAATTGCACCGCGTCGAAAAAGACAAACGAGAAGAAGCACTACCTAAAAACCTAGAATTACTAGAATGAGGTGAAAAAAATATGCGTACATTCCCTATTTGGTTTTATATTTTAGCTATTTTAGCAGTGTTCGGTATCTTTTTCGTAGGCTTTAAAAGTATTATTAGCAGCCTGGTCGTATCGATTATTTTAATCCTCATCATCTGGCTGCTCTTCCGCTTCTTAGGAAACAGACCGAAAAAAGACGATAAATATGAGGCGGCGGTCAAACAATCCCAAAAACTACGTGCGAAAAATCAACCGCAAACAAAAAAACGAAAAACTTCCTTGAAAGTCATTGATGGAAAGAAAAAATAAGTTATAATGGTAAGTGGAGATAAAGAAACGAAAGGGGTATATCAGCTTGAATATTGACTGGAGTTGGGTCTTAGCAATTGCGATTTTGCTCGTTTTGCTAGGCTATGAAGTGTATCAATATACGATGCGCAAGAAAGCGTTAACCATTTTAACCGAGGAAGAATTCAAAAAAGACTACCGGAAAGCGCAACTAATCGATGTGCGCGAGCCGAAAGAATTCGACGCGGGGCACATTTTAGGAGCAAGAAACATTCCGATGTCCCAAATGAAAGCTCGAAAAGCAGAAATTCGTCAAGACTTACCTGTTTACTTGTATTGCCAAAGCGCACAACGAAGCAACCGTGCCGCAATCATGCTTTACAAAGCCGGCTACAAGAACGTGTTCCAACTAAAAGGCGGCTACAAAAGATGGACAGGAAAAACAAAATCAAAATAAGCATACAGCCACTGAGCGCGTCTATTGCTTAGTGGCTTTTTTAGGAGGTTTTATCATGTCGAAAAAAATGCAAACACCAAAAATACCAGCGCATTTGGAACCACTGGATCAAAATTGGCTTTCAGAAGAGGTGTACCTGCGCGAAGTATTGATAGAAGATCGTGACTTTGATTTTGATCCAATGGAGCGAATCGTTCTCGACCAAGTCATTCTGCGAAACGTGAACTTTGTGACCCTTGAATTCCCGAATATTGAACTTACTGATGTCATTTTTGAGAAGTGTAACCTTTCAAATGTTGCTTTTAATTCTGCAGTCATTCACCGTTGCCAATTCATTGATTGCAAGCTAACTGGCGCTGACCTCTCGGATTCTTTGATACATAACACCCTCTTTCAAAACTGTCTCATGACGATGAGTTCGCTCGGTTTTTCGAAATTTAAACAAGTAGAATGGCATGATTGTTCGCTCATAAACGCAGATTTTTATGAGAGTGAATTGAAGCATTCGGAAATTATAAATTGTAAGTTGAATGAGGCTAATTTCTCTAATGTTATGATGGAAAGTATTGATTTGAGCGTCAATCACTTTGATGGCATGACTGTTTCACTCGATAAATTGCGAGGTTGTCGCGTGACATCTGAACAAGCGCTCAGTTTCGCTAGGGCTTTGGGCGTTGTAATCACTGAAGAAGACTAAAAGAGGCCGTGTTCCCCAGCTAAGTTGGGAACACGGCCTCTTCTCATGTCGTTACTTCGTCTTCTACTTTTTCTTGGTAACGCAAGACCGGTTTTCTGGCCGCGCGTGTTTCGTCCAAGCGTTTTACATACGTATTATATGGCGCTTCTTGTACAATTTCAGGATTGTCCTCTGCTTCTTTCGCAATTTTAAGCATGACATCGATAAAGCCATCCAACGTCTCTTTTGACTCGGTTTCTGTCGGCTCAATCATGATAGCTTCTTCCACAATTAGCGGGAAGTATACAGTCGGTGGATGGAAATTATGATCCAACAGACGCTTAGCGATATCCAACGTACGGACACCTAATTGTTTTTGGCGTTTTCCAGAAAGCACGAATTCATGTTTGCAGACTTGGTCAAACGGCAAATCGTACGCTCCTTCTAAACGGCGCATCATATAATTCGCATTCAACACAGCATATTCCGTCACTTTTTTCAGACCATCTGGCCCCATCGTACGGATATACGTGTACGCGCGAACGTTGATACCGAAGTTACCATAATAAGGTTTCACACGTCCAATCGATTGCGGATAATTGTAGTCAAATGTATATTTATCCTCTTTTTTCGTTAAAACTGGGGTTGGTAAAAATGGAATCAAGTCCTTCTTCACACCGATTGGTCCTGATCCAGGTCCGCCACCACCATGAGGTCCCGTGAATGTTTTATGCAAATTCAAATGCACAGCGTCAAAGCCCATGTCACCAGGACGAACTTTTGCCATAATCGCATTCAAGTTCGCGCCGTCATAATACAGTTTTCCGCCAGCTTTATGCACGATATCTGCCATTTCTACAATATCTGCTTCAAAAAGGCCAAGCGTGTTTGGATTCGTTAGCATTAATGCAGCCGTATCATCGCCTACCGCGTTTTTTAGATCCTCAATGTCGACAAGTCCTTTTTCGTTAGACTTAACAGTGATGATGTCAAATCCAGCAACAGATGCAGAAGCTGGGTTCGTTCCATGCGCTGAATCTGGGATGATCACTTTCGTACGGTGATGGTCGCCATTCGCCTCGTGGAAAGCGCGAATCAGCATGAGAGCCGTCCACTCGCCATGCGCACCAGCAGCCGGCTGTAACGTAACTTCGTCCATACCTGTGATTTCAACCAAACTTTCTTGTAAATCGTAGAGCAATTCCATCGCACCTTGCACTGATTCTTCCGGTTGATACGGATGAATGTTCGCAAAACCTGGGAATCGAGCTACTTTTTCATTTATTTTTGGATTATATTTCATTGTACAAGAACCAAGCGGATAAAAGCCTGAATCGACGCCGAAATTATGGTTAGAAAGCGTTGTATAGTGGCGCATTAATTCCAGTTCACTCAACTCTGGCAAGGCTGGAGGGGTTTCCCTTACGTACGCAGCGCCGAATAAACTTTGTAAATCTACTTCTGGCACATCGCGCTCTGGTAAGCTATACCCGATACGTCCTGGAACCGACCGCTCAAATACTAATGGCATTGTTTCGCTATTATTCATTTTGCACCCTCCAAACTTGTTACAAACGTCTCAATTTCTTCTTTTGTACGCATTTCTGTGACAGCTACAAGCATATGGTTGGCGTATTTCTCCTCGTAAATTCCCAAGTCGTATCCGCCGATAAAGCCTTGATCTAGCAATTCCAGGTTTACTTCTTTGACCGGTTTCGATAACTTCACGACAAATTCATTGAAGAACGCATCGCCAGAAATAACATCAAATCCTTTGTCTTGGAAAGCTTTCTTCGCAAAATGTGATTTATCAATGTTTTGTTTCGCCATTTCGGTGATACCTTGCTTACCAAGCGCACTCATTGCCACAGAAGAAGCCAGCGCATTTAAAGCTTGATTGGAGCAAATGTTTGATGTCGCTTTATCACGACGAATATGTTGTTCGCGCGCTTGCAATGTCAATACATAACCACGTTTTCCGTTCTCATCCACGGTTTCCCCGACAAGGCGTCCAGGAACTTTACGCGTTAACTTAGAACTAACCGCGAAGTAGCCGCAATGTGGTCCACCAAACGCTTCAGAAATTCCGAATACTTGGGAATCACCGACGACAATATCCGCTCCAAATTTACCAGGCGGCGTCAATGCTCCGAGTGCTAATGGGTTACTCGAAACAACAAATAGCGCCTTGTTATCATGTGCTAACGGCTCTATTTCTTGTAACGCCTCGACTTGACCGTAAAAGTTCGGATATTGGACAATGACTGCAGCCACGGTGTCATCCACTTGCGATTCTAGAGCCGCCAAATCTGTCACGCCATCTTTCTCATCAATCTCAATAACCTCAATATGTTGCCCCTTCGCATACGTTTTTACAACATTGCGCGATTCTGGGTGTACCGCTTTTGAAATTAAGATTTTTTTACGTTTTGTGTGGGCGCTAGCCAGCATCGCAGCTTCGGCGAGTGACGTCCCCCCGTCATACATAGAAGAATTCGCTAAATCCATACCTGTAATTTCTGCAATCATTGTTTGAAATTCGAAAATAGCTTGTAATTCCCCTTGTGAAATCTCCGGCTGATAAGGCGTGTAAGCCGTATAAAATTCAGATCGAGAAATAACGCTATCTACTACAGTCGGAATGTAATGATTATACACACCAGCCCCTAAAAAGGACGCATACTCCACAGAATCTGCATTTTTACTAGCCAGCTTAGCCAATTCTTTCAAAAGAGCTGGCTCTGATTTCGCAGGTTTCAGATCATATTCCCGGTTAAAGCGAATCGACTCCGGAATATCCGTAAAAAGTTCATCAATAGAAGAAACGCCAATTGTATCTAACATATCCTTTTCATCTTGTTCAGTCATTGGTAAAAAACGATGTTTCGCCATAATATTACATCCTCCTTATTTTGCGCGTTTATAGAATGGGGTTGGAACTACTTTTGCCTTCAATTTCTTATTACGAACCTCGACTTCCACTTCGGTATCTAGCGCCGTGTAATCAATATCAATCAGCGCTAAACCTAAGTTTTTGCCAAGCGTAGGCGATTGTGTGCCACTCGTTACAATTCCGATTTCTTTATCTCCCATGAAAACTTTATAGTCATGTCTCGGAATTCCGCGATCAATCAGCTCGATACCGACAGATTTACGCGATAAGCCAGCTTCTTTCTGCGCTAACAATGCATGTTTACCAATGAAATCTGCCTCTTTTTTTAATTTCACCGCAAAACCAACGCCGGCCTCGAGTGGAGATATATCTTGTGTTAGCTCTTGACCATAGAGTGCCAAGTTTGCTTCAAAACGTAGCGTATCACGTGCACCAAGGCCGATTGGCAGTACGCCTTTTTCTAAGATGGCTTCCCAAACTTGAGGTGTATCTGAAGCTTTTGTATAAATTTCAAAACCATCTTCCCCTGTATAGCCCGATCTTGAAATAAGCGCTGTAACCCCTGCTACTTCCACATTGTCAACGAAACCAAAGAAAGTAAGTGCCGCTAAATCCGCATTCGTTAGAGTAGCTAATATAGCCTCAGCATTAGGTCCTTGCAAAGCCAATTGTCCATAATCTGCGGAAACATTTTGCACGTTAACGCCTTCTGACGCATGTTTCTCCAACCATTCAAAATCTTTTTCGGTGTTCGATGCGTTCACAACGAGTAGATAATCATCATCTGCTCTCATATAAACAACTAAGTCATCCACTACACCACCAGTTTCGTAACACATAATATTATACTGTGCTTTCCCAATCTTCAGCTTCGAAATATCGTTAGACAATACTTTTTGTAAAAATGGCAAACTCCCAGTTCCCTGCACCGCCACTTCCCCCATGTGCGACACATCAAATAGCCCAGCATCTGTTCGTACAGCCTCATGCTCGGCCTTTATTCCTGAAAATTGTACTGGTAAATCCCATCCACCAAAATCAATTGTTTTCGCACCATACTTTTCGTACAAAGGAAAAATAGGCGTTTTCTTTAAATCTGTCATGTGAATCCTCCTCTTTTTTTGCATACTAAAAGGACTTACTCGTTAAAATAAGTCTCTGTCGTACTCCAAAAATAAGGAATAATGCCTCCAGAGTTGCGTCCCATAAACATCCTTTTGCCTGAGAGTTTCACATTCCCATGCTTTCCCCGTCGGCGCTGCAAAATCTGCAGTCTCTCTGTCTATTTTCATCCGCTCTTTTATGTATTAGTTGCCTTTCCTATATGTTACCACGAGACCCTATCGTTCGGCAAATAATTAAATTTAAGACCTCGATTTTATGTTTTTAGATATATAGTTCGGAATGAAAGGGCTTTATCTGTAATTGACACTTCTATCATACGTATGTGAACAATCGAACAATCGGTGATGACTAAAATATTTTTCTAACCCTGACTCTCAAGTTTTTCTCCCTGTTTTCTCTCTTAAAATTCATTTCTGGACTCTTTTAACCCCTAAAAATCACAAACTCCCTTTTTTAGATGAAAAGGGAAATAGCGTAGTTATGGCGAATACGTTTAGCATAGACACAAATAAGGAGCCTGCCACATGATTCAAAATTTAGCTAACACCCTTTTAAATCAAGCTATTCTACTCACAGCAAGCGATGTGCATGTAATTCCAGCCGAAGCACACTATCGTATCCTGCTACGTATCAATGGAAGACTACAATTTTTTGCCTCTATCCCAATTGATAATGGTGAGCGCCTACTCGCGCATTTGAAATACCGAGGGTTCATGGATATTAGCGAGACTAGAAAACCCCAAAGCGGCGCCTTTCAAACAGATATTCAAGGACGTAAAGTATCCGTTCGACTCGCCACTATACCCAACTTCCGCTTTATTGAAAGTATGGTTATTCGTGTATTTTCAGAACAAGAAATAGTGCCTTTTCAAAAAAGTAGTATTTTCCAACGAATAACGCACCATATACTTTCTCTTGCCCAGAAACGGACAGGGCTCCTTTTATTTTCAGGAGCGACCGGCAGCGGCAAAACATCCAGTATGTACAGTTTGGCCCATTCTTTGAGTTTGCAACATCCATTGCAGATTATTACTATTGAAGACCCTGTCGAGCGCCCAATGTCGGCATTTTTACAAGTACAAATTAACGAAAAAGCGGGACTCGACTATGCAGATATCATCCGAGCAACACTTCGACACGACCCAGATATCTTAATTGTCGGTGAGATTAGAGATTCGCACACAGCAAAAATGGTTATTCGAAGCGCTTTGACAGGGCACCTTGTTTTGAGCACAGTGCACGCAGACAGCACATATGGAGTCCTATCGCGCCTCCTTGAGCTGGGTGTCGATAAAGAAGAACTGCGGCAATGCCTCATTGGCATATCCCATCAACAACTAAAACACTTACATTGCATGTTTTGCACTAGTAGATGCCACGCTTTATGCAATCATCTCTCCCAAAAAAGGACAGCTCTTTATGAATTTATAGAGAAGGAACAAATTAACGACTTTCTTATAACTTCAGTAGAAATCGATTTAGTAAGCAACATAAGTAAACAACTCAAGAAAGGAGTTTGTTATGGCTTTTTCTCTCCGCAATAATTGGCGTGCTGACGGCGAATTTCTCATACGACTCGCCGATCTTCTAAGTAAGGGTTTTACTATGGAAGAAGCAATTTCTTTTCTCTCTATCACAACACCAAAAGATACATCTCGGAACACAAAAATGATTGAAACGCTCTCTTCAGGTGCTCCTTTTAGCGAAGCCCTACTACAAGCAAACTTCCCCAGCTTCGTCTGCACACAGCTTCACTATGCTAGCAAACATGGCTATTTTAATGAGACTGTCCAAGAAACTGGAGATCACCTCATGCGAAAAGCTGAGCAACAAAAGGCATTACGAAAAATTTTCCAATACCCACTTATCCTTTTCATGACCGTCATTGTCGTTTTCTTTCTTTTACGCATTTTTCTACTTCCAAAATTCGATATGTTATTCAGTCAGTTGACACATGGAGAAAATCAAACAACCAATTTCACCTATTTCATTCTAGAAAAATTGCCACTGATATTTCTCGCCTTCTTAGGAGTCTTATTCATGTTATGTACCATTTTTCTAACAAAACAAAGAAAAAAGAACTCCTACGAACGCGCTGAACTATATTGTAAGATCCCAATTTTCAAAAGGTTTATGCGTCTGCACTATTCTCAATTATTTGCCCGAGAATGTGGTTACCTTCTAAAAAGTGGTCTGTCCATTAATGATATGGTTCAAGTATTTGCGCTACAAGATTCCCCACCACTTTTCAAACACATTAGCACATCTATTGAGAAAGCATTTTCTGAAGGTACATTATTCACCAAATCTCTCGCTGCTTTTGCTATCTTTGAATCTGAATTGATTTACATTATACAACACGGCGAAAAAAATGGTCAATTAGCCGAAGAACTCCTATTTTACTACAAACTATGCCATCAAAAATCCGAAGAAAAAATAGAAAAGATATTTAGCTTTATACAACCAGCTGTATTCATGATTATAGGGGTACTTATTGTATCCATTTACTTATCCATCCTTTTCCCGATGTTCTCGATGGTAAATTCCATCTGAATAATAAAAAAATAGGAGTGATTTAAATGTTTAAAAAAATCAATTGGAAAGATGAATCAGGTTTCACTTTGGTAGAAATGTTAATCGTTCTGCTCGTGGTCAGCGTACTACTTTTACTCACGATCCCAAACATTGTGAAACAAAGCAAGTCAATCAACGACAAAGGATGCGACGCTTTCATAACAATGGTCCAAGGACAAGCGCAAGCGTATCAACTAGAAAATAACAAAGTACCTTCCTTACAAGATCTTCTAACTGGGGGTTACCTAAAAGGCGAACAGAAGAAATGTCCAAATGGTAAAGATGTTTTGATTGATAGTAGCGGCAAAGTGACGGAAGCCCCGTGAAAAAGAATGGTTTTACTCTAATAGAAATGCTTCTTGTTCTCTCCATTAGCTTTATTATTTTAGGTATCAGTGTCCTTCCTGCCGGTAATCTAATGACTCATCTGTTAGAAAAACAAAGTCTGGATCAGCTCAAAATGGACATCATGTATCTTCAAGCAGAAGCAATAACTACGAATCAAGAAACCGTGCTACTGCTGAACGGTAATCATGATTCCTATTCAGGAAAATCTGCTCAATCAGTATTATCAAGAACATTCACCCCTACTTTACATTTTCAAGAGAAAAGCGAGCAACTCTTTCGCTTTTCTCCACCCTTTGGAAATATCAGCAAATTCAAAACGATCATCATTCAAGGCCAGAACAAAAAATATGCACTTATTTTTCAAATCGGAAAAGGGAGGTTTCGTATCGATGAAATCTGATGGTTTTTCTTTATTGGAAAGTCTCTTTGCTCTTAGTTTACTTTCCCTAGTTGTCCTTTCCTTACTGCCTATAATGATGCAAATTAAACAAAATCTGCACAAGCAAAATCAACGAACCACGGCTCAGCAATTACTCTCTGAGGAAAGTATATTTCATTTAAACAGCCGTTTTTCATCAAGCTATGATGTAATTATTAAAAATCAAGCATATCGAATAACTTACAATCAGGAGGCGAAGCAACTTTGCGCTACTTATGCTAAAGAAAATATTTGTTACGCTATCAAATAAACAAGGTTTTACCTTAATCGAATCTCTTTTTTCACTGCTCATTGTCATTATTATCGCTTCTTTCATTCCGCTTATTTTTCAAAGCTATACATCTGTTATAAAAATAATGGATATTGATAAAAATTATGAGTGGCAACTATTCTTGAATCACACGCGAAAAGAATTAAATACTGGCACTCGATTAACTGTCACCGATCATAAAATAACCTTCGTCACTCAATCCAAATTAGTGACCTATGAAGCGTATCAAAATCTAACTCGTCGCTCTGTTGACAACAAGGGGCACGAACCACTTTTAACAAATGTAAAACGAGATAAATGGTCAAAAAAATCGGAGGAAGAGCTATTGTATGAAGTTACTTTTGAAGATGATACCCAGTTATCTGCCCGTTTTTATATTCAGTCAGAAGGGAGTGAATAAATATGCGCCCAAATGGGTTTACGTACATCCTATGCCTTTATATTACGTTAGTAGGTATTATTACGATGCTTGGAGCAACCAATATTTATGTTTCCAAACTGCAAATGGAAAAGCAGCTGCAAAATCATTATCTAGCTACTACTCTTACAAATTTATCGCTCCCCAATAATATCTCACGTATAAAAAGCGAACAAAAAACATTTACAGAAAAGCACAATAACGCTGTTTTATGGTATAATTGGGCAGATAGTACAGAAGACTATATCAGATATGAGACCACCACAGAGCTGAGTAATGGCTATACTCTCAAACAAGCTATATTTTGGGATACCAAGCTACAGAAATTTCGTCTTCTACTAAATTAAACAGAAGCTTAAGGAGGACTTGCATGAATCAAATTGTTTTAACCGGATTTATGGGGGCTGGAAAATCGACAGTCGGGAAAATACTGGCTGAAAAACTAGCATTACCTTTAGTCGATATCGATACAGAGATACAATCCGAACATCAGATATCAATTACAGAAATTTTTGCAAATTTAGGCGAACCGGCATTCCGTAAATTAGAACATCAAATGCTAACAAGAGCTTTATTACAAGATGCTATTATCTCAACTGGAGGCGGTATTATTCTATCTGGTGATAACCGAATGAAGTTAGAAGCAGCTGATTTTGTTGTTTACTTAAAGACCAGACCTGATACTTTTCTTGCTCGATTAAAAGGTGACACAACACGCCCGCTTATTCAAGAAAAAAGTAGAGATGATATTATTGCTCTATGTGAGTCGCGAACAAAGCTTTATGAAAGTGTGGCCCATCTGATATTAGAGACGGACGAGCTAACCCCCGAAGAAATTGCGGCCCAAATAAAACAAGCTTTTCAAACAAGGAAGGAGTTATTATGACACAACCTGTTTTAGAAATAAATCATTTAGTCAAGCGCATTGGAGCTAAGTCCATTATAAAAGATATCTCGTTTTCAGTGAACGAAGGTGAAATATTTGGACTTCTAGGACCTAACGGCGCCGGAAAAACGACTATTATCCGAAGCATCGTCAAACTCATCAATAAGACTAGTGGCGAGGTGAAGATCTTAGGAAAAAATATAGATGACTCTTATACAGAAGCTATTCAACAAGTCGGAGCTATCGTGGAAAATCCAGAATTTTATCCATACATGACAGGACTGCAGAATCTCAAAACATTCGCTTCTATGTCACGTAACAAAATCTCCAACGAGCGTTTAAATGAAATTATCCAACTTGTACATTTAGATAAAGCCATTAACAACAAAGTTAAAACATACTCTCTTGGAATGAGACAACGATTGGGTGTTGCACAGGCGCTAATACACGAACCGAAATTATTAATTTTTGATGAACCTACAAATGGATTAGATCCAGAGGGTATGAAAGAATTTCGTTTACAAATGAAAACCTTAGCTAGCCATGGTGTCAGTGTTCTTGTATCCTCGCATCTACTAACAGAGATGGAACAGCTATGTGATCGATTTGCAATCATAGAACGCGGAGAATTGACACATATTGCAGATATGAAACAAGAAAATCTGGCAGAAGCTGAACAATTACAGACATTCCACATGCACCTTGAACCGCTTGAATTGTCTAAAAAACTACTCACAAATTGGAATATTGACTACATACTCGCTGATAATGGAACATCTCATTTCTTTGTAAAAAGTAGTCCCACCAATATCCCATTACTTGTTAAGAATTTGGTAGCAGAAGATGTTTCTATTTTTGCGATAGAAGCACATACTAAAACATTAGAGGAACGGTTCTTAGAAATTACAAAACCAAATGGGGGTAGCATGGAATGATATCATTAATCGCAAATGAAACAAAGAAAGTATCACTAAGGTTCAGTACGTGGCTATATCCTCTCATTATTTTAGTTATCATTCTTGCTCTATCCGCGAGTTTTAAATCTTTTGTCCCAGATATTGATAACGTTCAGCTTATGTTATCCGTAAACAGCATCAGCATGTTTATGGTAGCCCTCTTTTCTATCGTCGTAGCTAGTGCAGTTGTGTCATCTGAATTTAGTTATGGAACGATAAAGTTACTGCTAATTCGTCCATATCAACGTTGGCAGATCCTTCTTTCCAAATACATCGTTGTTCTTATGTACGCAGTTCTTTTGACACTATTCACGGTTGTAATGTCCTATGTTATTGGTGGAATTTTAACTTCATTTGGTAGTCTAACTCAAGATATTAGTGCAGTTAATCCGAACTACTCAGAGAATGGAGATATTACGAATGCAGGCCAAACAGCCATAAATGCGATTGGTTACCAATTAGGGTACTTCTCTATTCAACTTATTTTTTCAACTTCCATCGCATTCATGGTTTCATCACTATTAAGAAGCCAGGCTTTAGCTGTAGGAATCGGACTGTTTCTACTGTTTATCAATAGTATTGCGGGCGGAATTACGCTTATGTTGGTAGAACAATTCCAATGGTTCAAATACATCTTTATGGCTCCTCTATACTATGTCAGCATGCATGCAAACGGCCTTGGAATGGATGTAAAGGGACTTTCACCAGGACTGGCCATTGGTGTCCTAAGCGTCTATTATATTATTTTTATGGCCCTCTCCTTTGTATTTTTCCAAAAAAGAGATGTCTCTGTTTAATTCTATGAAATAAAAAATGCCAGAAAAATAGCTATCTCATTACGATAGTGCTTTTCTGGCATTTTTAATACATTTTATCACGATGTTGTATCAAGTACAAGGTGTCTTTTGTTTCTAAATCAATTATTTGATCAAATAGATAACCGTATAAACAGTACTTACCGTTTGGTGATGTAACAATTGGTTCGTTATTGGTTAGTTCCAGTATTGTTTCTGCCTTTTTCTCCTTAGGACTCACCTTGACCAGCTTAAACTCGCCACCATGATCTTTTAACTTTTTGCTTTCATATGGCTCAAATGTAAGAAACGATTCCTTTTCCACATTCAAATCGTAGAATGGAAAGAACGTCCCCAATTCATCATATACTCTTGGGGCTTCATATTGATAATAGGATTGAAAACCAACTGTCCTGAAGTTATATACCATAGCTTTATCTTCTTTACTTGGCTCAATTGTTAGCAATGTATTGGCAGATACGGCGAATTTATATACATCTGCAACCACAAGATTTTTAACTGTTTTATCCCGTATATCTTCTAGATAGAGATCCCCTCTGTCCTTCTGTGGTGATAGCTTTTGATTAAAGACAAATAAATTATCACTATACCAAGAAACAAATGGTGAATCTGTATTTAATCGGGTTATATTACCAGTTGGGATATCCCATTGAAACACTTGGTAATTCCAATCTGTATCGAATGTGGTGAGGAACATTTTATTTTGATCATCTTGATTCCAAGAAAATTCGATACTTTGTGGCTTTACTTCTTTTGTGCTCATTATAGATCCATCTATAGAAATAATATCCAAATTCGCCTTATCTTTACTTTCTGCAGAATAAATAAGGAAACAATCCCGATTTGGGCTAATGACTACTTCTGAAATCACATGTGTTGTTTCGTATATCTGATGTTGCTTCCCACTAAAAACATTGAGCCTTTCGAAGGTTATTTTCCCCTCTTTTTTCAGTTGCAGTAGAACATTCTCGTCGTCTATCCAGCCCACAATGCGTTGAAACTCTTTAGGCTGAATGTTTAAGGTTTTAATTTTATTCGACGTTGTTATTTTCTCTTCTTTGCTGACAGGTACCTGCTCATTTTGGCAGCCGTAGGAAAGAAATAAAAGTCCAAGGATTGTAACTATAAAACGTATGCGAATTTTACTCATCTCTTTCCCTCCATTTGCTAATATGCTACTACTATTTTACCCTGACATCAAGGAAGTGAAACAAACTTCCAATTACGAAAAAGAAAAGCTAGATGCCTACCAGCGTTATATTATTGCCAGTAGTACATCTAGCTAAAATAAGCTATTATTCAGACGGTAGAGCTAACCATGCTGCGCCCAAAACTCCTGCATCATTTCCAAGCGTCGCAATCGAGATAGATGTTGATTCTCGGACTGCCGGGAAGACCATACCTTCAAAATAGTTTTGAATAGGTTTCAAAAGAGCGTCTCCAGCTGCCGAAACTCCACCACCAATGATGATCTTTTCTGGATTGAGCATATTACCGATATGACTACATGCTAGACCAAGATAAAAACAAATATGATCAACTACTTTTTTTGCTAGTTCATCTTTCTCTGCTGCGAGGTCAAAAATCAACTTAGATGTGATTTCTTCGGTTCCTTGCTGTATAGCATCTTTTAGCTTAGAATTCGGTTCGAAAGACTTAGCTAAATCTTTGGCTACGCGCACGATTCCTGTGGCAGAAGCGATTGTTTCTAGACAACCTTTCTTTCCACATGTGCAGTCATAGGCCTCTTTGCTAGTATCTACCGTAATATGACCGATTTCACCTGCCGCTCCCTTAACTCCATGAAGAATCTTTCCTTCCGCAAAAATACCTCCACCAACACCAGTTCCTAAGGTCACAAAGAAAACATTCGCCGAGCCTTCACCAGCTCCTTGCCATCTTTCACCAACTGCTGCAATGTTAGCATCATTATCTAAGTGTACATCTAGCCCAGTAATACTTTTGAGATCGGTTGCTACATTTTGTTCTTTTGCCCAATTTAGGTTGTAGGCTCCTTTAACCGTGCCTGTTTCGTAGTTAATCGTTCCAGGTGTTCCCATTCCGATACCATAAAAAGTGTTGTTATCCAACTGTAGGTCCGTTAATTTTTGGTTAATGCTGTCGCCAATGTTACGAACAATATGAGAGCCTTCATCAGAGCTATCTGTTTCAACAGACCATTTTTCTTCAATTTTCCCATTAGTTGTTAAAATTGCAATTTTTGCAGTTGTACCGCCAAGGTCAACGCCAATTAATTTCTTTTCCATTTTCACATGTCTCCTACTCTACTACCTTATTTTTTGCTTTCTCTTTGTCTAATTCGACTTTAAGAACAGATCTAGCGCGGGCATAGACTTCACGATCCAGCAATTTATGTTTAAACAGTTCCGTTAGCTCGTATTCCATCATTTCGATATCCCATTGTCGCTTACCAAGATAAACGATAATGCCGTATTTTTTCAGTAATTGAGCCACATCATAGACTGTTTTCATAACGATACCTCTTATCTTGTTTGGATTTTGCCCTCTAAATATTGCTTGTACTGGACATACGTTTCTGTATCTTGCTGTTCAACTGCGATTGTTGCTTCTTTTAACGCCTGCTCCAAATCCCCTTGAACTTCATAGCTACGAGCCAATAAGAAATGCGCGTGAGGATTAAACGATTCTTGTGCAATCGCTTCTCGCGCAAAGTCTGCCGCTTTTACTTCATTTCCTTGAATCGTTGCAATGACGGCCAAATTTGTAAAAGTTAGCGCATCGGCACTACCTGAAACTTGGAGTTGGTGCAAGATTTTTTGGGCTGTTTTGTAATCTTCATTTTGTATAAATGCCCCTGCTACAGCATTGGCGTTTTGTGGGTCATAAGGGTGCTTTCCTTTGTCGAAACCGAACCACAGGAAGAACACGGTCAGTACAACGGCCGAAGCTCCGTATAAAATTCGGCGCCAGTGGAAGTATTGATGCGGCATGGATAAGGCTCCGGCAATCAAGAATCCGCCAACTAAGCCGCCGATGTGTCCTGCTAGGTCGATACCTTGAGAAAATAAATCAACCACTAAATTTACGACAACTAAACCCGCAATACTAATTCCTAATGACCTTGCATAGATATGCGGTTTTAACACTACTAGGTATAACAAGGCTCCAAAGATACCAAAAATAGCCGTACTAGCTCCTGCCGCCACATTAATGTTAAATGCGAAACTGGCGACAACTCCTGTGATGCCAGATAGCACATAGATAAGCGCATAACGCCACTTGCCGTAAAGTTTTTCTGCCATTGGTCCTATGATATACAGGACGACGGAATTCATGAGTAAATGGAGTAATCCGATATGGATAAACATCGGCGTAATGAAGCGCCACCATTCTCCTGCGAATATAAGTGGATTGAACTTAGCTCCCCACCTGACAAGGTTAAAGGTATTATTGCTCGTCCCTCCTGTGAATGTCATGATTAAAAATACTGCTATTTGGATGGCAAGCAAAACATATGTCACATAAGGCTTTTCTTTACGGGCTTGCACCTGTTCGTCACTTACTTTTGCGGTAATATAATTGATGACGACGCTTCGTTCACTAGTGACGGTGCTTTCATCTATACCTGTCGGAACTTGAAATGTCTCGGCAGGTATACCGAGCTCCGTTTCTAGTTGTTTTAGCTGCTCTTCTGCGTTTTCTGCATCGATTAATATATTGTTCAGACTTATTTTCTCGTTTTCTGAGTGTAGCGGTTTATCGAACCATTCTGAAGTATCTCCAACCGGCTTAAAGGGCGTGATGTACATATTGACTAGTGGGAGTTTCAAACGTCCCATCTGCTTGCGTAAATCTTCGCACACACGCATTACTTGCTCAATATCCCGCTCGACGACACTAGACCAACTGAGCTCCTTCATCTGAATTCGAATAACTGGTCGCTTCTTTTGGGCTGGATTATCTAACCATAGTTCTTGTTTCTTTTCGTGAAGATGAATGAGTCGATATCCCTCTTCAATTAGAAAATAGCTAGTTAAGCGCCAAAAAATATACTGTTCCTGGAGGCTCAAAAAATTCCCTGCTTTCTTTTAAAATCCTATTTATAAGTACTACTATACGCAAAAAAGGGAACATTGTAAATCAATCTCCGCCAAATTTTTGCTATTATTTCAGATTATTTTCAATCACTAGTTTTTGAACGGGTAAATCGTGAGGTTCTGGCATGAAATCAGCGGTTATTTGTTCGCGATAACAGAGTGAAATCGTTGCGCCCTGATAGTCCATTAAGTAGCGATCGTAAAAGCCAGCTCCAAAACCAATTCGGTAGCCGTCTGTGCGGAATAAAACGCCAGGGACGATTAGTAGGTCCAAGTCGTTTTTTTGCACAACGACAGCGCTTTCTAATGGCTCATAAAGACCCAATGCTTTTTTACAAAGTTCATCGCTTTCTTTGTATACTCGAAACTTCATGGCTTTTGATTTATTATTTGTCTCAGGTATTGCTACAGTTTTTCCATCTTGCCAAGCTCGTTCAATGATTGCGCGCGTTGCTATTTCTGGGAATCGGGCGATTGTGATACCGATTGTTGTCGCTTTTTTCCATATTTCTTCTTGAAATAGTTGTTCTGCAATGGCTCGTGAGCGTTGTTCGTATGTAGCTCTATCCATTTTTTGCAAATCGGTCAGTATTTGTTCGCGTAGTGTTGCTTTCGCTGTCATTCCCTCTCCTCCTTGAGTACAGAATATTCTCCATAAAAAAAGCAACAGGTGGAAATCCTGCTGCTTACTTAGTTTCGCGGTGCAAAGTGACACGGCGCAATCTTGGACAATATTTTTTTAGTTCAATACGTTCCGGGTTTTCACGTTTGTTTTTAGTAGTGATATAATTGCGATCGCCGCACTCAGTGCATTCTAAAGTGATATTAACACGCATTCTATTTCCCTCCAAACTCTAATCAAACTGAATTATTTATCAGACCTGTATTATAATATCATTTTTAAGGGCTTTACGCAAGGATTCCTAAGCTTTTCTTTTTATTTTGTTTACAATATTCATTTTTGACTATGTTTTTGGCGTAATTTATGCTATAAATAGAAGTAGAGTTTAGGGAAAAGAGGTGTTATTAACACAATGACTGTTCTAATCATAATTCTTCTTGCCTGTTCTGTCGTCCTATTCTTGCTTTCATTTATGCAAAAAGGAAATAGCAAACAGATAGAAAATGAGATGGAGGAAATCGCGTCTCAATTAATGCAAGAGAACTTCGAATTAAAAAAACGTGTGTCTACTCTAGAAAATACATTGAAAATCGATGCTGACACTGTCACTCCTGTTCGCACATCCAGTAAAAAACTCCGTGACTTAAGAAAAAAACAAATTATTACTTTGTATACTTCTGGTGTCACTATAGAGGAAATTGTTACACAATCGGAACTTTCAGAAGACCAAGTAAATGAAATAATCGCTGAATATGTTGCTCATTAAATTGGAGATATCACAAGGGAGGAAATAATACAATGAAACAATCACTTCGCATGCTAGCGCTAGGATTTTTGATTTCAGCAGTGCTCTTGCTTGTCTTTGATACGTTCTTCTCATCAAGCGCACAAGCAGAGAAATCAGCGGAACCAAAAACAACGACGACAACGAAAGCTGACGACAGCGAAAATTACAAAAAGAAATATGAGGATCTACTTGCATCTCAAGAATTAGCGAAATCACAAGCGGCAGAAGCTCAAAAAGCAGTTGCGGCTAAGAAAAAAGCAGAGGAAGAAAAAGCAAAACAAGTCAAGAAATTCACGCTTGTTATCAAAAAAGGCGATCCTTCTTCTAAAGCTGGTAACGAATTACAATATGCCGGCATCATCAAGTCCGGTGCTGAATTCGATAAGTTCCTACGCACGAACAACTATGAGAAATATGTACGCGACGGTAGCTATGCTGTAGACAGTAATATGACTGCCGATCAAATCGCAAAAATCATTACGCATAAAAACTAATGAAAAAGGAAGGCAGCTACCATCGCTTTCCTTTTTTTATTGGCTAAAGCGCCCTGCTTGTGTTATAATGGAGCGGAATTCCCAATATGAAAGGATGATGAATTATGGATATTGTAAAGTTTTCGAATACTAACAACAATCACATTTTGGGAGCGTTTGATTCGATTTAAAGCTCCCCTATTTTAAAGGAGCGAAAACATTGACTATTAATAATTATGGATTTACAGATTTTTTTGAGGCGCAAACGTTGCAGGAAGGGCTTATTCCCGCACGTGTGACGGCTGTTTTTAAAGATTTTTTCAAAGTTGTATCTGAGGATGGCGAGCATTTGGCCAAGTTGAAATATGTTGCTTTTATGGGCGCGATGAATACGGAGCTTCCTGCGGTTGGTGATTTTGTGGCGCTTGAGAGTCATCCGCAAGATACGTCCCTCATTCATGGCGTGCTGGACCGGAAGACGGTGTTTAAACGCAGTGACCCTGCTGGCGGCGAACAATTAGTGGCCGCGAATTTTGTTTATGTTTTTATTGTGAGCTCGTTGAATCATGATTTTAACATCAATCGGTTGGAGCGTTATTTAACGATTGCTTGGGATAGTGGCGCGAAACCTGTTGTGATTTTGACCAAGGCGGATCTCAGTGAAAATACAGCGCAAATCGTGACGGAGATTGAACTCGTTGCGTATGGCGTACCTATTTTTGCGGTGGATAATTTATCAAAAAGTGGTTTTGACACGATTGAGCGCTTTTTGAAGCCTGGTGAAACAATTGTGTTGCTTGGTTCGTCTGGTGTTGGGAAATCTTCTTTTATCAATGCCCTATCTGAAAAAACGTTGATGAAAACGAGCGGAATTCGGGAGGATGATTCGAAAGGCAAGCATACGACCACGCATCGTGAGTTGCACTTGTTGCCGACTGGATTGCTTGTGATCGATACGCCTGGGATGCGCGAACTTGGTATCGGGCAAGCGAGTGATGGACTTGGTGAAACGTTCCAAGATATTGAGTTGCTGGCCAATGATTGCAAATTCCGAAATTGCCAACATGGTACCGAGCCAGGATGCGCCGTACAAGCCGCTTTAACGGACGGTAGTCTTTCGGAGGTTCATTATGCCAATTGGATTAAATTAAAGCGAGAACTGGCTTATTTCGAGCGTAAAAACGATCCTGTTTTGCAACGTGCGGAAAAGCAGAAATGGAAAGCCGTTCATAAAGCTTCGGAGACGCAATATAAATCTAATTTAAAGGCGAGAAAAAAATAGTATAACAAGGATCCTGCTGGAAACGGCAGGGTTTTTCGCATCAAAAAAACACCTACCAATCGTGCATGGCAGGTGTTTCGATTACTTATTTTTTATCGTTGGTGTAAGGTTTTTTGTAGCCTTCTTTACGTGGTGCGCGGTTCGGTTGTTCTGTATCGCCTTCTTTTTTCTCAATCAAAGCTTTACGAGATACGTTTACACGACCGTGATCGTCTATTTCTGTTACTTTGACTTTCACGATATCACCCATTTTCAGGATGTCTTCCACTTTACCAACGCGTTCGTGCGCTAGTTCAGAAATATGAATCAAGCCATCTTTGCCTTTGAATAATTCAACAAAAGCTCCGAATTTCTCGATACGACGAACTTTACCATCATAGATTTCGCCAACTTGTACTTCGCGGACGATTTCTTCAATCATTGCTTTCGCTTTTTCGATCATGGCATCATCTTGAGACGCGATGAAAACTGTACCGTCTTGTTCGATATCAATTTTAACATTCGTTTCGTCGATGATTTGGTTAATTTGTTTACCGCCGGGTCCGATAACGTCCTTGATTTTATCAGGTTTGATATTGATTGTAACGATCTTAGGTGCATATTCTGACAAGGTTTCGCGAGGTGTGTTGATGGTCGCTTCTAGGTGTTCTAGAATGTGCAGACGGCCTGCTTTCGCTTGTGTCAAGGCTTCTTCTAAAATTTGGCGGCTAAGACCATCGATTTTGATATCCATTTGCAAGGCAGTAATACCGTCACGTGTTCCAGCTACTTTGAAATCCATGTCGCCGAAATGATCTTCCATACCTTGAATATCAGAAAGAATTGTGTAGTCATCGCCAAGTTTGACAAGTCCCATCGCGATTCCAGCAACCGGCGCTTTAATTGGCACACCTGCATCCATCATTGCAAGCGTCGATCCACAAATACTTGCTTGTGAACTTGAACCGTTTGACTCTAAAACCTCAGATACAAGGCGAATCGTGTATGGGAAATCCTCTTCACTTGGAATAACTTGTTGTAACGCGCGTTCACCAAGTGCTCCGTGACCGATTTCACGACGACCTGGTGCACGACGAGGTCCTGTTTCTCCAACACTGAACTGCGGGAAGTTGTAATGATGCATGAAGCGTTTGGAATCTTCTAGACCAAGCCCATCAATGATTTGGTGCTCGCGAAGTGGCGCTAATGTACATACGCTAAGTGCTTGCGTTTGTCCACGTGTGAATAGTCCTGAACCATGGACGCGTGGCAAAATACCAACCTCAGATGATAGCGGACGAATTTCGTCTACCTTACGACCATCTGGACGGATTTTATCTTGTGAAATCAAGCGACGCATTTCATTTTTTTCAAGCATTTCTAAAATATGTTTTACTTCTGGCAAAACTTCTGCTGCGTCTTCTAATTCTTTTGCTTCATATTCTGCGACAACCGCCTCTTTTAACACGTTAATGTTTTCTTCGCGCGCTAATTTTTCTTCGGTTTTAATCGCGATTTTCATATCTGCTTCTGCGCGAGCCGTTACTTCTGCAACAAGCTCTGCGTTTGGCACGAATAATTCGATTTCCATTTTCGCTTTACCAACTGCGGCAACGATTTCTTCTTGGAACGCGATTAAGCGTTTGATTTCTTCGTGACCGAACATGATAGCTTCTAACATCGCTTCTTCAGGCACTTCTTTCGCTCCTGCTTCTACCATGTTGATGGCTTCTTTTGTCCCAGCAACCGTCAAGCTAATATCGCTTAATTCTTGTTGCTCGATGGTTGGATTAATGATGTATTCCCCGTTCACACGACCAACATCTACACCCGCAATCGGCCCTTCAAAAGGAATATCCGAGATGCAAAGTGAAATCGATGAACCAAGCATTGCAGCCATTTCTGGTGAGCAGTCTTGATCCACGCTAAGCACTGTAGATGTGATTTGAACATCGTTACGATACCCTTCTGCAAAAAGCGGACGGATTGGACGGTCAATCAGACGTGCCGTTAATGTTGCGCGATCACTTGGACGACCTTCGCGTTTTAAGAAGCCGCCTGGAACTTTACCAACAGCGTACATTTTTTCTTCATAATTTACAGTCAACGGGAAAAAGTCACCCGGTCTTGGTTTACGCGAACCAACAGCTGCTGTTAAAACAACGGTATCGCCGTAGCGAATAAGCGCTGCACCGTTTGCTTGTTTTGCCATTTGACCAACTTCGATTGCTAGTTCTTTGCCTGCCCATGTGGATTTAAATACTTGTTTTTCAGTCATATTTCGATCTCCTTTTAGTTAGGAGCGTCCACTACCAAATAGAAACTTTACCATGCATAACTCTTCACGCACGCCTGAATTGATATTCCGACACGCATGAATCCAAAAACCAACCATCTCTCTCATCGAGCCGAGAAGCACACATCTGCGTCGTTGAAGTCTGCGCGCCGATGCTCCGCGTCTGTGAAGACAGTGACTTTTAGGGAAATCATGTTTTTATGTAAATGGCACGTTTTTGGATTCATGCGATAAAGCTTCTTTCTACTTTCTTAGGTAGCAGGACACTTCTTGTTTATTTTTTTCAAAAAAAAACGGGACAAAAATATCCCGTTTTCCTTGTGTTTATCGACGTAAACCTAAACGTCCGATAAGTTCGCGGTAACGTGCAACATCTTTCTTACGTAGGTAAGTTAAAAGGTTACGACGATGACCGACCATTTTCATCAAACCACGATAAGAATGGTGATCTTTCTTGTGCTCGCGAACGTGTTCATTCAAACTGTTGATTTCTGCAGTAAGAACAGCGATTTGAACTTCTGGTGAACCAGTGTCCGTATCATGTACACGATATTCAGCGATAATTTCATTTTTACGCTCTTGTGTCAATGCCATTTCTTACACACCTCCTTCTTTTCTAATCCCCGCATACTGAGCCAAGCGTTGGTGACTCGCAAAAAGCCAAGTAAGGGTTCTATTTCGTACAGAGTTAAAGATACACTATTTTCGGTCAAAAAGCAAGAGATAGCCTAACTTTTTATGCGAAATATGCTCTCGTATCTGCTTCGTCTTGCTTCAATTGTTCAATCAAACCTTCTACACCATTAAATTTCAACTCTGGTCGGAAATAATGGAACCATTCGATTTCAATTTCCTCTCCATATATTTCTTGGTGGAAATCTAAAATATAGACTTCGATTGACATCGCTTGGTCGTCTTTGAAGGTAATGTTATAGCCAATGCTCGCCATGCCTAAATGTGTTTCTCCATTCACTTTAAATTTGACGGCATAGACGCCTAGTTTAGGAATGAGGAAACCGTCATCGACAGCAATATTCGCCGTTGGAAAACCGATTGTGCGGCCGCGTTTGTCACCGTGGATAACGGTTCCTGTCAGTGTGTAAGGATAGCCGAGCAATTGGTTTGCCTCGTCTAGTTGGCCTTCCGAAATATATTTTCGAATGTTGGTCGAGCTCACTTTGTCATGCAAATCTTCTAGCTTCTGAACAATTGTTACATCAAATTGCCCATCTGCATAGTTGGCAAGATCCGTCATTTTCCCAGCACCTTGACGTCCGTAAGAATAATCGAAGCCGGCAACAACATGCTTTGCGTTTAGGCCAATCAGATAATTCGCGACGAAATCTTCTGGGCTCAGATTCGAAAACGCTGTGGTAAAGCGAACGATGTATAATATATCAACACCGAGCTCGGCCATTTTGCGCTTCTTCTCTTCTAGCGGTGTCAGATATTTGACTTGTTTTCGCATTTGGCTAAGCACAACGGATGGATGTGGATCGAAAGTTAAGACTGCTGTTTTTATGCCACGTTTTTCAGCTTCTTTTTTAGCTGTGTTGATGACTTCTTGATGCCCTCGGTGCAATCCATCGAAAAAACCAAGCGCTATCACTTTCGGGTCGCGATCGATATTTTCTGGTGGATGATGCAAAAAATACGTTTCCATGAAATCCCCTTCTCTTTGCAGTATGTTTTGCCCCACTACTTCAAGGGTAAAATATAATGCGCAATCAATACGGAGTTACGAGAAGTTACCTTGTTCGACAATGGGTAGCTTCTTTTCGTTCGCCGTTTTTAGTTTAATTTACCTTCGCGTAGTTCGATCACTTTTTCTGGTTTCCAAAAATCGCGACGTTCTGGATGTTGTACATAGATGGCTGTTAATTTATTTTTATAGAGCAAGGCTACGCGTCCTTGGCTGCGTTCTTTGATGAACTGTTCTGGTAGCACAACGCCGTTTAGCACTTTCTCGTGAATCAGCTCCGAAATGTCTTGTTGTGGCATGTCAGATAAGCCGTCTTCTAACGGATACAGGAAGCTGGCCTCTTCTTCTTTTGCTCGCAGCGCTTCAATTTCAGATAATGTGAAGCATTGTTCTTCTGTGAAAATACCGCTTTGCGTGCGTTTTAACTCGGACATATGCGCGGGATATCCTAGTTTTTCACCGATCATGACGGCAAGTGTACGGATATACGTTCCTTTGCCACATTTAATCCGTATGTGGAAGGTATTGTTGTCCGGACTTATTGGTACGTAAGGCTTCAAGAGTTCGATTGCATAAATATTCACCGTGCGTTTCGGGCGTTCTACCTCTATGCCTTCTCTTGCATATTCATACAACTTGCGGCCATTAACCTTCACCGCGGAGTACATCGGCGGAATTTGCACGATTTCCCCAACGAAAGATTTTGCAGCTTTTTCGACATCAATCGGTAAAATAGTTTCGGTGATTTCTTTTTCAGCGACTACTTCTCCACTCGCGTCTTCGGTCGTTGTGGCACTGCCAAGCGTAACCGTTGCTTCGTACGTTTTGCCTTCATCCGTAATGTATTCGGCGAGTTTTGTTGCGCGACCAATACAGATCGGCAAAACACCTTCGACATCGGGATCGAGCGTCCCTGTATGTCCGACTTTTTTTGTTTGGAGAATTTTGCGCAGTTTGAATACGCAGTCATGACTCGTCATGCCTTTTTCTTTCCACAAGGGGATAATTCCGTCCATCTCGTAAATCACTCCTTTTCCTACACAAAGAAGGATAGACGTCCGCGAAAACCGGCACCTATCCCCTCCTTGTTTCTTATTCGTTATCGTTTAGACCGCGTAATAGGTCGTCGATATGATTGCCGTAAGCCACAGAATGATCTATTTCGAAAAATAGTTCTGGTACTTTGCGCAAGCGAATGCGACTACCGATTTCGGAGCGAATAAAACCATGCGCTTTTTCTAAGGCAGCCAGGGCGTCTTGTTGCCCTTTTTCTTCGCCTAGAACGGAAACAAACACGGTTGCTTGTTGCAAATCACCCGTCACGTCAACACCAGTAACGGTTATGAAACCAATGCGAGGATCTCTTAATTTGCGGTTAAGGATGTCGCCAAGCTCTTTTTTCATTTGCTCTGCTACACGATTAGCTCTAAGATTCATATTTTCACCTCATTTTACAAACTTTCCATTGTTGTTTTGCCGCGTTCCCACTCTGGAAATGAATCGAGAAATGCGAGAACGGTATCTGCTACTTTTTCGGCTTGTTCGTGGGATTCGGAGACGACAGCGAATCCGATTAAGGCTCACTGCCATTTGTCTTGGAATCCAATTCCAGCAATGGAGATATTAAATTTTTGGCCGGCACGTGTTAGGACGCGCTTTATGATGGCTCGTTTTTCTTTTAGTGTCTGTGGGGTCTGCAAAAACCACTCGGACTCGACGTAACGGATCATTTACGTTCGATTTCCTCCATGATGTAAGCTTCGATCACGTCGTCTTCTTTAATATCGTTAAATTTATCGATGGTAATACCACACTCGAAGCCTTTTGCTACTTCTTTCGCGTCGTCTTTAAAGCGTTTCAGCGTGCCGATTTCGCCTTCGAAAACAACGATGCCGTCACGGATAACACGAACGCCACTGTCGCGTGTGATTTTGCCGTCTGTAACGTAACAACCCGCGATTGTTCCAACTTTGGATACGCTGATTGTTTGACGTACTTGGGCTTGCCCGATAATTTTTTCTTGGAATTCTGGATCAAGCATCCCTTTCATCGCAGCTTCGATTTCGTCGATAGCTTTATAGATAACGCGATGCAAGCGGATATCAACGCCTTCATTCTCAGCGCCTTCACGTGCTTGTGTTGTTGGGCGAACGTTAAATCCGATGACAATGGCGTTTGATGCAGAAGCCAATGTGATATCAGATTCGTTGATGGCACCAACGGACGTGTGAATAATTTTGACGTTAACGCCTTCTACTTCAATTTTACGTAGGGATGCAGCCAATGCTTCCACTGATCCTTGTACGTCGGCTTTGATGATAACGTTAACTTCTTTCATTTCGCCAGCCTTCATGTGTTCGAATAGGTTTTCTAGACTCACACGGTTTGTAGCAGAACGCTGTGCTACAACGGCACGGCTTGAACGAGCTTCCCCAACAGCGCGGGCTGTTTTTTCATCTTCAAAAACTACGAAACGGTCGCCGGCTTGTGGTACATCGCTAAGTCCTGTGATTTCAACCGGTGTACTTGGTCCTACTTTCTTCACGCGGCGTCCGATATCATTGACCATCGCACGAACACGTCCAAACGTATTACCAACAACGATTGGATCGCCGACATTTAGTGTACCGTTTTGAACTAGAAGTGTCGCAACGGAACCGCGACCTTTATCAAGTTCGGCCTCGATAACACTACCGATAGCTAGACGATCTGGATTTGCTTTTAATTCTTCTACTTCGGAAACAAGGAGAATCATTTCAAGCAACGTATCTAATCCTTCGCCAAATTTCGCTGAGATTGGCACGAAAATGGTGTCACCGCCCCATGCTTCAGGAACTAATTCATACTCGGTTAGTTCTTGCATCACGCGATCTGCATTGGCTTGTGGTTTATCGATTTTGTTTACAGCAACAATGATTGGAACTTCCGCTGCTTTCGCATGGTTGATCGCCTCAATTGTTTGCGGCATAACGCCATCGTCTGCTGCTACAACAAGAATGGTGATATCAGTAATTTTGGCACCACGTGCACGCATGGTTGTAAAGGCTGCGTGACCAGGTGTATCTAAGAATGTGATTTTTTTGTTGTGGACTTCTAGTTGGTAGGCACCGATATGTTGCGTGATTCCGCCGGCTTCACCAAGTGTTACCTTCGTGTTACGCAGGGAATCAAGTAGCGTTGTTTTACCATGATCGACGTGACCCATGATCGTTACAACAGCTGGACGCTCCACTTCTTTGCCTTTATCTTCTTCGGTTGCTTCTTCAAAATAAACATCTAAATCTGTGATATCGATTTTGATTTCTTCTTCTACTTCTACGCCGTACTCGCCACAGACAAGTTCAATGGCATCTTTTTCTAAGCCTTGGTTAATCGTTGCTACGACGCCGAGTAGGAATAGTTTTTTGATGATTTCAGATGGTTCGCGGTATAATTTACGCGCTAATTCGCCAACTGTCAGTGATTCTGAGAAAACGATTTTTTCTGGAAGCTCTTTTGGCTTCGGTGGTGTTGGTGGTACGGTACTGTGATTACGTTTGCCTTTGTATTTGGTGTTGTTTTTGCGACCGCGGTTTTGGTTGTTGCGATTGCCACCTTGGTTACGGTTTCCGCCGCCTTGTGCGTTGCCGCCAGGACGGTTTTGACCACCGCTATTGTTTGGGCGATTTTGACCGCCTTGTGTTGCTCCACCAGCTGGTTTATTTCCACTTGCTGCTGGTTTTGCTGCGCCTTGTGAGGCTGGTTTATTTGTATTATTAGTTGGTTTGGATTGATTCGATTTATCATTCATATTTGGTTTATTAGACCCCTTACTTTGACCTGCTTCGTTTGATGCTTTAGGTTGGCTGCTTGGCGCGGCAGATTCTTTTTTCGGTCCAAGCAATGTTTTGTCGAGTTGTCGTAATGCATTGTCGTTAATGGTAGACATGTGGTTGGCGACTTCTACGCCTAACTCTTGTAATGTCTCGATGACTTTTTTACTAGGTAATTGGTGTTCTTTTGCGTATTCATATACACGAACTTTACTCATGTGACACACCTCCGTTAAGATTTCACCCGAGTAATTCCGTTAGTTTTGCCGCAAATCCTTTATCCATTACCGCGATAATGGCTCTTGCATCTTTGCCGATCGCACCGCCTAGCTGTTCACGGGTGCCGGCTTTCACAAGCGGGACATCGTAATACTGGCATTTGTTACGGATTGTTTTCTCGGTTTTTTCTGATATATCCTCTGAAATGATGACTAGTCGTGCTTTTTGACGTCTCACTTCTTTTAAAACTAGTTCTTCGCCAGTCACGAGTTTGCGAGCGCTATAAGCGATTCCGAGTAAGGAATAGGCTTTGTTATGATCCATGATTTGCTCCTTCGATTGTCTTTACGTAATCAATAAGTTGATCGTAAAAACCGTCTTGTTCTGGCATCTTCATCTGATGAAAAATACTGTTTTTCTTTTTAGCTTTTTCAGCGACCTTGCTGTCTATGACAATGTAAAAACCACGACCTGGCGCTTTTCCGCTAGGATCTATCGTTAGTACACCGTCTTTAGAATAGGCAATACGTAAAAGTTCGCCTTTTGGTTTGCGCTCGCCGGTTACAATACATTTTCTTAAGGGAATTTTCTTGTTACGCATCCGCATTGGTCACTCCTTTATTCTTCGTCTTCAGCGATTTCATCCGCCATGTCGATATCGGCGCGTTCGATGACTGGGCCATCAGGACGTGGATAAATACCAGCTTCTGTCGCCACTGTTTCGCTCTTAATATCAATTTTCCAGCCAGTTAATTTAGCGGCAAGACGTGCATTTTGACCACGTTTACCAATGGCTAAGGAAAGTTGATAATCTGGTACGATGACCGTCGTTGCTTGTTCGGCTTCATTGACGATAACATCGAGCACTTTGGACGGGCTTAGCGCGTTTGCAACGAATGTAAACGGATCAGCTGACCATTCCACGATATCGATTTTTTCGCCTTTTAGTTCGTTCACGATGGCTTGTACGCGGGCACCTTTTGGACCTACACAAGAACCAACCGGGTCGACTTCTGGATTTTCTGTGTACACAGAGATTTTAGAACGATCTCCGGCTTCACGAGCAACAGATTTAATTTCTACAATGCCTTCATAGATTTCTGGAACTTCCATTTCAAAAAGTCGTTTTAAAAGACCTGGATGCGTACGAGAAACATAAATTTGCGGTCCTTTGGTCGTTTTTTCGACTTTCGTCAAGTACACTTTGATACGATCATGGGCGCGGTATGTCTCATTTGGCATTTGCTCATTTTGAGATAGAATCGCTTCGATTTTACCTAGGTTTACATAGATAAAACGAGAATCTTGGCGTTCTACGATACCTGTCATGATATCATCTTCGCGATCGATAAATTCGTCGTAAATGATGCCTCGTTCTGCTTCACGAACACGTTGCGTCACGACTTGTTTCGCTGTTTGTGCTGCGATTCGGCCGAAATCTTTTGGCGTCACTTCAAGTTCCACAACATCGCCAACTTTGAATGCTGGATTGATTTTGTGTGCCTCTTCCACAGAGATTTCTAAACGGGAGTCAAATACTTGATCTACCACATCTTTGCGCGCTAACACGTGCATCGTGCCCTTATCTAAGTTTAAATCTACTCGTACATTTTGTGCTTGGTTGAAATTTCGCTTGTAAGCAGACACGAGTGCCGCCTCAATCGCTTCAATAATCACATCACGTGAAATTCCTTTATCATGTTCTAACACATGAAGAGCATCTAATAGTTCTGAGCTCATTCTTTTTTCAGCTCCTTTAATTTACCGCTTTTAAAATTTAATCGCTAGTCTTGCTTTGGCCACTTTGTCTTTCGGAATTTCACAGACAACTTTACGTGTCTTATCCAAAATTTCAACAGTTAGTGTCTCGCCATCATACTTCGTGAGTGTTCCTTCCCACATTTTACGGTCCGCGATGGGCTCGTAACTTGTGATGTGGACCCATTTGTCAATGGCTGCTTCAAAATCTTTTTCCTTTTTCAATGGTCGTTCTGCGCCTGGTGATGATACTTCCAGAAAGTAATTTTGTGTAATTGGGTCATTTTTGTCCAAGATTTCACTCAGTTTCTCGCTAACCAAGGCACATTCATCGATATCAATGCCGCCTTCTTTATCTAAAAATACCCTCAAATACCAGTGCTTTCCTTCTTTTTCAAACGCTAAATCGACCAGTTCCAGTTGAAGTTCGGTTGTGATTGGCAACACGATTTCTTCGACTTGTTCAAGAACTTTACTCATTTTAGCCTCCTTTAATATATCTGACAAAGCTAGTATTGCCAGTGGTTTACGACAATCTAACCCTGCAAAGTTGCAAAAGGAAAGAGTGGGCGTCGGCCCACTCTTGGTTGAGTTATCGTAATTTCATTATTAACTATAACACAAACATTCTTCCTTCGCAAACATTAGGCCCTGCGTCGCCTTGTATAGAGCCATTATCGTCAGAATAACGAGAGCTGATTTTGATCTGGTAAACCTTCTAAACACCCTTGATCATCCATATATTGAATGATGGTTTTGGAGACTTTTCCACGTTGCTGCAAGTCTTCTTTTGATAGGAATTCGCCATCTTCACGCGCTGCTACAATCGCTTTGGCAACGTTGGTTCCAAGACTTGGAATCGCATTAAACGGTGGAATTAGCTGGTCGCCTTCAATGATAAATTCGTCTGCGCTTGATTTATACAAGTCTACTTTTTGGAACGAAAATCCGCGAGCTAGCATCTCGTTTGCAATCTCTAGAACCGTCAGCAAACTTTTTTCTTTCATCGATGCTTCTAGTCCTTTGGCGTTGATTTCTTGCATCTTCGCTTTTGTTGCTTCTTTTCCGTTGACCATCGCTGTCAGGTCGAAATCATCGGCACGAACAGTGAAATAGGTCGCGTAGAAGAACAATGGGTGGTGCACTTTGAAATAAGCAATCCGGACAGCCATGAGTACGTAAGCAGCAGCATGGGCTTTCGGGAACATGTACTTAATTTTTTTACACGAATCGATGTACCAATTCGGCACTTTATTTTCAATCATCGCGGCTTCCATTTCTTCGGAGAGCCCTTTTCCTTTACGCACAGACTCCATGATTTGGAAGGCAAGGGAACTATCGAGGCCTTGGTAGATAAGGAAAACCATGATGTCATCACGACAACCAATAACTTCGGCGAGCGAACAAATATCGTTTTTGATGAGTTCTTCCGCATTTCCAAGCCATACATCAGTTCCATGGGATAATCCAGAGATTTGAACAAGCTCGGAGAATGTTGTCGGTTTGGTTTGCTCAAGCATTTGCCGCACAAAACGCGTTCCGAATTCAGGGATGCCGAGTGTGCCGGTTTTCGAATCAATATCTGCTGGTTTTACACCGAGTGATTCCGTGGAACCGAACAGTTTCATCACTTCTTTGTCATCGGTAGGAATAGTTTTCGGATCGATACCGCTTAGGTCTTGAAGCATCCGAATCGCGGTCGGATCGTCGTGTCCGAGTATATCGAGTTTTAATACATTATCGTGAATCGAGTGGAAATCAAAATGGGTTGTTTTCCATTCTGAATCCGTCGCGTCAGCTGGAAACTGGATTGGAGAGAAATCATAGACGTCCATATAATCCGGGATAACGATAATCCCCCCAGGATGTTGACCAGTCGTTCTTTTTACGCCGGTACAGCCTTGCACGAGACGGTCAATCTCCGCCCCACGAATCGTCATATTCATGTCCCGCTCGTAATTCCGCACGTAACCGAACGCCGTCTTCTCAGCGACCGTACCAATCGTTCCAGCACGATACACATAATCCTCACCGAAAAGCTCCTTCGTGTACGCATGGGCAATCGGCTGATATTCCCCAGAAAAGTTCAGATCTATATCGGGAACTTTATCCCCTTTAAAGCCAAGGAACGTTTCAAAAGGAATATCTTGACCTTCTTTCGTAAGCGCCGCCCCACATTCCGGACATTCTTTATCTGGCAAGTCAAATCCAGAACCGACCGAACCGTCATCGAAAAACTCGGAATGCTTACATTTCGAACAAACATAATGCGGTGGTAACGGATTTACTTCGGTGATTTCCGTCATCGTTGCGACTAAGGAGGAACCCACCGAACCACGTGAACCTACGAGATAGCCTTCGTTTAGCGATTTTTTCACGAGTTTGTGTGAGATTAAATAAATAACCGCGAAACCGTGACCGATAATACTTTTCAGCTCTTTTTCGAGACGCGCTTCAACGATTTCTGGTAGCTCATCACCGTAAATACTACGTGCCATCGTGTAGCTCATATTGCGGACTTCATCTTCAGCACCCTCAATTTTTGGCGTGTACAGATCGTCTTTGATTGGTTTCAGATTCTCCATCCAATCCGCCACGAGATTTGAATTTGTGACAACGATTTCTTTTGCTTTTTCAGCACCTAAAAAGGCAAATTCAGCAAGCATTTCATCGGTTGAACGGAAATGAACATCTGGAAGTGACGCACGGTTCAGCGGATTTGCCCCGCCTTGCGAATGAATCAAGATTTTGCGATAGATTTTATCGTTTGGATTCAAATAATGTACATTTCCAGTCGCCACAACAGGTTTGCCAATTTTTTCACCGACCTTCACCAAGTTGCCGATAATTTCTTCGAGCGCTTTTTCATCGCGAACTAATTCCCGTTCGATAAGTGGCGCATAAACTGGCTTCGGTTGTACTTCAATGAAATCATAAAAGGCTGCCACCCGTTCTGCATCTTCCATTCCTTTTTGCATCATCGCTTCAAAAATTTCGCCTTGATTACAGGCTGAACCAACGATGAGTCCTTCGCGAAGTTTATTAAGCTCCGATCTAGGAATTCTAGGAACTCGGAAAAAGTAATTGATTTGCGACATCGACACGAGTTTGAATAAATTTTTCAGTCCGACATCGGTTTTTGCATAAATGGTAGCATGGAATGGACGGGCACGCTTGTAAGCATCGCCTTCTCCCATGTAATTATTGAATTGGTCGTGAAAATCGATATCGCGCATTTCCTTCGCGTCTTTAATCAACTTCCAACCGAGATAAGCCGTCGCCTCCGCATCGAAAATGGCTCTGTGATGCTGTTCTAGGATAATATTGAATTTCTTCGTTAACGTATTCAACCGATGATTTTTAAAATGGGGATAGAGAAAACGGGCCAGTTCTAGCGTATCGATGACCGAGTTCTCTGCTTTTGCAATGCCTACTTTGCCGTAAGCCGTGTTGATGAAGCCCATATCAAAAGAGGCATTATGCGCAATCAGAATCGCGTCCCCCGACCAATCTTTAAAGTTCTGTAGCACGACTTCCATCGGATCTGAGCCTTTCACCATATCATCCGTGATTCCCGTCAAGTTGATCGTCGTCGCGGAAAGTGGATGACCTGGATCAATGAAGGCCTCGAATTTATCGATGATTTCGCCGTCTTTCATTTTGACACCAGCGAGCTCGATAATCGTATCGTATACCGCGGACAAACCAGTCGTCTCCACGTCAAACACGACATAGGTTGCGTCTTTCAAAGCTGTGTGGCGCTCATTGTACGCGATTGGCACACCGTCATCAATCAAATTCGCCTCAATCCCGTACAGAATTTTGACACCGTTTTTCTTGCCGGCACCGTAAGCTTCTGGGAAAGACTGCGCCACCGCATGATCCGTAATCGCAATCGCCGGGTGACCCCAATCGGCCGCCTGTTTCACGAGGTCCGCCACAGATGATGTCGCATCCATTTGACTCATCGGCGTATGCAGATGAAGTTCCACGCGTTTTTCCTCCGCCGTATCTAAGCGCTTCACGCCCGCAATCTCATTGACATCTTGCGCCATCATGATCAAATCGCGGACAAACGTATCCATCTGCACACTACCACGAACGCGAACCCACATGCCTTTTTTCATATTCTGGAACATGGCAGCATCGTCGTTATCGCGCGAAAACATCTTGATAATAATCGAGCTCGTGTAATCCGTAATCTTGAATTGTAACAAGCTCCGGCCACTACGTAACTCCCGAATTTCCGACGCAAAAACATAACCTTCAACCGTAATGCGGCGTTCCTCATCATAAATATCGCCAAGTGGTTTGCGTTCCTCATCATCCTTGATTTTATACCCAATTTGGAACGGCCCAGATGGTGCTGGTCCACCGCCACCTTCGCCATTGGCCTGTTGCTCCGCCCGTTTTTGCATCACTTGCACAGCTTCCAGCGCCTTCGCCTGGTCCTCTTTTTCCTTCGCCTCCACAAAAGCCTTATAATGCTCCGTTTCCGACTGATCCAACAAGTTCGTGCGTAACATCATCGTCGGAAATCCTTTTTCGCGCAAACTCTCGGCAATCGCTGGTTGAAAACGCTGGGCAATCGTCGTCTGCTCCATCTCATTATGTACACGAACCTCCATAAAATTAGGCGCAACAAACGTCGGTTTCTGCTCAATCAACAACTGTCCAATCATCGGCGACTGCTTCGCGAACGGCGCAATTGTATCGTTCCAATAATCCTCCACCAAGCGCTCCGTCACAGTCTCGTCCCGCACATGAATCCGCATCGTCGTCTGCGCAATCTGTTGAAACGCCTGATTCATTCCCACGCGCATCATCTGAAACAATTCAAACGGCAAAATTTGCGCGACATCCAAATGGAATTCCCAGATCTTATTCGCTTTATCTACAACCAATTTCTCGATTTTCCCATCCTTCGTAAAATCTTGAAATACGGCATCATTTCCTAATCCAATTTGCTGCAACAAAATTTGGAATCGTTCTTGCTTTTCTACATCTGTAATAGACAATCTCGACAACTCCTTTTCGTGACTTAACAAAAAAACGTCTTCCCAGTGAACCCCGTAAGACGTTTTTTGTTTTCCTTCTAAAAATGGGAGAGTCCAGCCATGAGATATTCTCCAAAGCTGGACATTTCCATCTATATTTACGCGTTTTCACCTAATAAAATCGGCAATGTATTCATAAGTTCATCTTTGCGAACTTCAATCATTTCACCCGTTTTGCGAATCTTCACTTCGACAATGCCCTCTGCTGCTTTCTTACCAACTGTAACACGCATTGGTAATCCAATCAAATCGGCATCGGCAAATTTCACGCCCGCGCGCTCAGAACGGTCATCTAGCAACACAGAGAATCCCATTTCTTGTAAAGAAGCGTAGAGTTCTTCCGCAAATGCGACCTGTTCTTCACTCTTCATATTGACAGGAATTAAATGTAAATCCAGTGGACTAATACTACGATCCCAAACTATACCAGACTCATCGGCTTGCTGTTCCGCAATCGCCGAAAGCAATCGAGAAACGCCGATACCGTAACAACCCATGATAAACGGATTACTGCGGCCATTTTCATCTAAGAACGTCGCGTCCATCGCTTCACTGTATTTTGTTCCCAGTTTAAAGATATGACCCACTTCAATACCTTCCGCAAACTTAATCACGCCATGCCCATCCGGAGATAAGTCACCTTCTTGAATCAGACGCAAATCAAAATACGTATGCACGTTAAAATCACGTTTTGGTTGCGCGTTAATCATGTGATAGCCCTCTTCATTTGCACCAATCACTGCATTTACAACATCTTGCACATCATTATCCGCAAAAATCCGAACGTGTTCTGGCACGCCGATTGGACCTAGCGAACCAAATCCAGAACCAAGTAATTCCACCGCTTGTTCATTCGATGCAAGTTCTACCGTCGTCGCCGATAACGCGTTTTTAATTTTGATATCGTTCACTTCATGATCCCCACGAACAAGAACCATAATAATTTCCTCGTCATCTAACACGTAAAGCATCGACTTCACGGTTTTCTCAATCGGAACATCTAAAAATGACACAACGTCCGCAATCGATTTTTGATCAGGGGTTTCTACTTTTTCAAGTTCGCCTGCTTCTTCGTGTGATTTCTTCTCCATATGCATCACTGGCGCCATTTCAACGTTTGCCGCATAATCAGAAGCGTCGCTGTAAGCAATCGTATCTTCACCGATATCCGATAATACCATGAATTCCTTCGTCTCACTCCCGCCGATAGAACCAGAATCCGCAATAACCGCGCGGAAATCTAAGCCACAACGCGTGAAAATATTCGAATACGCTTGATACATTTTATCGTATGTCGCGTCCAAACTTGCTTCCGTCGCATGGAAAGAATACGCATCTTTCATAATAAACTCACGGCCACGTAACAAACCAAAACGCGGACGCAATTCATCGCGGAACTTCGTCTGAATTTGATACATCGTTAAAGGTAAGCGTTTATACGACTTAACTTCATCACGTAAAAGCGATGTGATAACCTCTTCATGTGTTGGACCTAATGCAAAATCGCGTGCATTACGATCTTTCAAACGCATCAATTCCGCGCCATAATCTTCCCAACGACCGGATTCTTGCCAAAGTTCTGCTGGTTGCAAGGCTGGTAATAATAATTCGACCGCATCGATTCGATTTAACTCTTCACGAATAATTGTCTCGATTTTTTGCAATGTTAATTTTGCGAGTGGTAAATAACTATAAATTCCACTTGCCGTTTGGCGGATAAATCCCGCACGTAATAATAACTGGTGACTTTTCACCTCTGCATCAGCAGGTACTTCTTTCAATGTTGGAATAAAGCTCAATGTTTGACGCATACTCAAATCACACCCCTAATTTTTATCTTAAAACCTGAGAACAATCTCGCTCTCAGGTTCCCCCTATTTATCTTAGAAAAACGCTCGCTGGATGTCGTTCCACGTAACGAGCAACATCAATACCATCAGCAAGGCAAAGCCAATGAAATGCACCATACCTTCTTTTTTCGGATCTAGTGGTTTCCCGCGGACTAACTCGTACAGGAAGAATAGTAAACGTCCACCATCCAGTGCTGGCAGTGGCAGTAAATTTACGATTCCTAAGTTAATGCTTAGAACGGCTGTCCAATTGAGCAACGTCAAGAAACCATAACTCACAACTTCTTGCGTCGACGTATAAATTCCAACTGGGCCATTCAACATGTTGAGCGAGAAATCCCCCGTCACCATTTGGCCAAGCACGTGACCGATTTGCGTTATCCAGAACCACGTCTGCGTAAAGCCGTATGTTATTTTCGTCCAGAACGAATCCGACCCTGGTTGTGCGACACCAATTTTACCAACGCTTGTACCGTCCTGTGCTTTTTCCGCTTTCGGTGTTACATCGATATCTTGTGTTTTTCCATCGCGCTCGACTTTGAAATCAAGCTCTTTATTCGGACTTTTCTCCACAGTAGAAAAAATATCCTGCCATGAATCCATCGCCTTGCCATTGATGGAAATAACTTCATCGCCTTGCTTCAAACCAGCTTCCTGCGCCGCACCATTATCCATCACTTGCCCGATTTCAGGATCATTCGAAGGAACGCTTCCTGACACAAAAGCAAGAATTGTAAAGATTATAATAGCTAAAATAAAGTTGAATAACGGTCCTGCAAAAATAGTCATCGCCCGTTTACCAAGTGATTTCGATTGGAAAACACGGTCATACGGTGCAATAATCGTTTCTAATTTGCCATCGACGACAACCGCATCACTCGCCACTTGATAGCGAACAATTTTGTCCTCATCGTATTCTTCGTAACCCTCGATGAAAAGTTCTCGTTCAAGATCGCTCCCAGAAACTTCAAGCGGTTGCACATCTTGATATTGATCCTTTCCATTGATGATAATTTTTGTCACGACTTCATCATCGTTTAAAATCAAGCCAACACGGTAACCCGGTTTCAGCTCAACAACTTCTCCGTCCTCACCCGCCATACGCACGTAACCGCCGATGGGGAGAAGCCTTAATGTGTACTGTGTTTCTTTCTTGCGGTAAGCAAATATTTTTGGACCAAAACCAATCGAAAAATCGCGAACTAGGATACCAGATCTTTTTGCAAATAAGAAATGTCCGAGTTCATGAAAGAAAACGATCAGGCCAAAAACAAATATAAACGCAATAATGGTTGTCATTGTTTCACCTCTATAAAAGTGTCTTCACGTAAGCACGTGTTTCCTGATCTACTTGGAAAATAGTCTCCAAATCAGGGGTGGGTATTACCTTATGGCGATTCATCGCATTTTCAACGAGCGCCTCGATATCTTGGAAAGCAACCTGACCATTTAAAAAGCCAGCAACAGCAATCTCATTCGCTGCATTCAAAACGGAAGGCATCGTTCCACCTATTTTACCAGCAGTGTACGCTAATTTCAATGCTGGGAAACGATGGAAGTCCATTTTGTCGAAGTGAAGCGTACCAAAATCCGTAATATCAAACGGTTTTTGGAAGGAAATGCTGGAGCGTTCTGGATGTGTCAGCGCATATTGAATCGGCACACGCATATCTGGTAACCCAAGTTGCGCGATATGACTGCCATCTTTAAATGCGACCATCGAGTGAATAATACTTTCGCGATGAATCACGACATCAATTTTGTCATAGTCCAAGTCGAACAACCAATGCGCCTCAATAACTTCTAACCCTTTATTGAACATCGTCGCCGAATCGATTGTAATCTTGTTCCCCATCGACCAGTTCGGATGCGCCAACGCTTCAGCAACCGTCACATCTTTCAACTGATCCCGCGTTTTATCACGGAAGCTACCACCAGATGCCGTCACAATCAATTTATCGATATTCGCCGGATTCTCACCTTGTAGGCATTGGAAAATCGCGGAATGTTCGCTGTCAACGGGCACCAAACGCACGCCTTTTTCTTTCGCAGCACGCATTACTAAATGCCCCGCTGTTACTAACGTCTCTTTATTCGCAATCGCAATCTCTTTCCCGGCCGCGATCGCATCCAATGTCGGCTGTAAACCAACGCTGCCCATCACCGCATTAATTAAAATGTCGCCATGACTATACGTCGCAACTTCTTGCAAACCCATCGCGCCATAGTAAACTTTCATTCCAGGAAACTCTACTTTTAATTTCTCATAATCCCGGCGATGCTCCACCGATACAATTTCCGGTTGAAACTCGTGAATAATCGCCGTTCCAAGTTTGATGTTGCGTCCAAACGAGAGCGCTACAACTTGAAATAATTCTGGATGTTCCCTTACAATCGCAAGTGTCTGGCTTCCAACCGAACCCGTTGCGCCTAATAAATTAATTTTTCTCATCAGTACACCTCTATTTTATAAAATTTGAAGTATATGTAGCAATGGCAAAAGAAGTGGTAAAACAAAGAGTAAATTATCGAATCGGTCTAGAATTCCGCCATGCCCAGGTAACAATTTGCCAGAATCTTTCACGCCATAGTAACGTTTCAGTGCGGATTCCACCAGATCTCCTAGTTGACCGAAAATCGATAGCACGACAATCAAAGCTGCAATGACAAATGGATTTCCATCTAATCCCATGTATAAATAATATCCACCGGCGATGATGACCGCAAAAACGACACCACCAACAAAGCCTTCCACCGTCTTATTCGGACTCACATTAGGCGCCAATTTATGCTTCCCAAGAGACCGACCGACAAAATAGGCCATCGTATCTGTCATCCAAACAATTAATAGCGCAAAAATAACATACTCTAGCCCCGCATTCCGCGTCTCCGCTAAATAATGAAAGCCTAATCCTGTATAAAAAGCTGCTAAAATGCCAATACCAACTTGATCAAAATGATAGCGGTTCTTGGAAAACACCGTATACGATAACAATAATGCCATACAGACAAAAATAATTTCCATTTGCGTAATATTGTATTCCTGAAGCCAGTCGATGAACCTTATCGGCGCTGCAATCGTGAGCGTCAATACGAGCGTGATAATCCCGTTCACCGAAAACAGACTCTGCTTGGTCATTACTAAAATTTCATATAATGCGATCGCTGCCAGCAACATGCTAAGCAGTTCAAATGGCAATTTTCCATAGATCACAAACGGCAGGAACACCGCCAAAGCTACGATTGCTGTAATAATTCTTGTTTTCACAATATATCCTCCCTATAAGCCCCCGAAGCGTCTCGAGCGATTCTGATATTCCACAACCGCCTGCTTAAAATCGCTTTCCGAAAAATCAGGCCAGTGCGTCTCTGTAAAATAAAACTCGCTATATGCAAGTTGCCATAACATAAAATTGCTGAGTCTAAGCTCGCCACTCGTTCGAATCAACAAATCGGGATCCGACAAGCCGGCACTCATTAAATGCTTCGCCAACCGTTCCTCCGTCAAATCCTCCGCAGTAAGCCCCGCAGTAAGCAATTCCCGCATCGCTGCCTGTGTCGCCGTCACAATCTCGGCCCGCGAGCCATAATTCAGCGCAAAGTTCAACACAAGTCCGGTATTCCCCTTCGTTGCCTCTATCGCGCGCTCCACAGCATCCAGCGTATGTTTCGGCAATTCCTCTTTATACCCCATGACATTCACGCGCACATTCTCTTCCATCAATTCCGGAATAAACGTATCGAAAAACTCGCCCGGCAACTTCATCAGAAAATCAACCTCATCATTCGGCCGCTTCCAATTCTCTGTAGAAAAAGCGTACAACGTTAAAACATCAATACCAAGCGAATTCGCATAGCGCGTCATGCGTTTCACTACTTGCATTCCTTCACGGTGCCCAGCAACCCTAGGCAAAAAACGCTTCTTCGCCCATCTCCCATTCCCATCCATGATAATCGCAACATGGTTTGGCAAAGGAAGTTCCGCTGAAATTTCATTATTTATCTCATTCTCATCTTGACGAAATATCTTCTTAAACATGTTCTTTCCTCCAATAGAATTACCAAGAGTCGGCACGTCTATACCTATAATAACAAAAATAACAGAAATTATGTACTATAACTTGCTCAAAGTAAATAAGAAATCCATGAGATTCGTGTTGTTGCCGTTTTTCATACCGATTTAGAGCTTCCATATGCGTGTGGGCATGTATAAAATCAGTCGTTTTTTTTGTGGTGCAATGCCCACCTCAAAGATTTCCTGAAATTCATCCTACCGATATTACTAAGAAATAACCGCCTCACGCATATTGAAAAAGCAATGTTTCATGCCTCAATATGCGTGAAGCGGTAGTGGGATTCGGGGTTTGGCGTCTCCGGATCCAGCTTCAAGAGCCAGACCCTCGAAATTTTCGTGCCCTCCACAAAAACCAAGTGCGGGTTTTTATTGCGGCCCCTAACAAATTTTTTCGGGTCTAACGGGCTCTTTCAGCTTTTCTAGACTTCCATTATCTCTTCTTCTTTACTCTTCGCAATCTCATCAAGCTTCTTAATGCTTGCGTCTGTCAATTTTTGCACGTCTTCCGTGAAATTACGTAAATCATCTTCTGTAATATCGCCGGATTTCTCTAATTTCTTCAAATCATCATTGGCATCGCGACGCACGTTACGAACCGCAACTTTTGCATCCTCTGCTTCTTTTTTCACTTCTTTTACAAGCTCTTTACGGCGTTCTTCCGTTAATTGTGGAATCGCGATGCGGATAACTTCACCGTCGTTATTTGGCATGATACCAAGATCTGCTTTTAAAATCGCTTTTTCGATGTCGCCTAGCGCTGTTTTGTCGTAAGGCGAGATCATTAGTAAGCGCGCTTCTGGAACGCTCACTCCTGCTACTTGGTTGATCGGTGTTGGTGCGCCATAATAATCTACGGATACACGATCAAGTAGTGATGCGTTGGCACGACCTGCGCGAATCGATCCTAATTGATGTTGTAACGCTTGCTCTGATTTTGTCATTTTATCTTGTGCTTGTGCTAATACTTCTTTACTCATAATTATTTCCTCCCTCTTACTATTGTTCCGATTTTTTCGCCTAAAATCACGCGTTTGATATTGTTATCTGTCTCTTCAAACGAGAAGACGATCAATGGAATATCGTTGTCCATGCTTAGCGATGATGCCGTTGTATCCATAACTTGCAAATCTTCCTTAATCACATCAAGATACGATAATTCCTCGTATTTCACTGCTGTATCGTCCAATTTCGGATCAGCACTGTAAACGCCATCGACATTGTTTTTCGCCATCAAAATAACCTCAGCCTCAATTTCAGCTGCGCGCAATGCCGCTGTTGTATCCGTTGAGAAATAAGGATTCCCAGTTCCCGCTGCAAAAATAACAACGCGCCCTTTTTCCAAATGACGAATGGCTTTACGTCTAATATACGGTTCAGCAATCTGACGCATATCAATAGAAGTTTGAACACGTGTAGCTACACCAACGTTTTCCAGCGAATCTTGTAGTGACAAAGAGTTCATAACCGTTGCAAGCATACCCATGTAATCTGCTGCTGCACGATCCATTCCCATTTCACTACCAAGCTTACCGCGCCAAATATTACCGCCACCGACAACGATAGCAACCTCCACGCCAAGTTCTACTACTTCTTTTACTTGTTGCGAGATGGAGTTCACGACACGCGGGTTAATCCCAAACCCTTCCGTTCCTGCTAAAGCTTCACCACTAAGTTTCAATACTACTCGTTTATATTCTGGGGTATCCATATTGACCTCCATCTACTTTCTATTTGGCTCATTCCTAACACTCGGAATAATTCCATCATATTCTATAATACTAAAAAAAAGCCTTAAGCAAAAGCATTTTCATACAAATTTCAAAAATAATATTTTCCTTCCCTATTTAGGCTACTAATTATTGTTAACTTATCGTATAATGAAAAGCAGAAATAAGGGGGAGAAATTGAATGAACACGATTAAAATTTGGCAAACCTTGAGGACTTCTTTGTTTTATACCCGTTTTAACTCATGGTACTACATAAAATTTGTATTTGTTTTACAAGCGATGATTCTATTACTGGCTTTTCCGTTTTTGGCGCTGTTTTTCCAGTTCATGACGACGTCGCTTGGCTATGACAGTATTACGGATCAGAATATTTTAGAATTTTTACGCAATCCGCTTGGGTTACTATTTGCTGTTATTTTCGGATTGTTGGCGTTGTTTTTTATTTACATCGAATTATCTGTTTTAATTCTCATCACCTATTACCATCAGCAACAAATTCCATTTACAATTCGAATGATTCTGCGCAAAATCTTGCGGCAATCGAAATATTTACTATCTTACCAATTTATTATTTTCCTATTATATTTCGTATTGATTGTCCCAATTGCAGGAATGGGATTACATTCTGAATTAACGGATGGGATCTATATTCCGAATTTTATTGTGAACGAGTTATTGAAATCAACGTCCGGTGCGATTCTTTATTTTAGTTTCATCGCCGTCGTGATTTACATTAATATCCGATTATTATTCTCGCTGGCAATTTTTCTCACCGGTGAATGCACCATTTTCCAAGCAATCAAACGCAGCTGGGTCATCACTCGCTGGCAAACATGGCGCATCGTCACAATTTTCGTTTTGATGTCGCTTGTCGCCACTGCCCTGATTTTCATCGCCTTTTTGATTTTCCTATTCCCGACTATTTTAACAGAGCAACTATGGACACCAGCCGCGCCAGTCGTAGCAGGAATTTCACTGACGTTAAGCCAAATATTCTTCATTGCCGCCTTCACCATCACACCAATTTACGTCGCACATGCCGTTAATTTCATGTTTTTAACACGTGAAAATAAAGTCATTCCCCGCGCGCAAAATAGAATTGTGAAGACGCCACATCGGAAATCTTTTTATGTCATTATCACCGCTGGAATCATAGCTCTCATCACGATTAACGGCGTTTACCTGACGGAAGTCACGTACAGCGATAACACGCAAATCATCGCCCATCGCGGACTGAAAAGTGCTGGCGTCGAGAATTCACTAGAGTCCCTTCACGGTGCCGCGAAAATCGGTGTTGATTTTGTCGAAATGGATATCCTCGAAACGAAAGACCACCAGTTTGTCGTGTTTCATGATACAAATTTGAGGCGCTTGGCCGGGATAAATCGCAACGTTCGAGATATGACCCTGGCCGAACTTGAAAAAGTAACGATTCGCCAAGACGGCTTTACATCAACGATCCCATCACTAGATACCTATATTGAACATGCGAAAAAATGGAACGTGAATCTGAATATCGAGATTAAAACGCATGGCGGTGAGTCCAGGGATTTCCTTGCTAATTTTGAGAAAGTAGTTCAAAAACATGGCGTGGAGAGCGATTATATTTACCAGTCGCTGGATCGTACTATTGTCGAAACCATTAAGAAACGTTACCCAGCGATGCGCGTCGGCTTTATTGTCCCGCTTAATTTTGGAAACCTGGTCAATGTCGATGCAGATTTTATCGTTATTGAGGAATTCTCCTTTAGCTCTAGCATGCAGAGACAGGCCCGTGAGCGTAATATGGACTTATTGGTTTGGACAATCACGACGCCAGAAGCAGCCCGTAAATACATGCTTGCAGACGTCGATGGAATCATTACGGAGATACCAGAAGAAGCTATGAAGGTACAAAATGACTTACGAAACGACCAAGCAGTCAGCACGAAGTTATCAGATGCGATTGATTTGCTGACTGGGAATTAGAATAGAAGCGAGATATGGTTGGTTTTCATCGTATCTCGTTTTTTTGTAGTGTCTTTACAGATATTTAGGCATTCAAAAACCGCTATTCCTATTGAATAGCGGCCCATCTAAATCACGCAAAGCATGACTTATTTCTTCACTTGGTTCATAACTTCTTCAACAAAGTTGTCTTCTTTTTTCTCTAAACCTTCGCCGACTTCAAAGCGAACGAATGACTTGATTGTAGCGCCTTTTTCTTTAACGAATTGACCTACAGTTACGTCTGGGTTTTTAACGAAAGGTTGATCTTCTAGGCTAATTTCGCTAAGGTATTTCGTTAAGCGACCTTCGACCATTTTTTCAACGATGTTGGCTGGTTTGCCTTCGTTAAGCGCTTGCTCTGTAAGGATTTTTCTTTCGTGCGCAATTTCGTCTTGAGAAACGTCATTACGTGAAATGTATTTAGGGTTGATTGCTGCAACGTGCATTGCAACGTCTTTTGCAATCGCATCATCAGAAGTTCCTTCAAGAACAACTAATACACCAATACGCCCGCCCATGTGGATGTATTCGCCAAATGCGTGATCTGCCACTTTTTCTTGAATTTCAAAACGACGAAGAGAAATTCTTTCACCGATTTTTTGGATTGCTTCATTGATATAATCTTGTAAGGATTGACCGTTTGGCATTTCTGTTTTTAATGCGTCATCCAAGTTATCTGGACGAACAGTTAGTAATTGGTTAGAAATGTCTTTTACTAATTGAATGAATTGGTCATTTTTAGCTACGAAATCTGTTTCTGCATTGATTTCAAGTACTGCAGCATGTTTATCATTGCTGACAACGCTTGTCATACCTTCTGTAGCGATACGATCGGATTTCTTAGCAGCTTTTGCAATACCTTTTTCGCGTAGGTAGTCGATTGCTAAATCCATATCTCCATCTACTTCTACTAATGCTTTCTTACAATCCATCATACCTGCACCAGTTTTTTCGCGTAGTTCTTTTACCATTTGAGCTGTAACGTTAGCCATTTACAATTCCTCCTAATATAAAAATCTTTGAAAAAAGGTGATAAGAGATTGCCACTTATCACCTTGTTAGTTTTAAATCGTAACTTATGCTTCTGTAGTTGGTTCTTCAGCAACAGGAGCCGGAGCTGCTGCAACAGTTTCTTCAACAACTGGAGCTTTTACTTCTTCTACAGGAACTTCTTGCTCTTCACCTTGGTTTACTTCGATGATAGCGTCAGCCATTCTAGCAGTCAAAAGTTTAACCGCACGGATAGCATCGTCATTTGCAGGAATTACGTAATCAATTTCATCTGGATCACAGTTTGTATCTACAATACCGATGATCGGGATGTGTAATTTACGAGCTTCTGCAACAGCAATACGTTCTTTACGAGGGTCAACGATGAACAAAGCATCTGGAAGACCTTTCATATCTTTAATACCGCCTAGGAATCTTTCAAGTTTTTCTTGTTCTTTCTTAAGTAGAACAACTTCTTTTTTAGGAAGGACTTCGAAAGTGCCGTCTTCTTCCATTTTTTCGATTTTCTTAAGATGTTTAATACGTTTTTGGATTGTTTCAAAGTTCGTCAATGTTCCACCTAACCAACGATGGTTAACGAAATATTGACCTGAACGGATCGCTTCATCACGTACTGAATCTTGCGCTTGTTTCTTAGTTCCTACAAAAAGGATTGTTCCACCGTCAGCAGAGATTTCTTTCATGAAATTGAAAGCTTCGTCTACTTTCTTAACAGTTTTTTGTAAATCGATAATGTAGATACCATTTCTTTCTGTGAAGATATATTTCTTCATTTTTGGGTTCCAACGACGTGTTTGGTGACCGAAATGTACCCCAGCTTCTAGTAATTGTTTCATTGAAATAACAGGCATGTTATTCCCTCCTATGGTTTTATTTTTTGCGGACTTTTCCGCCCTCCACATGAATCAACCAGACAAAGACTTGTAAACAAGCACCCTTTGCACTGTCCTCAATGTGTGTGTGATGTTTTAACACCGTTTATTATGATATCACAGAATACCGCCTATGACAAGTGATTTGCAGTGTTTTATCTCGTTTTCACAACTTTGGAGAAGGAGACAGTTTTCTACTAAATTTCCCACTTGCAAAATTGTAAGGAGTTTGTCACACAATCCAATGGTTTTAGCCACTTTTTGAAACTATAATAAAATACTAGGAGGTGATTCCAAATGGATAACCAAGTATTTTTTATAGGAAGTATCATTGTCTTTTTCATTGGTACTGGCTGCCTTTCTTTGTCGAAAATCGTCTATCGTACGCGTGCAGTTATGAATAAACCAGCATGGGGTGGTTCCACACTTCCCCTTCTATTCCTCGGCGTACCCCTAACAGCAGTGGGCGTTGGACTCATTTATCTATTCTATCCATTTCAGTAGAGTCACTCATGTGTGTGTCCAGAAAACGGCGTGTACACATTATCGTATTGTAAATGCATCATCATTCCATTGGTCGCGTGGTCAAGGTTGTGACAATGATCCATCCAGATACCAGGATTCTCCGCCTTAAAAGCAACCTCATATGTTTCACCAGGTTTCACGTTCAGCGTATCTGTCCACCACGGGCTTCCCGTTGTAGCGACGCCATTACGCGTCAACACCAACATCTTATGTCCGTGTAAATGCATGGGATGATGGCTGTAACTACGATTGACAAAAGTCGTTTTTACGATATCACCATTGCTAACCATCAACATCGGTGTGTTCGGATAAAGCTCACCGTTAATCGTCCACAAATGATGCACCATCCCATCAAAGAAAGCGAGTTTACTATCAAAAACCATCTCAAATTCCCTGTCAAAATCAGCCGATACGTCTAATTGACTAGCTTGCTGCTCCCCATATTCCTCTGGCTTGAAAACTTCATCTGGGACTTCCATCGATGCTTTCGTTGTTGTCGTTGTAGATTGGAAAACCCAACCACCACGCTCATCTTTTGCATCAAACAAGCGCACCGCATGATTTGGCATCGTAAAGGTAACATCCATCCGACCACCAGCTGGAATTTGTAAATAAGTTTCCTTCAAATTAGTAGGTTTATGAATGGCGTTCCCATCTATCGCTGCGACTTGAAACGCGGTACCGTTCAAAATCAGTTTTTGCGGCTTATTGTGTGCATTTCCAAGACGAATTCGCACATTAGTACCCGGTTTGATTTTTTTCGGTACCGTCCCGTCTCCAGAAAGTAGCGCACCAGATGCATCTATATATTTCGGCGCCACAAAACCAACAATCTCTAACTCCTCTTTCGACTGCTTCTTTGGCTCTACAATGAGGGAACCAAATAAACCATGACCCACCTGCTCCGATGACTGATTATGCGAGTGGTACCAGAACGTTCCAGCCGTGTCTGCCTTAAATCGATACGTATAGCTCTCGCCAATCGCCACAGCTTTTTGCGAAATATCAGGAACGCCATCCTCCGCAATCGGAACATCGTAGCCATGCCAGTGAATTGTTATCCCATCCGCAATATTTTTATTAGTCAGCGTCACTTCGACAACATCGCCTTGTGTCACTCGAATTACCGGCCCCGTTAACTCCCCATTAAAAAGCCACAATTCTTTCTTTGACCCATCAGGAATTTCCATCCTCTTTTTCGCCGCTGTAAACTGGAAACGCTTCGTAACAACTGCTGCATCAGGCCCAGTAAGTGCCGTCACGTCGACCAGCTCCTTCACGTTCGTTATTTTTCCGCCGCCCCAATCCAGGCTTTCCTCATGACCATTCGCCTGCATCGCGGTCGCATTAAGAACTAAGGAGCCAAAAATAACCCCCACAATAACAAGAACGCTCCCCGAAACAATCCACCGCATTTGGAAACGCCCACCAAAGAATCTATCCCAAACATATAATAGGAAGAAAATAAGAATCGGCAACCCAAAACACTCAAAATACGTCCATCCATCTGGAAAAGCAGGTATTTGAAAAGCAATCATAAACACCGCAAACCAAGCCACAAAAATAGCATAGCGTTGGACTAGACGATTCCACAATTCCCGCTTCCTAAAAATCGTTAACAAAATAAACGGTGAAACAACCATCGGCGCGAGCATGCCAAAAATCTGTCGGATAAACTCCCATCCAATGCTCAAACTAGCAACTACTGCCACAACAAACCAAGCAAACAAAAGCAGTACATTCCCCATCATAAGTAGCCGTCCCCCTCTAAAAGGAAGAATCGACCATACAATAGCCATCCCCACTAAAAGCAATACAGAACTCCCAAAAAACATCATATACATCGTTATGTAACCCCTTTTTCTATATAATCTTACTTCTCCCCAAGTATACTACAAAATGCACAATCTTTCTTGGAAGCCCCTAACCTATTTCTGATAAACTGCTAAGAATCAGGCTAAGGGAAACTCCTCTTTTTCTTAACTTATCTAAGCTAAATCTATCACGCTCCACTTTTTAGATATGTCTTTTTTACTATTTTCGAGATTAAGTGAATATATTCACAATAAACACTAGACAAAGACTTTGTGAAGTGTTACACTTACTTTGTAAATAAGAAATCCAAGAAGATGACGGCGAGTCGACCGCCGCAATTTTTTTGAAATAACAGGGACGTTAAATGTCACCAGAGGACGTTTTTAGTCCCAATACTATTGGAGGGTTCACAAATGGCAATGAAAGAAAAAGCTGTTAACGAAGAATTAGAGGTTCAAAAAGTAATTGATACACTAGCAAGTAACGGACAAAGCGCACTAAAAGCGTTCGCCGATTTTGGCCAAGAAAAAGTAGATCATATCGTTCATGCAATGGCACTAGCTGGTCTTGACCAACATATGCCGCTTGCTAAACTAGCAATTGAAGAAACTGGTCGCGGAATCTACGAAGACAAATGTATTAAGAACATTTTCGCAACAGAATATATTTGGAATAGCATCAAAGCAGACAAAACAGTCGGCATTATCAATGAAGATAAACAAACTGGTGTCGTTGAAATCGCAGAACCAGTCGGCGTTATTGCTGGGGTAACTCCTGTTACAAACCCAACATCGACAACACTTTTCAAAGCTATCATTGCTATTAAAACGCGTAACCCAATCATTTTTGCATTCCATCCAAGCGCTCAAAAATGTTCTTCTGAAGCGGCTCGTGTCGTATATGAAGCAGCAGTTGCAGCCGGCGCTCCAGAACATTGTATTCAATGGGTTGAAAAACCATCCCTAGAAGCGACAAAACAATTGATGAATCATAAAGATGTAGCGCTCGTTCTTGCTACAGGTGGTGCCGCAATGGTTAAATCAGCGTACTCTACTGGTAAACCTGCACTTGGCGTTGGTCCTGGTAACGTTCCCGCTTACATCGACAAAACTGCGAAAATCAAACGCGCAGTAAACGACTTAATCCTATCTAAAACATTTGATCACGGTATGATTTGTGCTTCTGAACAAGCTGTAATCGTCGACAAAGAAGTGGCAAAAGCCGTTAAAGACGAAATGGAAGCGAACAAGTGCTACTTCGTTAAAGGCGCTGAGTTCAAAAAACTAGAAAGCTATGTCATTAATCCAGAAACACACGCATTGAATCCAAATGTAGTCGGTAAATCCCCTGCTTGGATCGCAAACGAAGCTGGTTTCAAAGTTCCAGAAGATACAAAAATGCTCGTAGCTGAAATTAAAGGTGTGGGCGATGATTACCCACTATCTCACGAAAAACTAAGCCCAGTCCTAGCTTTCATTGAAGCAAAAGACCAAGCACAAGCCTTCGATCGTTGTGAAGAAATGCTCGTGTATGGTGGTTTAGGTCACTCAGCAGTTATTCATTCTACAGACCGCGAAGCACAACTTGCATTCGGTTTACGTATGAAAGCATGTCGTATCATTGTAAACGCACCATCTGCTCAAGGCGGAATCGGCGACCTTTACAACGGCTTCATCCCTTCCCTAACACTTGGTTGCGGATCTTACGGTAAAAACTCTGTATCACAAAACGTTAGCGCAACAAACCTTTTAAACGTGAAACGTATCGCAGAACGGAGAAATAATATGCAATGGTTTAAATTGCCACCAAAAGTATTCTTTGAAAAATATTCTACACAATATCTACAAAAAATGCCTAATATCGAGCGTGTATTCATCGTAACTGACCCAGGAATGGTTCAATTTAAATACGTTGATGTTGTTATCGAACACTTGAAAAAACGCGGCAATGACGTGTCCTATCAAGTATTTGCAGACGTAGAACCAGATCCATCAGACGTAACAGTTTACAAAGGTGCAGAATTAATGAAAGACTTCAAACCAGATTGCATTATCGCACTCGGTGGTGGTTCTGCAATGGACGCTGCCAAAGGTATGTGGTTATTCTATGAACACCCGGAAGCTTCATTCTTCGGCTTGAAACAAAAATTCCTAGATATTCGCAAACGTACGTTCAAATATCCTAAACTTGGTGAAAAAGCACAATTCGTTGCTATCCCTACTACATCCGGTACAGGATCTGAGGTTACTCCTTTTGCGGTTATTACAGATAAAGAAAACAACATTAAATACCCACTAGCAGATTATGAGCTAACTCCAGACGTAGCAATTGTCGATGCACAATACGTTATGACTGTTCCAGCTCACATTACAGCTGATACAGGTATGGACGTGTTAACACATGCGATTGAGTCTTACGTATCTGTTATGGCAAGCGATTATACACGTGGATTATCTCTACGCGCGATCGAAATGGTATTCGAATCATTACGCGCATCCGTTCTTGATGCAGATGAAGATGCTCGCGAAAAAATGCATAACGCTTCTGCTATGGCGGGTATGGCCTTCGCCAATGCTTTCCTAGGCATAAACCATAGTTTAGCACACAAAATCGGACCTGAATTCCACATCCCGCATGGTCGTGCCAATGCTATCTTGATGCCACACGTTATTCGTTACAATGCAACAAAACCTAGAAAACATGCGCTATTCCCAAGATATGAATCTTACCGTGCAGACCAAGATTACGCACAAATCGCTCGCGTTCTTGGACTTCCAGCTTCTACAACAGAAGAAGGCGTGAAATCACTTGTTGATGCTATTATCAGCCTTGGTAAAGATTGCGGAATCGACATGAGCTTGAAAGGTCAAAACGTTGATAAGAAAGCATTTGACGCAGTGGTTGATACACTTGCTGATCGCGCATTCATGGATCAATGTACGACTGCTAACCCAGTTCAACCGCTCGTTTCTGAGTTGAAAGAAATTTATATAAACGCATATAAAGGTGTTTAAGTTATAAATAGTTGAAAAGAGCAGCCCTTCCCTCAGGGTTGTTCTTTTTTCTCTCTATTTAAAGTTTACATAATAATATTATTGTAATCTTTATTTCTAGTAGTCTCTCAATTAATTGCGCAAACGAATCATTTAAACTATACTGGTGACTTATCATGTAGCAGAGGATGCGATAAAGAAATGGAAGAAAACGTTTTCGAAACAATAGCCAAGAAATATGATAGTACCGAACGGATAGAACTCGCGAATATTATTGCCCACAAAGTTCGTGAAGAGCTAGCGCAAGCCAAAGAAAAAACGCTGATTGATTACGGCAGTGGAACCGGTCTAATTGGTTTACAAATTGCCGACTCTGTTAAAAATGCTATTTTGGTAGACTCTTCCGAGAATATGGTTGAGATAATAAACGATAAGGTAGCAGCAAGCAATATCCAAAATGTCCAAACATTCGTTGCGGATTTCACCAAAGACACAATGGATATAAAAGCTGATATAGTACTGGTATCTCTCGTTCTTTTACACATTCCGGATACCAAAATCATTTTAGAAAAACTTTATAAAACACTCCAAACGGATGGCAAACTTATCATCATTGATTTTGATAAAAACCCTAACGTCTATCACCCAAAAGTGCATAACGGCTTTGTTGCGGATGAATTGAAAGCATTGCTAACTAGCACAGGATTTAAATCGACAAATATTCAGCAATTTCACCATGGCGAGAAAGTATTCATGAAACAAGATGCCACCCTATTTATAGCGGTCAGCAAGAAATAAAATTTGTATATTAGTAGATTTCTGCATTCATTTATTCTATACTGTCCCTATCACCTCGCGTGAAAAACCTTTTAGGAGGAAATGATTATGCCAAATACGATACCTTATTTACAGTTCAACGGGAATGCAAGAGAAGCGTTAAATTTCTACGGTGAGGCTTTTGGAGCTACACCCACAATGGTCCAAACATACGGAGAAATGGGAGATTCTCGCGGTGACGAAACATTAGCTAACCGCCTTGTACACGCCCGCTTAGAGAAAGATGGTGTTGAATTACTATATTTCTCCGATTCTTATGTTGATGAAGCATTGGTAGCTGGTAACATGCTCTCTGTTGCCTACATGTTTGATGATGAAGCATCGTTAAAAAGCACCTATGACGTATTAAAAAATGGTGGCCAAATTTCTATCGAGCTACAGGAAATGCCATGGGGTGGCGTTTATGCAAAAGTAACCGATAAGCTTGGCATTGAATGGCAGCTTAACTGGCAAAAAAATTAAATAAAACAGGCGTACCAATCCATCTGGCTACGCCTATTTTTATGCAATCAAACCAATTAGCAAGCTAAAACTAGCACCGATTCTCTGTATGGTACGGACAAGTAACCACATGATCATCAATCATCCCAATAGCTTGTAAATACGAATAAATAATAACAGGTCCAACAAAAATAAAACCGCGTTTCTTGAGGTCTTTACTAATGCGCTCAGATAATTCGTTTTTAGCTGGCATTTGTGACATATCCGTCCAATGATTTATAATTGGCACACCGTCAGAATATCCCCAAATATAATTAGCAAAAGAACCAAATTCCGCTTGCACCTTTAAAAAAGCGATCGCATTTTTGCGGACTCCGCCAATTTTAAGCTTGTTTCTAACAATTTCTGCGGTTTCACGTATCTGTTCTAACTCTTCATCTGTCATCATCGCGCATTTATCTGGATCAAATTGATGGAAAGCTTCTTTGTACGCAGCTCGTTTATTTAAGATTAGCCGCCACGACAAGCCCGCTTGCGCACCTTCTAAATTCAGCATTTCAAATAAATATTGCTCATCACGACTTGGCACGCCCCACTCATTATCATGATATACTTGCTCGACACTATCATTCATCGCCCAACCACATCGTTCATGCTGCATCTTGCATCCCTCTTTCTATCTGTTATTTGAATAAAGCCCGAACTTGCTCTACTTCTTCGTGCGTCAAGTCTGCATCTAACGTTTTCATGTTTGCCCTAACTTGCTCTGGACTCTTAGCCCCTGGAATCACAACATCAATGCCGTCAATACCGAGCGTGGTCGCCAAAACAATATTCGCAATGGAAACATGGTGCTTGTCAGCTAATCCTTGGAGGCTGTCCACTTTTGCAATGGTATCAAGGTATGCTTGTCCTTGGAAATGTGGGCGTTCTTTTCGGAAGTCTTGAGGTGGATTGTTTGCTGTGAATTTCCCCGTTAAAAGTCCACTTGCAAGCGGTGTGTATGGTATAAAAGAGATTCCCTGCTCGATACAGTAAGGGATCATATCGCGCTCTAATTCAGGGTAAACGAGTGAATATTTATCTTGTACGACATCCACATACCCATCTTTATTTGCTACTTTCAAAGCCTCCATGCTAAAATTGGACACACCTATTGCGCGAATTTTACCGGCCTCTTTTAAGCGTTTTAAAGCGCCAACTGCTTCGTCTGGTGGTGTTACTCCATCCGGGAAATGAATATAAAACAGGTCAATATAGTCTGTTTGAAGACGCTTCAACGCAATATCTACCGCTTCCGTTAAGAAGGCTGGTGAATTATCTAGTTTAATCCCACTGTCTGTCACGATATGAGTGGCTTTCGTTGCTAAAACAACATCCGAACGGCGACCAGTCTCGGCCAAGATTTCACCAATCAGCTCTTCTGAACGCCCTAATCCATACATAAATGCACTATCAAAAAAATCCGCACCTGCCGACAACACCTCACGTACCGTCTGACGGCTTACTTCTTCATCAATATCTTGAAATAAATTATGCGCACCAATCGTATTTGCTCCAAAGCCAATCGGTGTGACGCGCAACCCAGTGTTACCAATCTCTACTCGTTTTTCCATCCTCCAACAACCTCCCTGATTTATCGCTATATCTCATGATAACATAAAAAAACATCGAACGCACGTTCTAGTTCGATGTTTTTTCATTTCTTTTATTTCTTCAATTTTCCGCGTAAAACCATTGGCAAAATTCCGCCATGACGGTAGTAATCGATTTCTACATCCGAGTCAAAGCGAACGAGCGCCTCAAATGTTTTATGTGTGCCATCTTCTGCAACCGCCGTTACGGTAACAAAATCAAGTGGAGAAACCGTTTCATCAATCGCGACACTAATCGTTTCCCGACCAGTTAAGCCAAGTGAATCTGCGCTTTCGCCGTCTTTAAACTGCAATGGCAATACGCCCATCATCGCAAGGTTGGAGCGGTGAATCCGTTCGTAACTTTTCGCAATGACTGTTTTAATGCCGAGTAGATTCGTTCCTTTTGCGGCCCAGTCACGAGAAGATCCCATGCCATAATCATCGCCAGTCAACACAACAAGCCCAGTTCCAGCTTCTTGGTATTTCATCGATGCGTCATAAATCGGCATAACTTCTTCTGTTGGCCAGTACGTTGTATAACCGCCTTCCGTTCCTGGTGCGACTTGGTTTCTAATCCGAATATTCGCAAACGTTCCGCGCATCATCACATCATGATGACCACGACGCGAACCGTACGAGTTAAAGTCACGAATCGCTACACCATGCGCTTGCAAATACTTCCCAGCAGGTGTATCTTTTCCGATTGCCCCAGCTGGAGAAATGTGGTCCGTCGTAACAGAATCGCCGAATTTACCGATCACACGAAGGCCATGTAACGCCTCAACCCTTCCTGCTTCCGGTGATAAATTCTCGAAAAATGGTGGGTTGGCGATATACGTCGAATCCGCATCCCAATCATAGAGCGCTTGTTCCGATGTCGCAATCGCGTTCCATTCCTCATTTTGGCTGAAAACATGCGCATATTCTTCGCGGAATAATTCCGGCGTCACAGTTCTCTCCACAAGCGCCTTCACTTCCTCTTGCGCCGGCCAAATATCGCTTAAAAAGACATCCTGGCCATGTTCGCCTTTTCCGATTGGTTCATGTAACATATCGATATTCGTTGTCCCAGCAAGCGCGTAAGCCACAACAAGCGGTGGTGAAGCTAAGAAGTTCGCTTTCACTAACGCATGAATCCGCCCTTCAAAATTACGATTTCCACTCAAAACTGCAGAAACGAGTAAATCATTATCCACAATCGCCTGTTCAATCTCGTCTTTTAACGGGCCAGAGTTACCGATACACGTCGTACAACCGTAACCAACAAGGTCAAAGCCTAACTTCTCAAGGTATGGTAGCAAACCGGCATCTTCCAAATAACCCGTCACGACCTTCGAACCCGGTGCGAGCGATGTTTTCACGAATTTCGGCACTTCAAGACCTAGTTCGACAGCTTTTTTCGCGAGCAGTCCAGCACTTAGCATCACATATGGATTCGATGTATTTGTACAACTTGTAATCGCTGCAATGGCCACAGAACCAGTTTTCATCGGCGATTGATCGCCATTGCCAAACGTCACTTTCGCTTCTTTATGCAAGTCTTTTTTCGATAAGCCAAATCCTTGGTTGCCATTTGGCGCGCTGATTGAGGCTTGGAAGCTCTCTTTCATTTTCGACAATGGAATCAAGTCTTGTGGGCGTTTTGGTCCCGCTAAGTTCGGCTCGATCAAGCTTAAATCCAGTTCCACAACCGACGTATAATTCGGCTCCACGTTTTCTGGTGTGAAAAATAGCTCGTTATGCTGCAAATATTCCTTCACAAGCGCGACTTGTTTTTCTTCACGCCCTGTTAAACGCATGTACGTAAGCGATTCCTCATCTACTGGGAAAAAGCCACATGTTGCGCCGTATTCTGGTGCCATATTCGCAATCGTCGCACGATCAGCAAGCGGCAATGTCGCCACGCCTTTACCGAAGAACTCGACAAATTTGCCGACAACTTTCTTTTCACGCAGGACTTGTGTTACTTTTAAAGCTAAATCGGTTGCTGTTGCGCCGTTTGGTAAGGCATTGATTAATTTCACGCCGATAACTTCTGGAATGGGGAAATACGATGGTTGGCCGAGCATTCCTGCCTCAGCCTCGATTCCGCCAACACCCCAGCCCAGTACGCCGATTCCGTTGATCATGGTTGTATGCGAATCCGTTCCAACCAGGCTATCTGGAAACGCTGTATATTCGTTCTCAGCCACTTGGTTCGCGATAACGACGCTTGCCAAATACTCCAAATTCACTTGATGGACGATTCCCGTTGCTGGTGGTACGGCGCGGTAATTATCAAACGATTTCTGCGCCCAGTTCAAGAATTGGTAACGCTCCATATTACGCTCAAACTCGAGTTTCATATTGATTTCTAGCGCTTCCGGATTGGCGTAACTATCCACTTGCACCGAGTGATCGACAACAAGGTCCACCGGGATTTCCGGATTAATATCTTCTGGATTCCCGCCTAGATCTGCCATCGCTTTACGAAGGGAGGCCAAATCAACGACAGCCGGAACCCCTGTAAAATCTTGCAAAATAACACGCGCTGGTTTAAATGGAACTTCCCCGTCATTTTTCTTCGTCGCATCCCAGTGCGCTAGGTCTTCAATATGCTTATCCGTGATGATGCGTCCGTCCGCTTGACGCAATACTGATTCAAGTAGTACGCGGATCGAGTAAGGCAGTTTTTTTATGGATGTTTGACCATCCGCCTCCAATGTTTTTAATTGATAATAATGATACGTGTCGTCGCCAATTTGAAACGACTGCTTTGCTTTCTCATTCCAATTTTTCATTTGTTTTTCCTCCCACTGTGATACCCTTCGCTCTCGTTGCAATCTTCTACTACTCTATTGTACGAAAAAAAGCGTGATAAGTAAACTAAGATAAATCGATGCTTTGTGATAAGTAAAAATTATCGATGAATACGCACCGAAAAAGCCGAACACAACTGCTCGACTTCTTCTCATTTTGAGGCGACATCTTTGTTCCACGCCTTTTTAAATTGATTGCGGTAGAACATAATATCCTTCACATAAATATCGCTATGATTATACTTGAAAATCGCTTGCTTCTCTTTGCCATCTTTTGCGCCATTGTCCGCTAAAAAGTTCGCGGTGGAAAAAACGGCATCTTCCAAATCCCATGGATCCGCTTTACCATCATGATTTGCGTCCACACCGTATCCACCGTACGCTTTAATCACGCTAGGGTCGACTAAATCATCGTCCGTAAAATCCCCGACGCCTCCCGTTGCTGGGCACCCCTCTGCACTCCATCCCACAAACGTACACGGCATAAACTGCATCGGGCCAATCGCGCCAACATCAGAAATCATCGGTTCTACCGTTGAAAATTTCGTCTCCACACGATGCACGGCGGCAAGTAAAAACCAGTCAATCCCGTATTCCTTCGCCGCTGCTTGGTAAATCGAAACAAACTGCTCCGGAATATCTTGCGTATACGGTTTCGGCTTTTCCTCCGCTCGAAATTGCATCAGAACAACAAGCGCCAAGCCTAACACGAACAAGGCTAAAATCGCCAAAAACATGCTGCGTCTCTGTTTGACTTTACGTAGTTGCGCCTTTGTTGGCTTCTTCTTTGCCATTTTATCTCGCCAAAATCAAGATTTGACCACTGTGAAGCGCACGCACAAACTCGTCAATTTGAGCATCATCCAAGTCAAAATCGTTCAGCAAACGTTTGACCGATTTATCACTCGTATTCGAAAACCATTTTGCAAAAGGACCAGCAGCATAAAGCGCACCATATTTCGGATTATACACTTGCGGAATCACCAATCCACCGCTAAGCGACTGCAAAATACCTGAAATAACACCAAATGCTTCTTCATTCACCGGATGCTCTTCCTCCACATTCGTCGACTCAATAATCTCTTTTACTTCATCTTCTTGATCAGATTTAGCTAAGATCGAGATATTCTCCTTTTTATAGCCTCTAACCTCCAGTTCCGTAATTTTATCCACGGCTTCTGTTTCATTTCCTGCGATAAATACTTCCCAATTATCCATAAACACTCGCGTCCCTTCTATAATCAACTCAATGTCAAAATCTCTTTTATCTCTTCTGTTGTCAAACGATGGAGCATTTGTTCACCAGGCTGGATCAACGCATCCATCAACGCCTGTTTCTGCTTCTGTAAATTATAGATTTTCTCTTCAATCGTGCCTTTTGTAATCATTCGAATCACTTGCACCACGTTTTTCTGCCCGATTCTGTGCGCTCGACTCGCCGCTTGTTCTTCCACCGCGGGATTCCACCATAAATCGTACAAAATAACCGTATCGGCGCCTGTCAAATTCAGCCCCGTTCCACCAGCTTTCAGTGAAATAAAGAATAAATCGGCATCCCCTGCGTTAAAAGCGTTTACCAAATCCATCCGGCTCTTCGAAGGCGTGCCACCATCCATATAAAAATAACGATAGCCAGCTTCTTCAGCCTGCGCTTTCATGATTTGAAGCATCGACGTGAACTGCGAGAAAATCAAGATGCGCTTGCCACTTTCACGTGCTGTTTGTATTGTATCAAACAATTGTACCAGTTTACCAGAACCACCATCATAAATTTCAACAAAAAGTGCTGGATCACAACAAATTTGGCGTAATCGCGTCAAACCTGCTAACAATTTAATCCGATCTTCTTGGTCATTACCATCTTTGGCAGCCAATTCTTGTTGTATTTTCTCCAAATAAGCGAGGTAGACGGTTTTTTGTGATTCCGTTAGTTCAGAATAAAGATTCGTCTCGATTTTATCCGGTAATTCTTTGACAACATCTCGTTTCAGACGGCGCATCAAGAACGGTCGAATCATCTGCGCCACGCGTTCGTGCGGTAATTCTTTAAACTTACGAAGCGACGGGAAAAAGCCTGGCATAATCGTTTGAAACATTGTCCATAATTCATCGATACTGTTTTCCAAAGGCGTACCACTAAGCGCAAAAACATTCGTCGTTTTGAGTGCCCGAACCGCTTGCGACGCCTTGGTATTGTAATTTTTAATCGCTTGCGCTTCATCCAAAATAATCGTTTGGAAACGCGTCGTTAAGAATTCCTGCTCATCTTGACGCAAGGACGGATAGGATATCAAATAGACATTCCCCGGCTCGATTTTTTGAATCAGTTCCAAACGCATTTGCGAGGTCCCGTGAATGACCGTCACCGGAATATCAGGCGCAAACTTTTCAAATTCGCTCGACCAGTTATACAAAAGAGAAGCCGGCGTCACGATTAAAACTGGTTTCATGTCCGGATTTTCTTCGATAGTTGAAGAAATGTACGTGATTGCTTGTAGCGTCTTTCCAAGCCCCATATCATCCGCTAAAACGCCACCTAAGTGATATTTCCCAAGCGATTTCATCCATTCAAAACCAGTCACTTGATACTCCCGAAGCTCCGCGTTCAAATTCGTCGGCAACGGGTAAGACGTATCCTCTTGATTCACAATCTCATGCAATAAATCGCGGAACGTCCGACTGAACTTATTATGCTCATTTTGCGCACTGCCCATCGCCTCATAGATTTGCATCCCACGATAAAGCGGCACAGCCATTTGTTTCCCGACTTCTTTTTTACGAACATCTAAAATATCAAAAATCGCTTCCATTTGCTGATAACTCTCGTCTTCAAGCGATAAGAAACGCCCGCTGTTCAAGCGATGATACTTCCGCTTTTCCCGCAAAGATTGCAGTACTTCCTGAATCTCATCCTCATCGATACCTTGAAAATCAAATGCCACCGATAAGTAATCATTATCATGCGCCACATCGATGGTTGTCGTTGGTTTCACGTGTTCCTCCACCATTTCTTCCAAACCATCTTCCAAATAAATTGCCACATCCGTCGCCAAACTCGGAACGACCCGATAATAAAACTCGTAAAGGCTCGCCTCATCAGAATTCACAACCATTTGCGTCTCCGAAAAATGAACGGGCGCCGCCTCAATACGGTGCATAATTTTTGCTTCCGTCTCCATATCCCGAATCATGATTCGGCCATCCGGATCCACGCTTTCCGTCAATGCAAATGGGTCAAAAACCTGCGAACCATAGTGATATTCGAGTTTTAGCACATGTTCGTTGTTTTTTTGCGAGATCCACATCTTCGAAACGAGCGGTTGCTGAATAACCCGGTCTTCAATCGACGGATCAATCTGCACGTGCCCACTTTTTTGGAGCGACGGCAACACGTATGACATCACCTCACTGAGTTGCGATTCTGAAAACTGTACCACCTCATTCTCCGTCACACTATGAAAATGAATAAGCGGCGTCAACTGCTCCCAAACCGCATCAATCGGCCGATAAAACACACCATTTAAAAACAATAACTGATAGCTTTCCAAATAACTCGCTTGTTGCAATTCTTCCATCACGAGCTGGTACATATCACCATCGTCATTTTTGCGAAATACGAATGAAAACGGCAGCGTCCCTTTTTTAAACAACAACCCGCTGTATTTAATGTCGTCATGAATACAAATTGTGTTCTGCCCCATCAAATCAGCCAAAATCGTCTCCGCTAAACTCGGTGGAATAATCAGCACCTTCTCCTCCGCATACGATTTGTTCCAATAGAAGCTATCCGTATCATACATCTTCGCGATTTCATTAATTTTCGTCAGCTCATTGAAAACCGCGATATCACGCTCACCGAAATAATGCTCGTTCGGATCAAAACTGAAATTTTTTGTGAAAAAATAGCTCGTATGTTGCTTTATCGCTTGCAAAAAATCCCCGATATTTTTCACAACATACGTCCGATCCTGCCCAACCTTTAAATCCAGCGTCAACATGTTTTTATCACGATTTTCCTGCATCCGCAAAATATACTCGACCTTCAGTGGCGTTTTGGCCGTCGTATCGAACGTGTCAAATTGGCGGTCCATATTTTCTTGAAACAGCGAAAGTAGCGTCGTAGCCTCTTGCGCCAGAATGCGTTGCTTGAAATTTGCCTTCTCGATCTTCGTCTGACGCGCCTCGTGTTCTAACTCAACTGCATAAATATGCGCACAGATACTATTTTCTTGGAAGTAAATGCAATCACACTGATAATTCCCGCTCGCCACATGCTTCACTTCATACGAAACCCGGTCATCTACAACAACAGAACGGAACATATTCGCGTACGTCGTCTTTTCTTCGAAAACAGTGATTGCTCCATCTTCCAGTAATTCGCGCCCCTTTTTCTTAATCGAAACAGGAATCATTGTGTTTTTTGGATCTGTTAACAATTCACTCAACTCCTGACATTTTGGGTCATGTGATAATAATCATGACCAGATAAAACCAAATCGTACTCCGATTCGTAACCTAATTTTTTATATAAATTTAGCGCGCCTTCATTTGCTTTTTCAACGTTCAGCGCGATAATCTCACAATTTTTAGCGACCGCCAATTCTTTAAACGCATGCAGTAGTTCCTTGCCAATCCCTTGACCGCGATACGATGAATCGACCACAAGAGAATCCAGATAATACTCGCCCATCCACGTTTCTTGCTCCGTAAACAACGGTATTTTGTTAACAATCCCGAACATATCTTGAATGCCTTCCCACTCGTCATCCATATTTTCCGCGTGCTCCCCATGATAGCTCACAAGGATTCCCGCCACTTTGCCATCAATTTCCTTGACCATCACATTCTCTTTACTAAACCGATAATCCGACCGTAAAAAGCTCGCCTCAATCATTTCCAACATCATCTCTTTACTAACACCTTTTAAAAATGGCAATTCCATATCCTCTAAAATTATATAAATAAGTGGTGCGACTTGTTCCGCATCTTCCGCTTTCGCTTGTCGTATCATCACAATTCCTCCATTCATGTCATCAGGAAAAAAAGTTCTTTTTTTCATCCAACACTTCATTATATCGAAAAAAGTCTCATGTTTCAAACTAGGAAGCTATTTCTACTCCAAGTCTGCACCTCCACATCCAGTTTTATAGGCCTTGCGCGAAAAATTTCGTCGTACTTCCGTGGTTTGTCGCCGTTACTTCCAGTCGCGACGGAATCCGTTCTTTCAACTCTGGCACATGTGAGATAATACCAACAAGCCGTCCCGATTCCTGCGTTTCAAGCAAGCACTCCACCGCCATTTCCAACGATTCCGGATCCAGCGTACCAAATCCCTCATCAATAAACATCGTCTCCAGCGAAATCCCACCTGACATTTCCTGCACAACTTCCGCAAGAGCTAATGCCAAAGCTAAGGACGTTTTAAAACTCTCCCCGCCAGATAATGTTTTGACATGCCGCTCCAAACCAGTATACTCATCGTAAACCTCAAGCTCCAAACCACTTTGCACGTTTCCCTTTGACTTTTCCTTTTTGCGGTTCAGTTGAAACCTACCGTTCGTCATTTTTTTCAATCGACCGTTCGCCCGGAGCAAAATCGTATCTAAGAAAGTGGCCAAAACAAAGCGTTCAAACGTTAAGCGTCGATCATTTTTCCCGCGCGCCATATCCGCCAAGTAGCCAACATCCGCGTAAGCCTTCTCCGCTTCACTCGTCTCCACCAGATATTTCAAAAATCGCTCGGATAACTCCGATAACTTGCGAACAACGTCTTTTTGCCCCATCCAGCGCTCTGCTTTTTCATGATACAGCCGTTTCGCCTCATCATCCAGTCGTTGCAATGCTATTAAATCCGGTTGTTCAGCTCCTGCAAGCCTCGTCTCCGTCTCTTTCAAACGCTCCGAAACAAAATGATACCGCTGCTCAAAATCACGAATAAAGCGCTCCTTCGCGTCCAAATCTTCCGGACTCAAAATAGCTCGCTGATAGGATGCATAATCCGCAAAACCGTTCGCCGCCATGATATCTTTAAAAATCGTGCGCTGCGTTGCCAAAGCATCCTCCGCCTTCACAGCCGCTTTCCCCGCCATATCGCTTGCCGAAATCGCTTTGTAATGCCCTTCTTTCGCCGTATTATATGCCAATTCCGCGCGTCCCTTCTTCTCTTCAAAATCAGTAATTTTCGCCGTCAACGCTTTCTGTTCTTCATAAAAAACAGTCGGATCCCGAAACTCCTCCGGCACATCCTCCAAAAGCAAGGTGTGCGTCGTTTTTGCAGCATCAACACTTTTACTAACTTCTTCATACGCCGTCTGCAACTGCGCTTTTTCCTCGCCGAGCTTGATCATCTCCTGTTTATTCCGTTCCAGCTGTTCCTCCACATCATTCTCTTCCACTAGAAAGACGTCCATTTCCGCGAGTTCCTTCTCTTTTGTCGCTACTTCCTCGCCATACAACGCTTGTTTTTCCTTCAAAACCTGCAACGATTCCTCCGAAGCAAATACGATTTGTTCGATCTGCCATCTTTTCTGTTCTATTTTCGTCACAATTGCTTTTACAGCGTCCTGCTTGGCGCTCTGACTCTCTCTTGCCGTGTCTACCTCTGTTTTTGACACGTCCGCCGTTTCCAATGCAGCATTCGGATGCTCCAATGAACCGCAAACTGGACACGCATCACCATCCACAAGGCTTAACGCCAACATCGCCGCTTGTTCATGCTGCCACATCGCACCCAACTTCTCATATTTTGCTTGCGCTTCGCTAAACTGCTCTTCTGCCACTTTCCATTTACGATTTAATACAACTAATTCCGCTTCCCACGCCTGCTTCTGTTCCCACTTCTTTATTTCAACCAAAACAAACGCTTCTTCTTGCTTCAACTCGGTTAGCCGTTGCTTCGTTTCCGCATATTTCAGTCGCGAATCCTGCACCAATCGCACACGCTCAGCTAATTTTTCCGATTGCTCTAACAGCCCTTTTTCCTGCAAAATAAACTGTTCTAATTTCTGCGCTAAATCTTGCTGCCGGCCACTCTGCTGTGCTAATTCTTCTTGCACGGCTAGAGCCCGCGTCACTTTTGCCTCCATCGTTTGCAGCAAATCCCGCTTTTTAACCCAAGCCACGTATTCTAACTCGATTTCCTTCACTTTCTCTATTTCCAAATGGGCTTTTTCAAACGCAACTTCCCGATTTTTAAGAGCATCCAAAGCCTGCCGCTCATCCAATTTCGCCTCGTCTAATTGCTGTTTTAACCGCAAACACAATGCATCCTGGTCAATCAACGTCCCAGCTTTTCGCGCCAAATCGACCGTTTCTTGCTCCTGATTTCGCGTGTCCAATTGCTCATCCAATGCCACTTTTTCCGTCCGTAATTTCGCTAATTGCGCCCATTCCGCGATTTTTTCCTCCGCCAATGTCACATTTTTAGCCGTGATTTCTGCTTTCTCCTTCGCAAACTCCATCTGTTCCTGAAGCCCATTCATCGTTTCCTGCTCCACAATCAATCGTTCGGCAAACATCAACTCAATATCCAGCGCCGTTTTTCCAGCAAGCGCCTCCGCGTCAAAAGCCTCCTGCGTAATCCCCGCCACTTTTTCACGCAATAATCGCACTTGCTGTTCCTGATCCTTCTGCTGTTGCCACAACTGGTTTTCAATAAGCTGATAGAAATGCGTATGCGCCAACCGCTGCAAAATCGCTTCCTTCTCCTTACTCTCCGCTACAAGCAATTCCCTGAACTCGCCCTGCGGAATCATCAAAATTTGGCGAAACTGATCCACATTCAACTGGATAATCTCTTCCATTTTCGCGCCAACATCCCGAACCGAACTCGCGAGTAACGTCTCCTCATCCCCATCCAGTTCATAGAGCTCCGCCTTCGCAGTAACCGTGGTCATCCCTTCCCCGCGCTGCTTCGGAACCTCCTGCTGCGGCACACGACGAACCAAATACCGCACATCCCGAAGCAAAAATTCAAGCGACACTTCCGTCAAATCCTCCGCTTTCGCAAAATGACTCCTGAGCGAAAAACCTTCCCGATCATTCGTATTCGCCTTCCCAAAAATCGCAAAACTAATCGCATCAAAAATCGTCGACTTCCCAGCGCCCGTTTTTCCAGAAATCACAAAAATCCGTTCCTGACCTAGCTCCGTAAAATCAATCGTCTCGGCCTTCGCATAAGCACCAAAAGCCTGCATCGTCAGTTTCAAAGGCCTCATTGATCCGCACCTCCCTTTACACTATCCATCGTCTCGCGCATAATCTCCACTTGCCGATCCGACATTTCCTTCCCACTCACATGCTCAAAAAACTGCGCAAACAGCTCCAAATCATCTTTTTTAATCACATCTTCAAATCGTTCAAATTGGCTATCCGTCAACTTTTCCTGTACCCGTTCCAAATGCAACACATTCGGATAAAACGCCCGCAGTTGCCCAATCGGATCAATCAACGCACCCTCATCCAATAAATTGATCTGCAAAAAATCCTCATTTCCAGGCGCCACGGAACTTACCAAGTCCGCCAAATACCCTTCGATAATCCGCAAATCATGCAATGGCTCCAAATAACGCTCCCGCACTTCCACAAGCGCCTTCCCATCCATCGTCACAATCCGAACACTCTTCTTATCCTTCGCCTCCGAAAATGAATACTTCAACGGTGATCCCGCATAAAAAATACTCGGATGATGAATCGCGTGCGAATGGTGCAAATGCCCGAGCGCCACATAATCAAAGCCCTCAAAACAATTCGTCGACACCCGATCCACATTTCCAATCGCCAATTGCCGCTCCGAATCACTAGGAAGACCACCCGCAACAAACGCGTGCCCAACTAAAATCTGCGCCTTATCCGTATCCCAAACCGCTCTAATTTTTGCTGTGACAGCCTGCATCGCATCCTCAAACGACCGTACCGTCTTCTCTTCAAAAGCCGCCCGAACCTGCGCTGGCTCATGATACGGAACCAACCAAACCTGCGCCCCGTTCCACTCAATCGGCGCGAGCTCCTTACCCAACGTCCCTTGAATATGTAAACCACTCTTCTCGTACCAAGCCGAACCGAAATTTACCCGTTCCGCACTATCATGATTCCCACTAATCGCAAAAACTGGCTTCCCAAGCGTCACATTCAGCTCCATCAACACGTTATTCAAAAGCGTCACCGCATCCGCTGGTGGCACCGACCGATCATACAAATCCCCAGCAATCACAATCCCATCGACCTGCTCCTCCTCCGCAATCCGCGCTATCTGCTCTAAAATATACCGCTGTTCCGCAAGCATCGACACCCCGTTCACAATTTTTCCTAAATGCCAATCCGCCGTATGTAAAAATTTCATCCCAACACCTCATTATCCTATTTTCCTCATTACCACCAGTATACTATATTTTCGAAAAAAACAAGAACAGCACGTAAGCACTAGACGTTTCCACAACTTTTCAGTATACTAAAAACAAGACTAAAAAAAGAATTATAGGAGTGAACCAACTTGTTCTACACTTTTGCGAGAAATTTCGTCCAGGTGATTCTCACGATAATCGGCGGACGTTTCCAGGTACAGAATAAAGACAAAATCCCCGAAGCGCCATTCGTTGTCGTTTCAACGCACACATCGTGGATGGAGATTCTCTACCTCGGATTTGCCATAAAACCACTTCAAATTCACTACATGGCAAAACAAGAACTATTCAAAACCAAGTCACTAAACTGGTTAATGCGCCATCTGAACGCCTTCCCAGTAAATCGTGAAAATCCAGGTCCAAGCGCGATCAAACTTCCAATTCGCCTTTTAAAAGACGGAAAAGTAGTTGGTATTTTCCCAAGTGGTACTAGGAAATCAGCTGGTCTCCATCTAAAACGAGGCGCAGTAACCGTGGCACTAAAGGGTAAAGTTCCAATCCTGCCAGCCGTATACGACGGACCAAAAACAGTCGGTGAATTATTCAAACGAAAAAAAGTCATCATTCGATTCGGCGATCCAATCCCATTCAACGACAAAGACATCGATCAAAAAGAACTGCTAGAAATTAAATCCGAAGAAGTTTTGAAAACCTTCGAACGTTTACAAGCAGAAATAGACGCAACGAAAGTAAAATAATAAAAACCTTGATCCCGCGTCGCTCGCACTTGGGAATCAAGGTTTTTTTCATGCTCAGCCAGTAATATCATTCACGATATTAGAACCCGCCAAACCAATATTTTTTAGAGCTTCTGAAAGTTTATCTGACGCATTTTGTATCGCAGCATCCGCTTTCTCTGCTGCTTTTGTGTCGCCAGGATTCGCCTTTATCGCCGCTGCTTTTTCAGCAAATGCATCGCTCAAGCTTTGAATTGACGTTTTAAACGCATCTGTGTGCTCTCCTAAATCAGGAACCTTCACATTCGCCAACGTTTCCGAAATATTTTCTGCGGAGGCACTAGCTTTCTCTGCCAATTCGTCCAACTTCGCTCCTTTGGATGGAGCATCACTCGTAATATCTGCTATATACGCATCATAATCTTTATCTTTTTCATTCACCTTATCAACCAAATCCGTGTAGAAATCCATGGCTTTCGTATGCAGCTTTTGTGTTGCTTCATCCAGTTTTGAACTACCTTCTTTCTTCATCTCATCCGCTTTTGACTTAGCTTTCTCCTTTACATCCTCCGCTTTAGATGACACCTTCTCTTTCGCTTCGTCCTTCGTTTCATCACTCACATTGCCACAAGCCGTTAAACTAAATACAGTTACTGCCGCTAATGTCCCCACTATCCATTTTTTCAAAATAAAACCCCTCCATTAGATATTATTAATCATTACTTTCCCATTATACTTACAATTGCAAAAAGTTACAAACACAAACTAAGGGCGTTGCAGTTTTTACGCTACAACGCCCTATTTCATTTCTTATGCTGCTGTGTCATTCATGATACTCGATGGCGCTAAGCCAGTATCTTTCAACGCTTGACCAAGTGCATCAGAAGCTTTTTGCATGGCTTCATCCGCTGATTTTGTATCGATTGGAGAAGCCTTTAAGCCTTTAGCCTCCGCTGCATACGCATCACTTAAGTCTTTTACCGCTGTTTTGAAAGCGTCTGTCTCTGCACCCAAGTTCGGTACTTTCACATCAGCCAATACTTGTGATACTTTGTCTGCCGAGCTACTTGCTTTTGCCGCAAGTTCTGCAAGCTCTGCATCCGTTGGCGGTGTGTCACTACCAATCGCCGCTTGATATGCGTCATAGTCCGTATCATTGTCATTAATTTTTGCCACTAAATCCATGTAAAAACTCATGGCATCCGCGCTTACATCTTTTTTCTCTGTCTCTTTTTCATCCTTCGCATCATTGCCACAAGCCGCTAAGCCAAACACAAGCGCAAGGGAAAATAAAGCTACTAACCATTTCTTCAAATGAAAAACCTCCTCTTTTATACATGTTGCCCAATTCGCGCAACCTTACTCATTATATCGATGTTCCTGTCATAATTCAACCGTTTTCATGGGATAAATCCTCCCAAATTTTAAAATCAGGTTTCTTCCGTTTGTTCCAGCTTCCCAGCGACATTTTTATATTGAAAATACATCGCGATTCGCCAAGGAACAATCATCGCAAACGCTAGAATCCAAAACATTCCAGACAATTCCCCAACATCCACCGAGCCACTAATCCAATATTTAATACCGAGTCGGATTAAAAGCAAACTCAACAAAATAACTGGAAACGATTTCGTCCGCTTAATAAAGACATACTGATGCTTAATCTCAAACCGCGTTGTCCAAATTAAAATGAGCGAGAAAACTAGCCCCATCAACACAGCCTCGAGAATACCAGCTGGCGAAACACGGAAATACGGAATGACGAACATAAGCGCCCCCGTACTCATCATAATCGGCGGAATAATAATTTTTTTCACAGTCGCTGGCTCTTTCGACGCCTTCATCCGAATCAAGATAACCCCGACACCAAAAACAAGCGTGATGATAATTGATAATATAAATGACACGTTTCTTCCTCCTAATCGGCACTATTTACTTGCCTCATTATAAACTTTTTTAGAAGAAAAACAACCTTTATGCCCAATTAACCAAGCTCCTCTAAATCCATGCCACTGTTTTGCAACTGATACATCGAATGATAGACACCACCATGCGCAAGCAATTCCTCATGCGTTCCCCGCTCAATAATGCTCCCTTTTCGAAGCACCAAAATCAGATCCGCATCTTTAATCGTCGAAAGCCTGTGCGCAATCGCAATCGTCGTCCTACCTTGCCTCATATTTCGCAAGCCCGTCTGAATCAAACTTTCCGTCTCCGTATCAATATTCGCCGTTGCCTCATCTAAAACAAGGATTTGCGGATTCGTCACGACCGTCCTAGCAAACGAAATCAACTGACGCTGCCCACTTGAAAACGAAGCACCACGCTCAATCACCTTATGATCATACTTATCCGCCAACGTGTTAATAAACCGATCCGCCTGAACAAACTGCGCCGCTTCCAAAATTTCTCGATCCGTAATCATCTTATTATGCAACCGAATGTTATCCTTAATCGTGCCATAAAACATAAAGCTATCCTGCAAAACCAGCCCCGTTTTCGCACGCAATTCCTCCATCGGATACCGCTTAATTGACTTCCCATCAATCAAAATTTCACCGTGCTCAAACTCATAAAAGCGCATCATTAAATTGATAATCGAGCTTTTCCCACTTCCCGTATGACCAACAAGCGCGACCGTTTGCCCCGATTCAGCGGTAAAACTAATATCCTTCAAAACGTCTTTTTTACCATCATAAGAAAACGTGACATTTTTGAACTCAATCTTCGCTTTTCCGATGGCTAAACCATCCTCCACATCTTGTTCCGGCGCCAAATCCGTGCCATCCATAATCCGGAACACACGCGAAGCCGCCGTAATCGCCTCTTGGTACATCGCGAGCCGCTCCATAATGTTGTAAATCGCCTCTAAAAACCGATCAAAATACGTGATAAAAGCATAAATCGTCCCAATCGCGACCGGCCCAGAAAACGATTGAATCCCGAAGAAACTAAGAATCAACACAACCGCTAGCGAATAAATCAGATCAATCGCCGGGCCAAGAAGCAACGCGTTAAATTTAATATTTTTCATACCAACATCATAATAATCTTTATTAATCTCTTCAAACTCACCGATTAAGCGCTTTTCCTGATTAAACTGCTGCACAATCGACATGCCTGAAATAGACTCCGCAATTTTCGCATTTAGCTGACTCAATTTTTCCCGACGCGCCCTGTAAAACTGCGAACTATACTTTCGGTACACAATAATAATCAACATCGTGAGCGGAAAAACAAGCAAACTATACGCCGCCAATTTGGCATCCATAATAAACATCGCAGTGTAAATTCCAATCAGCATAAACACACTTTGAATCGCTGTTCCGAGCACATTTATAAACATATCTTTAATCGCTTCCGTATCATTCGTCACACGCGAAACCAAGCTCCCCGCAGGCGTTTGATCAAAATAACGCATCCCCATATTCTGAAGTTTACTAAAGATATCAATCCGAATGCGCTGCACTATCCGCAAAGCAATCTTTTGAAATAAAACCAGTTGAAAATACCAAACCATAGACCGGCCAAGCGCCAAACCCATGTACCCCGATGCCAACAAAAGAATCGGCCCAGCCACAAAATGAAGCGGTGTCAAGTAATCATCCAGAAATATTTTAATCAAAATCGGCAAAAATACATCCGCCAACGTCACCAACATGACCAGAAAAATCGTTAAAATCAGCGCCGGGACATGATACTTCGTGTAGCTAAACAAACGTTTCAAAACCGCACGATGTTCTCTCCCACTCATCGTTAACATTTCTTCATTATCCGGCTCCATTCGTATCACCCCCGCCCTCAATAAGCTCCTCTAATTGCTGGTTTCGGAACATTTCCGCGTACCAACCGTCGAGCACTACAAGCTCTGCATGCGTCCCACGCTCCACAATTTTACCTTTATCAATCACGATAATAATATTCGCATGCTCCACCGAACTGAGTCGATGCGCACTAATAATCGTCGTTTTATCCGCCCGATTAGCTTTGAGATTTTGCAAAATCAGCTCTTCCGTTTTCGCATCTACAGCCGAAAGCGCATCATCCAAAATCAGCAACTCCGGATTCATAATCAGCGCCCTCGCAATCGCTAACCGCTGCTTCTGACCACCAGAAAGCGACACACCACGCTCGCCCACGACTGTATCATAGCCATCCGTGAACTCCGTAATATCCTCATGCACCGAAACCATCTCCGCAATGCGCTCCACATCCGCCTGCGACAACTTCGGATTCCCAAAACGAATATTTTCCCGAACCGTCGTCGAAAACAAGAACTGATCCTGCGGCACATAACCAATCGCCCGGCGCAATCCCCGCACCGTATAACACTGAATCGGCTGCCCATCAAACTTAATCGACCCCTGATAATCATCATATTCCCGCATCAACAACTTCAAAAGCGTCGTCTTACCAGAACCCGTTCGCCCAACAATCCCAAGCGTTCCACCCGATTTCAACTGAAAAACAATATCCTGCAAAACTGGCGCATCCTCATCCGGATACGTAAATGCCTCTAACGCAAAATCAATATCCCCACGTGGCAAAGCATCGATCGCCCCAAAATCATCCTTCACGTCCTCCGGCTCACTCAATAATGTATTCAGTCGATCATAAGACGCATTCCCACGCTGAATCACATTAAACAAGAATCCAAACGCCAACATCGGCCAAATCAGTAAGAATAAATAATTTGTAAATGCAATCACCTGACCAATCGTGAGCGTCCCTTCCATCACAAATTTGGCCCCAAAAGCAAGCGATAGTACAAACGAAACACTCACAATAATCGAAATCATCGGATCAAACATCGCATCCAGTTTTGCAACCTTCACATTGACACCGACAACCTCCTCCGTCTGCCTTCTAAAATCCTCGATATCCTCCTGCTCCTGTCCAAACGTTTTCGTAACCTTAATCCCCGACAAACTCTCCTGCGTCTTATCATTCAACTTCGAAAATTCCGCCTGGGCACTATGAAAACGATCATGCAATTTCCGACCAAGCACCGAGCTTCCCCACACCATAAACGGCATCGGCAAAAGCGCAATCAACGTCAGGCGCCAATCAATCGTAATCGCCATCGTCGCAATAACCGTGCTCCCCGTCAAAATCGAATCACACAACGTCAAAACGCCAAATCCAGCCACTTGCTGAATCGCGGAAATATCATTTGTTGCATGCGCCATCAAATCCCCCGTCCGATAACGCTGAAAAAAGAACGGCGACATTTTCGACAAATGCTCAAATAATCGTAACCGCAATTGACGTTGCAACTTATTATCCGACCCAAAAATCATCATCCGCCAAAAATAACGACCAACATACGCGACAACAGCAGCCCCAAGCAGAACTCCCATCCACATATATAAATGATTTTTCGTCAGCGTATCCTTACTAATCGCATCCACCGTCATACCAAGTATTTTCGGCGGCACCAGTTGAAGTAAAGTTATCATAAAAAGCAATGAAACCCCGATAATATACGATTTTCGCTGCTCTTTAAAAAACCATCCCAACTCCTTATAAATCTTCATTCCCAACCCTCTTTTCTTTTGAAACCCTTTTTATTCCTGTTTTTGGACATAAAAAATAACGGACACGTCTTGCTCTGCCCATTACTGTTTGGAAATATATATCGAAATAATCCCACAAAAGTACACATAACAGCCCTCAAATAAGCCTGTACCTCTTCCTCGATATAACGGACGCCGAATTTAGGCTATCTCCTACAATAATGGTTCGCTCATCAAATCCAATTATCTTTTTCATTGTCCTTACCTCCTTCTCAAATTTGTTTACAGGAACTAGTGTAACCGATTTCTTTCAAAGATTCAAGTATATTTATAATTTTTTTATTTGACAGACAAAGAACCCCTTATTCAGGATTCTCTGTCAAATATGTGTAGGCATACTGCGCGTATAGTTCCGCGCCATAAACCATCGCATCCTCATCCACATTAAAACGGCCATGATGATGCGCCCATTCCGTATCCTTCTCCAGATTTCCAGCACCAACAAGCGCAAAACAACCAGGAGCCTCCTGCAAATAATAACTAAAATCCTCGCCCGCCGTCGTTGGTCGGTCCGAATAAAGCACCGCATCACCAAAACTACTCGTAACCACACGTTGCGCCAAGTTCGCGCTCTGTTCCTCATTTATCACCGCATGCGTCCCATACCGATAATCCACTTCCGCCGTTGCACCATAAGTAGCCGCAACCTGTTCCGCATAACGCCGAATCGCCGCCTCCATTTTTTCACGAACCCGCGGATGAAACGAACGAACCGTCCCCTCCAAAACCGCATTCTCCGCTATCACATTATAACGCGTCCCAGCCTCCATGCGCCCTATCGTAAAAACAGCTGGCTCAAGCGGGTCCGTTTCCCGTGATACAATCGCCTGAACCCCCATCACAAAAGCCGAAGCAACCACCGCCGCATCAATACAAGCGTCCGGCATCGCACCATGCCCACCACGTCCCGTAAACTTAATCTCAACCACATCCGCAGACGCAAAAACAGGCCCAGCATTACAAGAAATGGCATGCGTCGGCATCTGCGACCAAATATGAATTCCGAACACATTATCCACACCCTGCATCGCACCCTGCTGAATCATCGCCTCCGCACCTTCCGTAATCTCCTCCGCCGGCTGAAAAATAAAACGCACCGTCCCAGCCAACTCATCCTGAATACCAACCAGCGCTTCCGCCGCACAAAGCAACATCGCCGTATGCGCATCGTGCCCACATGCATGCATTTTCCCATCATTTCCCGATCGGTAAGAAAGCGCCTCGCTCAATTCCATCACGGGTAACGCGTCCATATCCGCACGCAGCGCCACCGTTTTCCCATTCCTATTCCCAACCAGCTCCGCCACGACCCCCGTCGGCTCCATTCGCCGATACGCAATGCCTATCCGCTCAAGCTCCGCCACAACCCGGTTCGTCGTCCGAATCTCCTGCCACGACAACTCCGGATTCCTATGTAAATCCCTCCGAAAAGCAACCATCTTCTCCTCGTTTCGCTTAACTTCAACCTTTATCTTATCATTCATTCCAACGCCTCCAATTCCAATTAAAAATACCGCCTCGTCTGCATGAACCTATTCTACCACTCTAGCACCACTTTTACTTGCGACACGCTCGGAAAACCCGAAATATTCTGCAAATATTACTCGAAACTAAAAAACACCTCTCAAAATCACGTCTCAAACGTAATCCCAAAAAGTGTTTCAAGTATACCATCAATTAAGCTATTTAGAACAAGTAAATCGTGCAATACCCCGTCCTAATCTTATTTTTTCTTCTTCGCTTTTCCTTCTTTTTCTTGCTGTTTACCCATAGCGTTCATCATTTGGTTAATTTTTTTCTGTGACGGTTTCATTCCCATTTGGGCCATCATCATTTGTAACATTTGCTCATTGATTGGCGGGTTTTTCTTCAGATACGTCATCATGTATCTTCTTGCAATGAAAAATCCTAATGCCAAACCAGCAATTAAGCAAAGTATGCCGATAAGTATATACCACAACATATTCTCTTTCTCCTCCTCGAAACAATATATCCCTTTTATTGTACTTGATTTATCAGGCCAAAACAATAGTTTTTCGATATTCTATAGCAATAAAAGTTCGCTATCATTAAAAAATCACAACTGCCTCATTATACCATCAACACAACGTATACACAACACATTCTCATAAAAAGAAGTGCAAAATGATTTAGCGAAAAACTCGCCTCACCTTGCACTTCCAATCTATTACTTACAGAGACTTCACAGTGTTAACGACATTCTCCACAGTGAAACCATAGTTTTTAATAATCGTATCGCCTGGTGCTGAAGCGCCAAACTTGTCAATTCCGATTGTTTTACCATCTAAACCAACGTAACGTTCCCAACCAAGCGTTGAGCCCATTTCGATGGATACACGTTTACGTACTGCATTCGGTAGAACACTCTCTTTATATTCCGCCGATTGTTGCTCAAACAAGTCAAATGATGGGATACTAACGACAGATGCGTCAATGCCATCTTTTGCAAGTTCTGCTTGTGCTTGTACAGCCAAATTAACTTCTGATCCAGTAGCTAAAAGAAGTACATCTGCCACGTCTTTCTTCGCTGGAGACAATACATAAGCTCCTTTAGCCACGCCTTCTTCCGCCAATTTAGCAGAATTAGGCAATGTTGGTAAGTTTTGACGCGTAAGCACAAGAGCCGTCGGGCGATTAGTTGAGCGAATCGCAATTTTCCATGCCGCAACAACTTCATTCCCGTCTGCTGGGCGAAGTAACGTCAAACCAGGCATTGCACGAAGAGAAGCAATTTGTTCTACAGGCTCATGCGTTGGTCCATCTTCCCCAACTGCGATACTGTCATGCGTCAGCACATAGTTCACTGGTAGGTTTTGAATCGCAGATAAGCGAATCGCTGCACGTAGGTAATCAGAGAATACGAAGAATGTTCCCCCGTAAACTTTAAGCCCAGAATGTAGCGCCATACCATTCAGTGCAGCCCCCATTGCAAACTCACGTACACCAAACCAAATATTACGATCAGCAGGTGTAGTTTTCGTAAACTCACCATCTGTTGCGATATTTGTATTATTAGAACCAGCTAAATCAGCAGATCCACCAAATAATTGAGGTAATTTAGCAGCTAAAGCATTGATGACTTCACCGCTTGACGCACGGCTAGCAAGCGATTTATCCTCACCATATACAGGTAAATCCTTGTCCCAGCCTTCTGGAAGTTCCTCATTCAAGCTAAGCTCTAATTGAGCCGCAAGTTCTGGGAATTTCTCTTTATAAGAAGCAAACATCGTGTTCCATGCTTCTTCTTCCTCAGCGCCACGCTTCGCAAGCGTCTCTTTAAAGCGATCATATACTTCGCTTGGAACGTAGAAGTCTTCTTCGTAATCCCAACCATATACAGCTTTTGCAGCCTTAATGCCATCCGCACCAAGTGGAGCGCCATGAACCTTGCTTGTTCCTTCGTTTGGAGCACCGAAACCAATAACTGTTTTCACTTCAATCATCGTTGGTTGCGATGTATTTTGTTTCGCTTTTTCGATAGCCGCTAAAATTTCAGTTGTATCATTGCCATCTTTAACAAGCAAATGTTCCCAACCGTAAGATTCAAAGCGTTGTTTTACACTTTCAGAAAATGATTTATCCAAATCACCATCTAGTGAAATATCATTAGAATCATATAAAAGTACCAAGCGGCCTAGTTGTTGATGTCCAGCAAGGGAAGCAGCTTCCGATGCCACACCTTCCATTAAATCGCCATCACCACATAATGCATATGTATAGTGATCCACAACTGGGAATCCATCTTTATTATACATTGCTTCTAAATGTCTTTCTGCCATCGCCATACCAACAGCCATCGCGATGCCTTGTCCAAGTGGACCGGTTGTCGCATCTACACCATCCGTATGATGAACCTCAGGGTGACCAGGTGTTTTGCTATCCCATTGACGGAATTGCTTCAAATCCTCTAATCCTAATTTATAGCCACTAAGGTGTAACAGGCTGTAAAGCAACATAGAACCATGGCCTGCAGAAAGAACAAAGCGGTCGCGATTAAACCAGTGTGAATTAGCTGGATTGGCCTTCAGTACTTTAGACCATAATGCATACGCCATTGGGGCAGCCCCCATTGGTAATCCTGGATGACCAGAATTGGCTTTCTGAATTGCGTCGATCGATAATGTTCGAATAGTATTAATTGCTAATTGATCCGTTTTATCAAACAAATGAAACATCCTCTCTTGTTTTAGTCACTACTCTCTATAATAATCCTTTCTAGACTATTACACAACTAAAAAATATCTAATTGTTTACAAATGCATTAAAATGATCGATAATGTTCGATTGAATATAAAGAAATGGAGAGACATATCAATCCCTCCAGTTCCTTCACAGCTTATTTCGCTCGTCACGTTTTCGTTTTATTTTTTCAGGCGTTACATCATCACCATTCGGATCGATGAATGTCGTGTGCTCAATCGTATCACGAACTTGATTTCGAAAGGACTTGATATACTCTTGACGAAGTGCCTCTTGTTCTAGCTTCTCATCAACAGTCATCGTACCTGCTTTTTTCTTGTGCGACAATTCGTTAATTCGATCTATTTTCGCTTTCTCTAACATTATGTTCCTCCTTGTTTACTATTATACTGATAATCCTGATTCCTCATCTTGAGTCAAGTCCGATGTACATTGTGGGCATTTACTCGCTTTCTCTGGAATAGCAGACAAACAATAAGGACACTCTTTCGTAGCAGGCTTTTTCGGTTCTAGTGGAATATATTTTGTTACCACTTTAATAATCAAAAAAACCGAGAAAGCAATAATAAGAAAACTGATAACATTATTGACAAACAAACCGTAATTTATCGTTGGTGCTCCGGCAGTTTGAGCAGCTTTTAGTGTATCGTAATGTGTCCCATTTAAGCTGATAAATAGATTCGTAAAGTCTACATTACCTACTAGTAGCCCTAATGGAGGCATGATAATATCATTTACAAGCGAGTTCACAATACTTGTAAACGCAGCGCCAATGACAATACCAATTGCCATACCTAATGCATTTCCTTTCGAAATAAATGCTTTAAAATCTTTAAACATCGAAAAACCCCTTCTTGTTCATTATCAACGACTATTTTACATGAAAAGCAGAGGTTTTTAAAGCATTGTGTCCTATTTACTCATTTGCTAATTGAATAGAGTGATCTATATCTGTGTTACCTTTCTTAACTGGTATTGTGATTGTCTCACCCGCTGTCAATTTACCGTTGATTATCTGGTTCTCTTTCTCGACCCATGCTACGAACTCTTGTTTGCTCATTTTATAATCACCAGCGTACTCATCCGCTAAACTCCAAATCGAATCCCCGCTAGCAACATAGACCTCATTATAATCAGAATTTGCCTGATTAACTGTCACAAACATTAATACTAAACCTAAAACAAAACACGTAATAATAAATATAATCGCAATATAATACCGATCCCAAATAGATTTTAAAGTCATCTTTATCCCTCCAAAAGAATATACGTTCGCTTTTTATTCATTATAGAACACTCGTTCTGTTATGTCAATAAAAAAACGAACAATTGTTTGCATATCTAAAAAATCTTTGATATACTGGGATTAATAAAGAAGTAATGAAAGAGTGAACGGGGTGAAACAAATGAAATTATCCAAACGGCAACAAGATATCTACGACTTTATCAAGTCCGAAGTAAAAGACAAGGGTTATCCACCCTCCGTGCGTGAAATCGGTGAAGCAGTTGGTTTAGCCTCTAGCTCCACAGTCCACGGTCACCTAGCACGACTTGAAGGAAAAGGGCTCATTCGCCGGGATCCAACTAAACCTAGAGCTATTGAAATCCTATCTTTGGAAGATGATATCGCAGCACCAAACGTTATTAATATTCCTATTATTGGTAAAGTGACAGCAGGCATACCTATTACAGCTGTTGAAAATATTGATGAATACTTCCCTTTACCTGAATATATGGCAAATGGTGAAACAGAGATATTTATGCTAGAAATTGATGGCGAAAGTATGATTAATGCAGGTATTCTTAATGGTGATAAAGTGATTGTAAGACAACAGAATTCCGCTAATAATGGCGAAATCGTTGTCGCAATGACGGATGACAACGAAGCTACTTGCAAAAGGTTCTTTAGAGAATCTAGCCATTTCCGTTTACAGCCAGAGAATGATGCTTTAGAGCCAATTCTTTTAAGAAATGTTACCATCTTAGGAAAAGTCATTGGCTTGTACCGAGATATTCGCTAAACAAAAGGATCTGAGACAAAAGGTTCTCTGACCTAGAAAAATACGTATCAAAAATCTGCATTTAGATTTTTGATACGTATTTTTTCCATTTAGGCACGCGAGGCGTGCCAGTTTTCGCATATTATTAGCCATGAAGTAGAGATTGGCTTCGGTCGCTACTTTTGGAAGCCCTCGTAAACGGAAACGAGTGAACCCCAAAAGAACCTTCACATGCCCAAAAACTGGTTCTACATCTATCTTTCGTTGCCGATAGATGGCAGAAGTTATTTCGGATGTGAGGCTTCGTCTTGCTCGACTTTTTAGTTCTTCCCAAACAGGATTATAGTAAATTTTTCGATTCTGTCCTGATTTAGCAGTTGTGCATACTGCACGCAAAGGACAATCGGAACAGTCTTCGCATTCATAGACTTTAAAATCACGCACGTAGCCATAGCGATCTGTCCGATACGCATACCGCTGAAAGTTGACTTTTCGCTGATTCGGGCAAATGAAAAAATCATCCGCTGCGCGGTATTCCCAGTGATCTCGATGCATCCTATCTTTCTTATACGAGCGTTTTTGTTCTTTTCGGTACATCGTATAGGGCATGATAGGCAGGCTATTGGTTTCCTCTAATAGATATTTATAATTTTCTTCTCCACCATAACCAGCGTCTGCGACGATGTAATTTGGAAGGTTCCCTAATTGCTTTTCATATGAAGATAAAAAGGGAAGAAAGCAGCGCGTATCTGTGGGACGTTGAAAAATGGCACAATGCAAGGTAAATTGATTCTCCGTGGCAATTTGAACATTATACCCTGCTTTTAATTGTCCATTTCGCATGTGATCTTCTTTCATTCGCATGAAGGTCGCATCTCTATCTGTTTTAGAAAAGCTATTCCGATCACCAAATTGTTGAAAATGCGTCTGATACTTTTGTAGCCTTGGTAAATAATCGCGTTGTAATTGTTTTTGTTGTTTGGTCCACATCCGCTTCTCTTGTTTTAAGGCTTTTTGTTCGACACTATCAGCCTCACAGAGGCTGGTATCAATGGCTTCAATCGTTTCAGAAAGCACTTGATCTAATTGCTCCAACTGCACGATTGAAAAATCTTCTTTCTCATCTTTCTCCATATCTAATGCGACTTGGCGCTTCATATCTTCGTAAAGGGTGCCTATTTTTTCTTGTAGACTTGCATGGAACCGTTCCGATGATTTTCGCCAAACAAAGCTATACTTGTTGGCGTTTGCTTCTATCTTTGTTCCATCTACATATATTTTTTCACCTGAAATAAGTTGTTGTTTGAGCGCAAAGGCATGAAAAGAAATAAACATATTTTTTAACAGCGTATCAAAATGGGGAGAAATTCGGGCGCGATTAATCGTGCGATAACTTGGGGCTTGTTGCCCCGCTAGCCACATCATCGGAATATTTTCTTGCGTCATAGACGCTATTTTCCGACCGGAGGTCACGCCTTGGGAATACGCATAAAGAATAACTTTGAGCATCATTTTTGGATGATAGCTTTGACGGCCTTCTGCCCTTTGCCAATTTTGAATTGCTACTTCTGGAATCTCCTCTACTTGTTGATGAATCGTTCGTGACACATGATTTTCAGGAATCATTGTTTCTAAATCCATTGGAAGAATTAATTGGTCCATGTTATAATTGATATACATAAATAGCACTCCTTTGTTGGGTTTTGGTTGGTACTTTAATTTTAACAAAGCGTGCTATTTTTGTGTACTTATTTCTATATACAAAAAAAGGATGGAACATCCGTTGATACTAATCAACTTTTGTCCCATCCTCTTTTTAGTTTACATATTAATATATTTCCATATATTGATCACGTTCCCATTGGTGAACCGCGGTTCTAAACATATCACATTCAATTGTTTTAGCTTCCACAAAATGTTCCAGAATGTGTTCGCCCAAACCATCAACAACGATATCATCGGTGGCAAGTTCTTTTAAAGCTAACGCTAGGCTTTCTGGAAGATCGAAAATACCGTGCGCGTGACGCTCTTCTTCATTCATGCCATAAATATTGCGATCCACAGGTTTCGGCGGAGTAAGCTCGTTCTTGATACCATCTAAGCCAGCACGAAGCAATACAGCCATTGCTAGATATGGATTTGCTGCTGGATCGACGCTACGAAGCTCCAGACGCGTACTCAATCCACGAGAACTTGGTACACGAACAAGTGGGCTACGGTTTTTACCAGACCAAGCGATATAACATGGCGCTTCATATCCAGGAACTAAGCGCTTATATGAATTAACGGTCGGATTCGTTACCGCAGTATAGCCTTTCGCGTGTTTTAACATGCCCGCTAAGAAATAATACGCCGTTTGACTTAATTGCTCTTCGCCATCTGCATCAAAGAACGCATTGCCGTCCTTGTTGAACAGCGACATATTGAAATGCATCCCCGATCCATTCACGCCGAACAACGGTTTTGGCATGAACGTCGCGTGCAAACCGTGCTTACGAGCAATTGTTTTTACGACTAATTTGAATGTTTGGATATTATCGCATGCTGTAACGGCATCTTCATATTTGAAATCGATTTCGTGTTGCCCTGGAGCTACTTCATGGTGGCTCGCTTCAATTTCAAAACCCATTTCTTCTAATTCTAATACAATATCACGACGACAATTTTCACCCAAATCGGTTGGTGCTAAGTCAAAGTAACCAGCGTTGTCGTTCAATTCAAGCGTTGGTTTACCCTTCTCATCTAGTTTGAAAAGGAAAAATTCGGGTTCTGGTCCTAAGTTAAAATCTGTAAATCCTAAGTCATGCATTTCGGCTAATACACGTTTTAAGTTAGCACGAGGATCCCCCGCAAAAATTGTTCCGTCCGGATTATAAATATCACAAATCAACCGCGCCACTTTCCCTTTTTCTGCTGTCCAAGGGAACACAACCCATGTAGCAAGATCTGGGAATAAGTACATGTCAGACTCTTCAATACGTACAAATCCTTCAATAGAGGAGCCATCAAACATCATTTTGTTATCCAATGCTTTGCCTAGTTGGCTTACGGGAATTTCCACGTTCTTAATGATTCCTAGGATATCCGTGAATTGCAAGCGGATGAATTTCACATTTTGTTCGTCTGCGAAGCGAAAAATGTCTTCTTTAGTATACGATGTCATAATTAAATCCTCCCAATAATTGATATTATATAAACTTTTTTAAAGTAAATACCTTGTGTCAAAACCTTGGTAATTGTTGCTTTCCAGAGGCATCTTGTTTCACGAATCGACCAGCTTGCTGCATCTCTTTTCGCAAAATCTTACGTACATCCTCATCAGTGAGCGGTGTTTTCTGTTCATCCTGCTGCATTTGGTACATTTTTTTAATTCCCGCAATATTCAGACCATCATTCAAATAATCTTTAATCTCAAGCAGTATATCGATGTCCTGTAGCGAATACAGTCGATGATTCCCTTGATTTCTTGCTGGGTGTATTAATCCTTGATCCTCGTAATAACGAATTTGTCGCGCAGTAAGATCTGTTAATTTCATGACAGGACCTATCGGGAAAAGAGGCATCGATCTTCTAATTTCTTTTTCACTCACGACAATTTACCCCTTTCAAAACTCTATATTTTTCATATGTTAGTTGCATTATAATGTATGTGATATCATTTGTCAAATTTATGTCAGATAATCTGACATACACTAAAAACCTTACGTATCAACGGTTACCATGAAATATAAAAAAACAACAAAAAATATTTTTGCTGTTTTTTTGAATTTATTTACATCCTGATGTTATTTGCGATACCGACAAAAGTTTCTGCTCAATCAACCGATTCGTTGCCGATAACACCACTAATTTTACATGCTCATACGTGAGTCCACCCTGTACATATAGCTGATACGGCTCTCTAATTGGACCATCTGCCGTTAATTCCAGGCTTGCTCCTTGAATAAAAGTTCCCGCTGCCATGATAACGTCATTTTCATACCCTGGCATATACGCCCCTTCTGGAACAACATGCGCGTTTATCGGCGATGCTCCTTGAACCGCTTGAGCAAAGGCAACCATTTTTTCGCGATTATGAAAAGAAACACTCTGAATCAAATCGGTTCGTGATGCATCCCAAGTTGGATCTGTCTCCACCTGAAACGCGCCCAAGATTCCCGCTGTAAAACGTGCTCCCTTAACAGCTTGCGAAACAACGTGCGGTGCCAAGAAAAAGCCTTGATACATCTCCAGCAAACTATATAGAGATGCTCCCGCCTCTGCACCAATTCCAGGTGTTGTTAGACGATACGCGCACAATTCAACTAACGCCGCATTCCCAGCGATATAACCACCCGTCTTGGCCAATCCACCACCCGGATTTTTAATCAAAGACCCCGCAATTAAATCAGCACCTACTTCAATCGGCTCTAAAACTTCGACAAACTCGCCGTAACAATTATCTACAAAAACAATAACATCCGACTTCACCTCGCGAACAAACGCAATCATCTCTTTTATTTTTGCAATCGAAAAAGAAGGCCGATCCGCATATCCTCGCGAACGCTGAATCCCAATCATTTTGGTCGAGGGCTTTATTTTCGCACGTACCGACTCAAAATCAACAGAACCATCCTCTTGTAATGGAACCATGTCATATCCAATCTGATACTCCTTCAACGAACCCTTACCGGAGCCACGAACACCAACAATCTCCTCCAACGTGTCATATGGCGCACCTGTCATATATAACAAATCATCGCCAGGACGTAGTACGCCAAATAAAGCCGTCGAGATGGCGTGTGTCCCTGAAATAATCTGCGGGCGAACAAGTGCCGCCTCTGCTTTGAAAACGTCTGCATAGACTCGTTCTAGCGTGTCACGGCCGTCATCATCGTAACCATAACCCGTCGATGGCGTGAAATGGAAATCACTCACCCGGTTTTTCTGAAAAGCCTGCATGACCTTCCATTGATTTTCTTCGGCAATGACCTCCGTCTCGCGTTGCAAAGAGCGCAATTCATCCTCCACACGATACGCTAACTGACGCAGTTCATCCGGTATTTGTTTAAAAAATGATGTCATTTTACTTATCCTTTCGCGCTTGATAGCCTTTTAATTGATAACTTTCCGTTTCCTCATCAAACGTCTCTTCAATAATAACCGTTTCCTGTTTATATTTATGTAACATTCGCCCGTCACTTGCAGGAACGCGAACCACATAAGGTTGCCACAACTGCTTGATTTCCCACAACATCTTCTCCATCAAAAAGTACTGCGAAGATTCTTCAAGCGCACTTACCTCGACATAATTCGGCTGTGTCGGGATAAAATGAGGCAACTGTTGGTCCTTTTTATTATAAACCGTCAAAATCGGAATATGGTGCATTTCCAACTCCTCAAGTAGCGTCAAAACCGTTTTTTCATGCTGGACATAATCCGGATTCGAACAATCGACCACATGCAAAAGAACATCCACATTCGCCGTCTCTTCAAGTGTCGAACGAAAAGCCGCAACGACCGTCGTTGGCAAATCTTGAATAAAGCCAACCGTATCCGTCAAAAGCGCTGTGTATCCCTGTGAAAAAGCCAATTTCCTTGTCGTCGGATCAAGCGTCGCAAACAACTGATCTTCTTCCAACGTTTTCGCATCACTCAATCGGTTAAAAAGTGTCGACTTCCCAGCGTTCGTATAGCCAATCAAGCCAAACCTAAAAATAGCCTGGTCATTCCGTCTAGCAGTCATCCGCTCGCGATGTTTCACCACTGTATCCAGCTGTTTCTTAATATCGACCATTTTTTGACGAATATGGCGTCGATCCATCTCCAATTTCGTTTCCCCAGGTCCGCGCGTCCCAATCCCGCCACCAAGACGCGACAAAGAAACCCCTTGACCGCTTAATCTAGGCAACAAATATTGATATTGCGCCAATGCCACTTGCAGTTTTCCTTCTCGAGTCTTCGCACGCATCGCAAAAATATCCAAAATCAACTGCGTCCGATCAAGAATTCGCGCATCGACAATCTTAGAAATATTCCGAACCTGCGTCGCACTAAGTTCACTATTAAAAAGCACCACATCGACTTCCATCTCCGCAACAAACGCTGCAATTTCTTCTATTTTCCCAGAACCAACAAATGTAGCCGGATGTACTCGCTCCCGCTTTTGCGTTACTTCCCCAACGACTTCTGCTTGTGCCGTTTTCGCCAAGCTCCCCAATTCTAACATCGAATAGTAAAAGTGTTCCTCTGTCTGTTTCGGCAATTCGCAGCCGACCAATATCGCTCTTTCCACCATTATCCGCACTCCTATCATTTCCTCCATTCATCGTAGCACAAAAAGCGACACAAAGAAAGACGAAAATCCATATAAAAACCGAATGCCCGCACCCATCGAAACGGATACAAAACATTCGGCTTATGTTCTTTTTTAGAATTCAATTAGCCTATTCATCATCCGACTTCAAAGCTACATTTTTTTGTGGAGAGAATGTTGAAATCGCATGTTTAAATACAAGTTGTTGTTTGCCATCTACATCAAGCAAAACCGTGAAATTATCGAAGCTGATAACCCGACCACGCAACTGGAATCCATTTGTTAAGAATACCGTCGCCAAAATTTTCTCTTTCCGCAGTTGATTTAAATAATGATCCTGTAACCCTTGCCCACCTTGTTTCATAATGAATCGCTCCTATTCTCTATCTTTTTCAGTTATCTCCATTCTATACGAAATGTACAAAAACTACAAATGACACTTCCAAAAAAGAAGACTGTTTTCTCTATGCTAGTTTCAAATACCCTTTTTATTCGGGATTAAAACACACGATTTGTTGCTAAAAACTGTCTAATCACACTTGCTATATCGTTTTCGACACCAGCTTCCTTCGTGTCAAACCACGTGACATCCAAACGATTGCGAAACCATGTCAATTGCCGCTTAGCAAAACGCCTCGAATTACGCTTAAGTAGTTCCACAGACGCATCTAGTGACATCTCCCCATCAAAATAGGCAAACAATTCTTTATAGCCAATGCCTCGCGCCGCTGGAACTTCACGCAAACCAGTGTCACAAAGCTTTCGCGCCTCTTCCAATAACCCTTGATTCATCATGATATCCACACGCAGGTTGATGCGCTCATAAAGCTCCGCGCGATCACGATCCAAGCCAATTAACAAGGGCTCGAACTCACTTGATTGTTGTCCCTGATTCTGCAACTCGGAGAATTTCTTACCAGACAAATGATATACTTCTAACGCCCGAATAATACGCCGCGGATTATGCTCGTGTAACTTTTCAGCACTCCGCGGGTCCACCTCGCGCAACATCTCTAAAAGCGCATCAACCGGCATTTCAGCTAAAGCATCACGATAAGCCGCGTCACTCTCCACTTCTGAAAAAGTATAATCATAAAGAACGGACTGCACATAGAGCCCCGTACCACCAACAAGAAATGGTACTTTCCCAGCCTGCCAAATTTGGCGAATAAGCCGATGCGTCTCCCGCTTAAATTCTGATACATCATAAGGTTCACTCGGTTCACGAATATCAATCAAATAATGGGGAATTCCAGCCATTTCAGCATCGGTCACTTTTGCAGTACCGATATCTAAGCCACGATAGACCTGCATGGAGTCTCCGCTAATAATCTCTCCATCAAAAGCCTGCGCCATCTCAATACTAAGCGCCGTCTTCCCAACCGCAGTCGGCCCAACAATTACAATAACGGGAATCTTGCTCAAAAAAATCTCCCCTTCCATACCTCCATTGTACCATCTAAACACTGCGGCGGTCACTACCAAAGTGCGATATATCAATAAAAACACCAACCATCACGCGGTCGGTGCTTCTAATCCTTCTTGCATCGTATAGCCGGCAATAAGTTGTTCCACAGAAGCAGCCTCATATTTTCGAAGTTTTAGTAAAGCTTCCAAGAATTCCGCTTCCTCACAAGAAAACGTGCGCTTTGTATAATGGATAATTAGAAATTCATTCACCGCTCTATAAAAACTCATATGACTTTTGAGTGCATCTGCAAAACTCGTCCCCATATCATACCTGTCCTCCCCCATACTCTTTGCATTGGAAGGAATGCTCTCCTCATTTACCAGAGCCAGCCTAAGAAGCGTAATTGTCTCTTTACGGTGCGCTTCCATATAACCAGGAGTAAATTTTCGCGCTTGATATTCCTCTGAGTTCACGTAATAAGTGCTGATCCAATAGTCCGTCGCCTCTTCCGCATGTTCACTTAAAAAACGCATCACCATCGACATAAAAAACATCTCCTTCTAAATTCCTAAGTGCCTTGGAGTTCTTGTAATGAACCATCGTATAATAAATTACTTTTCTATTCTACTACTTTTTAATCCGCATTCCTATAAAAATATTCGCGATAGATTCAGGTATAACAAAAAGCCTCTCAAAGATTCGTTCGAGAGGCTTAACCAAACTATAAAATCGCAATTAATGCCAGTCTGCCGGTTCACGTGCATCATCAATTTGCGTTTGCAATTCCGCAACCAGTTGTTCTTTCGTCTGCGCATCCCATTGGAATAATCTATCCATATCTTCTATAACTTCCTCTTTCCATTCCAACAAATACGGCATATCAAACAACAAGTATCCCGTACGACGCAATAAGAAATCAACAGGATGAATCACCGCTTCTTGATAAATCGCATAGTGGAGTTGTGCATACAAGCTGTTTGGCAATGGCGATGTACCGTTTTCTTTATGCTCCTGCGCATACGTGAACACATGGTCAATATTCGAACCGTAGCGTTTCGCAAGTTCACGACCCTCCGCAAGCGACCAACCGAAGCGATTGTTCCCTTCTTTTGCTTTTTTCTCAATGAATGCGTCGATATTTTTCGAACCCCCTACATCTCCACCCGAAATCGGCAAATGATGCGTTTGTACCGTTTTGAATTTCTTCCCAGTTTCTTTAGCAAGCGCTTTGGAAACTTCATCTAGCAACTTCTCGGCCATTTTACGATAACCAGTCAACTTCCCGCCAGCCATCGTAATCAAGCCGCTTTCAGAGAACCAGACCTCATCCTTACGTGAAATTTCAGATGGATCCTTGCCTTCTTCGTAAATAAGTGGACGAACGCCAGCCCAGCTTGATTCAATATCATTTTCACTAATATGAACATCTGGGAACATATAATTAATCGCTTTAATCACGTACTTATGATCCTCTTCATTCGCTTTTGGATTGATCACCATTTCTTCATAAACCGTATCCGTCGTCCCAACATAGACCTTCTTTTCACGCGGAATAGCAAAGACCATCCGACCATCCGGCGTATCAAAATAAACAGCCTGCTCCATCGGGAATTTCGTTTTATCGATAACAAGATGGATTCCTTTGGTTAGGCGCAGGTGCTTATTGTTGACTGTATAATCCATTTTACGCACTTTATCCACCCAAGGTCCAGCAGCATTAATCACGCGATGTCCTTTAATATCGAATACTTTTCCGGTGATACGATCACGCGCAACAACACCAACAACTTGTTTTTTTGCATCATAGAGGAAATTCTCCGCTTTTGTATAATTGATGACTTTCGCGCCGAGTTCAACGGCTTTTTTCATGACTTCAATCGTTAAACGCGAATCATCCGTCCGATATTCCACGTAGTAACCCGAACCTTTCAGCCCTTCCTTTTTCACAAATGGGTTTTTAGCCAGCGTTTCTTTTGCTGATAAAATTTTGCGGCGCTCGTCTTTTTTTACACCGGCCAAATAATCATACAAGCGAATACCAAATGAAGCGCTCAGTTTCCCCATGTTTCCGCCTTTATGAAACGGTAACATCATCCATTCAGGCGTCGTCACGTGTGGACCATTTTCATACACAATCGCGCGTTCCTTCCCTAAATCAGCTACCTCTTTAATCTCAAATTGTTGTAAATAACGCAAGCCACCGTGAACCAGTTTTGTCGAACGGCTAGAAGTTCCCGCAGCAAAATCTTGCATTTCAATTAACGCTACGCTCATCCCACGTGAAACGGCATCCAGCGCAATCCCTGCACCAGTAATCCCACCGCCTACAATAACTAAATCGAATGCTTCCTCTGCCATCTTCGTTTGAATCGTTTCTCTGTCAAATGCTGAAAATAATTGTACCATCATTTTTCCCCCTCTAGGACCTGTTTGAAGTCTATCCCTCATCATCTGTTTTCCACTTTTCGCCGGGTTTGAAACCGCTACACAAAAAAAGAGAGACTACAAAACAAGCGATTGCGCTCGCCATTTGTAGTCTCTCCGTATCTCAGACAATAATTAATATTAACTTGTCTCCAATTATAGTACAGCCGTTCCCTAAAAGTAAAGCTATTTGTTTCGTCCCCTTCGTATCTCTACAGCTTTTTCTGGAAAATCCGTCATAAACCCGCGAACATTCTCATCAAAAAGCGTCTCCATCTGACTTACTTTATTAGCCGTCCAACAGCGCGTCGCCACATTCGCAAGCGCTTCTTGATTTCGAATCGTGTATGGTGGATTAATGCTATCCAGTTGCAAACTTGCAAACTGCGCCATCGCTTCTTCCACGTCCAACTTCGTTATCGCCGAAAGTTTAATCGTATCGTCTAGCGCTCTGAGCCGTGCTAGCGTCTCTAAATTAAAGGAACAAAATAAGAAAGTCAGCCGTCCAGCCCATTTTTCACAAAGCTCCAGCACTTTCTCCTCTATTCCAGGATAATCATACGCATCCGTCTTTAATTCAATATTTAGAATCAACGGATACCGACCTAATACGACAAGCACTTCCTCCAATGTCGGAATCTTTGTTTTTTTGAACAACGCTCGTAAATGTTTCTTATACCCTTGATGCGCATCCAATTTTTGAAGCTCTCTCAACGTAAAATCTTTCACTAATCCCGAGCCATTTGTCGTCCGATTTACCGTTTCATCATGGATCACGACAGGAATACCATCTTTTGTCAACTGGACATCTAATTCAATGCCATCCGCCCCAGCTTTCACCGCAGCTAAAAAAGACGGCATCGTATTCTCCGGATACAACCCTTTACTCCCGCGATGGGCAAATATTTCCGTCAAATTCCTCACCTCACTTATGTGACATATTGTTCTTTTTATTATACATAAATAAGACAATTGTCTCAAATTTAATAAATTCCCGTTTTTTTATTGTCTATCGAATTACAGCGCTAGAAACATGTGTTATGATAGGTCAGTAGAGAATAACTGGAGTCAGCAAAACGGAATTAGTAACAAGCTTTTATTCCTACTACTTATATTAGCAATTAAAATTGGGAAACTTTCTTTCCTTATGATTTGCGGTTAGGAGAGATTACATGGAGAGATCCGCTCGTTATAAAAGAAAATATGTACCTAGCATCGATGGGCTTCGAGCACTGGCAGTTATAGCTGTCATCGCCTATCACCTCAGTTTTGGATGGGCTTCCGGCGGCTTTTTGGGAGTTGACATCTTTTTTGTTTTATCAGGCTACTTAATTACCAATATTTTGCTATCTGAATGGGAAAAGAATGAACGCATTGATTTGAAGAAATTCTGGGTTGGCCGTTTCAGACGACTTATCCCTGCTGTATACTTAATGATTGTTGTCGTTGTCGTGTTTGCCGTAATTTTCAACCGGCCACTTCTGGCAACATTACGAGGAGACGCCACCGCTTCCTTTCTATACATGAGCAACTGGTGGTTCATTTTCCATAACGTGTCGTACTTTGACTCATTTGGAACAGCATCTCCCATCAAAAATTTATGGTCCTTGGCTATCGAAGAACAGTTCTATATTATCTGGCCACTGTTTTTATATGGCGCCCTCAAGTTCATTAAAAAACCAGCCATCATTTTGCGCATTATCGTGATTGCAGCGATGCTTTCCGCTATTTTAATGGCGATTCTGTATTCACCCGATGGCGATCCAAGCCGCGTTTACTACGGAACAGATACACGCGCATTTGGTTTGTTACTCGGCGGAGCACTGGCTTTCGTATGGCCATTCACACGCTTATCGCCTCACATTCCAAAACCCGCAAAATTCACCGTGAATCTAGCGGGAACAATCAGCGTTGCCATCTTCTTAATTTGCATCGTGACCGTCAACGAGTATGATTCCTTTTTATATCGTGGCGGCATGTTCTTAATCGCCATTAACGCCATTGTCATGATTGCGACCATCGCGCATCCAGCTTCCTATCTGAGCAAGCTATTCAGTTTTAAACCACTGCGCTGGATTGGTATGCGGTCTTACGGCATTTATTTATGGCACTACCCAATCATCACGTTAACAACACCAATCACGGAAGTCGGAACGCCGAATTTGGTACGAGCGACCCTTCAAGTGGCGGCAACACTTCTCATCGCCGAGCTTTCCTACCGATTCGTAGAGACCCCGATTCGAAAAAAAGGCTTCATCGCCTACATCAAGTCGTTCCATTTCAAAGGCTTACTCCATTGGCGCGGCTACCCAGTTGGGAAATGGGCGTTTATCAGCAGTCTCGTTCTCATTCTCGTATTCTTCGCACTCGGCATGAGTAATCTAATTCCAGTGAAAACAAACGCAGAAGGCACACAGAAAACACATGTAAAAACAGTTGCCGATGCGAAAACACCGCAAAAAGAAGCGCCTAAACCAGATACACCAACAAAACCGACGCCGGCACCTAAAAAGAACGCCGCAAAAACACCAGTCACACCTGACAAAATCAGCTACACACAAACACTAGCGATTGGTGATTCACTCATGATTGACATCCAACCAGTTCTCGAGAAATCCGTTCCAAATATCGCTATTGACGGTTTAGTCGGACGCCAAATGGCCGATGCAATCAATACAGCCACTCAATATAAGAAATATAATAGTAAAGGTAGCGCCGTCATCCTCGAACTTGGCACAAATGGTCCTTTTGCCCTCAAGAAAATGGAGCAACTCGTCCAAATGTTTGACGAAGCTAGCATTTATCTTGTGAATACGCGCGTTCCTCGTCCATGGGAGTCAGAAGTAAACGAATCCATCGATAAGATTGATGCGGAATACGATAATGTTACACGCGTCGATTGGTACAGTTTAGCCATCGATCATCCGGAATATTTCGGTCGTGATGGCGTTCATTTAACGAAAAAAGGCGTATCGGCTTATGTTGGCCTCCTGACAAATAAAATGGTCCATTAAAAAAAACCATCGAATCCTACTACCAAAGGGTTCGATGGTTTTTTTTATAGAAAAACTAAGCGTTCTTGCTCATTAAAGAGCGTTTGAATTTCGTTAGACTGAAACAACGCATCCTGTTCCTGATAAAATAAATAAAGCATCAAAACCCTATCAAACGCCAGGCTTACCGCGATACTTTTAGAACGCACCAACGTTTCCCGATGCCTCTTCCCTTTTAAATCAATATAAAAACTTCGTCCAGAATCCCAATCCGTTTCCAGATTAATAGAATCCGGTTTTTGCTCATTTTCTAAACTATATAAATGTCTGGGTATATGTAATTTCGATAAAACCGCTAGCGCTCGCTCCACAGTTGCCACATCTGGACTAATATCGTAATCTGTTTCGCGCAGATATTCATGAATTTTCCAAATATATTTTTCGCGGTAATGGCTGCGCATCGTCCATAAATAAAATATCCGCGCTCCCTCACGCTCATCCGTATAACTCGCGAGATGCTCCTTCTCCAAAACATTCTCTTTCTTACTCCGTACATAAAAATAATGCCACTGTTCCCCACCCGCTAGCCGTTCGCGCTCTAGTCGGTAATAATCCTCCCCTTTTTCATGGAAGGTCTCAATACTATTCTTCTTCGTAATAACCCGCTCTCCGCGTTGCTTTAATAATCGGCAAATACGTTCTAATTCCATATCAAACTGTTCCTTTCCAACATCGCAGCTACTCCTCTATTTTCAAATAACCATAATCCACCAAATTCTTAATCGAAGCAATAATCCACAGCTCTTTTTCTACATGTACGCGTCCTTTTAAATATTTCCGAAATCCATTATCAATCGCATCCATATGCTTTACCGCCTTTTCACAAGCGGTCTCAAATGGTTCTATCACAATATATTTATCAGCTGTTTTCTCAACCACCGTGTGCATGGATTCCTTCTTTGGGAGTCCTTGCAAGCCATTTATCGCATCACTAAACCTTCGCAACTTTAAGTCCATTTCGTTTTGATGCATAAAAGAAATTTTCTTCATTATTATCCACCTTTCCATAAACTTCTTGATATATCTAGGTGTTTCCGCTTTCAGTTTGGAATTAAAAGAAGACCACTCTCATAGTGATCTTCATCGTCATGTATATATATACAATTTAACACATTCTCAGTTGTGTGTAAATGCTTTTACAGATTATTCTCCAAAAACATGTGGCCACTCTTGTTTTTTGTCCAAGAAATTCTGTGCTAACTCTTTCGCGCCTTCTAAGCTATGGCTAGCAGCCCAGCCACATTGTACTTCATTACAAGCCGGAACTTCAGTAGCGCTTAGTACGTCAAGCAATGTTTTTTCAAGAATCGCAAGCACATCCTCATAGTCGTCATGATTAATAACGGATAGGTAAAAACCAGTCTGGCAACCCATTGGACTGATATCTACAATTTTATCGGAATGATTGCGTGACAACTCTGCCATTAGATGTTCCAACGAATGGAGCGCCGGCATTTCCATATGCTCCTTATTAGGCTGCATAAAGCGAATATCATATTTATAAATCTCGTCTCCATGCTCCCCCATTTTTTGGCCAGCAAGTCGTACGTACGGCGCCTTTACAAGCGTATGATCTAGGTTAAAACTCTCGACATTCATTTTTTCAGACATTCCAATCCATCCTCTCGAAAAAAATATTCCTAGGCTAGCTTCACCTTGCTCACCTAGGAACTCTTATGATATAAACTATTCTACCGTATTTTCAGTAATCGTTGCAAGTCCAAGCCATGTTTCGACTGGTGCGCCTTCTAGTTGCTCATCCATAATGAACGATCCATTCGAATAGCGATCCGTCACGCGTAAATTCGCAACCTCCAGATTCACTACCACTTCTTTATCCGTCGCAATATGAATAATATCATTGCTATCGGCTAAGTCTAAACTGATAAAACGATGTGGACTATTTTTCAGCTCACGAAGCATCAACAAACCTCGTTTTGCTCTTGAGATCGGCTCAAATTCCGATAATTTCATTCGTTTAGCTGATCCGCGCTGTGTAAGCAAGACCAAATCACGTTTTTCGCTGGGAACAATCACTTTTGCCCCAACAATAAAGTCATCTGCCTTCAGATTCATGGCTTTGACACCGGCCGTTCTAGCGCCAGAAAGCGGCACTTCACTAATCGAATAACGCAAGCCGTATCCATTATGACTCGCTAAGAAGATATCTTCATTTCCAATAACGGTCTCCACAGAAATCAGGCTATCTTCACCTTTTAAGTTAATCGCCATCAATGTTTTCGAGTAACGCTGCGGTTTGTAGTTCAATACTGCCGATGCTTTAATCATGCCATTTTTCGTTACGAATAAGAAATAGTCCGTCTCACTGAACGTTTTCATCGGGATGGCGGCAACCACTTCTTCCTCAGAGGACGTATCGGAAACAAGATGACTCACATGCTCGCCTAAGTTCTTCCACTTAATATCTGGCAACTCATGGACAGGACGATAAATATAGTTCCCTTTACTTGTGAAAAGTAACAGCGAATCCATCGTGTTCATCGTCTGGATAAAGATAGCATGATCCGTTTCTTTCATCGATAAATCTTCCCCGTTTGACGCGGCATATGAACGCATTCCAGTGCGCTTCACGTAGCCTTCTTTCGTCACAGAAACAACGACGTCCTCACTCGCAACAAGCACCTCTGTATCAATTTTGATTTCAGAAATTTCATTTTCGATAACCGTCAAACGCGGCGTTTTATATTTTTTCTTGATTTCATTCAACTCTTCTTTTAAGCAAGCAATCAAATTATTTTCGTCTCCCAAAATCGCTTCTAGCTCCGAAATTTGTTTTGCCAGCTCATCCGCCTCTTGCTGAAGTTGCGTAATATCCGTATTTGTTAAGCGATAAAGTTGCAAGGATACGATGGCCTCTGCTTGTTTCTCACTAAAATCATACGTGGTTTGCAAGTTTAATTTCGCATCACGCTTATCTTTGGAACCACGAATCATTTGAATCACTTCGTCTAGAATCGATAGGGCCTTCATGAGCCCATCAATAATGTGTTGGCGAGCCTTCGCACGACGAATATCATACTCCGAACGCTTCGTGATAATCTCTTTTTGGTGCGCAATGTATGCGTCAATCATTGAAATAACACCCATCAATTGCGGACGTTTATTAAAAATCGCGACCATATTGAAATTATATGAAATTTGTAAATCCGTGTTTTTGAAAAGGTAATTCAGTACGCCATCTGCATTCGCGTCTTTTTTCAACTCAATCACAATGCGGAGTCCAGAACGATCCGTTTCATCACGAACTTCTGAAATACCCTCGATTTTCTTATCAATCCGTAGATCATCCATCCGTTTCACGAGTGTCGCTTTGTTAATTTCGTATGGAATCTCGGTAATGACGATCTGCTGACGTCCGCCGCGCATATCTTCAATAGCCGTCTTCGAACGCACAACCACGCGTCCTTTTCCGGTTTCATACGCTTTACGAATCCCGTCGATACCTTGAATAATCCCACCAGTCGGGAAATCCGGGCCTTTAATCAGCTTCATAATATCCGACGTCGTGCAATCCGGTTTATCCAAGCGCTTAATCACGCCTTCAATCACTTCCGTCAAATTATGCGGTGGAATATCCGTCGCATACCCAGCCGAAATCCCTGTCGAACCATTCACAAGCAAATTCGGAAAACGACTCGGCAATACCGTCGGCTCACTCGTCGTATCATCAAAGTTCGACACAAAATCAACCGTCTCTTTATCCAAATCACGCAATAATTCCGATGAAATCTTGGATGTCCGTGCTTCCGTATAACGCATCGCGGCCGGCGGATCACCATCGACACTACCGTTATTTCCGTGCATTTCAATCAAGGTATTGCGAACTTTCCAATCCTGGCTCATCCGTACCATCGCTTCATACACCGACGAATCACCATGCGGATGATAGTTACCAATTACGTTCCCGACAGTTTTCGCAGATTTCCGGAATCCTTTTTCAGCCGTATTGCCCTCGACATGCATCGCGAACAAAATCCGACGTTGTACAGGTTTCAATCCGTCACGCGCATCCGGTAACGCCCGTTCCTGAATAATATATTTACTATAACGACCAAATCGGTCTCCTAAAACTTCTTCCAAGGCTAAGTCTTGAATTTTTTCATCTGGAGTACTCACTCGCCCGCCTCCTCAATAATCATGTTCTCGTTTTCTAGAATGCTTTGATCTTCTTCCAGCGAGAATTCCACGTTTTTCTCAATCCAGTCACGTCTTGGCTCTACTTTATCGCCCATCAGTGTCGCCACACGACGCTCAGCGCGAGCGATATCATCAATGCGTACACGGATCAGCGTTCGCGACTCTGGATTCATCGTCGTATCCCACAACTGATCGGCGTTCATCTCACCAAGCCCTTTGTAGCGCTGAATAATGTAGCCTTTTCCGATTTTTTGAATGGCTGCATCCAGTTCCTCATCAGTCCACGCGTACGCCATCACTTCTTTTTTACCAACACCCTTACTAACCTTGTAAAGTGGTGGTAGCGCGATATACACCTTGCCAGCTTCCACTAACGGACGCATGTAGCGGTAAAAGAACGTCAGGAGTAGCACTTGGATATGCGCGCCATCCGTATCCGCATCGGTCATAATCACGACTTTATCATAATTACAATCCTCCACCTCGAACTCAGCACCTACGCCAGCGCCAACCGTGTGGATAATCGTACTAATTTCTTCATTTTTCATAATATCGACCAGTTTCGCCTTCTCGGTATTAATAACCTTACCACGAAGCGGCAAAATAGCTTGGAAACGGCGGTCACGGCCTTGTTTAGCCGAACCACCCGCCGAGTCTCCTTCGACAAGATACAATTCATTTCTTTCCGGGTTTCGCGATTGCGCTGGTGTTAACTTACCAGAAAGCGATGTTTCTGAGCGTTTACGTTTTTTGCCGTTTCGCGTCTCTTCACGCGCCTTACGTGCCGCCTCACGCGCCTCACGCGCCTTCACAGCCTTTTTCACGAGCAAAGCACTTACTTCTGGATTCTCCGCTAAATAATAGCCCAAATGTTCCGCTACAACAGCATCCACCGCAGGTCTCGCCTCTTGCGTTCCGAGTTTTTCCTTTGTTTGCCCTTCAAATTGCAACAAATTCTCCGGAATCCGAATCGAAAGCACCGCAGAAAGTCCCTCGCGAATATCGCTACCTTCCAGGTTCTTCTCTTTCTCCTTCAACATCCCAACACGGCGGGCATATTCATTAAACACACGCGTCATCGCAGCCTTCATACCAGCCTCATGCGCGCCCGCACCTTTAGTCCGCACGTTATTAACAAAACTCAAGATGTTCTCCGCATACCCATCGTTAAACTGGAACGCCATCGCGATCTCAATCGTATTGTTATCCCCTTCAAACGACACAACTGGGTGCAACACATCTTTGCCCTCGTTAATATATTCCACAAAATTCTTCACACCATCTTCAAAATGGAATTTCTCTTCCATCCCAACACGCTCATCTACAAGCTCAATCTCCATCCCTTTCAACAGGAATGCGGACTCACGCAAGCGCTCCGACAACGTTTCATAATTATAAGAAGTCATGGGAAAAATCGTTTTATCAGGTTTAAAACGAATCGTCGTACCTCTTTTGTTTGTTTTACCAAGCTTGCGTAACGTCCCCACTGGCTTACCACCGTTTTCAAAATCCATTTCGTAGGTGAAGCCCTCACGGTAAATCGTTACTTTTAGGGATTCTGACAAAGCGTTAACAACCGAAGAACCTACACCGTGTAAGCCACCACTCGTTTTGTAACCACCTTGACCAAATTTACCACCGGCATGGAGTACCGTCAAAATAACTTCGACAGTTGGCTTACCTGTTTTATGCATTCCAACAGGCATACCGCGCCCCTCATCCGAAACGCTAACACTTTCATCAGCATGCAAAACTACTTTTATTTTATGACCATATCCAGCCAGTGCCTCATCGACGGAATTATCCACGATTTCATAGACTAAGTGATGCAATCCACGTGTATCTGTCGAACCGATATACATCGCCGGGCGTTTACGTACCGCCTCAAGTCCTTCCAACACCTGAATCGAATCATCATTATACTCATTTTTTGAACGACTCATTTTATTTTTTCTCCTTCCGATTTTGCTTATATATCTTGCTGTTTACCCATTTCTACCTGTTATCCAAACATATGTTGGCAACAACTACTTTAACAGAATAGCACTTCCGCTCAAAATAATAAAGCCCCAGTTCTCTCTGAGGGCCTAGAAATGCTCATTTCCGTCGTTAAAAGTTCCGTTCCGATACTCGTGTACAAATCGTACATTCCGTGTCGGTACTCGCTTTTGCCTAGAAACTAAGCATTTCTAGACCCCCAGAGGTTTCGCGGCACGGACTTGGACTTTAGTCCTTCAAAATTTTGATTGGATTGGTTATAGGGCTATGTATTTTTTTTGCAAGTCAAATAGACTGGGACAAAATTCCGAACAAGATAAAATCGCCTTGTCCTTTATTGGGTAAGACGTAAATTATGCTTTACACAAATCGAGCGAAAGCGTTTGTATTCAAGGGGTTTGGTGGAAGCCAGAAGCGGAGTGTACGACTGTACATGAGAACCGGAAGTCCGCCAAACCCCTTGAATGCGAGCGCTTGCCGCCGATTTATTTGGGCTATGTCCCAGACCATTTTTTGTGGTTATCTTTCTAGTCTAACATTATCCCTTGCCAGAAAGCAAATACTCTACCATTATGCAGCGGTCCATGATAACGATGTGGCCTTTTTCTTTTAGGAAATCGTAGGCTTCTTCGTTTGAAACGCCGGATTGCGCCCAGAAGACATCTGCGTCGATTTGATCGAATTCTCGCGCCAAATCAGGTAAGAATTCGGATCTTCGGAAAATATCAACAATGTCGACATGCCCTTCGATGTCCGCTAAACTTGCCACGGCTTTTTCGCCAAGAACTTCATCTACGCGCGGATTAACCGGTATAATCGTGTACCCCTCTTGTTGCATCCGCTCCGAGATTTGATAGGATGTGCGCTCTGGGTTGTCACTAAGCCCAACTACCGCGATTCGCTTCGCTTTGTTCAAAATCTGATGAATTTCCGATCTTTCAGGGTTCAAAATTGCCATCTAAATCCCCTCCTATACGTCCATCATAGCGGATGAGGAGGCGAAATAGCAAGCAAGAACGGCATTTTATTTTTTCCTAGAAGAAACAACTTTTTCTCGAAATAAGAAAAACTGTTCTAATAGCATCGCAAAAACACTTCCAACGATAAGTCCGTTATTCAAAACAGCGATGACCGCAGCTGATAATCCTTTTGTCGCAGAAGGAGATAGGAACATCACACCCACGCCAATCATCATCGATATACCGATAACAAGGTACGCGTTTTCCTCACCTGACGTTATTTTTTTGAGCTCCTTCAATGCCATCACAACCATATTGGAGAAAATGACAAATGTTACCGCATAGCCAACCGGTGCTGGTAACGCACTCATAATGTTCATAATCGGCGGGAATAGCGTAATCCCAATGACTAATAAACAACCTAGCAAAAATGGTTTGATCGATTTCTGACCGGTTTGTGTGACGAATCCAGCAGCTCCTGAAATAGGGACAGAACCAATCGCCGAAAAACCGCCGCCTAGCAACTGATTAACGCCCGAAATTAGCCCGCCACGCTTGTACCTTTTCGGATCACTAGGCTTATTACCAGCAACGATTCCTTCCATCAAACGCACAGAAGCAACTAAATTAGTAATTAATAGCAACGTGATAAAAATCGCGGTCGTAATCACACCAGAATCAAATGTCGGCATGCCAAACGCAAATAGCTTCGGCAAATCAAACCAAGAATGTGCCTCTCCAACACGTGGTGCTTTTCCAGCAATTAAAAATAATCCCCAACCAAGAACTAAGCTAAATATCACGGAATACTGCCGAATCCACATCACTTTTGACCGTCCAAATGCAAAAGCTGCGATGACCACTATCAGGCTTAACAGCGCCATCCACGGGTCCATTATCGGGTGAGCCGCTGAGATTCCGAACATCCCTTTTATAAAAGAACCGCTCAGTTGCAATACGAGGAGCATCAAGTAAACAAACGTCACAGTCGGCGTGAATAATTTCGCTAAGACACCGATAAATCCGCTAGCAGCTAAGACGATAAAAAAGATACCACTTACGAGTAAACCACCTGATAAAGCTTGTAATGCCTCGATATTTGAGGTGTATAAAACACCGATAAATCCTGCATAAATTGTGAATACGCTCCACCATAATCCCGCAGGACCTTCATGGATTGGCAAACGGTGTCCAAGCAAGCCTTGTAACAGTCCTGCTACACCTAAAACAAATATTGTTCGTTGCATAAAGCCTGCCGTTTCCACAGCGCTCAGTTGATATAAATCTGCAATCGCAATTGGCGCCACGATCGCAGCCGCAATCATAAAAATCATCCACTGCAATGCAGCAATTCCCATTTTCATTCCAAACTCCACTCCTTTTTGTGTTATTTTCTAACTATTCAATTTAAATGTGGAACCTGTCCAGTTTTCTATTTTACGCCAGTTGGTATAAAAAGTCCATGAAATAAATAAGTATCTACGGTATTCTGCATCTTTTTTTTATGCTATAATGGCGGAGATACATAGTTCGAAATAAAAGGAGTTTCTAAACCAATGGAAATGATCATTTTGCTTTGCCTCATCGCCTATATTCTTGGCTCCATCCCATCAGGTTTGTGGATCGGAAAAATTTTCTATAAAAAGGACATTCGTGATTTCGGAAGCGGTAATCTGGGCGCGACCAACTCCTTCCGTGTTCTTGGTGTTAAACCAGGCATCGTCGTCACCTTGATGGATATTTTGAAAGGAACCGCCGCAACACTTCTACCGTTCTTTTTCCAGTTAGATGTCAACCATCATTTCTGGTTGCTTACGGGTATTTTCGCCATTATCGGACATAGTTTTCCGGTTTTCGCGAAATTCAAAGGTGGGAAAGCTGTTGCAACGTCTGCAGGAGTCATTCTAGCCTATGCACCTTGGCTGTTTTTAGTCGCACTAATCATCTTTGCCCTATCTCTAAAAATCAGCAAATACGTCTCGCTTAGCTCTATGATCGCCGCTGCGAGCGCACTGGTTATCTCGTTATTCTTCCAAGACTGGATTCTAGTCGGTATCATCGCGGCGATTGCAGTGTTCATTATTTACCGCCATATACCAAACATAAAACGCATCAAAAAAGGCGAAGAACCAAAAATAAGTTGGATGTAGTATCAAAAAAGAAGCTGGCCGCGGCCAACTTCTTTTTATTTACCCAATAGTAATCGTATATTCGCTAGAAAAATCAGCACCCACAGCGAGCGTCTCGATCCCTAGCTTGTCCTTAAGCTCCACAGATTCACCCTTCGCATCCGCAATTCCAAACCACGGCTCGATACATAAGAACGGCGTACCTGGCTTCGGCGTCCAAATCCCAACGTATTTAAAATCAGGAAATGCTACCTTCACAAAATGACGATTTTTTCGTGAGCGAATCGTTACCTCATTTTTCGTTAATCCTTCAAAAATAAGCGCATCATTACCAAACAACTCGTAATTCAGCGGTAATTTCTTCGCATCCGCAATTTTCTTTTTCTCCCCGGACAAATACGGTCCCGAAAGCGTCAACGAATCGAGTACTTCCTCTGCCGCAAATTCCAGATAATAATCCTCAAACACCTCACCCGGCACAAATGGCACATTAAAAGCAGGATGCGCGCCAATCGAGAAATGCATCGTTTTGTCATCCAAATTCATCACGTGATAGCCAACATGAATCGTTCCACCTTCAATCCGATAAGCAATCTCCAAAGCAAAACGAAACGGATAAATCGCAAGGGAATCCGCGTCAGACTCCAATCGTAATGTAATCGATTTCTCTCCTTGCTCCGTCACATGAAATACGCGATCACGCGCAAAACCATGTTGTCCCAAATGAAACGGCTTGCCATCCACCAAATACGTATCCTCTACTAACCGGCCCACCGTCGGGAATAAAACCGGCGAATGTCTTGCCCAAAAAGCACCATCTGCATGCCATAAAAACTCTTTTTCCGAATTCTTATCAAAGATTCGTGTTAATTCAGCGCCATCTTCTTTTAATTCTACCAGTATCGTATCGTTTTCTAATTTTAGCATTATTTATCACCATTCAAATGAAACCGCTCTAATTGATCCCATTCGCCTTCTTTTTTTAGTACCGTTCGTTGTATATCACCAAACAAATCATAGTGAGGATAGGCTCCGTGCCGTCTGTCAATCCATTCCGGTTTAAAACCATACGTTGCACCCCACGCTTCCAGTTTCGCTATATCCGCACAAGCAGCCTTTGTCACCGTTTTTGAATCAGGGAAACGATCATCCAGCCAATAATGCGTCAAAAACGCGATTTCCCCGCTGTCCGCTCGTTTTTTCCATGCCTCAAGTTCCGCTCGTTTCACACCAAAAGCCATTGTCCTCACCTACCATTACGATTTCATTGCCTCTAAATAGGCCTCATGCCACGCCGGGAAAGCCCGTCTCGTGCTCACTGGTTTAAAATCAGCTTTGCGAACTGCGATGTGCTCCGTCTCACCAGAAATATGTATCTCACTGCCGCCTTCTTGCCTGATTTCATACCCATACACAATCCGAAACCCATCATACGACTTGATCCACGTCTTCACAACCGCTTTTTGCCCATACTTCATCGCTTGCTTATACGAAATATGCACATCTAAAACTGGCGAAATATAGCCTTCCTGCTCCATATCAAAATAGCGCAAACCGATGCTCTCCAGAAAATCAGTACGCCCAATCTCCATCCACACCAAGTAATTCGCATGATACACAATGCCCATCTGATCCGTCTCCGCATAACGCACAACGATTGTCGACTCATGATACTTCACTTAACTTCCCCTCCTTCCATCACAATATCCATTCTACCACGACGAAAAAACTTCCACAATTATAATAATAGCAGAAGTTTCTTGAATTTATTTTTTTAATCAATGATTTTTTAATTTTTCCAATTCTACTAGGAATTTATCATTCAAGACACGGATAAATGTCCCTTTCATTCCAAGTGAACGAGAATCAATAACGCCGGCACTTTCTAATTTACGAAGCGCATTAACGATAACTGAACGCGTAATCCCTACACGGTCAGCGATTTTAGAAGCAACTAGAAGTCCTTCTTTACCATTCAACTCATCAAAGATATGCTCAATCGCTTCTAACTCACTGTAAGAAAGAGAGCTGATTGCCATTTGAACAACCGCACGGCTACGCGCTTCTTCTTCAATTTCTTCTGCTTTTTCATGTAAAATTTCCATCCCAACAACTGTTCCGCCATACTCAGCAAGCAACAAATCATCGTCCGTGAAATCATTTTCTAGACGAGAAAGAATCAATGTACCAAGACGTTCGCCACCACCAACAATAGGGACAATCGTCGTTAAACCTTTGACAAAAAGATCACTATTCTCAATCGGGAACGCTGTGTACTGGCTAGAAACCTCCAAGTTAGAAGATGTTTCATTTACATTGAAAAGGCTGTTCGTATATTCTTCAGGGAATTGGCGTTCCACTAGCATTTGTTTCATACGCGCGTTTTCGATTGGTAAAACTTCTGAATAACCAAGAAGCTTTCCTTTACGGCTCACAACATACGTGTTTGCTTCGATAACATCCGCTAACGTATCCGCCATTTCTTTGAAGTTAACCGTTTTACCTGCTGCATTTTGTAACATGGCATTAATTTTTCTTGTTTTTGCTAATAAGTTCATTATTAGTCCTCCTAAAATTTTTATAAAATAAATTGCGTTAAATCTTTATCCATCATAATTGTGGCTAATTTGTCGTTCACATAACTTTCTGTTACCGTGACAGACTCTAGTGTAATCTCTGGCGCTTCAAAAAGCAAGTCTTCTAGTAATTTTTCTAGAATCGTATGCAATCTTCTAGCACCAATGTTGTCCGTTTCTTGGTTGACATGAAAGGCGATTTCAGCTAACCGCTCTACGGCTTCTTTTGTAAAAACAAGTTCAATATCTTCGGTCTTCAGCAATGCTTTATATTGTTTAATTAGCGCATTATCCGGCTCCGTTAAAATTTTCACGAAATCTTCTTGGGATAATTTATCTAACTCAATCCGGATTGGGAAACGCCCTTGAAGCTCTGGAATTAGATCGGACGGTTTCGACATGTGAAATGCTCCAGCTGCGATGAAAAGAATATATTCTGTGTTGACTGTACCATATTTCGTCGCGATTTGCGAGCCTTCAACAATCGGCAAGATATCCCGTTGCACACCTTCACGCGATACTTGGGCATTGCCACCACCTTGACCACCACTTGCAATTTTGTCAATCTCATCGATGAAAATTATACCCATTTGTTCAGCGCGTAAAATGGCTTCTGACGCCACTTCATCTTGATCAATCAGTTTCGAAGCCTCATCTTCAAACAAGATTTTGCGCGCTTCTTTCACAGTTACTTTGCGTTTCTTCATTTTTGACGGAAATAGGCCTGAAAAAGCGTCCTGCATGCCGCTCATTTGATCCATACCGGTACCGCGGAACATGTCTGCCATTGGGCTTTGCTGTTCTTTCACCTCAACGGTTACGTAGTCATTATCCAAATCGCCACTCTTTAGTTGCCATTCGATTTGACTGCGTTTGGAGCGTACTGTGTCATCCTCAGGTTCCGTTTCTTCTTCTGCCTGCTGATTTCCACCACCAAAAAGCATTTCTAACGGGTTTTGCGATGCCTGCTTTTGCTTCTTCTTACTCGGCGCAAGCAATTTCACAAGACGTTTCTCCGCATTTTCTTCCGCTTTTACACGAACAATCTGCATTTTTTCCTCTTTCACAAGTCGCACCGAAACCTCTACAAGATCACGAACCATGGACTCTACATCACGCCCAACATACCCAACCTCTGTAAATTTCGTTGCTTCTACTTTGGAAAATGGTGCACGAACGATTTTAGCGATACGGCGAGCAATTTCCGTTTTTCCGACACCAGTTGGACCAATCATCAGAATATTTTTAGGAATGACCTCATCTCTGATCTCATCTGCCATCAATGAACGGCGATAGCGATTCCGGAGTGCAACTGCGACTGACTTCTTAGCACCCGTTTGCCCGATGATGTACTGATCTAATTTTTCTACGATTTGGCGTGGCGTTAAATGAATGTTTGACAAATCGAGTCCCTCCTTACAATTGTTCTACAATAATATTATCATTCGTAAATACACAAATTTCGGATGCAATATCTAGCGCATTTCTAGCAATATCTTTCGCCTCTAGCCGGTCACCGTCGAAACGCTTCATCGCTCGCCCAGCAGCCAATGCATAGTTACCACCAGAACCAATCGCTAAAATGCCATCATCCGGTTCAATAACCTCACCTGTACCCGACACTAACAATAATTTCTCATCATTCATGACAATCAACATCGCTTCAAGCTTGCGCAAAACATTATCACTGCGCCACTGCTTAGCAAGTTCTACCGCCGCTCGCTCTAAGTTTCCATTATATTCATTTAATTTTCCTTCAAACTTTTCAAAAAGCGTAAAAGCATCCGCAACAGAGCCAGCAAAACCAGCCACTACTCTATCATGAAAAAGGCGCCTTACTTTCTTAGCCGTGTGTTTCATCACGACAGAATTTCCTAATGTTACTTGTCCGTCTCCGGCCATAGCAGATTTGCCATTGTGACGAATTGCAAAAATCGTTGTCAATTTCCATACGCCTCCATTTCTAAAAAAATCAAGCTCTTGGATGGTGTCTCATATAAGTTTCCTTCAAATGCTCCTTCGTGACATGTGTATAGATCTGCGTGGAAGAAAGACTTGCATGCCCTAATAATTCCTGAACCGTTCGCATATCCGCACCATTATTCAGCAAATCAGTCGCGAATGTGTGTCGCAGCATATGAGGATGAATCTTCCTTGTTAAAGAAGCCTTCTCGATCACTTTGCTCAAACAATAACGAATACCTCTTGCTGTCAGCGGATCACCGTAATGATTTATCAACAGCGCTTGGTGTTCCTTCTTATGGTGTTCCATCAAAATAGTGCGGCCACCTTTTGTATAATCATTCACAGCGTCTAACGCAAAAGCACCGAATGGAACGTACCGCTCCTTGTTCCCTTTTCCCCTAATTAAAATGGCTTGATAGGTTTGATCAATGTCAGGCAATAGAATTCCTGCGCACTCACTCACGCGAATCCCAGTAGCATATAATAATTCAAGCAAAGCCCGATCTCGTAAAGTCAACGGATCATTATTCGCGTATACGACATCAAACAATGCCTCCATTTCCTTGGAATAGAAAAATTTGGGCAACCGTAATTGTTTCTTTGCATGTGAAACAATTGCGAACGGATTCTCAATCATAACTTTTTCCCGTAGCAAAAAGGCATAGAAACTGCGCAAACTTGAAATTTTCCGGGCTACAGTTGTGCGGGCAAATTCCTGTTTGCGTAAATATGTGAGATATAGTCTAACATCCATATACGTCACATCTGTAAAATGATTAATTGCTTCCTCCATCATAAATGAATGAAAATCGCGAATATCATGAAGATAGTTAATATTAGTATGTTCTGAATAATTGCGCTCAGTGCTCAAGTAATTGCTAAACTCTTGCTCCCAATTTCGCCCAGTCATCACATTTATACACCTCTCAAACAAGTCCATCGTATCACACATGGTGTGATGTTGCAATAATTTTATACATTTTTCGCAACCTTTCGAATTGAACCGGGAAAGTGTAAATTAAAGGATAAAACGGATTCTAATGCGATTCAGTAAAAAATGAACTCACCTAGTTTGTTTAAATTCTATCAGTAATATTTTTCCTCAAACATCAAAAACAAGACAATGCGGCTTCTTTTTATCAAAGCCGCATCCCCTTATTTTTTTATAAAGTCGGAATAACTTCTTTCACTGCTGTGATTGCTCGATTTGCATGTTGTTCATTTCTTTCTTGTTTACTACGAATTTTTGTTGGCAAGTCTGGGAATAAACCAAAATTCACATTCATTGGTTGGAATGTTTTCGTATTCGTGTTCGTAATATAGTACGCCATACTTCCAATGGCCGTCTCTGGAGGGAAAACAACTAACTCTTCGCCTAAAACAAGACGCGCCGCATTAATTCCGGCAGCTAAACCACTTGCTGCTGATTCAACATAGCCCTCAACACCCGTCATTTGCCCTGCAAAAAACAGTTCTGGACGCGCTTTTAGTTGATACGTTGGTAATAAAACTTTCGGTGAGTTAATAAAAGTATTGCGATGCATCACGCCGTAACGAACAATTTCCGCATTTTCTAAACCAGGGATCATTTGGAATACCCGTTTTTGATCTCCCCATTTCAGATGTGTTTGGAAACCAACCATATTATAAAGCGTTCCTGCTGCATCATCTTGACGTAATTGCAAAACAGCGTATGGTCGTTTTCCAGTCTTTGGATCTTCTAAGCCAACTGGTTTCATCGGTCCAAATAACATTGTCTTAATACCACGCTTAGCCATCACTTCAATCGGCATACAACCTTCAAAGAAAATTTCTTTTTCGAACTCTTTTAGTTTAGCTGTTTCGGCAGTTACTAATGCTTCATGAAACGCGTTAAATTCTTCTTCCGTCATCGGGCAATTGAGATAAGCCGCTTCCCCTTTGTCGTATCTAGATTTCAAATATACCTTGTCCATATCGATACTATCTTGCTCAATAATTGGAGCAGCAGCATCGTAGAAGTATAAGTACTCTTCACCAGTGAGTTCTTTGATTTTTCCAGCTAACGCCTCACTTGTTAATGGGCCGGTTGCAATAATGGTTGGACCTTCTGGTATTTCTGTAATTTCCTTATGGTATACCGTAACATTCGGATGCTCCTTCACTTTCTCAGTCACATAGCTTGAAAATTCATGCCTATCCACAGCCAAAGCACCACCCGCTGGAACGGAAGCTTGATCAGCTGCTTCAATAATAATGGAATCTAGCAAACGCATTTCCTCTTTGATAACACCTACAGCATTGGTCATCGTATTCGCTCGTAATGAATTACTACACACTAGTTCAGCAAATTTGTCAGTGTGGTGCGCCGGTGTTTGCTTTACAGGACGCATTTCATATAAGTCCACTTTAATTCCTCGTTTGGCTAGTTGCCAAGCCGCTTCACTTCCAGCCAAGCCTGCACCAATTACATTTACTTTTTTCTCCATTTTTATCCTCCAATTCAGAACAATAGCAACGCGCGATGGTCGCTTGTTGCTACTGTGTCTAGCTATTTTTTTACGCATTCTATTGTTGTGGTTGCTCTTTATAATCACAATTAGTACATTGAATTTGTACACCTTTTTTGAGTTTCTTCTCAACGAGGGCTTTCTCGTTACACTTCGGACACGGACGCGCGATTGGTTTATCCCAAGAAACATAATCACATGCAGGATAGCGATCGCAACCATAGAATATCCGTTTTTTCTTACTCTTGCGTTCAATCACTTGCCCCTCATTACACTTAGGACATGTAACACCAATTTCTTTAACAATCGGTTTCGTGTTACGACAATCTGGAAAGCGACTACAAGCTAAAAACTTACCGTATTTGCCCATTTTAAAGACCATTGGAGCGCCACAAAGATCACAATCAATCCCTGCCGGTTCATCCTTAATCTCGATTTTCTCCATTTCCTTGTCTGCTCGCTCGACATTTTTCTCGAAGCCTTGGTAGAACTGGTCAATAACCTTCACCCACTGCATCTCACCATGCTCTACTTCATCTAACTCCGCTTCCATATTTGCCGTAAACTGTACGTCCAATATTTCAGGGAAATAGTCACGGATAAGTTCATGTACGATTTCACCTAATTCTGTTGGTACAAATCGTTTATTATCCAACGATACATAGTTACGCCGCTGAATCGTATCAAGCGTAGGCGAATAAGTAGATGGTCTCCCAATTCCCACTTCTTCCAAAGTCTTAACCAGTCTCGCTTCTGTAAAACGTGGCGGTGGCTGCGTAAAATGTTGACGCTGTTCTAGCGATTGCGATTCCACTTTGTCGCCTTTTTTCAAGTCTGGCAAAATATTTTCTTTTTCTTCTTTATTATCATCGTTACTTTCCACATAGACCTTCATAAACCCTGCAAATTTTATCTTAGAACCATTGGCACGGAACATGACGCCATTATTATCTAAATCCACTCGCATCGTATCCAAGACAGCTGGAGCCATTTGACTTGCTATGAAACGTTCCCAAATCAAACGATATAAGCGTAGTTGGTCACGACCTAGATATTCTTTGACTTCCTGAGGAGAGCGCATTGCACTGGTTGGCCGAATAGCTTCATGGGCATCTTGAGAACCTTTGGATTTCTTGTCATTTCTCTTTTGCGTACGACCAAATTCCTTGCCATATGTCTCCGTAATAAATGTAGATGCTTCTTGAATCGCCGTATCAGAAATACGCGTGGAATCGGTACGCATATACGTAATCAAACCAACCGTTCCTTGACGACCTAAAGCAATCCCTTCATACAATTGTTGCGCTAACATCATCGTTTTACGAGTTCGGAAATTAAGCTTACGTGCAGCCTCTTGTTGCAAGGATGACGTCGTAAATGGCGCTGCCGGATTACGCAGGCGTTCCTTTTTTACTACATCGATAACTTCAAATTGCTTCCCTTTAATCGTTGACATCACTTCTTTGACATCTTCAACTGTGGAAAGTTTCTTTTTCTTCCCGTTCATACCATAAAAATTAGCTTGGAACTCTTTTTTTCCTTTTTTGAAATTACCATCAATGGTCCAGTATTCTTCTGGTATGAAGGCTTTGATTTCATTTTCCCGATCAATCACGAGTTTGAGCGCGACAGATTGGACACGACCAGCGCTCAGTCCCTTTTTCACTTTCTTCCATAGAATAGGACTGATATTATATCCTACTAGTCGATCTAGAATACGGCGAGCCTGTTGTGCATCTACTAGATCCATATCAATTTTACGTGGATGTTTAAAGGATTCTTTCACAGCTTCTTTTGTGATTTCGTTAAAAACAACGCGTAAATCATCTGTTTGGTCTAAACCAAGACTTGTCGCAAGGTGCCAAGCAATTGCTTCACCCTCGCGATCTGGATCGGCTGCGAGATACACTTTTTTCGCTTTTTTCGCAGCTTGTTTTAGTTCTTTTAAAATAGGACCTTTACCACGAATCGTGATATAACGCGGTTCAAAGTTGTTCTCTGTGTCCACACCCATTTGACTCTTTGGTAAATCCCGTAGATGTCCCATAGATGCCTTTACTTTGTATTTCTTGCCAAGGTACTTCTCAATTGTCTTTGCCTTTGCTGGTGATTCTACTATTACTAAATAATCGGCCATTGTTAATTCCTCCCTAATTTGGGATACGCATTTAAGACGGCGGAGCGCGACAGAATCATTCTTCTGACATTCAGCTTCCGATTTTAAATAGTCTCCAACTCTAATTACAAAAATGAAACGTGTAATCAGTAGTAAATGTTATCCTTAGTTGTGCTATTTGTCAATTCATTTTTATTCCATCTATTTTTTTGCCTGTTCGGAATAATGATGATTCTTTAGCCAACTTATATCAAATACGCGAGAAATGCAAGCCTAATCACTTAAAATGTAGAATTTTATCCTTATTGACGCAATTCTTCCATTATATCTGAAGCTTCCATTACTAATTTCGCTCCTTCTTGAATTAATTTATTCGTCCCAGCAGAGCTAAGTTGAAAAATGCTGCCTGGTACCGCGAAGACTTCCCGATTTTGATTTAATGCTGCATCTGCTGTGATAAGTGAACCACTTCTCTTCTCCGCCTGTACAATCAGCGTTCCCAATGATAGCCCGCTAATAATACGATTTCGTTCTGGAAAATGCCATTTTCGTGCTGTAACATGCGGTGCGTACTCACTTAATACAAGTCCATCGTTCATTATTTTTTCGAACAGTTGCTTATTTTCAAGGGGGTAAAATTGTAAGAATCCACTTCCAATGACCGCAATTGTTTTCCCTCCGACACGTATAGCCTCTCGATGCGCCTCTGCATCTACTCCCATTGCTAACCCGCTTACAATAGTTAACGATTCTTTACAGAGCGGCGCAACTAGCTGGCCTATTATTTGTTTGCCATACTCCGTCATCTTTCGGGTGCCTACGATAGCAAGTTTTTCCCATGCTAATAGCTCTACATTTCCCCTTGCAAATAAAAGTAATGGTGGGTCATACAATTCACGTAATAACGCAGGATAACAAGCATCTTCAATCGATATAAGTGTAATCTGATACCGCTCCAATTCCAATAGTACATTCGCTAAATGAAAGCGAGAAAAATCATCTTTAAATCGTTCGCGCTGTTCTTCTGACATTTCTAGACTTACCGCTATTTCTTCAGCAGAGATCTTTCGTAGCTGCTCTACTGGAAACTCGCGCCATAATCTTCCCAGTTGTTTAACAGAAATCGACGAACAATATTTCATACGCAGTAACCAGTTTTTCATGTATCATTTCTCCTTTACGTTTTCCTTATCTTATCCCCTCATTCCCATTTTGTAAATTGTGTCAAAAACAGCAAAAAAGCAGTTTCAAACAATAAAATCATCTCAACTTCTTTAAAAGATAATTTCTATCGTTGTTACTGCTTTTTCAACTAGCTTTTAGTGCCTAAAAAAATATTTTTCACTGGCGCAAAAGTCAAGCGGTGAATAGGACATACTCCTTGTTTCTCAAGACCATCCAGATGTGCTTTCGTCCCATAACCCATATTCTTCGCAAAACCATATCCAGGAAATTCCTCATCAAATGATGCCATCATTCTATCGCGAGTTACTTTTGCAACAATAGATGCTGCTGCGATTGATACGCTTTTGCTATCCCCTTTGATCAGGGACAACTCATGTTCACAATGTTTCAAAGGCATCGCGTCAATCAGACAGAAATCTGGTTTCAAAGATAATGAATCAACAGCCTCTGCCATCGCTAATTTAGTGGCTTCATAAATATTGACATCATCAATGACCTCATGCGATTTAACACCTATACCGACAGCCAGTGCCTTTTCTAGAATCGTGTCATATAATTGGTCACGCTTCGCCTCATTCAACTGCTTCGAATCATTGACGCCAACGACATCAAAATCAGCCGGCAACACCACCGCAGCAGCAACTACTGGCCCAGCAAGCGGCCCACGCCCAACCTCATCGATTCCGGCGATGACTTGAAACCCCTTAGCTCTGGCCTCATTTTCATAGTATTTCATCGCTTCTAACTGAACAAGGAGCGCCTCTTTTTTCGCCTGTTCACGCCGAAACGTAGCGACTAATTTGGCAACACCCTTACGCTCATCTAAAAGGCATTCTTGAAAAAACGGATCCGCCTCAGAAGTCACAGATTGCAATCGTTCTTTAATTATCGCTAGCTTCTCCGCCATTTTCATCGTCCTCCACTATCAAATCACTTGGAAAATCAAAGGAAACGCGGCCCATTTTCTCTTGGCGCATCTCTCTCACTAGTAATTCAGCCGCACGCGAATAATCAGGATCACGATAGCGATCATAAATACCGCGCCGTTCTGCAATCATCGCCAGGACCTCCGTCGTTTCCTCAGGCAAAGTCTCAATTTGCAGCCATTGATGCAGTTTTTCCGGATAATGTTCCTCTAAAAAGCGCAAGCCAAACCCAGCGATATCTTCCATATGTAGCAAATCATCTTTGATTGCACCTGTAAGCGCCAACTTATAACCAACACGCTGATCTTCAAATTTCGGCCATAAAATTCCCGGAGTATCAAGTAGCTCCAACGTTTTCCCAACTTTAATCCACTGCTGCGCTTTCGTCACGCCTGGTTTATTCCCAGTTTTCGCAATATTCTTCTTCACAAGACGGTTAATCAACGTCGATTTCCCAACGTTTGGAATCCCTAAAATCATTGCCCGAATCGCTCTCGGTTTCATACCACGGCTACGCTGACGTTCAAATTTCTCCGCCATCAACGCTTCGGCAGCCCGTTCGATTTTATGCATCCCTTTCCCTTCTTGTGCGTTCACAGCGACCGCTGGCAATCCGCGTTCCGCAAAATGATCAATCCATTCCTGCGTCACTTTCTCATCGGCTGTATCTGCTTTATTTAAAATAATCACGCGTCTTTTCTGGTGAATAATCTCCTCAAGCATCGGATTAGACGAAGAATAAGGAATCCTCGCATCCACCAATTCAAAAATCACATCCACCAACTTCAATTTCTCTGTTACTTCACGACGGGCTTTTGCCATATGACCCGGAAACCATTGTATTGTCATAATAAACTCCTTTTATCGAATAAACTTCGCGTGCTCCAGTGGCCAATAGCAAATCGGGGTTGTTCCAAGTATTTTCGACTCTGGAATCGGTCCCATAATCCGACTATCCTTACTTGCACGGCGATTATCACCTAACACGAAAACCGTTCCTTTTGGCACAACGCCTCCTGAAATCATGTCTTCTGTACTAAAATCATCTGTTAATAATGCGTTTCCTAGTTGTTTTTTATACGTATCCAGATACGGCTCATCCTGCTTTTTTCCATTGATAAATAGCTCATCATTCTTATACACTATCTTATCGCCAGGTACGCCTATCACACGCTTCACATACTCTCTATTATCATCTTTAAAAATAATCACGTCGAAGCGATTCACATTTCCAAAGCGATTAATAATGACCCGATCTCCATCATGCAGCGTCGGCATCATCGAAGAACCGTCTACCATGACAGGCACAAAAAAGTAGAAACGGATAAGTATCGTTAGAAATAGGCCCAGCACAATCGCCCAGGTCCAACTCCATAATAATTTTAAATTCTTTTCGTTCAAAATCCCATCTCCCCTAAACCTCTTGCTAGACTTATCACCCTTCTGACTTAATTTTTTTATAGTTCTAAGTATACACTAATAATAAAAAAAAAGCTTGGGTCTGGTCCATAACCCAAATAAATCGGCGAAAAGCGCTCGCATTCAGAGAGTTTGGCGAACTTCCGGTTCTCACGTACAGTCGTACGCTCCGCTTCCGGCTTTCACCAAACTCTCTGAATACAAACGCTCTCGCTCGATTTTTTTATAGCAAAATTAAACTCTTACCACAAATAAGATTAGAGATATTCTACTTAGTTCCTTATTTTTGCAACGACTTTCCGAACGAAATGACTTTTCCTAGTACTTTGTCCTCGTCAATAAAGCCAATATAGCGACTATCTTTACTTATAGGGCGATTATCACCTAGCACGAACAATTTGCCCTCTGGTACCTTCGTAGCCCCTCCACACGCTGGAATTGTGGCTAAGGAGAAGTTAGGATTACCTTGCGCACCATCATTTAATGTCGTTAAATAACCATTAGAAAGGTCTTTTTTTGCTTCATCTAAGTATGGTTCGTCATATTTTTTACCATTTATATACAGTTGATCTTGCTTGTACTCCACTGTATCTCCTGGCAATCCAATCACGCGTTTGATGTATTCCGTATCCTTCTCGTCAGGTGCTGGGAATACAATAATATCAAATCGATCTGGACCTGTTACTTTATTAATAAATAAGTGCTCTCCATCATGCAACGTTGGGTACATAGAATCCCCAAATACTGTAACTGGTGAAATCACAAAATAGCGGAGCGCCATGGAAAGTATAACGGCCACAAGGATTACCTGAACCCAACCCCATATTGCCTTACCTTTGCCACGACCAGTTTTTTTAGTCTCATTAGTCTCACTATCCATATCCTCTAGTTCCTCTCTACAATTACTACTAAACACAAGTTAAAGTATAGCATGAAACGCTTTGAAAAAAACAGCAAAATATACTGTGCTAGAGTAATTCTAATCCATTTCTAATATACACTTGCTTTCCTACCTACTGTTTACCCCATTCCCAAAAAGAAAAACGCTAAAATCCATCATCTGGACTTAGCGTTTTCCATTCCATTAAGCGGATGTTTTAATTGGGATAATAGAACCGTCTTCTAACTGTAATTGTGGCTCAGCGTCACCAGTAACGGCTTCTTTCGTAATGATACATTTCTTGATATCATCACGGGAAGGAATCTCAAACATAACTTCCAACATAATATGCTCAATAATCGAGCGAAGACCACGTGCTCCCGTTTTACGAGCAATCGCTTCTTTGGAAATCTCTGATAAAGCTTCTGCTGTAAATTCAAGTTCGACGTCATCAAGTTCTAACATTTTTTGGTATTGTTTCACAAGAGCATTTTTTGGCTCTGTCAAAATCGAGATTAGTGTCTCTTCATCCAATTGCTCTAATGTTGCAATAACCGGTAAACGTCCGATAAATTCAGGAATTAGACCGAATTTCAGTAAATCTTCGGGAACAACTTTAGAAAGATACGTTTCATCTTCTTTTAATTGCTCGTTTTCTGTTCCGAATCCGATGACTTTTTCACCGAGACGATTTTTAACGATTTGTTCAACGCCATCAAAAGCACCACCGACGATAAACAGGATATTGCCTGTGTCGATTTGGATAAATTCTTGATGTGGATGCTTGCGCCCGCCTTGTGGAGGAACACTTGCAACCGTTCCTTCAAGAATTTTCAGCAAGGCTTGTTGCACACCTTCACCGGAAACATCACGCGTAATAGATGGATTCTCTGATTTTCGCGCTACTTTATCGATTTCATCAATGTAGATAATACCTTTTTCAGCACGTTCTACATCAAAATCAGCCGCTTGAAGCAGTTTCAGCAGAATATTTTCGACATCTTCACCAACGTAACCAGCTTCTGTCAGACTCGTAGCATCTGCAATGGCAAATGGCACGTTCAAAAGTCTAGCCAACGTCTGTGCTAGCAATGTTTTACCGCTACCAGTTGGTCCGATTAGGCAGATATTGCTCTTAGATAGTTCCACAGCATCGTCTGCTTTTTCGTTAGAATTGATGCGCTTATAGTGATTGTAAACCGCCACAGCCAATGCTTTTTTCGCACGGTCTTGACCGATAACGTAATCACTTAAAATGCGGCGAATCTCTTGAGGTTTCGGCACATCGCCAAAGTCCACAAATTCAGACACATTTAGCTCTTCTTCAATAATTTCGTTACATAATTCGATGCACTCGTCACAAATATACACGCCAGGTCCTGCAACTAATTTGCGCACTTGGTCTTGTGTTTTGCCACAAAAAGAACATTTCAACGTTCCCTTTTCGTCATTAAATTTGAACAAGGTTTTCACCCCTTCTAATTAAGTGTTTTCATAAGCGTAATGCCTTATAAAACAAGCTTATGTCTGTTTATCATATCACTAGTTTGTGAGAAATGCTATTAAGAAACATTGAGTAGGTTGCATACTTGCTTTGTTTGTATGCGTGTTGAGGTTTTGATTTGGAAAAAATGCGTGCTTTATAAGAAGCTTGAACAGTTGGGTATTTTGATGAGCTTGTGATAAATAGTGGCTTAAGGATGGTATTTTTGTACTTGATGAAGTCCTGTTTCTCCACAGTGGATTCCTCTGATTTAGTCCTTAATTGCCGTAAAAACAACGCTCAAACAAGTTTATGGAACGAATGCTCGCACTCATATTGCGGCCTCTAATTCAGAAAGCAACGTCATAAGCGGCGCAACAAAAGGGCACAAGTTATAAACTCATGCCCTCTCCTAAACATACTAGTGAATTGTCTTGCTTCCTAAAAATTATTCCGCTGCTTTTACTTCTTTAGCATTTTCTACTAAAAGATCGATTGCTTTACGGATTTTAAGGTCAGATTTCAATTCGTTCATATCGCCTAATGCTGCACGAACTGCGTCTACTTCCATGCTGTATTTGTCAGCAAGTGTTTTTACTTCTTCGTCAATGTCTGCTTCTGTTGGCGTGATGCCCTCAGCTTCAGCAATTGCTTCAAGAACTAGGTTAGTTTTTACGCGTTTTTCAGCGTCAGTTTCCATTTGTGCATGCATCGCTTCTTCTGTTTGACCAGTGAATTGATAGTAAAGCTCAGGAGTTAATCCTTGTGCTTGTAAATCTTGCGCAAAGTGGTTCATCATGTGATCTGCTTCGTGGTGAACCATTGCATGTGGAATTTCCACTTCTGCATTTTCTACCGCTTTTGCAATCGCATCATTTTGTTTCGCTTGCACAACGCTCTCTTCTTTTGCTTCTTGTAAGCGTTTTGTTACTTTTTCTTTCAATTCAGCAAGAGTTTCCACTTCTTCGTCGATGTCTTTTGCAAGCTCATCGTCAAGTTCTGGAACTTCTTTTGTTTTAACTTCGTGTACTTTGATTTTGAATACGACCGCTTGACCAGCAAGATCTTCTGCGTGGTATTCTTCTGGGAATGTTAATTCGATATCTTTTTCTTCACCAGCTTTCAAACCAACCACTTGCTCTTCAAAACCTGGGATGAATGAACCTGATCCAAGTTCTAATGAGTGATTGTCTGCTTGGCCGCCTTCAAAAGCAACACCGTCTTTAAATCCTTCAAAATCAAGAATAACTGTATCGCCATCCTCAGCTGGAGCATCTTCACGGACTACTAATTCTGCTTGACGTTCTTGCATGCTCTTAAGCTCAGCATCCACTTCTTCGTCTGTTAATTTCGCATCGCGTGCTTCTACTTCAACGCCTTTGTAGTCGCCAAGTTTCACTTCAGGTTTCACAGTAACTTCTGCTGTTAATACCCAAGCAGCATCTTTTTCCATTGATTCTACATTGATTTGCGGGTTGTCCACTGGATCAATTCCAGATTCTTCAATAGCAGCTGCGTAAACTTCTGGCAACATGATATCTAATGCATCTTGGTACAATGCTTCTTCACCAAAACGTTGGTTAAAAATTTGACGCGGCACTTTCCCTTTACGGAAGCCTGGTACGTTTAGATTTTTACGAACTTTTTGGAACGCTTTGTCCATTCCTACTTTGATTTGATCTTGATCGATTTCGAAAGTTAATGTACCAACATTACCTTCTTTTTTTTCCCATTTTACTGACATGGTATTCCCTCCATACATCTATTTACTGGTTATTAGTCTTGATTCCTCAATACTGATTTCAGTCGCACTCATACATAATACCATAAAACTTATCGACTTGAAAACTACAATCCTCTGGTTAAAGCAGATAATTTTGCTGTGCCTGCTCCATTTTCTCGATAAACTGAGTTGCTTCCATTAGTTCTTCATGGCTTAAATCCGCATTATCTCGCCAGATTTCGCCGTACATTTGCGATAACCACTTGCTGTACGCCTCACTCCAAAGCTCAGTATTCTCAGATGGAAACCGGAATGGATACATGACAAATACGTGTTGTTGCACAATGACTAACAACTGTTCTAAAAGACTCGGATTTGTATGTTCCCATCGCCTTGTTAATTTTTCAATCAATTCTTCTATAAACGGATCACTAGTCAAAAGCGGAATTTTACTAGGATTCACCTGTTCCTCCATGCCCACCTTCTTCACTAAGAAAACGGCATCCACTTTCTTTTCTTGTAAAAGCTCAAATATCATCGATTTCACGAATGGAGAGGTCGTTGCATCTTTTAAGAATAAAGCGAATGGCTCTAAGTAAGGCTCAACATCATGAAATCTTGCCTGTTGCAAAAATTCCAATTGCTCCGCCGTACCCCATTCTAGAAAATTCGTGACACTCCGTCTCGGCTTGATTTTTTTCGGAAATGGAATTACATTACTCGCTTCCTCAGCGCCACTCGTTTCGATAGTGTCCAGCTGCGATTCTTTATCCAGATGTTGCTTCACCAAACTGAAATACGTATCCATCTCGTTCAGCGATAAGAATGTAGCCGATAGCTCACCTAATATTGCCTTGTTGTAGCCATCCATCATCAAGAAAGCCTGTCCAACTTCTCTCGCTTCCTCAAACATCTGTTTAGCATTGTAAAATTTAATTAATGCATAAACAACCGCCTCATTACACGGCTGCTCCACATAGGCTTGTTCCAAAAATTTCTGCACTACATATTCCTCTTCTTCACCAAGAATCGTGATGCCATCTTTTAAAAACATCTCTACAATAGTAGGAAAAATAATATCTGATCCCTTCATCGCCAAAAAACTCCTCACAGAATAAGTCCATTTTTAATGACGCGCAACCTGTAAGCTTTGTATCTTTCACGCGCACGTCTCCATTTGATTCCATTTTACACGATTTCCCGTCTAGTTGATATTCTTTTTTTGTTTTATTTCTATTGACACACAAAAAACGTGACATATCGCCACGTTTTGAAGGGATTTATTTGAAAAAATCTTCTTGTTTACAACGCAAAATTTCTGCCAGAACCGCTGCTTTTTCTGCCGTTAATCGTACCATCCCTTTCTCCAGGTTGGAGTAACCGCTACTGTATTTATATCCCATTTTTCTTGAAATAAACGCTTGCGAAATGCCTAAAGATTCTCTTCTCTTTCTCACTTTCGCCCAATTGATTTTCTTGTCTGCAGTTGCTTTCATGTGTATCTCTCCATTCTACTCAATTTGTGTTTATAAAACCATAATATCAACTCTAATAGTTACTGTCAAATCGATACAAGTCATTACGTGTAATAAAATAGCCGTATTGTGTAAGTTGTGATATAATATCTTCTAAAAGGAGTGATTAAATGCCAAAACTAAGTCATCGATTAACTATTTTAAGAGAACAGAAAGGTTGGACGAAAGCAGAGACGGCAAGACGACTCGGTCTTAACGCGGTATCTACATACGGTAACTGGGAGTACGGCATCAGAGAGCCCGACATTGAGATGTTACGCCATATTTCTATGCTATTTGATGTTTCTGTTGATTATCTGATCGGTCAAAAAAATGATTCTGACTATAAGCCAAGCGAGATAGAAAAACATCCTGATATCGCGAAAACATTAGAACAAATAAGGCAAGACCTCCGTTTTGAAGAAAATATGCGGCTCGATGCGAAACCCATTCGCCCTGAAGTTGTTAAGTTTATTGACGATACAATTATATTTCTGTTAAATCAGGCGCAAAGCCTCAATACCGAACTTCGCAAGGGCAACTAAAATCGCTTTTTCTATATATATTAAGTTTCAACCTATTCTTTTTGTGGAAATAGGTAAAGACTATAAATATAAATAAGGGAGGCGATCCATTTGTCTCATTGGTATTTTCAAAAAAATGACAAGACAATTGGTCCATTAACAGATTACGAACTCAAAACACTATACAAAAGAAAGGAATTAACTGCCGAAACGCGAGTGAAGCAAGAGGAAAGCGGAGAATGGCTGCTTTTAAAGGATAGCCCGATTTTCCATACTATTCACGAACCGCATGACGCTCCAAAAGGCCCTAAGAAAGATGTCAATCACCACCCACACGAAAAAAATGGGGTACAACATTTAGGTTTAGGCGATATTTTTGCGGATGTGTTTAAAAAGCATCCTAAATCAGATAGTGAGAAAGTCTTTATCGCAGGTACCACTTACACAACGCCGAAAGAGGGAGATATTGCATCTTCGTGGACAAGACCGTTCCTGTTCTCTCGTGTATTTTTCGCGCTAGCTATCACATATTTCTTATTGCTCGCTTGTACTTATATTTTTTCTAATTCGAATACGATTCCTGGCTTGATGGTTATTGGGTCATTTACGATGCCGTTTTCAGTGCTTGTGCTATTTTTTGAAATCAATGCGCCGCGGAATATTAGTTTCTTCGATGTTTTGAAAATGTTTTTTATCGGTGGTGTCGCGGCACTCGTTGCCACGCTGATTCTATACGATTTAATCCCTGTTGGAAAACTGAACTATTTTAACGCATTCTTGGTCGGAATCATCGAAGAGACGGGTAAAATGGTCATCGTCGCCCTCTTTATTGTGGCACTGAAGCCAAAATATATTTTGAATGGTTTACTTATCGGGGCTGCTGTTGGGGCAGGTTTTGCGGCCTTTGAATCTCTCGGTTATGCGTTTAATTACAGTATCGAAGCCGCAGCGGTATTTAAAAATCTCCAATTTGCCGGCGATACGATGTTAAGCATTATTTTCTCTCGTGGTTGGCAGTCTATCGGTGGACATGTGGTCTGGGCAGCCATTTCTGGTGCCGCACTTATGATTGCAAAAGGCTCCGATCCGAAGCTCCAAATACGCCATATCTTCACGGGCAGATTCCTTAGCCTATTCATTATCCCGATTGGTCTTCATTTCCTTTGGGATTGTCCTTGGAATCCGCTACCACAGATTGCATTCAAACAAATTTTACTTATCGTTGTTGTTTGGGTTGTTATCTTCTCGCTTATCAATAAAGGTTTACGCCAAATCTCAGGTAAAAAGCCTGCAAAAGCGTAAATTTGCGACCTGTTCTATCTTTTTTTGATAGAATGGGTTTTTTTGTGCGCCGAAATAGTGTACAATGAATGGAATATAATTCGACTTAAAAAGGAGACTCGTTCTATGCGTACATCTTTAAAGAACTGCAAGCGAATTGTCATTAAAGTTGGAACTAGTACGCTCATGTATCCAAATGGCAATATAAATTTACGAACTATTGAAAAATTAGCGATGGTTCTCAGCGACCTTTCTAATGAAGGGAAGGAAGTCGTGCTCGTTTCTTCTGGCGCGATCGGCGTTGGCTGTCATAAACTGCAATTAGCTACACGCCCTACTACGATTCCTGAACAGCAAGCGATTGCAGCGGTCGGACAAAGTGAACTGATGCATATTTATAGTAAGTTTTTCGGTGAATATGGGCATACGGTTGGGCAAGTTCTGCTGACTCGTGATGTCATCGATTATCCTGTCAGCCGCAAAAACGTGATTAATACGTTCAATAAGTTACTCGAAAACGAAATCGTGCCTATCGTCAATGAAAATGATACGGTTGCGATTGAAGAGATTGAGCACCTTACAAAATTCGGCGATAACGACCGATTGTCTGCGATTGTGGCCGAGGTTATTCAAGCCGATTTGCTGATTATGTTGTCGGATATCGACGGTTTTTATGATAGTAATCCGAATGAAAATCCTGACTCGACCATGTTTACCGAGATCAACCAGATCACGCCGGAACTACAAGCCTTAGCTGGTGGAAAAGGCTCCGAATTTGGCACTGGCGGTATGTTGACTAAGCTCGCCGCTGCTGAAAGAGTTTTGAAAAACGGTGGGAAAATGGTGCTGACAAACGGGAATAATCCGGGTACTATTTTTGATATTATGAATGGCGATCCAGTGGGAACTTTATTTGCTGCGAAGGATTTAGTGAAGGGGGAAACGAAACGATGACCGAACTCATTCTAAAAGGAAAACAAGCGAAAGCAGCTGCATTGGTATTAGCACAAGCAAAAACGAAGGCGAAAAATGAGGCCTTGCAATCGCTTGCCGTGTCTTTAGTTGCGAATACTGCTACTATTTTAGCGGCTAACGAGAAAGATTTAGCGGCCGCATCGGACAATGGTATCCGGGACGCCATGCTTGATCGGTTGCGCTTAACGCCAGAACGCATTGTAGACATCGCGGAGGGCGTGAAACAAGTAGCTGCACTCGCCGATCCAATCGGCGAAGTCATGCATATGTGGAAAAATGAAGCGGAATTAACGATTGGGAAACAGCGCGTGCCACTGGGTGTCATTGGTATCATTTACGAATCACGGCCGAATGTCACGGTAGACGCTGCAGTTCTTTGTTTCAAAACAGGCAACGCGACGATTCTCCGCGGTGGAAGCGAGGCTTTTCATTCCAATCTCGCCCTCGTGCGCGTGATTCGCGATTCGCTAGCTAGCTCTGGTTTCCCCGCAGATGCTGTACAGATTGTGGAAGACACGTCACGAGACACCGCGCAACAGCTCATGAAGCTAAACGCCTATCTCGATGTTCTGATTCCACGTGGTAGCGCTCGGTTAATCCAAGCTGTCCTTGAGAATGCAACGGTCCCTGTTATCGAAACCGGGACGGGTAATTGTCACGTGTATATTGATAGCGCGGCCCAGCAAGAAATGGCGACGAAAATCATCGTTAACGCCAAAGCCAGCCGCCCCTCTGTTTGCAACGCTGCCGAAACGCTCTTGATTCATGAAGCTGTTGCCCATGATTTTCTGCCAGCAATCGTTTCCCGACTCCGTGCAGAAAATGTTGAGATTCGTGGCGATGAAGCAGTCGCAAGCATCGTTTCTGATGTCATTCCAGCGAGCGAACTTGATTGGGAGACAGAGTATGCCGATTACATTTTAGCGATTAAAGTGGTGCCAAACGTAGATACTGCAATTGCTCACATTAACAAATATGGAACGAGGCATTCCGAAGCTATCGTCACAGACAACTACTTCACAAGTCAAAAATTCTTGCAGCAAGTCGATGCCGCGGCGGTTTACGTCAATGCTTCCACGCGCTTCACAGACGGTTTCGAATTCGGCTTCGGCGCAGAAATCGGTATCAGCACTCAAAAACTACACGCTCGCGGTCCAATGGGCTTAAACGAGTTGACATCGACAAAATACATCATTTACGGTGAAGGCCAAATACGCGAATAAGATAAAAAAAACAGCAAATCGATAACTCTTCAAACGAGTTGATTTGCTGTTTTCACCATTATTTAGTCGCTACATATTTTTTATACCAAGAAGCGACATCTTCAAAAACCTGCTCTTTATTAATCTCATTTGTCAGCTCATGGCGCGCGTCTTCGTATATTTTTAACGTCACATCTTGCACCCCTGCTTTTTCAAATTTCACGGCTAATTTCGGCACATCTTTGCCAAGGTGTCCAACTGGATCTTTGCTTCCTGAAATAAGCAGTAATGGGAGATTTTTTGGCGTTTTCAAGATTGTTTCCGGATTTTGCGACTGCTCGACACCTCGAAGCAAGCTATGGTAGAAGCCGAGTGAGCCGACAACCTGCCCGCCAAACGGATCCTCCATGTAGTCTTCATGCACCGCCTTATCCCGAGAAAGCCAGCTAAATGGGTGCTTTTCCGCGATAAATTCACGATTGAAGCCGTAAAATGATAATTTATGCAGGATTTTGCTACGTTTGGTGTCATTTTTTTGTGCGCGTAGTTTGGCATAGAACAACCCTGATTTCAAAAGTGGGTCTGGTTGCAAGCCGCTTCCTGCCAAAATCGCTGCGTCCACGTTATATCTCGTAATCAACACACGCGTGACAAAACTCCCCATGCTGTGGCCAAAAAGAAGGTGCGGAAGATTCGGGTAACGTGCTTTAATAAAGGTCGCCACTACTTCTTCGTCCGCCACCATCGCCTCAAATCCGTCTGGAAAAGGGAGATGTCCAAGTTTCGTAGCATCCTCCGCACTCTTACCAAAGCCGCGATGATCATCGGCAATCACGATAAATCCTTGTGTGTTTAAATATTCCGCGAACTGGCTATATCTCGCGCCGTGCTCTGCCATGCCATGAATAATTTGCACAATGCCGATTGGTTCTGCGACTTTCTCCCAAATATGTACGTGTAACGATAATTGGTCATGCGTTTCTACCTTCACTTCTGTATGCATCGTACCCCTCCTCTTCTCATATAATTCCATTATACATGAGTCATTCTAGAATTCCCAAATATGCTACTCGCTGATTTCGTTTTTTTTTTTGCGTTATTTAGCACTTTTAACACTTGTTCACATAATCACAACATGTTAAAATAGAAGCATGAAGGAGATGTTAACATGACAAATGATATCGCGCATTTACAAATGTTTGACTATGTTTTGAAGAAATATGGTAACAAGGAGCTTTTTGCCAACACTCGGATGGTCGTGGAAATAGACGGCAAGCTTTGGACTGGTGATTTCTTGATTTTGGACGATTGTCACATTCTTGAGATTGATTGGGCGGACAATGGCTATACGCAGGTCGAGTTGACTCGTGAATCGATTAATGACGATTTTGATGAGGCTATTAAAGTTTCGAATGTGAATGTCAGTCAGAATCGAATTGATGCAAAAATCGCCTCGTTGAAACATCCTGAGACACTGTATCAAGAAATTAATCGCTTTATCGGTACGATTGACAACACAAAAACGGCTTTAAAACCAGTTCTATATAATGCTTATTGCTTGGATACACGCGTGAAATTACCATTTTTAGATATCTCGAAAAAAGATATCCTTTTGGTTTCATTAACGGTATAATAATTACGAACGGTGGTTTTTCTATTGCTACCGTTCTTTTTTATGCTTATATTACAATTTTGTCACGTCAAAAACCTGTTTTGTCATGCACATCGATGTTTTTGGACTGCTCGGATTGGTAAGCTATATAGAGGAGGAATGACTTTGTATGATGAAATGGTGTAGAGCTTTCTTTGTGATGTACTTATTGTATATTATGTTTATTGTGGACGGGTATTACTTTATGATTTTGAATGTATCATTGGCGTATATTCCGCTTGAATTGGCAGCTTTTGTTTATGGGAAACAGCGTAAAGCTTATCTATTTTGGCCGGTTGCTTTTTTATGGTTGCTGTTCTTTCCGAATGCGCCGTATTTGTTGACCGATTTCTTTCATTTGGAGGGGTTACGAGTGAATGTTGCTGGGACCGGTGTTTTTTCGAGTGATCCATATATTTGGGGGCGATTTACTGCGCTGACTGTGGGTGTTTGTTTCGGGCTTTATACGGGGTTCGTTTCGCTCAAATGGATGTTGGATGAGTGGATGATTCGTTGTAAATCGACGCGCGCACTTGTTTATTGGGCAACGTTTGTGGGGATTTCGGCATTGTCTGGATACGCGATTTATTTGGGGCGCTTTGCGAGGTTGCATTCTGTTTACCTATTTACTGAACCACTTCATTCTATACAGCAGATGATCGATGCGTTTTCGTATGAGATGGGTTACTTTGTTGTGTGTTTTATGGTAATTCAAGCAATTGTGTACCTTGTGTTTTTGAAATTTCCTCATAAAAAAGACTAGCGATGGTTGAAATCGCTAGTCTTTTTATTGATCATCGGGTGTGGATTTGCACCACACAAACTCATATTTAAATCTTAACTTGTTTAAATGTACTTTATTAATGTTGCTTTGCTTCGAAGTTCTTTGCAACTAAATGCGTCTACCTATTCCGCCACCGATAATGTTATTTTAACAACGGTATCTATAATACCACGGATTTGGAAATAATGCAAGGATTTATTGTATTTTGCATCAAAAACTGTCAAAAAATGAGGCGAAGTAGCGCCATTATGACCACGCCTAAAATAACTGTCCATAACAGACTTCGCGTGATTAGTGAGATAATAAGCGTTGCGATGACGGCAACTAATTCTAGCCAGTGAATCTGGAAGCCCTCTGCCCCGTTTGTCATGAAACTTTCAATGATGAGCGCGCTGAAAATGCAGAGCGGAATGTAGCTTAGCCATTTGAGAACGGGCTCGGAAATCTGCATGTTGCGCATGACTAGAAACGGTAGCATTCGCGGGATAGCTGTCACGAGAGAACAACCTAGTAGCATGAGAATAAAGCCATAGCTGATGCTCATCGATCAGTCACCACCCCGATAGTTGCAACGATTAGTGTGGATAGCACGACGGCAACGTTTGTTGAGACGATGAAGGATAAGCCTATCATGAAAATAAGCATGTATAGGATTAGAAACGAGATGTGACGCAGTTTTGATTTTGGTACACTTTGTAGTTGGAATACGAATAGTGCGACAAACATAGCCGTGAGTGCGAAATCAAGACCGAATACGGCTGGATTTGGGATTAGTTTGCCGACCAGAGCTCCGAGTGCGCAGGATGCAATCCAGACGAGGTACGCGGTTATGTTTAACCCGTTCATCCATGACGCGTAAATGGGCTCTTTTTTCGCCAGTTTCATCGCTGCTACGCCAAAGGATTCATCTGTGACAAGGAGGCTGATTCCGATATTTTTTGGCATCGAGTCTTTCTGAAAATGTGGCGCCAGTGTTGCACCCAGCAGGAAATGTCGGAAGTTGACGATAAATGTTGTGACGATGATGGCTAATGTGGTGCTGTTCGTTAATAACATGGCGCAAATAATGAATTGAGCCGCGCCTGCATAGACAAAAATCGCCAGCAATGTAACTTCTAAAATACTCAGATTCGCCGCAATGCCAGCAACGCCCGCTGCTATGCCGATACTTATGTAACCTAATAATGTTGGAATGCAATCCTTCACGCCTTGCTGGAAGGTGAGATTCCCCGTTTGATCTGACATTTGTCACGCCCCTTTTCTTTTTCTACTATCCTATCAAATTTTGGAGCTTATGACTAGCACTTCTTGACATTTCGCCGGTTTGGTTTTATACTATATTAAAAAATGACTCCGAAGTCAAAATATGACTCGATGTTTAAAGGTGGCCTCTAAATGAATTGGAAGGAACAGCAAAAGTACGACCGAGAACAACTTATACTAGCGCAGGCGGAAAATATGTTATTCCAAACGGCGGACAATCAACTGAATATGGATGAGCTCGCACTTGCTGTCGGGATTTCAAAAGGGACGCTGTATAACCATTTTTCGAATAAAGATGCGATTATTGCGCGTATCATGGAGCGCAATGCGCAGAATTTTTTGCAGATGATGCGGGAAACGATGATTAACGTGGACGATAGTTTGATGAAATTGAAAACATTGATTCGGACGATTATTCGAAATCCTTACTTTATTTTTGTGCTGCGGAATAAGCCTGATATGACGGGAACAACGGAACTCGTACGGATTTTCGAACATATTTTAGGTGAACTCGGTGTTTTGTTTAAGCACTTGCAGGCGCAGCGTTTGATTGATCCGGTTTACCCTACTCCCTTTTTAGTTTCGTATTTTATCCATTTGTTCGATCCGGCTATTTTTGACTATTTATTAAAAGAAGGCGTCCTGGAAGATCAAATTGTTGCTTTGACGGAGCGGTTTTTCTTCCACGGGACACAGAAGGAGATGTAAAAATGCAAGCTTTTATGACGAATGCTAATTATCATTTTATTTTGAAACAAGCGATGAATGCTTTTTATGGCGCGCAAAACACGAACGATGAAGGGGTTAAAAATGCGCTGCGGTTCTCGTGTATTGATAAGGCTCAGGCAATTTTTGAATCGTTGGAACCTGAGCAGGAACAGCTTATTGGGGAGATTTTTCATATTCATTCCGAGGAGGAACTTGCTCAGTTTGACGAACGGTTGCAGGCGTTTCTGTTGCCATTCCCTATTGTGACGGATATGACGGTGAAAAAATTGTTTCCGAAAGCGAAGAAATTGAAGGCTCCTACCCTGCCTGATGCGGAAATGGAACGGCTTGTATTTCTAGGGTGGAACGATACCGGCGCTCAGAAGAAGTTCCTTATCGCTAATCATGACGGGAAATTAACTGGTGTTCAAGGCAACTTTATTCCTGTATCTAAGAAAGGAATCTGCGCTTTTTGCCATCAGAATGAGCGTGTCGGTTTGTTTAAAGCAGATATTAAAGCAAAAGGAAATACAGATAATTTCCGCGCGATTGGTCAATATATTTGCGCTGATAGCCTCGTTTGTAGTGCGCATGTGCAAAGTACGGATCGGTTGGATGCTTTTATTCGTGAGTTGAAATCCTGAATCTGGGTATACTAATAAAGATAAATTAAAGGAGGGTATGAATGATGGCAGAACAACCAAATTTGCTTTTTGTTAATTTAGCAGTGTCGGATTTAGAGAAATCGATCGCGTTCTACACAGCGCTTGGCTTTGAATTTAACCCGCAATTCACAGATGAAAACGCAACCTGCATGATTGTAAATGAGGGCGCGTTCGTGATGTTGCTCGTGGAGAAATTCTTCCAAAACTTTACGAAGAAATCTATCGCCGACTCGAAAACGATAACGGAGGCGATTATGTCGATTTCGGTAAGTAGTCGTGCGGAGGTTGACCAATTCGTCGAGAAAGCTCTTGCGGCAGGCGGAACGACATCGAACGAGAAGATGGATGAAGGATTTATGTATAGTTGGAGTTTTCAAGATATTGATGGACATTTGTGGGAAGTACTTTACATGGACCCTAATGCGATTAACGGTTAAAAAAACAGAAGGAGAATATTTGCCGATGGATAATCGATAAATACTCTCCTTCCTTATTTGCTATTTCTTCGCATAATCACTATACCCCTGCAAAATAATCGGCATGATGGTATCGTGGAATGCAATTAGTTCATCCAAATAATACTTTATTTCTTGCTCGGTCACGTCCATCGCGCCTTCTTTTTTACGCTTTAGCAAAAAAGCTTCCATCGCCGCTTCGAAGGAATCGCGATTTCGTAGTGCATCTTCTGCTGTTAGCCCGTTCTGTGCTTCTGTTTTCCCGAGATTGTAGTAATCGAGTTGAGAGTAGCCACCGCCACCAATACCTCGCAGGCCACTCGATACAGTTTTGACAATCGTCGTTCGGTAAAGTTGCACGAATTCAGGATGTTCTTCTAAAACGAGGTCGTCAATACCTGTTGTGTAGTAATTATCAAACCAGAACTCAGCAAAACGGAAAATTTCCTTTGAAAAAAGTTTCGTAATCTCATTAGATATCAGCTTTTCATGCATTTACGCGCCACCTTTTGGTTATAAGACATAACTTAATTGTACTTTTATTCGCTACAAGATGCAACGTTTTTTTGTCATGTATATTATCATTAATGTCTCTACTCACCTACAAAAATGAATACATTTCCTCGCGATTACTATTTATGCAAATTTTTTTCATTTAGGTATTGGCAAACGAAAAAAATCGTGATACAATAAGTCTTGTGCTTATGGAGGAATACCCAAGTTTGGCTGAAGGGATCGGTCTTGAAAACCGACAGGCGGGTAAGACCGCGCGGGGGTTCGAATCCCTCTTCCTCCTTCATTAATATGAAAAAGATCCGAGTCTACTTGATTCGGATCTTTTTTTGCCTACATATCTCGACTAATCGCCACAAACTGCGCCTGCACGACTTGCGCCAACGCTTGTGGATTTACCCCTACTTGAAAGCCTCGTTTGCCTGCCGAAACCAAAATACAGTCTTGTGATTCCGCAGCATCCGCGATAAAAGTCGGAAACAGTTTCTTCATGCCAATCGGCGAACAACCGCCACGTATGTATCCTGTGACACTTTCTAAATCCTTCATCGGAAGCATCTCTATTTTTTTATTCTCGCTTGCCTTGGCTAGTAGTTTTAAATCGAGTTCTTGATTTCCTGGAATGCATGCAACAATGACGCCTGTTTTGTCACCTTTTGTCACGAGGGTTTTGTAGATTTTATCTGGCGGTAAATCGAGATCCATCGCGACCGTCACAGCATCCATATGCTTGTCTTGAAACGGAATTTGGTAGAGTTCGTACGGTATTTTCCGCTGATCCAAAATTCTGCCGACATTGGTTTTCGGTATTTTCATCACTCACACCTCCATAAAAACAGGTACCCTATGTGAAATCAGAATACCTGTTGTCATTATTAGCTTACAATTTCGTCGTCGGAAACACTTTCTTTACGATCCCATTTCACGACAATTTTCACGGTTTTCTTACGTTTATCGACTTCTTCATAGCTTTCTGAATACAATTTCTTCTGGTGCTGAATTTGTTCTGCGATAAAGCCGGCCTCTAGCTTGAACGTTGCGTTGCTGTCATTCGTCAAGCGGAGTGCCACCATTTCGCCACGCAACAAAATATGCATCTCGTCCTTTTTCTCACTGCTCACTTCTAATTCGCCGAACGATGCTTTTTGGAAAAAGTCAGCCAGCTCGTCTAGCGTTTCCAGTGGATATTTGCGCGCGAGCTCTTTGCCTGCCCAGTATAGAATGTGTGGCGTTTCTTCACCTAACACATTTGGCAATAGCGTATCGCGAATTAATTCGTATCCAAAAACCGGTATCATTTTTTCATTTACAATTTCATTATTTTCTGTCATTCACAGTACCCCGCTTTCTTCTCCACTTATTATACCCAGAAAACCTCCAAAATAGAAACATCAACCTACAAAATTCGTAAAAAAACTATAAAATCGGCAAAAAACTTGCGAAAACGGTGAAAAAATAAGAAAATGGAGAGTATAATCCAAATTTGTAGTATACTTATAGGAAGACGAAAATATAGAAATTGAGGCGAAACGTGTGAAAAGAGCAATTGGTTTTATTGATTCGGGCGTTGGTGGACTGACGGTTGTCAAAGAGGTCCTGAAACAGCTTCCCCATGAACAAATATATTATCTAGGTGACACCGCACGTTGCCCGTATGGCCCACGTGATAGTCAAGAAGTGAATCAATTTACGTGGGAGATGACGAATTTCCTCGTAGATCGCAATATAAAAATGCTCGTTATCGCTTGTAATACGGCGACAGCAGCGGCTTTGACGGATATTCGTGCCAAACTAGATATCCCGGTTATCGGTGTTATTCAACCCGGTTCTCGCGCGGCTTTAAAAGCAACGCAAAACAACCGGATTGGCGTCCTTGGTACGATTGGAACGGTGCAAAGCATGGCGTATCCGAAAGCTTTGAAAGGCCTAAATCGCCGTGTCGAAGTGGATTCGCTTGCCTGCCCTAAGTTTGTATCGGTCGTTGAAAGTCGTGAGTATAAAAGCGCGATTGCGAAAAAAATCGTTGCGGAATCCCTACTCCCGCTGAAGAGTACGAAAATAGATACGATTATTCTGGGCTGTACACATTATCCGCTACTCAAAACATTGATTGAGAACTTTATGGGCTCGGATGTCGCGGTTATTAATTCTGGCGAGGAAACGGCAAGCGAGGTCAGCGCTTTGCTTGATTATCATGATTTGCTGGATCATGACGAAATTGGCGTGAATCACCGGTTTTTCACGACTGGTTCGGTCTCCATTTTTCAAGATATTGCGCAAGATTGGCTGGATGTTCCGGATATGCAAGTGGAACATATTAAATTAGGGGGTGCGTCGTGATGAGATTCGACGGTAGAGAAAAGGATGAACTGCGTCAAATAGAGATGGTTCCTGGGTACATAAAGCATCCGGAAGGCTCGATTTTAATTACGGTTGGCGATACGAAAGTGATTTGTTCTGCTTCTGTGGAAGATCGTGTGCCACCTTTCATGCGCGGAGAAGGCCGTGGCTGGGTTTCAGCGGAGTACGCGATGTTACCTCGTGCGACGGAACGCCGAAATATTCGCGAATCTTCGAAGGGAAAAGTGACTGGGCGGACGATGGAGATCCAACGTTTGATTGGTCGTTCTTTGCGCGCGGTGGTTGATTTGGATGCGCTAGGCGAACGGACGATTTGGTTAGATTGCGACGTGATTCAAGCGGATGGTGGTACGCGTACGGCATCGATTACTGGCGCATTTGTGGCGATGGTGATTGCAATCGGGAAGTTGCATGAGGTGACCCCTTTTGCGAAATTTCCAGTCAAGGATTTTCTGGCTGCGACGAGTGTTGGCTTGTTGGAAAACGGCGACACGGCGCTTGATTTGAATTATGTGGAAGATAGTGCGGCAGCGGTGGACATGAATCTCGTGATGACTGGTGCTGGGCGCTTCGTGGAGCTGCAAGGAACCGGCGAGGAAGCTACTTTTTCAGAGGAAGAACTAAGCGAACTTTTGGCATTGGGTAAAAAAGGAATTCAGGAACTAGTCGCTTTGCAAAAGGATATTCTGGGCACGACGGCTGGCTTGATCGGAGGCGCTGCGGAATGAAGAAGCTTGTAGTTGCAACGAATAACGTCGGGAAAGCGCGGGAATTCGAGAAGCTTTTTGGCGCGCATGGTATTGAAATTTTGACGTTGGCGGATTTTCTGGAAATTGGCGAGATTGAGGAAACTGGTACGACATTTGCGGAGAATGCAGCGTTGAAAGCGGAAACAGTGGCAGAGCGAATCGGGCAAGTCGTGATTGGTGATGATTCTGGTTTGATTGTCGATGCGCTAGACGGCGCGCCTGGCGTGTATTCTGCGCGTTATGCCGGAAATCAGCATAATGATGCCGACAATAACGAAAAACTGTTGAGAGAGCTTACAGGCGTGCCAAATGATGCGCGCCAAGCCAAGTTCCATTGTACGCTTGCGATTGCTTTTCCTGGCGAGGCGACGGAATTTTTCACTGGGGAATGCGCTGGGCAAATATTGACCGCTGCGCAGGGAGAAAATGGTTTTGGCTATGATCCCCTCTTCTACTTGCCGGAGTTTGATAAATCCATGGCTGAAATTAGCGCCGAACAGAAGAATAAGATTAGCCATCGCGCAAAAGCTTTAGAAAAAGTTGCGAAAAATATAGACCAATTGCTCGAAAAGATTGTATAATAAGAAAGTGTAAGAAGATGGGGGAGAATAATTTGAAATTACTAGTAGTCAGTGACAGTCATCATGAACGCGACTGTCTCATCCATTTGAAGGAAAAATATGAAGGAAATGTTGATGCGATGATTCATTGTGGCGATTCTGAGCTTGAAAAAGATGATCCCGCGATGCAAGGATTCCATACAGTTCGAGGAAACTGTGACTTCGGCTCGGATTATCCAAACGATTGGGTCGGCGTGGTTGATGGTTATCGTATTTTCACGACACATGGTCATTTGTATAATATCAAGATGACGTTGATGAACCTGCGTTATCGCGCGCGTGAATTGAATGCTGATTTTGTTTTCTTTGGTCATTCGCATGAATTAGGCGTTGATATGCTGGATAACACGATTATTTTGAATCCTGGTAGCATTTCCCTTCCACGAGGACGAGTTCAAGATAAGACGTATGCCTTGATCGATGCAACAGATAAAGGCGTGACGATTCGCTTTATGACGATTGATGATGTCGAATTAACCGAACTAACGCAAACATTCCCGCTTGTGAAGAACAACTAGTTTTTCAAGCGGGCAAGACAGTTGGAGCGCTAAAAATGGATAAACTTGCAGTAATATGAATATTTTTTAGAAAGTTTATCTAAAACCATTGACAAATCGCCGAAAAAATCATAGAATGATACTTGGCTGTGAAAATTGTATAGCGCGTCCTGATAGCTCAGCTGGATAGAGCAACGGCCTTCTAAGCCGTCGGTCGCAGGTTCGAATCCTGCTCAGGACATAATATTGTAAAAAACTTCTACTAATTAGGAGTTTTTTTGTGTCTAGAATTTAAAAACTCGAATTGCACTTTACCGACAACTCGAGTTCCACTTTGTATTATTTTAGTCCTCCAACTCAAACCGATCATGCAACACCTGCGCGGCTTTAATCATCTTCTTCTCATCCACCACAGTTGAAACCTTGATTTCCGATGTACTGATCATTTTAATCGCCACATCATTATCCGTCAACGCCTCAAACATATGCGCGGCTACTCCGGGGTTAGAGACCATCCCAGACCCAACAATCGATACTTTCGCTAAGTTCTGCTCGGATTCTAGTTTTGCGTACTGTAACGTCTCCTGATGCTCTTCCAGCACGGCCAACGTTTCGAGTAATGCTTTTGTTTTAATCGTGAAGGAAAGGTTGCCGTGGCCAAGTCCGGTGATACCTTGGATAATAATATCTACGTCGATATTGTGGTCTGCGAGCGTTGTAAAAACCTTCGATACGCGCATGTTTTCTTTCTTATCCCAGTGAATCGTCACACGGGTTATTTTATCTTCAAATGCGATTCCTCGCACGACTTTCGTATTTTCCACGGTCATTTCCTCCTCAATCATCGTTCCTGCTTCGGTTTCGTGGCTGGCTCGGACTTCAAGCGGGATGCGGTAATTTTTCGCGTACTCCACTGCTCTTGGGTGCAAAACGCCTGCTCCAAGGTTCGCCAATTCTAGCATTTCATCGTAGGTTACTCGGCTCAGCTTGCGCGCGTTCTTGATGTAACGCGGGTCTGTTGTGAAAACGCCGACGACATCTGTGCAAATGCTACATTTATCGGCTTCTAGGGCAGCGGCAAGCGCGACGGCTGTTGTATCTGATCCGCCTCTTCCTAATGTCGTGATTTCGCCGTCTCCACTGACACCTTGGAATCCTGCAACAATCACGATTTGGCCTTTGTCTAGTGCGTCTTGAATCGTTTCGGTGTCGATGTCTAGAATTCTGGCATTGCTCGCAATCGCTTCGGTCGTGATGCCTGCTTGCCAGCCTGTGTACGATACTGCTTCATAGTTCTTCTCGTGAAGGGCCATTGATAGCAAGGAAATCGTGATTTGTTCGCCGGTCGAAAGCAACATGTCCATTTCGCGCTTGCTTGGATGATCGCTAATTTCTAGCGCCATATCGACAAGCCGATCTGTGGATTTTCCCATCGCAGAAACGACCACGACTACTTGATTCCCTTTTTCAAATTCGCGGATTGCTTGATCTGCGGTTTTTTTGATTTTTTCGATGGTGCCCACTGAGGTTCCGCCGAATTTTAAAACTACTCTTCCCAAAAATACCCCTCCTATTTCGGTTTTTCTTCATTCATTTTTGCAAATTTTGCGTGGACTGCTTCAGCAACGGCTACCGGTACGCCTGCTTCTTGGATTTCTGCGACGGACGCGGCTTTTAGTTTTTTCATGGAGCCGAAATGTTTGAGAATCGTTTTTTTGCGGCCTGGGCCAACGCCTGGAATGCCGTCGAGTAAGGATTGGAATCCGGTTTTGCTTCGTAGTTGGCGGTGGAATGTGATCGCGAACCGATGGACTTCATCCTGAATGCGTTGCAGTAGGTAGAATTCTTGGCTGTTGCGATGTAACTGCACGACCGCCAGTGGATCGCCGAATAAGAGCTGGCTCGTTTTGTGCTTGCTATCTTTGGCAAGTCCTGCGACCGGGATATCGAGTCCAAGCTCATTGACCAACACGTCTTTCGCGCTATCAATCTGGCCTTTTCCTCCATCAATCAAAATGAGGTCTGGGAGTGGCAAGCCTTCTTTGAGTACGCGCCAATAGCGACGACGCACCACTTCGCGCATCGTTGCATAATCATCAGGTCCCACGACGGTTTTGATTTTATATTTGCGGTAATCGTTCTTGCTCGGGCGGCCGTCAAGGAACGTAATCATCGCGGAAACCGGGTCTGTCCCGTAAATATTCGAGTTATCAAAAGCCTCAATTCGGTTCGGCGTCGGAATCCCCATCGCTTCTCCAAGTTTTTCCGTGGCACCAACCGTCCGTTCTTCATTACGCTCGAGTAGCAAAAACTTCTCATTTAGCGCAATTTTAGCGTTTTTGTACGCCAATTTAACGAGGTCTTTCTTATTTCCCCGCTTTGGAACGAGGATTTTCGTATCTGGCAATAACGCCTGAATCGCCTCTTCATCCACATCATCCGGAAGGAAAACTTCCTGCGGCGGAATGTGATTCGTCTTCTGATAAAACTGCCCGATAAACGTCAAGAAATCTTCGTCCGCATCGCTATAAAATGGGAATTGTGACACATCGCGTTCAATCAGTTTACCTTGCCGAATGAAGAATACTTGCACGCACATCCAGCCTTTATCAATCGCGTAGCCGAACACATCGCGGTCCACGAAATCGTTCATCGTCATTTTCTGTTTTTCCATCGTCGTCTCAATCGCAGTGATTTGATCGCGGTATTCCGCCGCTTTTTCGAACTCCATCGATTCGGCCGCCTCTTGCATTCTCCCCATCAAATCCCGCTTCACTTCTTTGTACCCACCATTTAAAAATTGGACAATCTCATCCGTCATCGTTTTATACGTATCGGCTTCGACTTTGAAAACGCACGGCGCGAGGCACTGCCCCAAATGGTAATACAGACACACCTTGCTCGGCATCGTCGTACATTTGCGCAACGGATACAACCGATCTAAAATTTTCTTCGTCTCATTCGCCGCATACACATTCGGATATGGACCAAAATACTTCCCTTTATCCCGCTTGACTTTGCGTGTAATAATCAATCGCGGATGCCGTTCGTTCGTAATTTTGATGAACGGGTAGGTTTTGTCATCTTTTAGCATAATATTGTAGCGTGGATCATGTTTTTTAATCAAGTTTATTTCGAGCAACAGCGCCTCCACGTTCGAGGATGTCACGATATATTCAAAATCACGAATTTCTTGAACCAAACGTTGTGTTTTACCGTCATGCGAACCAGTGAAATAGGAGCGCACGCGATTCTTCAAAACCTTTGCCTTCCCGACATAAATGATCGTCCCCTGCTGATCCTTCATCAAATAGCAACCAGGCTGATCAGGCAAAAAGGCAAGCTTATTTCGGATATGTTCTGTCGTCATTATCATCACTCCACAGTCTTGCTTTACTTCCTCTTTAGTGTAGCATAAATCGGCTTTGTTGCAACAAAAAAAGCTAGGAAAATGAGGGGAATACGTGAACTAAATCGCGCATCCTCTCATTTTTAACCAGCTCTTCGACAATTCTATAGATATTTCGCTAAAACTTCATCTAATTCTTCTTTTGGACGATAGCCGATAATTGTATCAACCACTTCGCCGTCCTTCTTGATAAGCAATGTCGGGATACTCATCACACCAAATTTGCCTGGTGTTTCTTGGTTCGCATCCACGTCCATTTTAACGATTTTTAATTTGTCGCCTTGTTCTGCGTCAATTTCTTCTAGAACTGGCGCAACCATACGGCAAGGACCACACCAAGTTGCCCAGAAATCAGTAAGCACTAGACCTTCGCTCGTTTCTTTTTCGAAATCCGCGTCTGTAATTTCTTGAATAGCCATTTCTCTACCTCCTTACACCTATTGTATCGTTAGTATAGCACTGCGTCTGCGTATGGAGCCAATAATCTGCTCAAAATTTTACTTCAGCTCGGCGATAGTTACTCCGTTTCCACCTTCTGCAGCGGCTCCGAATCGAATCGATTTCACCATTCGGTGGTGTTTCAAAAATTCGGTAACGCCCTGTCGTAGCGCGCCCGTTCCTTTACCGTGAATAATACTGACTTGGTGGTAACCGGCAAGCAAGGCCGCATCGATATATTTATCCACTTGTTGTAGCGCATCTTCATAGCGCACACCACGCAAATCAAGCTCGGTTTTTGTCACAGAATTATCACTTTTCACCGTTGTCACATGCCTCAGTTTCTTCGGTTGTTCCGGTTTCATATACTCCAGATCAGCTTCCTTCACCTTCGTTTTAATGATCCCGATTTGAACGTTCCATTCCTTACTATTCACACGATTTAGAAGCACCCCTTTTTGCCCTAATGACAAAATTCGTACTTGGTCTCCTTGCGCGAACGTATGCGCCACTTTTGGTACATCATGGACGACTTTTTTCTGAATCGTTTTCGGCTTCACTTGATTTAGGCGGCTTCTCATTTCGATCAGTTCATGTTCTTTGAGTCCTGCGGCACCTTGAAGTTGCATTTGGCGCAACTCTTGAATGATCGCTTCGGCCTCGACTTCTGCTTTTTCGATGACACCTGCTGCTTTTTCGTTTGCCTTTTCAAGCAATTTATCTTTTTGATCATGATACGCGATAATCTCTTTTTGCAGGTCTTTTTGCAGTTTTTCAGCATCGCGACTCATTTGATATGCTTCTTCGTACTCTAATTCCGCAGCTTTACGCTTCTCTTCCAAACTCGAAATCATATCGTTCAAATCAGCGCTTTCCGTGTCGACAAGGCTTCTTGCATCTTCAATAACTGCCTCACTCAAACCAAGACGACGTGAAATCGCAAAAGCGTTACTACGCCCAGGTACGCCAATCAATAAGCGGTACGTTGGACTCAGCGTTTCCACATCAAATTCCACTGATGCATTCGTCGCAAAGTCGCGATTATAGCCGTATGCTTTTAGCTCAGGATAATGCGTCGTTGCTACAACGCTTGCTTTTTTGGCGGCCACCGCATCAAGAATCGCAATTGCGAGTGCGGCCCCTTCTTGTGGATCCGTCCCAGCTCCAAGCTCATCGAATAGAATCAAGGAATCGGCGTCCATTTTGTCAAGGATCGATACAATGTTCGTCATATGCGAGGAGAACGTACTCAAACTCTGCTCAATTGATTGCTCATCCCCAATATCAGCGAAAACTTGCGAGAAAACAGCAATTTCCGACTCTTCTTCTGCGGGAACTTGCAATCCAGCTTGTGCCATCAGAGTAAGCAAACCTAGCGTTTTCAGCGTAATCGTTTTCCCACCGGTATTTGGCCCCGTAATGAGCATCGCGCGATAGTCCCCACCAAGCAGGATATCGTTGCTGACAACCGTTTCCGGATCGAGTAACGGATGACGCGCATTTAGCAATTTCACAATGCCGTCCTGATTAATTCGTGGCGTAATCCCTTTCATTGACTTCCCAAACCGTGCCTTCGCAAAAATAAAGTCGAATCGTGCTAAAACGTACGTATTTTGCCGAATTTCCGTGATGAATTCTGCTAGCACCGCCGAAACCTCCGCTAAAATGCGTTCAATCTCCTGCTTCTCTTTTGCCTGTAAAGTACGGCGTTCATTATTCATATCCACCACGCTTTGCGGTTCGATAAATAGCGTTTGACCCGAGGCCGATTGATCATGCACAATCCCGCCATAATGCCCTTTATATTCATGCCTTACCGGTAAAACGTAGCGATCGTTTCGAATCGTAATGACCGTGTCACTCAACATTTTAGACGCGTTCTTATCACGTAAATATTGCTCCAAACGCTCACGAACACGACCTTCCGTACGACGCAACGTCTGACGAATATTCCGCAAAGCCTCACTCGCCGTATCCAAAATTTCACCAGCTTCATCCACCGTCAGCGTAATCGTATCTTCCGTATCACGCATCGGGACAAGCTTTCCAGCAAGTTCATCCAGCAGTTCTATTTCTACGCCCTGTTCTACAAGGCCATCAATAAACTGCTTCATCAAACGGCTCACTCGAAGATTGCTCCCAGTTTGATAAAGTTCCAAACCGCTTAAATCCCCGCCGATTTCGAGTCGTTTCATATGCCCAGCTACGTCGTAAACGCCAGAAATTGGCGCAGCCCCGCGTAAACGAATGACTTTTGCACCTTCCTCGGTTTCCCGTTGCGCTAATGTCACTTTTTCTATATCCGATGTTGGTTTTAGCGCTCGAATGGCCTCCTCACCTAATGCAGAAGAAGCAAATTCGAGGAGTTGCTGCTTTATTTTATCGAATTCTAAAATCGTTTCTACTTTTTTACTCATATTATTTTAACTCCAGTTAACGTCCTTCTATTTCGGACGATTATTTTTTACAAACGCGAGAAAATCCTCTTTTCCCATCGTATTCAGTACATTTGCTTTGTTCAGCCAACCCTTCGTCGCCGCTCGAACACCAATTTCCATAAAATCCAAATGCTTCGTGTCGTGCGCATCTGTATTAATCGCAATCGGCACATGACGCTCCGCTGCAAGCTCCAAATACTTCGCCGTCAAATCCAGCCGTTGCGGATTCGCATTGAGCTCAAGCGCAGTTCCAGTCTTCGCGGCCATTTCAATCAATTCCTCCACATTCACGCGATACCCATCACGACGACCGATAACACGCCCTGTTGGATGCGCAATCAAATGCACATAAGGATTTTCACAAGCCACTCGTAGGCGATTCATGATCTCTTCCTCTGATTGTGAAAAACTAGAATGAATCGAAGCAATCACAAAATCCAAATCCTGCAGCAAATCATCGTCAAAATCGAGCGTTCCATCCGGCAAAATATCCATTTCAATCCCCGATAAAATCTCGATTTCCGAATACTGCTCGTTGTATTCCCTAATCTCCGCCTGCTGCTTCCGAATCCGTTCCTCCGTCAAACCATTCGCCACTTTCAAAAACTGCCCATGATCCGTTATCACCATGTATTCGTAACCCTTCGCAATACACGCTTCAATCATTTCAGAAAGCGAATACGCGCCATCGGACCAAGTCGTGTGCATATGCAAATCACCTTTTATATCCGCGAGTTGTACAAACGCAGTGTCCGGCTTAATTCGGTCGATTTCCGTCCCATCGCGCCTCACCTCAGGCGGCAAAAACGGAATATCAAAATGGGCAAAAAAAGCTTCCTCCGTCTCAAACTGCTTCACATTCCCAGCTTGGTCTTCTACGCCATATTCATTAATTTTCTCATCTTGCTGCTTAGCAATTTGACGCATCCGGATATTATGATTTTTCGAACCAGTAAAATGATGTAGCGTACTGACAAATTCAGCCGGTGCGACCATTCGAAAATCCACAGAAATTTTGATGCCCTCATCCAATTCCACCGAAACCTTCGTATCCCCAGCCGCAATCACCTGATCAATCGTTTCAATCGCTAACAGTTGCTTGGCTACTGCATCCGGCTGATCCGTTGCAATCACAAAATCCAAATCCTTCACCGTTTCCCGCAACCTTCTGAAACTTCCTGCATGCGAAAACCGAACAATTTCAGGAATTCCAGCCAAATAAGCTTCCAGACTTTTCGCAATCGGTAACACATCATTCAACGGATATCGATCCGGACGCTCGCCCATTTCTTGAACAGCCTCCACCATTTTATCAACAGACTTCTGTCCAAACCCCTTCAACGCAGAAATACTGCCATCCTCCGCTTTAGCAAGAAGTGAGTCACGATCAACGACACCAAGCTCCTGATACAAACGAGATAACTTTTTCCCACCGAGCCCTGGCACTTTCAAAAGTGGTACCAGACCTTCTGGAACCTCCTTCTTCAGCGACTCCAACTCCTCCGACTCGCCAGTTTCTAGGTAATTTTGAATAATAACCGCTGTCGATTTACCGATTCCCGCAATTTTTGTAAAGTCCTCGATTTCTGAAAGACTGCGTTCGTCTTGCTCCAATGCCAGCGCTGCCTTGCGAAATGCTGCTATTTTGAAAGGATTCTCACCTTTTAACTCCATATATAATGCGATTGTCTCGAGTAAATTAATAATTTTCTTTTTATTCATTTCCCATCACTCCCTCTAAAAACAAGCAGAAAAGCTGGAACTGAGCAGCCCCAGCTTTTCGCTGACATACATAAAAACTATTTAGGTAGCATTCCCGTCATCCACTTGTAAAATGAATCGGATAACAGCGGTGTATTTTCCAGAATCCACGTAGCGACCGACGAGCCAGTAATCGCATTTTGCGCCCACTCTGCTGGAAAAATCGCGCCGATATACAGAATCAAGAAAATAACCAAGTACGTTTGTAAAACTCCTAACACTGCACCAATCAAGCCATTCACCTGACGTAAAACCGGTACCTTCGTAACGCCTTTAAACAAAGAAGCAATCATGTGCACAACGATAATCGCAACTAGGAAAATCATCAGAAAAGCAATGCTATTATAATACGCATTCTCTGTATGAAGCGCATCAAGTAGCGCATACAAATCACTCGACTTATCCAACTCTGGGTAAGGAATAAATGTAATATGCGGTGCTAACTGTTCGTAATACTTGTACGCCACAAAGAAGCTTAATAGATAACCAATCGTGATAATTAACTGGCGTAAAACACCGTTACGATAGCCGTTGACGAATCCGCCAATCAACAAAATGAGTATAATAGCATTTAAAATCAATTTATTCGCGTCCTTTAATTCGAGCCAGCTCTTTCTCCAACTCTTGATATTTTTCCTCTAATTTCAGATAATCATGTGTGGCATTAACGGCAGTCAACACAGCTAGTCTACCACTGTCTAAGGACCGATTCTGTGCACCAATCTCATGCATTTTTTCATCAACCAGACGCGCAACCAGACGAAGATGTTCGGTAGATTCTACACCAACAATCGTATATTCTCTTCCATATATTGTTGTTGTTAGCTTATTTCTAGTATTATCCGCCATCTGTCTTCCTCCTCATTAATATCCTCAGCACACATTTATCCTACTTGTACCCCATCTTATCATGAAAAGCAACCGAAGAAAAGCGCAAATGTTCTAATCTAGAACGATTTCAGTCTTAAGTATGAAACAATCCCGTGAATTATGGTAAAATAAAAAGCAATGAACCTAAAAGAAAGAAGTTGATTCCAATCGCAAACACCGTTATTCAAGCCACACCAAAACAAATCGAAGCCATGCAAAAAGCTTACTTATCTCATATGTCCGACAAAATACCACCCGGCGCAATTTTTGCTGTGAAAAAAACTGGTCTCTCTATCACCGCTTATAAATCTGGAAAAGTGATGTTCCAAGGCGCAACTGGTGAACGTGAAGCCGCTAAATGGGGCACTGCAACAACACCAAAAGCGAAGTCTACAAAAATAAGCACATCCGTCCTACCAGCAGGTTTCGCGTCAAAAAACGTTGCTGGCTCGGATGAAGTTGGTACTGGTGACTATTTCGGGCCAATGATCGTTGCGGCTTGCTATGTCGATCAGGCAATGATGCCACTTTTGAAGCAGCTCGGTGTGAAAGATTCGAAAGCGATGACCGATCCAGAAATTTGCGAGATTGCTAAAAAAATCATCCCCGTTGTCCCGCATAGCCTCTTGCTACTGCCCAATCCTAAATACAACGAGTTACAAGCAAAAGGCATGAACCAAGGCCAGATGAAAGCCATTCTACATAATCGCGCATTAGAAAACGTCCTCAAAAAAATAGCACCTATCAAGCCTGACGCGATTCTCATCGACCAATTTGCCGAAAAGAACACCTATTATCGCTACCTTGCCAAAGAAGCCTCCGTCGTTCGTGAAGATGTTTTCTTCGCAACGAAAGCAGAAGGTCTGCATCTCTCTGTTGCCGCGGCATCGATTATTGCTAGATCCCGTTTTGTAGAAGCTTTTCATGAAATGGAGCGAGAACTCGGCTTCCAAATCCCTAAAGGCGCCAGCTCCAAAGTCGATCAAGTCGCGGCGGATATTCTAGATGCCAAAGGAGAAGAAACACTTCAACGCTACACAAAATGGCATTTCGCAAACACTGATAAAGCTCGAAAATTATCGCGAAGAAATTAAATGAATGATATCCTTACCTCGCAATGAGTTGCCAAGTAAGGATATCATTTTTATATGTTCGGAATTTGCCAATTAATCGGCGCGACGCCACTCTGCGTTAAATAATGATTCGCTTTCGAAAAGTGTCGGCATCCCATAAAACCGCGGTTCGCTGACAATGGACTTGGATGTACCGATGTTAATATCAGGTGGTTCGGATTTCGCAACAATGGCTGTTTAGATTTCGCGTTATTTCCCCACAATAAAAACACCACCGGCTCTGTCTTTTGCCCAAGTAACGAAATAATAGTATCCGTCAGCTTCTCCCAGCCTTGATTCGCATGGGAATTTGGCTTCCCTTCCCGAACCGTCAGAACAGTATTTAGCAATAATACACCCTGTTCTGCCCACGGAAGCAAATAACCATTATTCGGTATCACTAGCCCCAAATCATCCGCCAATTCTTTGTACATATTAACAAGTGACGGCGGCGTCTTGACACCCAGCTTCACAGAAAATGACATTCCATGCGCCTGCCCTGCTCCGTGATAAGGATCCTGCCCAAGAATCACAACCTTTACATCTTGATATGCCGTATATTTCAGCGCATTAAAAATATCATACATATCGGGATATACTTTCTGATTCCCATATTCGACTTTCAGAAACGCTCGTAATTTCAAATAGTAATCCTTCATAAATTCTTCTTGTAGTAATGCATCCCAATCATTTCCTAATTGAATCATGTTGTTTCCCCCCACTTATTCTTGATACCACAATTATACATGTATCACTCGAATAAATGAACCGTTTTCATACTTTTTCTGTAAATTTTTAATGCTCGATTTCGCTTCTTCATTTATGGTCGAGATTGGAACAACGCCGTTTATTGTTTGTACAAGCGGATCCACCACTCTCGTTTTTCCTCGCATATGAAAATCGTAATTCTGCTCATTTAGCTCTACCTCAACCTTCGTATGTAAAGCTGCAAGTTCCTTTTGGAGTTTCGCATCTGAAATCCCACTTAATTTCTCCATAACCTCTGCGTCTGTACCTATTTCTAAAAATTTCATGGTTACATAGTCTGAATCTAAGGTATATCGCAAAATCGCCGTCATTTTCCAGGCGCTGTATATATTTTTTTGGTTCAGTAAAACGGCATCGACATACTCTTGATATTTCTGGATATACCAAAGCGCAACATCTTCTGATTGCAACACAAACCGGCCATCCACAACAGACAGGTCATTCAAGAAAAGCGCGACTTCCTCCTCCCTCATATAGCCATATGTCCGCATATCTCTTAAAAAATAATCAATCCGATCGGCACAAAGATGAGGACTTGGCTGTTCTAGCAATTGGTACTGTGCTAGGTTATCCAACGCCAAATCAGTGGTAGCTTCTTTAAGAATTGGAGCAACATCACTATTGCGGATCGTATCTAAAAAAATATGATCATGGTAGCTTTCTGTATTGTCGCCAACGAGATAATCGATGACATGAGAAAAACTAGTATGAGAAATGTCGTGTAGTAGCCCCGCCACTTGTTCTTCTATACTGCCTCCAAAGCGCTGGATAAGCAACATTACGCCAATAGAATGCTCCAACCTCGTTACCGTCCAACCATCATGAATAAGATATGCGGCTCCAGCTTGATGAACGCCTTGAAGTCTCTGCATTGCTTTAGTTGCTATTAAATCTTGCATGACGTTATTCACTTCATACGCCCCGTACAAAATATCATTTCCAATCATTTTCGGACACCTCACCAACAAGAACTTATGTTCGTATTTTATATTAAATTATCATCCATGTCAACTAAAACGCAGACTTGAAATTCGAACTATATCCATTTGCCAAAATAAAAAACTAGCTTCATGGTTTCCCAATTCGCTAGATTTTACTCTTATCAAAAATGATAACCCTCAGTTTTTGAAAAATTGGTTTGCAAAGTCGAAATAATGCGTATCCAATCAATCCGCCACTCACATTCCATATCAAATCATCCACATCAACATATTTGAAAGCAACTTGATAAAATATGTTTTGTAGTAATTGGAGAAGTTCTATAGACACAGACAACGCAACAGCTAACAAAAACATCCTTTTCCAGCTTACTTTATACTTTGAGCATAGTGGATACAGACAGCCCAGCGGTACAAACATAATGATATTCGCCACTACTTGAAAGATACCTTGACTGACATCCATATCTCCACTATACATGTAAATTTCCCAAATAGTCGCAAAAGGGATGATATTAATTCCTGACACACCTTCTCTAAATAATCGAGTATCTTCAATTAACCTACTATTCGTCATAATTGGGAATATTGTATAGCCCACAACCCCTGATATATAAATAAACATACACGATTTAAAAATTATTTTCTCAATTGGCTCTTTCTTCCTAATCCACCGAATTAGAAAGAACGCATAGATAATAAGGGCAACAAGAAGTAGGTCTTTTGCTGTCAGCATATTTTACGCCACCTTATTTATTTTTAATAGTCCCAACACCTTTTGTTGTGTAGTTATTACTCACTTTCTCGGCTTTAATATAAAAATCAGAAGAGGCGCTTCCAACATAATATTCATGTGTCGTCGTTACACTTGCACCACCTTTTCCTTGTATACACGGTCTTACGCCATAATAATCATCTGGACCCCATCTTTCCTTAAAAAGGCTTACATCAATTTTTTCGGTTGATTTTCCTTGTCCGGAAACAGCTAATTTGAGATTAACATACCCTTTACTTAGTTTATGATATTTATTGTTTTTCGCCCCACTAACCACATTATAACTAAACGTAAAGTTTACATTTTGACTAACCGTTGCTTGTACGGTAGCTAATGGTATGGAGATAATCAAAGCTCCCGCCATTAATGAAGTTACTAATCTCCCTAATCTGTTTTTCTTCATAGAATTATTCTCCTTTTTGTTTTCTTTTTAAGCGATTACATATGTTAAATCAAGAGAAGTACTAAGTTGTTCATCCCGTATTTATTTTTCTGCTCATCATAGCCACCCTTTTTTAACATAACTCAACATTATCACACGATTTGTGTTAAATCAACATTTTATTTTACATTTGAATGGATTATTTCTTAACTCCAAAAAGACTGACCAGCTTTTTACACTGCTCAGCCTTCATTCTATTTACGATCTTTCGGGTCGATATTTTCCTGATGATCATTTTTTCTAGTGATAAACGGCCACCAGTTTGCTTTTCCGAATAGTCGAACCATGACTGGGACGAATAGCGGTAGGACGACGAATGCATAGAGTAGCAGTCCTATGAGCACCACGGAGGCGATTTCTAGTAGGGATAGCACTCCTGCTGGCATCATCGCGGCGAATGTTCCTCCGAGAATAAGTACCGCGGAAAAGATGACGCCACCCATATTTTTCATCGTTAAAATCATGCGTTCGCGAATCGGCATGCCGTGATATTCGTTAAATCGGGTCATCAGGAAGATCGAGTAGTCGATTCCGAGTGCGACAAGTACGACAAATCCGAAGAACGGTGTTGCCCATGTTAGGCCATCATAGCCAATGATTCTGGCGAAGATGATTTCGGCAATCCCAATGGATGCGAAATACGTTAACACGAGCGACGCGATGAGATAAAGTGGCATCACGAGCGAGCGTAACACAACGACTAGGACAATGAATACGCCTGTTAGCACAAAAATTAATACTAATTGGTAATCAGCGCTGGACATGTCTCTCGTATCGTAGTTAATGCTTGTCATTCCGCCAATTCCGATGTTCGCATTTTCGAGCTTCGTGCCTTGTAAACTTGATTTTAGTTGGTCGTTTATGCCATCGATGGTGTCCATTGCTTCATCGGAGTATGGATTTTTTGTTAAAACTAAATTCAGTGAGGCTAATTTGCCATCCGACGACATGTATTGATCAAGTACTTTTTGATAGTCAGCGTTATTTAGTAATTGTTCTGGGATGTAGATGCCTGATTCGTCGTACGGTACATTGGACCAATTTTTCACGAAATCGTTGGCGTCTGTTAAGCCGGTTTGGATTTTGCCTAAGCCATCTGCGCTTTGCTTTAAGCCTGTTGTTAATTGTCCTATTTGACCTGACATTGCGGTGAATCCGGTTTGTAATTGGCCTTGTCCAGCGGCGAGTTGGGAAAGTGCGGATGAGATTTCAGGCATTTTTACCACGACTTGATCTTCGCCTGTCGCTGCTTGATTTAGGCCTGTTTCTAGCTGGGTTAAGCCGGTTTCAATTTGACCGAGGCCATTGTTGAAAGCGCCGAGTCCTTGTGTTATTTCCGCGTTTTTGGCGTTTAATTCGGCCATACTTGAGGCTAATGTTTGGATGCCTTGATTTAGAGCTGTCATTTGTTGTTTCGCTTTTGCCATTTCTTTGTCAATGCTTGCTTGGATTTGTGGCCCTAGCGCTTTCGTTGCTTGACCGAGTTTGGCAAAATCAGCCATGATCGCTTTGAAATCGGGATCGGCCATTGCGGCTGGATGGCTTGCGATGTACGCTTTTAGGGAGCCTTCCATGTTGCTGAACAAGGCGTCTAAAGCAGTTGTGTCAATCGCTGGTTTCGCTGGATTTTGGAAGCTAGATGTTTGATCGGCTACTTTTTGTAAAGCGGTTCCGATTTGGGTATAGCCTGCTTGGATTTGCTTTTGACCATCTTGTAATTTGGCGAGTTGGGCGCGTGCTTCTTGGATCCCTTTTTCTAAATCGCCTGCGCCTGATGCTCCTGCTTTAATGCCAGTCGAAATTTGGGTTAACGCGGCTTGCAGTTGGTCCACGCCATCTTTTGTTGCGACGGTTCCCGCTTGGAGCTCTCCAACGCTTTTAACCGCTTCGTTTAGCTGTGGCTCTGATTTCGCCATCTGTGAACTAGCATCGGATAAGCCTTTTTGAATTGTGCCGACGCCTTGGCCTGCCGTATCTAGACCATCGCCAACTTTGCCTGCTTGGTCTTTGATGTAGATATCATCGAGACGCTTGCCGGTTGGTCTTGAGGCACTCAGAACCATTTCGACGCCGTCCACGTGGGATAAGTCTGTCGAAATTTGTTCGAGTAGCGCCAAATATTCCGTGGTTTTCATGGAATCATCATTTTCCAAATACACGGTGGTTGGCGCGACTTGGCCTGCTCCGAAACTATCGGAAACGACGTCAAACCCTTTTTTGGATGGGTATTTGTCGCTGATTTCGTCGAGGGAGTTGAAGGATAGATTCCCTGTGTGCATGATGATTGGCGGTACGGTGATTGCGGCTACGATGAGAAGGGCGAGAAATGGTCTGGCGAACGCAAATTTGCCTGCTGCGCCCCATAACTTATTTTCTTTGTGCCCAACGTTTTTATTGAGTGGCCAAAATAGCGCCGTGCCAAGCGTTGCCATAAAAAATGGAACGATGGTAAACAGTGCGGCGAGCAACACCACAATGCCGACTGCTACAGCGACTGCCGAGCGGTATAGTTCGAATTGGACAAAGCTGAGTGACGCGAAGGCAACGAGTACCGCGATGCCGCTATAAATAACGGTTTTACCGGCTGTTCGATACGTGGCAAACACGGCTTCTTTCCCTGATAAACCATTGCCGATTTCTTCTTTAAAACGGCTCATCAGTAGAATACAGTAATCTGTTCCGATTCCAAATAGGATACAAACCATGAATATTTGGGTGTACGTCGAAACGGGGAAGTTCCATTGATCGACTAGAAACGCGACCACTGCTTGGCTGGTTAAATAGCTGACTCCAACTGTTAGTAGCGGGATAAATGGCGCCACAACGGAACGGAAAACTAATACTAATACGACTAGAATAAAGACGATGGTGATGCCTTCTGTTTTATGTAAACCGTCTTCGGAACTCTGGACAACATCTTCTTGAATCAAAGCATTACCTGTTAAATATGTGTCCACGCCTTTGATGTCCATTTTTTTATCGATATCAGTGCGGATTTCTTTGACTGGGGTGTCTCCTGCATCCACGTTGAATGTTGCGACCATCGTTTTGCCGTCTTTTGATAGGAATTTATCTTTTAGCTCTGGTTGATTGAAACTATCGACGACGCTCGTAATGTGAAGCGACTTCTTGTTTTTTTCGATATCGCTGAGTGAGTCTTCGATGTTATTTAAGTCTGTCTTTGTGAGTTTTTTATCAGATGTATAGACCGCGATGTAGGCCTGACCTTGTTTATCAGGATTATGTTTTTTCTCCATTTCGGTGGCAAGCGATGACGGATAGCCGTCTGGGAGCTTGATTTCCCCTTTTTCTCGGACTAAATCAGCCATGTTCGGCGCCGTGAAGATGAGCACCGCCATGACAACGAGCCAGGCTGCGACGATAGGCCATCTAAATTTTACAATCCATTTCATTTGATCGAATCCCCCTCTTTATTTTTCGATGACTGACTCCGTGATTTTTTTATACAACGCTAAAAACTGTTCGCTGTCTTCCTCGCCTAGAATTTCAAGCCAGTTAGACACGAGTTCTTCCAATTTCTGTTCGCACGACTGATATACCTTTTCCCCATTATCCGTTACTGTTAACCTAAATCCGCGCTTATCTTCTGCATTTTTCATGCGATGAATGAGATCCTTCTCGAATAGCCGGTTAATCTTCGCTGTGATCGCACTTTTGTGCATGCTGAGCGCCGTCGCCAGGTCGTTCGGACTAGACTCGCCATGCTCCGCTAAATAACGCAATACTAAAAATTGTTCAAATGAAATGCCCTGCTTCCCTAAAATCTGTTCCGCAATCGCATCATGTAGTTGCCGTGTCGCAAATATGTATGTTTCTTCGTAGCTTTTGATTAGTTGCCTTACTTTGTCTTTCTCCAAAAGAAGTTCACCCCCTAAACTATTTATTTACTATACCGCAAATGACCAGTAGGTGCAAAAAAACTGCTCCCCTCCAGTTGGAAAAGAACAGTTTCAATAATTATCGTACTACCGCGTCAAATTTCGTTTCAAGTGCGGTAACAATCGCTTGGTTGGCTTTCGTCACTTCTTCATCCGTCAATGTGCGTTCTGGATCAAGGAATGTGAGCGTGTAAGCCATCGATTTTTTATCTGCACCAAGTTTTTCGCCTTCAAAAATATCGAAAAGTTGGATGTTCGTTAACAGTTTGCCTGCCTGTGCTTTGATTTCATTTTCTAGCGCGGCTTGACTCACTTCTTTGTTCACTAATAAAGCGATATCGCGTGTCATGCTTGGGAACCTCGGAATCGTATGGTACGCCACTGCTTTTTTCGGTGCCGCTAAAAGTTTTGCCGCATCCAGCTCGAACACGTACGTTTCTTTCAAATCAAGCTCCGCGGCAAGAGACGGATGTATTTGCGCTAAATAACCAAGTTCTTCGCCGGCTAGTGAAATGCTCGCAGTTCTTCCAGGATGCAAATCTTGTTTTTCTGTTTGCGTCCATTCCAAAGCGGCCTCAAGTCCAAGTTTTGCAACGACACCTTCGACCATACCCTTTAATAGGAAGAAGTCGACTTTCTTCTCTTGTTTTTGCCAATCGGTTTCCCGCCAGCTTCCTGTGATAAGTCCAGCTAAATGTTCGGTTTCAAGCGGTAAATTATCGCCTTCTGTCGCATAGAAAACCGTACCTAATTCGTATAAAGCGACATTGCTATTTTTACGAGCTACGTTATAGCTTGCGGCTTTCAGAAGTTGTGGTACGATACTTGTTCGTAAATGGCTGTGCTCCTCACTCATCGGCATGGAAAGCGACACGGCTTTTTCTTCTGAAAGCGCTAATTTTGTTGCCGCTTGTTCGGTTGTTAAGGAATACGTTAACGCTTGATTCAGCCCAGCGCCTTCCAAATAGCGACGAATCGTTCTTTTAGCGGCTTGTTCGACTGTCAAATGACCCGCTGAAACGCTGTTCGGCAATGTTGATGGAATTTTATCGTAGCCATAAATACGTGCGACTTCTTCAAAAATATCCGCTTCAATCAGAATATCCCAACGGCGCGATGGAACGGTAATCGTTAACGTATCGCCATCTATAGCCAATTCAAACTGTAATTTTGCGAAAATAGCTTGTACTTCTGTCGGGCTGATTTCGGTTCCTAAAACACGATTAATCCGCGTCAGTGTTGTTTCGATCACGTTATCGGTTTTTGCGCGATTATCAACGGCCGCCAAGCCACCAACAAGCGTCCCACCTGCAAGTTCAGCGATTAACGCCGCGCCATGTTGCAACGCTTTTTCCACCTTCCAAGCGTCGCTACCTTTATCATAACGAATACTCGCTTCGGTTCTCAAATTAAGCTCACGAGACGCACGGCCAACGTAACTACTGCTAAAAATGGCACCTTCTAAGGCAACCGTCGTCGTTGTTTCGATAACCTCAGACGTTTCGCCACCCATCACGCCTGCAATCGCAATCGGATTCGTCCCGTTTGTAATCACCGCGTGCCCAGCATTCAGCGCTCGTGTTTCGCCGTCAAGCGTTACAATTTCTTCTCCATCACTAGCAAGACGAACCACAATTTCCTTACTGCCAAGTCGCGCATAGTCAAACGCATGCAACGGCTGACCGTATTTCAAACAAATATAATTCGTCACGTCAACAACATTGTTATGCGGCCGAATCCCAGCTTTCATCAGCTTCGTTTGCAGCCAAAGTGGTGATTCCCCAACGACAACGTCCTTAATAACGTGCATCCCGTAAAATGGCGTCGTGTCCGCATCCTGCACGCTCACTTGCACATATTCCGATACATCGCCTTGCGTGTCTACTTCCGGAATCGCGTCAAAAACAGGTTTTTGATCCACAATCGCGCCAACTTCATACGCCACACCCGTCATACTAAGCGCATCCGCACGGTTCGGCGTAATCGCCATATCCAAGATTGCATCATCCAAGCCAAGTAGCGCCGTCGCATCCGCGCCAACTTCCACTTCCGCCGGCAATACAAAAATCCCATCAGCCACTGCTTTCGGAATCGTTTTCCCTTCAAATCCTAACTCTTGTAGCGAGCAAATCATGCCTTCTGACACTTCTCCGCGCAATTTCGCACGCTTGATTTTCATGCCACCTGGTAATTTCGCACCAACACGAGCGACAATCACTTTTTGGCCAGCAGCAACGTTTGGCGCGCCGCAAATAATTTGAACAGGCTCCGATTCGCCAACATTCACCGTACATTTATTTAACGTATCCGCATTCGGATGTTTTTCGCATGTGATGACTTCGCCGACTACGACATTCGAGATTTCAGCGTTCAAATGCTCCACGCCTTCTATTTCAATCCCGCCACGCGTAATCCGTTCTCCTAGCTCTTCTGCTGAAACCGCCAGATTTGGAAAATATTCTTTTACCCATTGATATGATACTAACATGCCTCTTCGCCCCCTTATTCTTTCACCGAAAATTGTTTTGTAAACCGCAAATCGTTTGTGTACAGGTGACGAATATCATCCACCGCATATTTCAACATCGCGACACGCTCTGGACCCATTCCAAATGCAAAACCGCTATATTTTTTCGAGTCGATTCCTGACATTTCAAGCACATTCGGATGCACCATGCCAGAACCAAGAATTTCAATCCAACCAGTGCCTTTACACACGCGACACCCTTCACCGCCACATTTGAAACACGAAATATCCATCTCAACAGAAGGCTCCGTGAACGGGAAGAAACTTGGACGCAATCTCACATCGCGCTCTTCGCCAAACATTTTCTTCGCAAGCACCGTCAGCGTTCCTTTTAAGTCGGCTAGCGTAATATTTTCGTCCACAACCAAGCCCTCAATTTGCGTAAACTGATGGGAATGCGTCGCGTCATCGTTATCGCGGCGATACACTTTACCCGGACAAATGATTTTAATCGGGCCATTCGCAAAATCATGTTGCTCCATCACGCGCGCCTGTACAGGAGACGTTTGTGTACGCAATAACGTATTTTCCGTAATGTAAAAACTATCTTGCATATCGCGCGCTGGGTGATCTTTCGGCAAATTCAATGCCTCGAAATTGTAATAATCCTTCTCCACTTCCGGCCCCTCAGCAATCGTGTAGCCCATTCCGATAAACAAGTCCTCAATCTCTTCAATAACTTGCGTCAATAAATGCGCCGTGCCTTCTTTTACAGTCGTTCCAGGAAGCGTTACATCAATCGTTTCATTCGCAAGCTGCTTCTTGATTTCCGCTGCGCCCAATTCCTCTTGCTTCTCTTGAATCGCGCTCGTTAATTGCTCACGAACTTCATTCGCGACGGCCCCCACTTTCGGACGTTCCTCTGCAGACAATTTGCCCATCTGCTTCATAATTTCCGTCATCGGTCCCTTTTTACCTAGATACTTCACACGTAAATCGTTCAACGTCTCTAAACTTTCCACAGCCGCAATTTCCTTCACAGCCTCTTGTTTCAATTGCTCCAACTGATCTAACACACTACTTCACTCCTTATTTTTAGCCAAAATAAAAAACCTTATCCACAAAGGGACGAGGTTATAATCACGCGGTACCACCCTAATAGACAGCCCAAAAAGCCATCCACTTCATTAAAATAACGGCTTCACACCGATCTGTCTTTCATTTTCAAAAATCCCGACAGCGACTCCAGAGCTGAAATGTTCGCACATACGTATCACATGAGGTTATTTGCAGTCTAAGATAACCTCTCCCTAAAAATGAATCCGTAAAGCTACTTGTCTCCTTCAACGTCTTTAAGTATATTTAGTTGATACGTCTCATTATAGTATGTTTGGTTGGAATTATCAAGGTAAAAAAGAAATATGGCGCATAAACATTGTTATGCGCCTTCGAATCTAGCTCCAAAAGCCAACCCCTCGAAATTTTCGTGGCCTCCATAAAAGTCAAAAGCGGACTTTTACTGCGCCTCCTAACAAATAAAAGGTTGGTAGTCTCGCAATGCTCCACTGCCTATTGATTCACTAAATCAAACCAAACAACGGCTTGAAAGTTCATCAACATAGCGGGCTTCCTCAGCTTTTCAATTCAATCCAGTCTTCCGCCCACTCCTGAACTTGAATCATCACTTTCTCCAGGCCTTTACCTTTTTCAGTCAGTACATATTCAATGCGAACAGGTGTCTCTGGGTACACATGGCGCACGACGATTCCGGATTCTTCTAACTCTTTTAAGCGCTCTGCAAGGACACGATCACTCATTTGCGTAATCTCGCCTGCAATTTCCTTAAAGCGTTTCGGTCCATCCAACAAGACATTAATAATCAGACCAGTCCAACGCTTACCAAGTAGCGAAAAGGCATTCTCGAACTTCGGACACATTGTATGCGTTTCTTCTTTCATTGTTCTCACCTCTAAAATTATTATACCATATTCGGAGCTAGAAAGTAACTCATTTAAACTCACTAGCTTACAATTAATAAGCGATTAGATACATTGAAAAATACCTTATTTAAGCGTAAAATAGAGGTATCAGATAAGCTAGCGCAGGAAAACGTCATTGGAGGGATCACAAATCATGACTCAATCCAGGTATGTTGTAAAAAGTAGCGTAGCCGAAACGATGGATTTAATTAAATTATCCCAATCAGCGAACGATCTTAGCTTTGAAGAACTGCGCCAATTCGGTGAGTTCCATCAAGGGATGCTAACCTATGACCAGACATCTTTGCGTCCAGGTAATCATACCGCTTTATTCATCGTCGTGCATGATTTTAACCACGTCACCGAAGTCACGATGATTACGACAGGTGGTTCTGGTACCCTATTTAACATTGATTGGAGTACCGCAAAAGGAATTATGGGCGGTGTCAAATCCGCTTTGAAACCCGTGCTTATTAAAGAAGTGAAGATGCGCGACTAGACAAAAACAGTACGAACCTGATTTTTAGGTTCGTACTGTTTTTCTTATTTCTCAATAATAGACACTCTATCTATATGATTCAATTTTAGGTAAGAATCAATATTATAAAAATTGTAATCCCTATTTTTAGGGTTCAATACAAACGCTTTATAGTCATCTATCATTTCCAGTAATTCGATTATATTACAATGCTTTAAAATTCCAGTCTTCTGCAAGTCTTCCTCATCTTTGACACGAGTACTAAATAGTTTAGTCAAAGCAAAATATTCAATCGTAGGGATATAGACTGTGAGATTAGAAAAACGTAAGACATCCGCAAATTCTATTTCTTCTTTGGGCGGAATTTCCACAACAGTAACCTCATCAATTGAAAATTGGTCTAGCACCTTTCTAAAGCTGTTAGCATCTTCCACTTCCCGTATCATAATATCTATATCAAAAGTTTCTCGAAATTCATCTTGCAAAAGATATTTCCCTAATAAACCGCCTATTAAAATAACGCCCGCACGGACGTTATTTTTAACCATTTCTTTATTCACTTCTTCCAGCAAAGTCTGTAAATATCTATTGGGGCTATTTATCATCATACTGTCAGCTCTTCTTTTGCAACTTTATAAAGTGCATCGTTCTGAACAAGCATATTTAAGTGATTGATATATTTGTTCAGCCAATCTTCATCCCGATCCTGCTTATTTACAGTCAATAATTTACTCGGATGTAGTAAGAGCTTGCGTAAAACCTGCACTTGCTCGCGATATCTCTCCGTATTTTGAGATCCACTTCTTTGTAGATATTTCACCTGCCTATACTGAATAACCAATTTCCGATATGGGTAAACAAATCTGCTCATATCAAATCACTCCTTTCTGCATTATTCTTATTAGTTTCATTATAACACGGTTTAAACAGAACTCGCAATCCAGATAACGGCCTACTTCCTCAACCCATACATCAAAATCCCCGCCGCTACCGCAACGTTCAGCGATTCGCTGGCACCGTATATCGGTATGTACACCTTATGCGTTAGTCGTGTTTGGAGTTCTGTCTGGATACCGTTTCCTTCATTACCAACCATCAAGGCTAATGTTTCGCGCGGCTCCACGTCTTGTAATTTTGTCGCGGTATCGTCTAAAACAGCTCCAAAAATTGGCACGCCTTCTTCTTCCAAGCGCTCAATCCAATTTAACAAATTCGCTTGCAAAACTGGAATATGGAAATGGCTTCCTTGTGTCGATCGAATCACTTTTGGATTGTATAAATCCGCGCTTCCACGACCGAGAACAACGGCGTCATATCCAGCGGCATCGGCTGTACGAATCAAAGTTCCAACATTTCCTGGATCCTGCACGCCATCTAGCAACAAGAATTTCTTACCGAACAGCATCATGATTTCCGGATCTTCCATTTTCACAACGGCGAATATTCCTTGATCGGTGATGGTTTCACTTATGCTTGTCGCCACTTCTTTATTCACATAAAACATAGGGATATTCGTGATATTCCATTCTTCCGGTATCTTCACATCTGGGGCTACAATCAGCTCGGTTACTAAGCCGTCTTGGCGCAACGCCTCTTCCACAAGATGAAAGCCTTCTACCAGATAGGAAAACTCTTGTTGTCTCCCTTTTTTCGTTTGCAATTTACGCCAATTTTTGACGCGGTCGTTTTTCGTTGATTTGATCATTTCCACGATTCATCACGCTCCCATTCCTATCTATTATAGCATAATAATGCATAACTATTCGTGAAAAGCTTATTTTCAGGTTGTTTTCTTCTACGCAAAACTGGTATAATACGTTAAAGATGAAACGCACTAAAGGGGAGATTAAAAGTATTATGCAAACAAATCGGGAACAATGGACATCAAAATTAGGATTTATTTTAGCATCTGCAGGCTCTGCAATCGGATTGGGAGCTCTCTGGAAAATGCCTTACGTGACAGCAAATGCGGGCGGTGGCGCTTTCTTTCTTATTTTCGCTATCTTCACGATATTTATCGGCTTGCCCGTGTTACTTGGCGAATTTGTTATCGGTCGAAACACGCAGAGCGGAACCATTGCGGCCTATCGAAAATTAGCACCTAACACAAAATGGGATTGGACGGGGCGCATCGGTGTTCTCACGTGCTTCTTTATTCTTGCTTTTTATTGTGTGGTTGGTGGTTGGGCGATACTTTACATATGGAAAGCCGCGACCGGAGCACTTCATGGACTGTCTGTGGATGCTTTGACCGAGCTATTTGTAACGACTTCCAATGATCCACTACAGGTTATTTTGGCAACGGTCATATTCATTGCGATTAACTATTTCGTACTGCTAAAAGGGATTACGGCTGGGATTGAGCGCGCGAATCGTTGGATGATGCCTGCCTTATTTCTATTTTTGCTCATATTGATTGTGTACGCATTGACCTTGCCGAACGCGATGGATGGTGTCTCTTACTTTTTACAGCCGAAGTTTGAGGATTTGTCTTCCGATGGGATTTTGCAGGCGCTTGGACAGAGCTTCTTTTCGCTGGCAGTCGGCGTTGGTGGGATGATCACGTATGCTTCCTACTTAAAACGCGATGTATTCTTGCCGAGTAGCGCGCTGACGATTGCCTTGATGAACTTGCTCGTTTCTTTATTCGCTGGACTTGCGATATTTCCAGCTGCTTTCTCATTCAGAATCGAGCCACAAGCAGGACCTGGACTCTTATTTATCGTCTTACCAGCGATTTTCAACCAAGTCCCGTTCGGCATTGTGCTCCTACTATTATTCTTAGTTTTATTCCTATTCGCGGCACTGACATCCAGCTTCAACTTGTTCGAAGTGCCAGTCACAGCCTTCCTCGAAAAACGACCAGAAGCCAGAAAACGCGTACTTCTCATCGTTGTTGCGATTGTAACGTTGCTTGCTGTCCCAACGTCACTAAGTACTGGCGTTCTAGCCGACGTCACACTTTTCGGGAAAAATTTATTCGGTATTGCGGACTATCTTGCATCGAATATCTTACTCCCAATTGGCGCTTTCTTAATCGCTATCTTTGTCGGATTTCGGATGCCACGCCAAGTTTTACTGGATGAAATTACATCAGGCGGAGCGTTTCGATTCAAACTTTTCGCGGCTTGGTTATTGATTTTAAAATATGTATGCCCTATCGCGATTTTCCTTGTATTCTTACAGCAGTTAGGTATCCTATAAACGCAAAAACGATGATGCGCAATCTTGGCATCATCGTTTTTCTATTAAAGAGTCGTAAAAACTTCTTGAATTGCTTTTTCTACATTGTCTGCATGGTAGTCGAGCACGTCTAGCGCCTCGATTGGATTTACGTAAAGCGCTCGTGTTAATAGTTCTGTGTAGGCTACTGGTTCAAAACCTGCCTCGCGACCTGCTAGCTCAATCTCATGCGCCTCTTTCCTTGCTACTGCTTGAAATTCGCGCAATGTTAACGTCTTAATTTTGATATCTGATTGCAACGCGCGTTTGGCTTGCATCAAGAAAGCCTCGTTTGAGATATTGCGCCAACCTAGCGTATAGCTTTTAGGCACGACATCCTCACTCGCCGCTCCAACAAGCGCCTGACCGACCTGTTTTGCCGTCATATAGCACGAACCACCTGTCGCCTTGTTATGATGATCAACGTAAAGCGGAAACTCCCTGCGTTGCAAGCGTTTGGCGTACGTTTGCCAAGCAGAAACACGACCAGGAACTAGCCCCACGACATAAGGTAAGCGCAGCGCAATCGTTTCCAAGCCATTCCCGTTCTCAGCCAACAGACGCATCTCCTGCTCCACACTTGCATAAATATACGGATGAAGCTCTGTCAACTGCATATCAGGCCACAGCGCATGAAAATAATTATAAAACGATGTACAGAGAATAAATCGAGATACCCCAGCCTGTCGCGCAAGTTGCGCCAAATGTTGCACAGGCTCCACATTCGCCTGAAAGAAAAACGCTTTCGCCGGCTTTTTCGGAATATAATGCGCGTTTACCCCACCTGCAAAGATAAAAATATCCTGCCCTTTTAAAAATTTCACAATCTCAGCATCAGACATCTCATTTATATCACCAAAATGATGTTTTGCACGCGCGTCTAGAACGCCATCTTCCGGTACCGGCGGCAAGGAGAATGTCGTCACGCGATAGTCCTCCGTGTCTAGAAACGCTTTTGTTGCGGCGTAACCAATCAAACCTGTTCCGCCAAGAATACATACGGATTTCACTGTTGTAAACCCTCCCAGCTCATCTGTTGTGATGCTAGCTTTTCTTAACCTAAACGAATCTCTTTTACTTTATCCGCATCTAAACGTTTCACAACTTCCGTAATCAGTTTCACCGCATTTGTAAAATCATCACGGTGTAACATGGATGTATGTGAGTGAATATAACGCGTCGCAATCGTGATTGAAAGCGATGGAATCCCATTTCCAGTCAAATGAATCGCACCTGAATCCGTTCCACCAGCAGCAATCGCCTCGAATTGATAAGGAATCTCCAGTTCATCCGCCACATCTGTCACAAAATTCCGCAATGGCGCATGACTGATCATCGACGCATCATAAATAATAATCTGCGGACCCTCACCCATTTTGCTGACTGCTTCTTTCGCCGTCACGCCTGGTGTATCGCCTGCAATCCCAACATCGACACCAAAGGCGATATCCGGCATAATTTGGTGCGCCGACGTTTTAGCACCACGCAAGCCGACCTCTTCTTGCACAGTTCCAACACCATAGACGATATTCGGGTGTTTTTCGCCTTGTAGGTTGCGCAACACTTCAATCGCGATCGCAAGGCCAATCCGGTTATCCCACGCTTTCGCAAGGAGATATTTCTCATTTTTCATCACGGTAAATTCGAACGCAGGAACGATCATATCGCCAGGTTTAATGTCCCAACTCACGACCTCCTCTTTATCCGCCGCACCAACATCGATAAACATATCTTTAATGTCAAAAGCCTTTTGACGCTCGGCTGCACTCATCAAATGTGGCGGCTTCGAACCGATAACCCCTGTAATTTCTTCTCCAGAACGCGTCACAATCGTTACACGCTGCGCTAACATCACGGAACTAACCCAGCCACCGATTGTTTGGAATTTGATAAAACCTTTGTCATCGATTTGAGTCACCATGAATCCAACTTCGTCTAGATGACCCGCAATCATGATTTTTGGACCGTTCGCGTCTCCTGTTTTTGTTGCAATCGCACTGCCAAGTCCGTCCGTTTCAAACGTGTCTGCAAGTGGCTCTATGTAATCCTTGAAGACCTCGCGCACCGCACGCTCATTTCCTGATATTCCTTTCGCGTCAGTAAGCTCTTTCAACATCTCTAACTGTTTATCCATCTTTCGTTCCTCCTCGAAATTACATCTTTTCCTTCTATAGTATACGCGATTTTTTCTGGCAAAACCACTTCTAGGCATAAAAATAAGCGGCGAACAAGAATCAAATTCTCTGTTCACCGCTTATGCAATGTGTCTTATTTAGCTAACGCGTCTTTTGCTTGTGTCGCGATTTGCGTGAAAGCTGCTTCATCGTGCACCGCAAGATCTGCTAGCATTTTACGGTTCATGTCAATACCGGCTAATTTCAAACCGTGCATGAATTTGCTGTAAGAAAGATCATTCAAACGAGCTGCCGCATTGATACGTGCAATCCATAATTTACGGAAATCACGTTTCTTTTGACGACGATCCCGGTAAGCGTATTGGTAAGATTTCATTACCGCTTGGTTTGCTACTTTATATAGTGTATGCTTCGAGCCGTAATAGCCCTTCGCTAATTTAATTACTTTTCTCCGACGTTTGCGTGTTACTGTTCCGCCTTTTACGCGTGGCATATAAATTACCTCCTAATGGGTTTTCACAAAAATAGATTCTGTGTTTTTCCGAATTAAAACTTGCTTATTTCATTTTAGCGACCATTTGGCGAATACGCTTGAAGTCACCTTTTGAAACTAACGCACTTTTACGTAGTTTACGTTTTTGTTTTTGAGATTTGTTTGCGAACATATGACTTGTGTAACCGTGCGAACGTTTTAATTTACCAGAACCTGTTCTTTTGAAACGCTTAGCAGAGCCACGGTGAGTTTTCATTTTTGGCATGAATTTTTCCTCCTCAGAACTTTACTTCTCTTGAATTGGCGCTAGGACTAAGAACATTGAACGTCCGTCCATTTTTGGTCTTTGCTCAATTGTACAAAGGTCTTCGCACTCTTTTGCAAAACGGTCAAGCACCTTTTGACCGATTTCTTTATGGGTAATCGCACGCCCTTTAAAGCGGATAGAGCATTTTACTTTATCGCCTTTTTCAAGGAACTTGCGCGCGTTACGTAGTTTCGTATCGAAATCGTGTTCGTCAATCGTAGGACTTAAACGAACTTCCTTCATTACGATGATTTTTTGATTCTTGCGAGCTTCTTTGTCTTTCTTCTGTTGCTCGAAGCGGAATTTACCATAGTCCATAATACGGGCTACTGGCGGTTTCGCTGTCGGTGCAACTAGAACAACATCCAAATTGGCTTTCTCCGCAATTTCAAGTGCTTCAGCTTTTGTTTTGACACCAAGCTGTTCGCCGTCTTGATCAATCAATCTTAATTCACGTGCACGAATCCCATCGTTTACCAACATGTCTTTGCTAATGGTGAGCCACCTCCATAAATTATTACTCATAACAAGTGAAAGTACGCATAAAAAAAGCGCCGGTTTCATTACAAACCCGCACATCAGAAAATTCACATACGTCATACGTGAATTATAATTCCAATTCTTTGCCTGCAAAAATACATTTACGAGGCGAGAAGCGGGATGCTCCTTCTTTCTTGTCATTCATTAACCAGAAGTTATTGTACCACGGCTAGACTGCATATGTCAAATCACCTACTCATTCGACTACGAGATTTATCATATCAAAGTTTCGTGTGCTTTTCAAGGACTTTCTGAAACTTTTTCAAATTCCCGGCTCAGCGAACAGGATTTTGAATGAGTTGTGGATTGTTTGTTGCATGATTTGCGTCATGATTTCGTCTTTTTCAGCCTGAGAGATTGGCGTGATTTCGTCCGCTTTATGCCAGTTTTGAATCGATGTTGGGTCTGCGATGAAGCCTCCGCGGACGAGTTCACCGTTTAGTTGGAAGTGTTGACCTGATTGGTTTTCGACGGTGATGTGGTTGTTGTGCCCTGTTAATATATACATTTTATTTCTCTCCTCCGCCTAAGATATGTAAAAATGTGTATTCCATGATATAATTGTACTAGCTTTTATAATGAATAAGGAGGCCTTACATAGCACTTTTCGAAAATAGATTGAAATAGGGAGCGAATAAAAATGGAACAAGACCAATTTACCGCAAATGTAAAAGTACTTGGAGACCGTATCACGCAACTGAAAGAATCAATTATCACAGAAGAAGCTACGAAAACCTCATTGATTATGCCATTTTTTCAAATACTTGGTTATGATGTTTTTAACCCTCTTGAGTTCACACCAGAATTTATTGCAGATGTAGGCATAAAGAAAGGTGAAAAAGTTGACTATGCTATTTTGGCTGACGGTAAACCATTAATTTTAATCGAAGCAAAGTCTATTAATGAGAAACTTAAAAAACATGATTCGCAACTTTTCAGGTATTTCGGTACAACATCGGCAAAATTCGGGATACTGACAAATGGTGACGAATATCGTATTTATACAGATTTGGAAGCGCCTAACAAAATGGATCCTACACCTTTCTTCACGTTCTCACTCACTGATTTACAAGATGTACAGATTCCTGAAATCATTAAATTTCATAAAGAAAATTTCGATGTTGAAGCGATTGCTAAAAATGCCTCCGATTTAAAATATTTAGGTCACATAAAAAAATTCATCGAGCAAGAAATTGATAATCCAAGTGAAGAGTTTGTAAAATTCGTCATTAATGAGGTCTATGAGGGTATGAAAACAAAAGCCGTTATTGATAAGTTTACACCTGTCGTAAGGCGCGGTTTCCGTCAATATATTTCTGACCAAGTCAACAACAAGCTGAGTGCCGCACTAAACAATAACGTTAGTTCTTCCGTAGAGGTAGAGGAAATTTTGCAAGATTCCTTAGCAGAAGAAGTTGAAATTGAAACAACACACGAGGAACTCGAAGCATTCACAACTGTAAAACTCCTTTTAAAAGATAAAATTGATACAAGCCGTATTTTCTTTAGAGATAATCGTTCGTATTTCAATATTATACTAGACGATAATATCCGCAAATGGATACTTAGATTACATGTAAACAATAGTCGGAAGTTCATCACGTTAAATGATGAAGCGAAGACAACCATTGATATCAATGAGGTTCTGGATATATATAATCATGCGGATAAAATTATTCCAATACTGGATAACTACCAATAACCATAATATGCAAGGCTTGAATCTCATAAAACGGATTTAAGCCTTTTCTTGTCATTTCTCCCAATTCAGTTCCCAACTAAATCCAAATTTATCGATAACCTTCGCGTGTACGGCGCCCCAGAAAGCTTCTTGGAGTTCCATTTCGATTGTGCCTTCTTCGGCAAGCGCTGTGTAGATATTGGTAATCTCCTCTTCCGAATCAAACTCTAGGCCTAGCATGACGCTGTTTCCTTCTGTAACTGGTGTTTGGAAAATATCATTAAGATAGAGCGTCAAATTTTCGTTAATGACGATTTCTGCGTGGAGGACTTTATTCGGATATTGTTCAAAACCAGGAATGCCATCTGACATTTGAAAATTTTTAATTTCCCCTCCAAAAATGGCGTGATAATAGTCTACCGCTTCTTTACAGTGATCCGTTGTTAAATAAGGAATGAGCTTTTTCATCGTTTCGACTTCCTTCCATTATTTGATAGTATCAGAATACGCGATTGGCTCTTTTTTTGCAAGCGATACATAAAAAGACGATCAGCGCGATGCCGACCGTCTTTTTATAATTAACGAATTTCTTTAATACGAGCTGCTTTACCACGTAGATCACGTAGGTAATACAATTTCGCACGACGTACTTTACCACGACGTAATACTTCTAATTTAGCGATACGCGGTGTGTGTACAGGGAATGTACGCTCAACGCCAACACTATAAGAGATTTTACGAACTGTGAAAGTTTCGCTGATTCCTGCTCCACGGCGTTTGATTACAACACCTTCAAAAAGCTGAATACGTTCGCGAGTTCCCTCGACAACCTTCACGTGAAGGCGAACAGTATCACCAGGACGGAAGCTAGGTACGTCTGGATTTAATTGACTTTTAGTAATTTCATTGATTAACAAATTCATTACATTTCATCTCCTTCCAACAGACATTCTTTCATTCAACATATGTAATGAAGCGGAACATCGTTATAAAACTGGATCTGTCCAGTTACTAATCTAATTTATCACATTTATCATGGTGTGTAAAGGGTTTTTTCTTGATGGCTAAAATATGGTATGATGATGCTATCTATTCCAAGAAGAAAGGACGTGTTCCAAAGATGAAATCGGTGACGCAAAATAACCTCACACAACTCACCACATTGCCATTCCTATTTCCGGTCAATTGTTATTTAGTGAAAGATGAAGATTTCCTCACGCTGATTGATACAGCCTTGCCAATGAGTGCTAACAAAATTTTAAAGCAAATTGCGCTCATTGGTTTACCGCTCCGATATATCGTTTTAACGCACGCGCACGGCGATCATATTGGCTCGCTACAGACGATTGCAGAAGCTCATCCTGATGCGAAAATTATGATTTCTGACCGCGAATTACAGTTAATCAAAAATCCTGTGCCGTACGCGTTTGAAGCGCAGAAACCAATCAAAGGTTCCTATCCGAAAACATTCCCTGTCAACGTTGACAAAACAATCGTAGAAGGCGATATGATTGGCTCCTTATCTGTGATTGAGACGCCTGGTCATACACCTGGATCCGTTTCCTTTTTTGATAATCGGACGAAAGCTGTCATTGTTGGTGATTTACTACAAACACAGGGCGGCATCGCAGTCGCAGGCGATACGCGTCCACTCTTCCCTTTCCCGACGATGGGCACGTGGGATTTGGAAGCTGGTATTGCTTCCACGGAGAAAATAATGCTACATAATCCGCGCATTCTCGCTGTTGGACATGGAAAAATGATTCTGGATCCGATGCCGTTCCTCGAAAAAGCAGTGACGCGCGCGAAAAAACGCCTCAACTAAACACGAAAGGAGAACCATCACGCATTGGCTCTCCTTTCGTTTTTTCTATTAAAATCTCGTAATTTTCGTCATGACTACCGTGCCATAACCGACTTGACTCATGAGTAATTTGCCATCTTCTTCTCGAATGAATTGCTCCTCGAAATGGCAGTTAAGTACCGCATCTCCGCCGAGCTCGTGGGCCTGTTCTTGCAAACCTCGAACGATCCCTGAGAAATCAGATGTCGCGGCCCAGCCTACTTTCGCCTCCGCTTGCACGTAATTACGAACAAAAACAACCTGCACAACATCATGGTTTACCGCTGTCGGGCCAGTCGATACAAGCACCGATTCCACGTCACGATTCAATACATCATCGCGATTTTCAGCCTCTTCATTTTTAAAAATCCCCATGCCTAATCCACTCCTTTTTGTATCTCCTCCAACCATTTTTGCTGCTGGTCAGATAAAGTATAACTTTCAAGTAAGTCTGGTCGGCGTTCCCATGTACGGCGCAATGACTCACGTTCCCGCCATTCTTCGATCAATTTATGATTCCCATTCAAAAGTACTTCCGGAACCCCCATATCGCGAAACTGCGCTGGTCGCGTGTAGTGCGGGTGCTCGAGCAGGCCTGTAGAAAAAGAATCCGTCACAGCCGAATCCGCGTTCCCAAGCGCTCCAGGAAGCAGACGAATCACGCTATCCATCATCGCCATTGCCCCAATTTCGCCACCCGTTAAAATATAATCACCAATCGAAACCTCATCCGTGACCAAAAACTCGCGAATCCGCTCATCATAGCCTTCATAATGCCCACAAATAAAAATCAAATGTTCCTCCTGCGCAAATTCCTCCGCCAATTTCTGGTCGAATCGTTTGCCAGCTGGATCCATCAAAATAATCCGTGGCTTCGTATCTGGCGTTCTTTCCCGCAACGCTTCCACTGCTGAGAAAATCGGTTGTGCCTTCAAAAGCATCCCAGCGCCGCCGCCATATGGATAATCATCGACCGTTTGATGCTTTCCTTCTGCATATTCCCGAAAGTCCGTAATAGAAACATCCACGAGTCCTTTTTCAATTGTTTTTTTGATAATCGAATTCCCGGTCATGCCATCAAACATCGTTGGAAAAATCGACAAAACATCCATTTTCATTTAGTCAAACAATCCTTCCATGACAGAAATCGTGATTTTCTTATCCTTGATGTTGACCGATTGCACGACGTCCGCGATATACGGAATCAGCTTGTCTTTCTGGCCCTTCGTCTGCACAACCCAAACGTCATTCGCGCCAGGCGTCAAGATTTCACTAATTGTTCCGAGCAATTCGCCTTCCTCCGTGTACACCTCGCACCCAATAATCTCGTGGAAATAATATTCGTTTTCCTCCAAATCACCAAGCTGCGATTCCGGCACTTTCAGCATCCCTTCCCTCATTCGCTCGACATTATTAATACCAATAATGCCCTCAAACGTCAACAAATCAAAATTCTTATGCTTCCGATGCGTCTTGATAATCAGTTTTTCAGGCTTCTTGCTACCTTTTGCGAATAAAAATAATTCATTTCCTGGGGCAAAGCGCTCATCCGCAAAATCCGTCTGCGAAATAACGCGAACTTCTCCCATTAAACCGTGTGTATTCACTATTTTTCCTACATTAAACATCTGCTCCATGCTTTCACCTCTAGCGTATTTCTATTATAACATCATCTTTCACTACAATCGTTTTCGCAAAAATGGTCTCGTCCCAAGCATCGCCAACTGCAACATCTAGGATTGCTTCCAACTCGCGCTCTTTGATTTCACTTCCAATCGGTAAAATTTCGAGCTGTTCGACTTGGAATTCAATAATTTTTACTTTCTCATGTCGCATTTCAATTTCTTTCTCGAAGTAACTATTCACCGATTCTTGATTGAACTTATTTTTGTGCTCCATCTTTTTTTGTTCAAAATGGAGTTGATCGCTTTCTTTTTGTAACGTTTGCCGTTGTTCTAAGTAGAATTGAAATAATTTCTCCTTACTTTTCTCTGTAAGAATTTGTTTCACAGTGACTTTTTGGATAATTTTCATGAGGCACGCTCCTTATCCGTTTGGGGTGTTTGTTTTATTGTAACATATGAAGAGCTGAGGAAGGCAGTTTCATTATATTCCACTGCAACAAAGCTGGATTAGGGCAATATATCAATCGTGATTCACTTATAAGTCCGATCTCTGCGTCCAGTACCAGCCATTGATGGATTACCTGCTCGCTTCGCTCTCATGCATATTGAGGTTCTAATTCAGCATACTACGCTTCATAAGAACCACAACAAAAACCACCTCACAAATACTGTGGGGCGGTCATTCAATGATCTCGAGACGTACTTTCTTCTCGCTACGGTTGCCTGATGCGTAGACAAGCGTACGAATCGATTTCGCGATCCGTCCTTGCTTGCCTATCACGCGGCCCATATCATCTTTGTTTACTGATAACTTATAAAGAAGGCTTGTAGCGCTCTCTTCTACCGAGACAACAACGTCATCTTGATGATCAACAAGAGGCTTTACGATGGTTAGAATTAAATCCTCCATAGCCATGACCTTTATTACTTACCTAGTTTTGAATTGTGGAATTTTTCCATAATGCCTTCATTTGACAACAAGTTACGAACTGTGTCAGATGGTTTCGCACCGTTATGCAACCATTTTAAAACTGCTTCTTCATCGATTTTCACTTCTGCTGGGTTCAATAGTGGATTGTATGTACCCACTGTTTCGATTGAACGGCCATCACGTGGAGAACGAGAATCTGCAACTTGAATACGGTAGAAAGGTTTCTTGTTAGAACCCATACGTTTTAAACGAATTTTAACTGCCATTTATATATACACCTCCATAAAGTCTTACACAAGTATATATATTACCAGTAAAGGATTTGTTTGTAAAGTGTTTTTTCTTTACAGCTTCATTTTTTCTTTCTTTTTATCTGGCAAATCCGCTGTGATTCGGTGTAAATAGCGACAGTAGCCGGAAATATTATGTTCGACATCATCAATGCGAACGCGGAACGAATGGTGGCGAATGAAGAAACTGTGCCGAATACGTGCTGGATTTTTGTAATACATCGCCAGTTCTGGATAGAAAAAACCATTCAGTTGATAGTCCGCGCGTTTTTCGATGGTGCGCTCTAATTTTTCACGATGAAAACCTTCTAGCAAATACGCTTTGTTTTCCGCTTCAATCCGTTCGCACATATCATGCGTTGCCACAGTCAACTCTAAAAATGTCGGGAATGTCGTTTCGCGGTCATGAATAAAATCCAGACGTCCGAAAGCATTTTTTAGACCAAATTCAAAATAGCGATCTTCCGGCAAGTATTTCGTTATTTCATTCGTACAATAGCTGAGCCAGTGATCATGATTTTTCCAGTACTCGTTTTTAATAAAATGATCAAACGCTTTCGTTGCAACGTCCAGCCAACGTGAATCGCGATCGAGTTCATATAACCGCAGCAAGCCTAAAACCGCTTCTCCATCGTAATAGATAATCCGGAAAGCGTCTTTTACTGCAAGCGTTGGGTATTCAAGAACATGAATAAACCGGCCATCCTCCTGCTGCTGGTCACAAATCGCATGCGCCAGCTTTTGAGAAAGCGCTAAATAGTCGTTATTTTTAGTCACCTGCATATATTTTGAAAAAGCCAAAATCGCCGCTGCATTCGCGCCGAGCTTAACCTCATTGTTATCGCGCTCAATGACATACGCACGGTTTTCCTGCTCCCGAATCAGATCAATCGCCAGAAAACGCAATGCTTTTTCGGCAGCTCGCAAAATTTTCAGATCGCCAGACACTTCATACGATTCCAGCATCGAATACGTGGAACTCGCATGACGCAGACTATTGTAATGTTTTATTTTCTTATCAAAACAAGAGAAGTAACCATAGATAAATTCACCATCCGCACCAACCTGATCTGCCAAATACGCACCAGATTGCTGGATAAGCTCCTCCACTTCTGAAGGCTCCAATTGCGAAATAATGCGTCGCCCATGATTTAACTCCCCACGGTAAAGCGGCCAGACAACATCTCCATCGAAGTAAAACCCAATCGTATCAAAAACAATCACTTCGGAATTCGCCTCGATTTCTAATTTGCCATGTTCCTTATGCGACTGTATCAAATACCGATTCAAGTTCTCCACATTTAGCGCCAAACCATCTTCTTTTGGCTGTATCATTGCATTTCCGTTGACCTCTTGCTCCAACAAAGCCGTACGGAATCCCTTATCAAACGAAACACCGAGACGGCAATAATTCTTCTTCGTATGTAGCGCCATATCGTTCCATTCCGAAAAAAGCATCACCTCGAACTGGTAAGCCACGTCAATTTTAAAATTAGCAGTGTGTTTATTCGTTTCTTTTTTTATTTGCTTAAAAATATAATCGAGTGACGCGTTGCTGTAATTGATAACCGTCGCGCGTTTTGTAAAATGTTCCAGTGATAGGAAGACTTTCCAATTTCCGAGCCAACTCATATTTCCAACTTGTTTTGCCTCATTTTCAATCGCTTTTTTAATTTCCAAAACAGCATCTATACTTTGCATAACCGCCCACTCCTTATTTAGCCTCCCTATTTCCGAAAAATAAGGAGGCCTATTATTGTTACCTGACGTGAAAAACTCGAATTATTCTTGTGGTTTTTTTCTAAACAATCTTAGTAAGAATCCACCAGCCAAAGCGAGCAATCCAGCGCCGAACCATTGCGCAGTAGTGGAATCCTCATCACCAGTAGACGGTAACGATGAGCCGTCAGAGCCAGACATGGAAGTATCTGCACTTATCATACTCGTCGTTCCAGTACCTGTAGTCCCTGTACTAATAGGCACGATCACCGAACCAGTACCGCCCGTACCACCAGTTCCACCTGTGCCGCCAGTTCCTGTATTAATTGGCGTATTAGGATCTGTATCACCATCGGCATCCGCATCGGCGTCAGCATCTGTATCATCGACTAAAGGAAGTACCTCTGTTGAGGCAATGGCGCTAGTTTTAGTAGCTTCTCCTCTAGTTGCAGTTAGATAGGCCGTAATAATATCACCAGCATCCAACTCATGACCAGAGACATTGACAACATAATCCCCATCATCATCTAACGTTACATCACCAATAATAGTACCATCTGGAAGTTGTAGCGTTAACTCCAAATCCGTTCCTTCTGGAAGTTCTGGAGCTAAAGCCTGAGCTCGTTGAATCAAACTATTGATAGGACTAGGCGCATCATCATAGAGCCCATCACCACGGATAAACGTATCACCTTCATGAACAGGATTGATGAGCGGTCTATCGACAATATAGCTCATCCAATCAATGTCCCCGTCGGAATCTGCATCAGCATCGGCATCAGCGTCGGCATCCGCATCTGCATCAGCATCGGCATCAGCGTCGGCATCCGCATCTGCATCAGCATCGGCATCAGCGTCGGCATCAGCGTCAGCATCCGCATCGGCGTCGGCATCCGCGTCGGCATCGGCATCAGCATCGGCATCAGCATCCGCATCAGCATCCGCGTCAGCATCCGCATCGGCATCGGCGTCAGCATCCGCATCCGCATCTGCATCCGCATCGGCATCCGCATCTGCATCGGCGTCAGCGTCGGCGTCAGCATCAGCATCAGCGTCAGCATCCGCATCCGCATCAGCATCAGCATCCGCATCCGCGTCAGCATCGGCATCCGCATCGGCGTCAGCATCGGCGTCGGCGTCAGCATCGGCATCCGCGTCAGCATCGGCATCCGCGTCGGCATCAGCATCGGCATCAGCATCGGCATCGGCATCGGCATCAGCATCGGCATCGGCGTCAGCATCCGCATCCGCGTCAGCGTCAGCATCGGCATCGGCATCGGCATCGGCATCGGCGTCAGCATCGGCATCCGCATCAGCGTCAGCATCGGCGTCAGCATCGGCATCGGCATCGGCATCGGCATCGGCATCGGCGTCAGCATCGGCATCGGCATCGGCGTCAGCATCCGCATCGGCGTCAGCATCCGCATCGGCGTCAGCATCCGCATCCGCGTCAGCGTCAGCATCCGCATCGGCGTCAGCGTCGGCGTCGGCATCCGCATCGGCATCCGCATCAGCGTCGGCATCATCCAACGAAACAATAAACGCCGAAGCCGAATTAGTCCCCAACAAATCAATATCCAATAATCCATCTCCAACACGCGCAAAGAAATCCAAGTCATTATCGCCCAGACCTGCTGGTAAAGCAAGCGTCCCAATCGCTGCCAAATCAATTGTCAGCGTAAACACCGATTGCCCACCAACCGAAAGACGTAATCCATTAGATATATCTGCACCAACCGTCCCACCTGTTGGATTCAGTTTTAAAGCACTTCCCGTAACCGTTCCCGTATTATGCTTCGTTGAAAACCCCTGTAAATATGGGATATCATAATCAATTCTTGTATTAGCACGTATAGAAGGATGTGACAAAAGAGGTTTCAATTCATCAGCCAATTTAAAATATGGATGATAATGTTTCCCAATCGCAATATTCACTAATTGATTCCCAGTTATCGTCAAAATCAGCTTACCACCTGAGTAACTCGCATTCAGATTAGCTGAATTCAACAAACTAACCGATGCCGCATCTACCGAAACACCATTTAGCTCTAATCCCCGATCTAGAGCACTATAGTTAATCGATACCGGTGCAGCAACAATAGTTGCCGCTGTAAAAAGAGTCGCTAAAACTTTCGCCTTTTGATTATGCTTACTGTTCATTCTGCGCTTATAATCCACCTGTTGTTTCCCCATCATTATTTCCCCCTCAAGCTTCGGCCTAAACCGAGCTGAAATTAATACAACAAGTTCCATTACTGCCCAACGTCTAAGCTAACCACACAACCTTCTAATTCGAAATATCAACAAAAACTGATTTCTCATCACCTACTTTCTCAAAAAACTGAAAAATAAACATCTTCCAGATTTAGGGATTCATAAAGGTCGAAACTAAATGTTTGTAACAAATGTAATAATAACGTAATAAGTCTCAACCTAACCTCGTATGTAAGACCTTCGACGCATGAAACTACTATACCCAATAAAAAAATATATTATACAAAAAAAGCGAAAGTAACTACATTTGAATATAATACAACGAATAATTCCTAAAATTAGGTTATTATACCTCTTTCTGCATACCGTTAAGAAAAAAATAAAATATTTCTAAATAAAATTATTTTTTCTAATTATTATTACTACTTACCCCAATGACTTTCTTGTTTCTTTATTAACAAACCTATTTTCCGTAAAAAAGGACTATCGAACTGAATGGGATTTATTCACAAAGAAATCCACAAAAAAACACAGCTTTTTCGCTATGTTTTTTTGTAGATATTTTTTAAAACGGCATTTTAAAATTACCTAATCCGCCACGTTTTTTCTTACCTTTTCCACTTCCGCCCATACCAGACATCTGTTTCATCATTTTTTTCATTTCATTAAACTGTTTCAAAAGTCGATTGACCTCTTGAATCGGTCGTCCAGAACCACGTGCAATACGCTTCCGACGATTCGCATTAATGATATCTGGATGGTCTTTTTCCGCTTTTGTCATCGACTTAATGATTGCCTCAATATGCGTCAACTGCTTCTCATCGACGTTCATATTATCGAGACCTTTCATTTTATTTGCACCCGGCATCATTTTTAGAAGCTCATCAAGCGGCCCCATTTGGCGTACTTGTTGCAACTGCTCCAAGAAATCATCCAGCGTCATCGACATATCTTTTACTTTCTGCTCAAGCTCGCGCGCCTTGTCCTCATCGACAGAAACCTGCGCCTTCTCAATCAGCGAAAGCACATCGCCCATGCCAAGAATACGCGACGCCATCCGGTCTGGGTGGAAACTTTCGAGTGCTTCCATCTTCTCGCCCATACCAACAAATTTGATCGGTTTCTGCGTTACGGAACGGATGGAAAGCGCCGCACCACCACGTGTATCCCCATCAAGTTTCGTTAATACAACACCGGTAATATCTAATTGCGCATTAAAGCTTTCCGCTACATTGACCGCGTCTTGCCCCGTCATCGAATCGACAACGAGTAGAATTTCAGATGGATTCGCGATTTCCTTCACCGCTACCAACTCATCCATTAATTCCGTATCGATATGCAGACGACCCGCCGTATCAATCAAAACATAATCCAGATGCTCCTCTTTCGCCTTCGCAATCGCTTGTTTTGCAATCTCGACAGGACTGACTTGATCTCCTAAAGAAAAGACAGGCATATCCAATTGGTTGCCCAGCGTTTCCAATTGTTTAATCGCTGCTGGACGATAAATATCAGCCGCAACAAGAAGTGGTTTACGATTATATTTTTTGCGTAGTAAGTTCGCCAATTTTCCGGTAGTTGTTGTTTTACCCGCCCCTTGAAGCCCCACCATCATCACAACAGTCGGTGGCTTATCGGCAACTGCGATCTTACTTTCCTCGCCGCCCATCAATGCTGTTAGTTCTTCTTGTACAATTTTGATGACTTGCTGACCTGGCGTTAGGCTCTTCATGACCTCACTGCCGACAGCACGTTCACTCACCGTTTTGATAAATTGTTTCACGACTTTAAAGTTAACATCCGCTTCCAGTAAAGCAAGTCGGACTTCACGCATCATTTCTTTTACGTCCGCCTCATTCACTTTCCCTTTTCCGCGGATTTTGTTCATCGTTTCTTGTAATCGGCCGGCTAATCCTTCAAATGCCATGTGCGCCGCCTCCTAATCCATATTTTTAAGTTGTTGAAGCAGACCAGCCACTTCATTGTCTAACACTTGTTCTTCCTGTAATCGCCGTTCCAGACGTTCAATTAATTGCTCACGCTCCTGATATTTCTTTAAAACGCCGAGCTTTTCTTCATAGTTCTCGAGCACTGCCTCGGTCCGCTTAATATTATCATACACCGCCTGCCGACTCACTTCATACTCCTCAGCAATCTCACCAAGCGACAAATCTTCCAAATAATAAAGCGAAACATAGGACCGCTGCTTCTCTGTTAAAAGCGAATCATAGATATCAATCAAAAAATTCATTCGCGTCGTTTTCTCAAACATATCCGCATCGTTCCTTCCCTAGCTAAAACCCGCTTATACTATATAAGAATACGTGGAAAAATGGGGGATGTCAAGCATTGAAAGGCTGAAACGGCTCGTTCAACTCCGAAAAAAACTGGAGCGGCCGCAATAAAAAACCGTACTTGTTTTTTATGGAGGGCGTGAAGTTTTCGAGGAGTTAGCCGTTGAAGCTAGATCGGAGGCACAAGCCATGACGAGTGCAAGGAACGAATGCTCACTCTGTTCGCACTCGTATTGAGGCTCTAAATCAGCGAGTAATGCCTCATAAGAGCCACAACATAGGGGCCCGCAGTGAAAATCCTCTTTTGATTTTTGCGGAGGCCACGAAATTTCCGAGAGGCTGGCTCTTGAAGCTAGCCCGACCATGAAGCAACCGCCAAACGAACGCAGAACATGATTTCCGCTACACTAGGAATAGTATTTGCTCTTTATGGAGACCGCCCCAGTTTTCGAGGAGATAGCTAAAAGGAGGGCAGTTTCATTACATTCTACTGCATATTGAGGTTCTAACAAAGCAAACGACGCTTTTCAAGAGCCACAACAAAGCTAAATCGGAGGCGTAAAATATGACGCTAGGCATGATTAGATGCTTTAAAATATGGCGTTTCAATATTTGAGTTGTGATGGTTTAGGGCTTGGCGGATAAGAGCCACCGATGGATTACCTGCTCACTGCGTTCTCATGCATATTGAGGCTCTAAATCGGCGAGTGATGCCTCATAAGAGCCACAACAAAGTTAGCCCGAGCGTGAAGAAACCTCCAACACCAAACATCTGTGCTATAATAAAACCTATCAACGCGAAAGGAGCGATGCATAACATGAGAAAAGTAGTTTTTTACGGCGCCGTTACGCTAGACGGATACCTTGCCGACCAAGACAATAGCTTAACCTGGCTATTCGAAACAGACACAGGCGAGGGAACAACCTATGAAAAATTCATCCAAAATATTGATGCTGTCGTCATGGGCCGCGTCACATATGAGGAAGTTCTAAAGCTGCAACAAGACGAACCATTTTATCCAAATCAAGAGGTGTATGTTTTCACGCGAGACACAACGAAATCATTTGAAGACACACATACGATTCACGAAAACCCTGTTTCTTTTATCAACAAATTAAAAGAACAAGATGGAAAGCCCATTTGGATTGTAGGTGGCGGCAACTTATTAAAACCACTTCTGGAAGCCAATATGATTGATGAGTGGTGGATTCAGATTACACCGATCCTGCTTGGTAAAGGAAAGCGTTTATTCGAAGATGGCGACTATTTAGAACGCCTAGAGTTAGTTGATACCACTACTTTTGGACAATTTGTCGAACTACATTACCAAAAAATCGAGGAATAGCGAAGAACCCGTTCACCAGAAAAATGATTCTGATGGATGGGTTCTTTTCATTATTCTTTCGCGCCGTCAATCACGTCTGCGAATAGTCCGTAAACATATTCATTCGCATCGAAGGCTTGAAGATCATCCATTTTTTCGCCTAAACCAACGAATTTCACCGGGATGTGTAGCTCATTACGAATCGCAATCACGATACCACCTTTTGCTGTGCCATCTAATTTCGTTAGCACAATCCCGCTTACATCCGTTGCTTCTTTGAACTGCTTCGCTTGCACAAAAGCATTCTGTCCCGTTGTCGCATCTAAGACAAGCAACACTTCATGTGGCGCATTTGGCACCTCACGCGTGATGACACGTTTCACCTTTTCCAGCTCATTCATTAAGTTTACTTTGTTTTGCAGGCGTCCAGCCGTATCACAGAGCAAAATGTCTACGTTACGCGCTTTGGCCGCTTGTACCGCGTCAAACATCACAGCAGCAGGATCACTGCCCTCCGCTTGCTTGATAACGTCCACGCCGACGCGCTCTCCCCAGACATCTAGCTGATCAATTGCCCCAGCACGGAACGTATCGCCAGCCGCCAGAAGTACGCTCTTGCCTTGTGCTTTCAAATGATGTGCCAGTTTTCCGATTGTTGTCGTTTTACCGACACCGTTCACGCCGACAAACAGAATCACAGTCAAGCCTTCTGATTGGATATTTAGCTCTGGCAACTCTTCCTCTTCGCCGTGATAAATCGCGACCAGTTTTTCCACAATAACTTCCTGAACCTCTTTTGGATCTTGAATATTGCGCAACTTCACCTCTTCGCGCAACTGCTCGACAAGCTCCATCACCGTTTCAAATCCAACATCCGCCTGAATCAGAATTTCCTCCAACTCTTCAAAAAATTCCTCGTCCACTTTACGATAACGCGCCACAAGTTCATTCATTTTGCCTGAAAAATTGTCACGTGTTTTCGTTAAACCTTCTTTAAATTTTTCCGTTACAGAATCGGTTTGTTGCGTTAATTTATCTTTTATTTTCTTGAAAAATGTCATCGGGTTTGCAACTCCTCTATTTGATTAGTTCTGCGGTTTCTTCTAAGCGTACCGAAACGAGCTTCGAAACACCGGATTCCTGCATTGTTACACCGTACAACACGTCCGCTTCCTCCATCGTGCCTTTGCGGTGGGTAATGACGATAAACTGAATATTCGTCTCAAATTTCTTCAAATAACGACTGAAACGCGTCACATTTGCCTCATCCAGCGCCGCCTCCACCTCATCCAAAATACAGAATGGCATCGGTCGCACGCGAATAATGGCAAATAATAAAGCAATCGCAGTTAGCGCACGCTCTCCACCCGAAAGTAGACTCAGATTTTGCAACTTCTTGCCTGGTGGTTGCGCTTCGATATCAACGCCTGTCGTTAAGACCTCATCCGGATTTTGCAAAATAAGTCTTGCCTGTCCACCACCAAAAAGCTCGGGGAAAACAATCGCAAATTCAGCTTGAATCGCGGTGAAAGACGCTTCAAATCGTTTCTTCATCTCTTCGTCCATCTCGTCCATCACTTGGAATAACGTGGATTTAGCTTCGAGTAAATCAGCCTGTTGCCCATTTAGGAAATCAAAACGTTCTTTAATCCGCTCAAATTCATCGATGGCGCCAATATTGACCACGCCAAGCTCATCAATCGAGCGTTTTAATAGACGGACTTTGGATCGTGCGTTATCGATATCCATATCTTCCACCATGCGTTCTTTAGCCGCCTCAAACGTGAGCACATAAGCTTCTGATAGGCGCTCTAAACGATTGTCTACATCTGCGTCTAAACGGCTTAGGCTGACCTCTGCGGTTGTTTTTTGCTCCATGTAGAAACTTGCCTGATTATGTTTTTGCTGTAACGCTTCTTCTTGAACTGCCAAGCTCTCTTGTAATGCCGTCCGTTTTTCGCGTAATTGGTCGCGTTTCGTCGCGGCCTGTTCTTTCTCGATACGCGCATTATCAATGATTTCTGCTAGCTCTTCTGTACTCGTATGCACCGTTTCCAGATTCGATTGGAGCATCGCCAGCTTCGACGTGATCGCTTCTTTTTGGTTATAGTAATCAGCCATATCGGTTTCCAGCGTCAACAGAGCTTGTTCCGCCGTCTGAAGCTGTTCACGACTGACTGCCACACGGGATTTCAGCGTAGAATAGCTCTCCTGATCGCTCGCACGATTATGTTCTTGTTCTTTACTTTGCTTCGTCATCCGCTGAATCTCTTCGTCTTTATCGATAATTTCCAGCGCCAGCACCGTCAACTCTTGTTGCAATTTCTCTTTCCGTTCGGTCAATTGTTGATGCTCTGATGTGCCTTCTTCTTTCTCCATATCGTAAATTTGAAGCTGTTTGTTCGCGACGGCTAAGCGTTCTTCCGCGCGTTCTTTTTTACCGAGCAATTCCGTTTCCTGTAAACGCAACGATTCGCCGATAGATCTAGCTTCTTCCAACTGCTCTCGTTTTCCTTTTACTTCTTCTTTCAATGCCGCAAATTGTTTCTCCGTTTTCGCAACAGATACCGTCATTTGTGCAATCGTTTTACTCAAGTTTTCCAATTCATGTTTTCGCGTCATGATCGATGACTTGCCTTGCGCTGTTGCTCCACCGGTCATGGAACCGCCAGCATTCACGACATCGCCTTCCAACGTCACGACACGATAGCGGAAGTTTACCAATTTGGCGAGTACGTTCGCGCCTTTTAAATCCTTCGCCAAAATGGTGGTACCAAGCGCGTTCAAAATCACGTTTTCCACTTGGGCATCGTACGTCAACACATCACTTGCCAATGCGACAAACGCTGGTTGTTGCTCTAAACTGTGCTTTGTTGCCATTGGAATTTGGCGTGGTTGAATCGTTGTCAGCGGTAAGAACGTCGCCCGTCCAGCCCGCGTTTGTTTCAAATAGCTAATCGCTTCACGTGCCGCTTGATCATCACGCACAATGATATGTTGGGCGTTCGCACCAAGCGCAATCTCAAGCGCCTTCTGGTAATGCTCCGGAATCTCGACCAATTCCACAAACGCGCCCATAATCCCGTTCAACTTCTTCTTCGCCTTCAAAACTTCACGAACACCTTGGAAAAATCCAGCGTAATCATCCGCAAGCTCCGCCAATGTTTCCTGACGCGATTTCGCTTGTTGAATCGTTTCATATTGCCGATACATATCACGCTCTTGCTTCGTGAACACCGCTTCCTGCTTCGCCAATTCCTGCTGAATCTCCTGATAATGCGTCATCTGATCCGCCAGTTTAGTCCGCATTTCGTCCACATGCTTCTTCAAAATTTCGACATTCGCAATAATTTCGTTCCGTTCTGTAATATGTTGCTGATTCTCATGATCCAGTTTCTCCGAACGACCTTGCATCTGCGACAACTGACGCTCCAAATAACCAATATCATTTTTCATCGTTGTTTGCGTGTGGCGTAACTCGATATAATCGCTTTTCATGTTCTCGATTTTTTCTTCCGACAAGTTGCTATACTCCGCCAATTTGGCCTCCAGCACTTTCTTTTCTTTCAGGAAAACTTCGAGCGCGGTTTCTTTTTCTAGCTTATCTTGCAAAAGCACTTGTTTCTGCGCTTCAAACGTCTTGATTTTCGCTTCGAGTTGCTGCAGGTTTTCATGCATCGCCTGCTCGTTCTCATTGCTATGTTTCTTCCGCTCTAGCGCCACGTTTCGCTTCCCTTCCAGTTGTTCCAAGCGTTCCGTCACAACGAGAAGTTCCGCTTGCGTCGCGTCCATTTGCGCATCCATATCCGCGAGCATCTGCTTCTGCGCGAAAATCTGCGCTTCTTCCTGCTTAATTTCCGCTTGCATCGCCGTCAAAATCTCGCCATTCTTCGCAAATTCTGCTTTTTGGACCGCGATTTTTTCCGTGAAAGCTTCAATTTCAGCCACGAGTAGCGTCACTTCGTATTTCTCCAACTCTTCCTGCTGGAATAAATAGTCCTTCGCCACGCTCGCCTGCATCTCAAGCGGCTCCAATTGCCCTTCCAGCTCATATAAAATATCCTGCACCCGGTTCAAGTTCTCTTCCGTTTCAAAAAGCTTGTTTTCCGCTTGTTTCTTCCGATGCTTGTACTTCAAAACGCCCGCCGCTTCTTCAAAAATCGACCGCCGTTCCTCTGGCTTGCTATTTAAAATCTCATCAATTTTCCCTTGACTAATAATCGAAAACGACTCGCGTCCAAGGCCTGAATCCATAAACAAATCCACGATATCTTTCAGACGACATGACTGCTTATTAATCAAATAATCGCTATCTCCATTACGGAAAATACGTCTCGTCACCGAAACCTCACTATAATCAAGCGGTAAAAAACGATCTTCGTTCTCAAAAACAAGCGAAACCTCCGCAAAATTAATCGGTTTTCGCGAATCACTTCCAGCAAAAATAACGTCACCCATCCGGCCACCGCGAAGGCTTTTGGCAGATTGCTCCCCAAGTACCCAGCGAATCGCCTCGGTAATATTACTTTTTCCACTTCCATTTGGGCCTACTATCGCTGTAGTGCCCGGCACAAAATCAATTACCATTTTATCAGCAAATGACTTGAAACCATTCATTTCTAATCGCTTTAATAACATGTCCGGACTCCTTCACCGCTTAGTTTTGGCGCAACGCTTGGATAGCGCTTTTGGCGGCATTTTGCTCCGCTTGTTTCTTCGTTTTACCAGTTCCAGCGCCGCGTTTTTCTTGATTGATGGCGACGATAGCTTCGAAAGCCTTGCTGTGCGCTGGTCCTTTTTCATCTAGAATCGTATACGTAATCACGACGTCACGGTCTTTTTGCACAATTTCTTGTAGCTGCGTTTTATAATCGACGGTCTGCTCAAAATAGCCCACATCGATTTTCGGAAACACGACGCGCTCTAAGAAACGCACGACCTTGTCCAGCCCCTGATCGAGGAATAGCGCTCCGATAAAGGACTCGAATACGTCTGCGAGCAAGGCCGGGCGTGTTCTGCCACCAGCGCGCTCTTCCCCGCGTCCAAGTCGCACATACCGCGAGAAGTTCACCATCTCCGCAAAATCGACGAGCGAGGGCTCACAAACGATTGCTGCACGCATTTTCGTCATTTGTCCCTCCGCCATATTTGGAAATTTCGTGAATAAATAATGTGAAACGGTCACCTCAAGCACCGCGTCCCCTAGAAACTCCAAACGCTCATTATCCTCGATTTTCTCCTTGCGATGTTCGTTCACGTAAGACGAGTGCGTAAAAGCCGTTTTTAGAAGATTCGTATCCGTGAATGTAAAACCAACACTTTCCTGTAATTCTTCCCAAAGATTCATCCGTAAAGCCTCCATTTCGATACACCAGAGCTTTATTTTCTAAACATCTTTAAAATAAGAGTCTGCTTAGAAAATAAACTTTAATGTGGAAAAAGAGGATGTCTAGATGCGCGACAGAATTTTTAACCGGAATACCCGTCTAAAACAGTCTGTGCTACCTAGACACCCTCGTTCATTTGTTTAAAACAAGTCGGAATTATGCGTTCGCCTCTATGTATTTCACAGCGTCCCCAACTTTTTCAATATTTGCTGCATCATCGTCTGAAATTTCTACACCAAATTCATCTTCAAGTTCCATAACCAATTCAACAACGTCTAGTGAATCTGCACCTAGATCGTCTTTGAAGGAAGCTTCTAAAGTCACTTTAGATTCCTCGACGCCTAAACGGTCAACGATGATCTTAGTTACTTTCTCTAATACTTCTGCCATTGTTTACTTCACCTCCCTCCAAGTATTATATAGGATTTCTTCGTATTCGTAAACTATTAATTAAAAAATTGTTTAAATTAGCGATATTCCAGGTGCCGCTGAGCTATTTATTTAGGTATATCTCATAGTTTTCCGCGTAGCTTTTCGTTGCATCTAAGCCAAAGTGGGTAAAAATATCCTGTTTTATCTTAGCGTTTTCTGGATGGCGCAAATCACTTTTGTCATCTGCCATATCCAGCTTTCTGCCCAGTAGTTCCGCTCGATTTCGAAACAGGATACTAAAACCAATGGACTCAAATCGATATGGATTGCTACTGTAGTGCATAGCGTCTATTGCCTCGTTTAGATAGCGGTTATAGTTTTTAATATTCGTTTCTAAATAAATCATACCATATTGAAGATAAACCGTATCAGGATCTTGTCCATCAATGCTACGACTATATGAAATTGGAAATTCAAGCTCTGCTGGTTGAAGCGACCTGTTTCCAATAACATTATATTCTCCATAATAGAAAACATTGTCAGCAATAAAATCTGACGGAAAAGCCGGACACGTGGCAAGTTCGTCTAAATCAAAGTTCTCAGTGTCACTGACTTTATTATACACTTTAATGACTATAGGCTTTCCCATCAGATGCAAGCCATAATGCTTTTCTTGTAATATGCCTTTTTCAACCGCTTTTCGAATTGGATCAATAACTAACAAGATTCTGCCTACACCAAATTTTCTTCTCCCTAATTTAAAGGTAAAAAAGTCACCCGCTTGGTATTTTTTACGTTGGCGCTTCATTGATTTAAAGGCATTTAGCTGTTTCAAATCTTTCTCTGTTGAGTCGCGCATCCATTGATTCAACCAGAGTTTTAAATCATCAAAACTCTGCCCTTCCTCTTCATTGCCAAAAGAATTATAGAATGTCGTCTGCGTGGTGAAATTAGCAATTGTAACATAGCCATTGTATCTAAAATAGACACCAACGCCTCGACAATTTTGTAGCGCAGTAAAATTCAATTTCTTCGGTTTTCCTTTTGCTGTCTTTGGAAGCAGGATTGTTCTATTTTCAGAAGTATTTTCATTTAGACTGGTCTCAAAATAGCTATTCTCATGGACATTTATTTGTTTGCATAATGCATCACCATCAAAAAATAGCGTTATGTGTTCATTGAATACGACCCTATCCCAACTATCCTCAATAAGCGTCAGGCCAAGATAGCTCCGCTGTTCATTTGTTAATTCGAACAACATTTTTTCACTCCTAGCTAAGCACTTTTCTGAATTTATTAATTTCACCTTGACTACCTTCCAAATCATCCCCGTACCACCAAACTGCCGGGCGACGAGAAATGCCCAGATTCTAGGCGAAGTCGAGCACCGAAGCGGAGCGTACTCAGGTACGTGAGCATCGGAGCACAGACTTTAACGACGAAGATGGGTATTTCTCGTCGCCCGGCAAGACTACATTGTCATGCCGCCATCAACTGCGATCGTCTGCCCCGTCATGTAGCTTGAAACATCGCTTGCCAAGAACAATACAGCATTCGCAACGTCTTCCACTGAACCGTATTTACCAAGCGGAATTTGTGCTAACATTGCTTCTTTTGTTGCTTCATCAAGCTCATCCGTCATTTCCGTAGCAATGAAACCTGGAGCGACCGCGTTCACGTTAATGCCACGTGTTGCTAATTCACGCGCCGTTGTTTTCGTAAGACCGATAACGCCGGCTTTACTCGCCACGTAGTTTGCTTGACCTGCGTTTCCAATCAAGCCAACAACGGACGTGATGTTAATAATTTTACCGTAGCGCTGTTTCATCATCGTGCGAGAAACGGCTTTTGTGCATAGGAAAACGCCTTTTAGATTCGTATCGATAACCGCATCCCATTCGTCTACTTTCATGCGCATCAATAGGTTATCGCGCGTAATTCCTGCGTTATTGACTAAAATATCGATTCGACCGTATTTGTCGACTGCTTCTTTAAATAAGGCTTGTACGTCTTCCTCCACAGCAACATTTGCTTTCATCGCCGCTGCTTCTCCGCCCGCTGCTACAATCTCGCTAACGATTGCTTCTGCTGCTTCCTGAGAGCCATTGTAGTTAAAAAATACCGTTGCGCCTTGCTTGGCTAGCGTCAGAACGATTTCGCGACCAATGCCGCGCGAACCGCCTGTAACTAGGGCTACTTTTCCTGTTAAAGTCATTGTTTTGCTGCCTCCTTCAATTGTTCCGCTACTTCTTTGACAGAGGCTACATCACCTGCTGCTAGAATCGTTACATCGCGATTAATTTTCTTGATTAGGCCGGAAAGTACTTTGCCTGAACCGATTTCAACAAACGTATCCACGCCTTCTGCTACGAGATTCGTAATGATATCTTCCCACAAAACGGGCGAATAGATTTGTTGTACTAATTTTTCTGGGATCGCGTTTTTATCTGTCGTTGCTTTTGCGTCAACGTTATTCACGACTGGAATCGTGCCGTCTTGGAAAGTTACTTTTTCTAACTCTGCTTGGAATTGTTCGGCCGCTGGAACCATTAATTTAGAGTGGAATGGGCCGCTTACTGCAAGAGGTAACACGCGTTTGGCACCTGCAACTTTTGCTTGTTCGCCTGCTTTTTCAACGCCTGCTACGGTTCCTGAAATCACGATTTGGCCCGGGCAGTTGAGGTTCGCTAGCTGCACGTCATCGCCTTCTGTCGTTACGGAATCCGTTATGGCGCCTAGTGTTTCGCGATCTAAGCCTAAAACTGCTGCCATCGCGCCTTGACCATTTGGCACAGCTGCTTCCATCAATTTACCGCGACGGTGTACTAAATAAATCGCGTCTTCTGCTGACAAAAAACCGCCTGCAACAAGCGCGCTGTACTCGCCTAAACTATGTCCTGCAACGAAATCCGCTTGGACACCATACGTTTCCAATGCTTTTAAAATTGCCACACTCGTCGAAACAAGCGCTGGTTGGGCGTTTTCTGATTTTGTTAAAAGTTCCATTGGACCGTTCTCGATCACGTCGGTGATGGAATAGCCTAATTTAGCGTCAGCTGCTGTATAAACCGCTTTTGCCTCTTGATATTCTGCTGCAACATCTTGCCCCATGCCGACTTTTTGTGAGCCTTGACCGGGAAATACGAATGCTATTTTACTCATCTTTCGTGCCTCCTTCTTGATTTGCTTTATCTTGTTCTGCTTTTAAGTGACCGCTCGCCACTTCGGTTATAATTGTTTCCACGACTTGCTTTTGGACCATATCGCGTGCTTGACGAACCGTTGAAAAAATCGCGTTCGCATTGGATGAGCCATGTGCCTTAATGACTGGGGCTTGGACGCCGAATAAACAAGCGCCGCCGTATTCGCTGTAGTCCATTTTCGCTTTTAGTTCCATCAAATCTTTTTTCAAGAACGATGCAGCGATTTTATTTTTGAAGCCGTTCATTAAGCTCATTTTCATCAGGCTGAAGAATGCGCCGGCTGTTCCTTCGATCGATTTCAACACCATGTTCCCCGTGAAACCGTCTGTTACAATAACATCCGCAACATCCATCATGATATCACGTGATTCCACATTGCCGACAAAATGGTACACGTCTTGATTCTTCATTAACTCAAAAGCGCGCTTCGTCAAATCGTTTCCTTTTGTTTCCTCGGTTCCGATATTGAGCAATGCCACGCGCGGACGCTCGATTTTACGGACTTTCTCCGCGTAAACCGAACCCATTAATCCAAACTGCAAAAGGTGTTCGGGTTTTGCTTCGGAATTCGCACCTAAATCGAGCATCACAAAACCTTTTCCGGTAACGGTTGGCAAAGTTGGTGCAAGCGCTGGGCGATCGATGCCTTTAATGCGGCCAATCACGAACAGACCCGTTGCCATCAAAGCACCCGTGTTTCCCGCCGAAATGCACGCATCTGCCTCGCCATCTTTCACGGCTTGCGCGGCTAAGACCATCGATGCTCTTTTTTTACGCTTCACAGCACGGACTGGTTCATCGTCACTTTCGATTTTTTCGTCCGTATGTATGATTTGAATGCGCGTTTTATCCGCCAAATATTCATTGATTTTCACTTCATCACCAAAAAGGAGGAACTCTACATCTTTATACTGTGCCGCGGCTTTCATAACTCCGAGCACAATTTCTTTAGGCGCATTATCGCCGCCCATTGCATCTATCGCGATTCTCATTTCACGTCACTCCTTTTTTCTTTTGTATGGTACATCTCAAATTTTCCTTTTAAAACCAGTTCATCCCCGACATAGCTGTTAACATCGACAATCGTGATCGACTTACTATCGCGGTCATCACGCACTTTCGCCTTGGCAATCACACGCTCGCCTTCTTTTACGGAATGAATAAAACGGACGGTGGCTTGCGTTGTAAGTGCCAAATCGTTCGGAATAATCGCCGTTGCTAGCGAATTAGCTTGGGCGAACAAATGATGTCCGCGGGCAATTTTATTTCGTTTAAAAACATGTTCTGGACCTACTTCAAAAATCGAAATAGCGCCTTTATTTAATTCAATGTCAATGATTTCACCGATAATTTCTTCGATTGGAAGGGAGCGAACGGCATCTGCGTAGTTTTCGGAAGCCACGTGTTTGATTCGTTCGCGAAGTTCTGGAATCGCGAGTGCGACCCGGTCTAGTCGAACGGTCTGCACGCTGACTTGAAACTTTTCGGCCAATTGTTCGTCGGTGATAAACGGATTGTCTTCAATCGCTTGGACCAGCCGCGTTTGCCTTTCTTTTTTCGGATATTTTTTCATCCGCGTTCCCTCCTTTTCTTTTTTGAATTTTAACACCAGATACTAAGAGTAATATATAAAAAATGCTCTCAACATGCAAGTTATAAGGCTAGGCATGTTTCGGGAATCAGTCTAATTTCTGTTCCCCGAAGACGCCGTTCGCCTCGAAAAAGTCGCGTAATGGAGCGTATTCTGCTTGTTCTAAAAAGCCATCGTGATAAATGATTTCGACGGCGTCTTGGCGGGCAATTTCCAAAACGCGATAGTCATGCACCATATCGGCGACTTTAAATTCTGGGATACCGCTTTGTTTTTTGCCGAAAAAGTCGCCGGGACCGCGGAGTTCTAAATCGCGTTCGCTGACAACAAAGCCGTCATTTGTCTCGGTCATGATGGTCATCCGCTCCTTGCCGACTTCGGTTTTCGGGTCGGCGATGAGGACGCAAAAGGACTGCTCGGCGCCACGGCCAACACGACCGCGAAGTTGATGCAGTTGCGCGAGGCCAAACCGGTCTGCGTCGTAGATAACCATCATCGTTGCGTTTGGAACGTTGACGCCGACTTCGACAACCGTTGTAGAGATGAGGCAATCGATTTTGTGATCGTTGAAGTCCCGCATAATCTGGTCTTTTTCTACCGATGGAAGTTTACCGTGCATCAAGCCCGCCGAGTGCTTGCCTTGCCATTTGCCGTTTAGAATATTATATACGTCAATGGCATTTTGGACGTCTAATTTCTCTGATTCTTCGATAAGTGGGCAGATCACGTAGGCTTGACGCCCTTTCGTGATTTCCTGTTCGATAAAACCGATGACGCGTTCGAGCATTTGATGTTTCACCCAATACGTTTCGATTTGCTTCCGACCGGCCGGCAATTCGTCGATAACGGACACATCCATTTCGCCAAAAGCCGTGATGGCAAGCGTCCGCGGAATCGGTGTCGCTGTCATGAATAGAACATCGGGAAACGCGCCTTTTTCGCGCAAGACACGACGTTGCTCGACGCCAAATCGATGTTGCTCATCCGTGATGACAATCCCTAACTTCTTAAAAATAACCTCGTCTTGAATGAGGGCATGTGTTCCGACAAGAACATCGATTTCTCCTGCTTCCAGCAACGCCAACATTTCGCGCCGCCGCTTGCCTTTGACGCTACTTGTTAGGAGTCCGACGGTGACATCGAAGGGTTGCAATAAATCGACTAACGAATTCGCGTGTTGCTCTGCCAAAATCTCTGTCGGTACCATCAATGCACCCTGAAAACCACTTTTTGCAGCAGCATAGAGAGCGATCGAGGCCACGACGGTTTTTCCAGACCCTACATCCCCTTGAAGCAGGCGGTTCATATGGAAATGCGATTTCATGTCGCCGCATATTTCATTGACCACTCGTTTTTGTGCGCCGGTAAGCGGGAATGGCAAGCTTTCGATATAGTGACGCAGATCATTGACATCATAATCAATCGATACTCCGCCAGTCCGTTCACGCTCTATTTTGCGGAATAGCTGCATTTTCAACTGGAACAACAGGAATTCTTCGTACACCATCCGACGCCGCGCCTGTTTCAGCTCTTCCGGACTTTTTGGAAAATGTAAAAATTGAACCGCTTCCTGCCTTGAAATCAGCTGATATTTTTGCAGCCATTTGTCAGGTAAAATTTCAACGATGGAGTCACTGTACGCGTCAAAAGCAGCGGCCGTGAATTTCAGCAACGTTTTATTTCGAATCGTGCCTTTTAGCCTGTAGACCCCTTCAAGCGCTTCTTCCGAGGTTTGATGTCCCAACTTATATTTACTAGCTGTAATCTGCGCGCGACCTTTATCCCACTTCCCTGAAACCGTCACCGCATCGCCAATCGCCAGTTTACCTTTTATGTACGGCTGATTGAAAAAATCGATTTTCACGACTTGATGCCCCGATGCAACGCGAAAAGACAGCTTCGATTTCTTCCTCCCGTAGTAGGCCAGAGTAGGCTCGGTCAGGACTTCGCCTTGCACCGTCACCCGCTCCTCATGCGCCACTTCGGACAAATCCCGCAACCGATAATCCTCATACCGATACGGAAAATTGAAAAGTAAATCTGCTACTGTCTCTATATCCAATTCTTTTAACGTTTTTGCCGTTTCAGCGCCGACACCCTTCACGTCAGTCACTGGAATATCATTCAGATTCTTCACGTTCCTCTTGCGGCGACAAACCAAAGATCTTTCTTTGTACTGCCCTACCAGTAGGTGTTGCCGCTAGACCTCCTTCGCCGGTTTCACGTAATGAACTCGGCATTTGTAACCCCACGCGGTACATTGCCTCAATCACTTCATCACATGGAATTCTACTTTTGATACCCGCTAATGCCATATCCGCTGAAATCATCGCCTGTGAAGCCCCTAGCGCGTTACGTTTCACACACGGAACCTCAACAAGACCAGCCACAGGATCACAAACAAGTCCTAACATATTTTTCATCGTCATCGCCATCGCTTCAGCTGATTGTTCCGGAGTCCCGCCTGCCGCCTCCACAATCGCAGCCGACGCCATCGCACTCGCCGATCCAATCTCCGCTTGGCAACCACCTGCCGCGCCAGAAATAAAGGCTTTATTCGCCACTACAAATCCGAATGCACCAGCCGTGAAAAGGAAGCGCAACATATCATCACGCGACATGTTCAAACGATCCTTCACCGCGTAAAGCACACCAGGAACAACCCCAGCGCTACCCGCAGTCGGCGTCGCACAAATCACGCCCATCGCAGCGTTGACCTCATTTGTCGCAATCGCTTTAGCCACCGCATCTAAAATCGTCTCGCCGGAGAGCATATTACCTTTCGCGATGTATTCCCGCATGAGAACCGCATCACCACCTGTTAAGCCAGTAGTGGACTCGACGCCGTCCTCCCCGCGCGCAATAGCCTCTTCCATCACAGTTAAATTACGATCCATGACCTCCAAAATAGTTTCACGCGTATTGTTCGTAACGTGCATTTCACGCTCAATCATAATTTCCGAGATTGGTTTATTGTCGCGATTTGCGATATCGATAAGTTCTGCAACTGAATGGAACATTTTCTTGACCTCCTTTACTTTCATGTTTTATTTATAATTTTATAAAACAAAACTAGCCACCTGATAAATGTCTGGTAACCCTTTAATCTCGTCCAAAACAACCTGATCCACGCGCTGGTCTACCTCAAGCACCATCAAAGCTTCGTCGCCTTTTACTTTTCTAGATACTTTCATTTGTCCGATATTAATCTCATGCTTGGCAAAAATTCCCGAAACAGCTGCAATTGCGCCAAACTGATCTTTATGTAACACTAAAACAGCCGGCGACATTCCCGTAAACTCGAGCTCGAACTCATTCAAGCGTACAATTTCGACCTTACCGCCACCGATTGATGCCCCAACCAACGTTGTCTGTTGCATCCCATTTTTAAGCACTAATTTTACCGTATTGGGGTGAGCCGCTTCCTCGCGTTCCTCGATGAAATTAATATGCATGCCCCACTCTTCGGCCAATTTGATCGCGTCCGGCATCCGCTCATCATCCGTCTCAAAACCAAGCAAACCACCAATCAGCGCCACATCCGTCCCGTGCCCCTTATACGTCTTCGCAAAAGAACCATACAAATGAATATCCACCTGCATTGGCATCTCATTAAAAACACTCCGAGCCACAGCGCCAATCCGACAAGCCCCAGCCGTATGCGAACTCGAAGGCCCAATCATCACCGGCCCAATAATATCAAACACACTATTAAATTTCATCTCACTTCACCCCTTCTTAATTAGTATAAAATCTCTCAATCTCTTGTTCCAGTTTGGATACACCGCCAAACCTCAGCGGCGCGGCAAATGTTCATATCCTAGGCAAAGCCGAGCACCGAAGCGGAGCGTACGACTGTACGTGAGCATCGGAGCACAGGCTTTAACGACGGAGATGGACGTTTGCCGCGTCGCTGAGCGACTACTCGACGGAGAAGATGTAAGGGTAGACCGGCTGCCCACCAGAATGAATCTCAAATTCAATCTCAGGATACTGATTCGACACAAGCTCCGCTACTTTTTCAGCATCCGCCTCCGTCACGTCTTCCCCGTAAAGCAACGTCACAATCTCACTATATTCATCGACCATTTCAGAAAGCGTCGCAACTGTAGCTGCTTCAAGGCTTGGATGGCTCACTTTAATGTCGCCTTCCACAATCCCGATATAATCATCTTTCTTAATCGTCACGCCTTCCACCGTCGTATCACGAACCGCTGTCGTCACTTGTCCGCTCGCGATATCTTGAATAGCCGCAATCATCTCATTCGCATTATCCTCAAATGTGAAATCTGCTTGGAAAACAAGCAATGCCGCTAAACCTTGTGGAATCGTTTTCGTCGGAATAATTTTAACCTTATCTTCGCCTAAAATAAGCGCGGCTTGATCTGCAGCCATTTGAATATTTTTATTGTTCGGTAGTACAAAAACTTGCTCGGCATTTGCTGATTCAATCGCCTTCACAATATCTTCCGTACTTGGATTCATCGTTTGACCACCAGAAAGAACGACCGTAGCGCCAACACTTTCAAATAGGCGTTTAATACCCTCTCCAACCGAAACCGTCACGATACCATAAGCCGCTTTTTCAGATGCTTCTGCCGGTGTATCTTTCACGACTTCGCGATGTTGTTCGCGCATATTATCGACTTTCATTTTGATGAGGCTACCGTATTGTTGACCGTAATTGAAAACATTTCCCGGATGCTCTGTATGAACATGGACTTTTGCCACTTCATCGTCTGCAACAACAAGCAAGGAATCGCCCATTTCTGAAAGATCCGCGCGGAATTTCTCTTCATCAAATTTCTTTTGTCCCGGTTTATTTTCATTGATTTGCACCATGATTTCCGTGCAATAACCGTAAACGATTTCTTCTGTTGACATGACATCCTGCACGTGGCGATGATGTTCGGCATTAATAAGCTCGCCCATCGAAGCCGTGTAGTTCGTTATGCCATCTTCATTGCCTGTTAACGCCGCGTAGAATCCCTCATAAATAATAATCAAGCCTTGCCCACCACTATCCACGACGCCAACTTCTTTCAAAACTGGCAACATTTCTTGCGTTTTGGCAAGTACGATTCTACCTTTTTCAAGGATTTGTTGCATCACGAATTCGATATCATCTGATTCATTGGCCGCGATTACACCCGCTTTTGCTGCTTCACGAGCCACCGTCAAAATCGTACCTTCGACTGGTTTCATCACGGCTTTATACGCGGTCTCCACGCCAGCCGTAAACGCAGCTGCCAATTCTTTCGTATTAAGTTCGGTTTTGCCTTCGATAGACTTTGAAAAACCACGGAAAAGTTGGGATAAAATAACACCCGAATTACCGCGCGCTCCCATTAGAAGTCCTTTTGCTAAACTGCTTCCTACTGCGCCAACCGTGCTCATGCTATTTCGACTAACCTCTTGCGCACCGCTCGTCATAGAAAGATTCATATTGGTCCCAGTGTCTCCGTCTGGAACTGGAAAGACATTCAAAGAGTCTACGAAATCTGCGTTCTTTGCTAAATTTTCCGATCCAGCTGCAATCATTGCCGCTAATTTTTCTCCATTCAACTGATACATACTCACGATTACGTATCCTCCCTTATGATTCGTTCGTCACACGGACACCCTGAACATAGATATTCACAGAATCAACTGTGATGCCCAACGTTTTTTCTAATGTATACTTCACGCGCTCTTGTACGTTATGAGCCACTTCGGAAATCTTGGTACCAAAACCAACAATAATATACATATCAATATTTAAACCCTCATCCTCTTGACGAACAATAACACCTTTCGTATAGTTTTCACGACGTAAAATATCAGTCAAGCCATCACGGATTTGATGTTGACTCGCCATCCCAACAATGCCGAAATTCTCCTCTGCCGCACCCCCAGCAAGCGTTGCGATCACGTCTGTTGTGATATCAATTTTGCCAAGTTTTGTTTCCATTTCAATTGTCATCTTTATAGTTCCTCCTTATTATTAAGTAGGTTTTGTGGAAGAAGCCGATTTCTTGCCTGCGCTTCCTGCTATCTTTACTTAAAAAATCACACTAACATTTCTGTTCCTTTCTATTCTACTATAATTAAAGGGGGTTGGGAAGGAGTTTGTTGTTGTGACTCTTATGAAGCGTCTTTTGCTGAATTAGAGTCTCAATATGAGTGTGAGTACAGCGAGCATTCGTTCCATGCCCCTTGCGGAATTAGATTGTCAATATGCATGTGAGCGTAGCGAGCAGGTAATCCATCCGTGGCTCTTAGATGCTGAACTATGATGCTTGCTTAATTAGTATATGAGCTGGAAACTTGGATGAATGAGAATGTAGTGAGCATTCGTTCCTTGTGCTTGGCTAAGAGCATTGCTTTCACTTGAAAAACTTTTCGCCCTGATTTATGCGTGATGCCCAAAACAGCAAGGGCTACTTTCGGCATAGCGTAAGTCATATTCAGCGTTCGTTTGTAGGGTTCTTCACGATTTGTCTAGCTTCAACAGCCAGATCCTCGAAATTTTCGTGGCCTACGCAAAAACCAAGTGCGGGTTTTCACTGCGCCCCCTATGTTGTGGCTCTTATGAGGCATCACTTGCCGATTTAGAGCCTCAATACGAGTATGAGCAAAGCGAGCATTCGTTCCATGTTCTCCACCATCACGTTTTGCACCTTCGGATTCAGCTCCAGAAGCCACATCCTAGAAAACCAAAGGCTACTCTTAACTTAGCATAAATCATGTTCTGCGTTCGTTTGGTGATTGCTTCACGCTCTGTCTAGCTTCAACAGCCAGCTTCTCGGAAATTTCGTGGCCTCCGTAAAAATCAAAAGAGGATTTTCACTGCGCCCCCTAACAATTTCTGTCGAAGCTAACGGGCTGTTTCCGCTTTTCATGGTGTCAAGTAAAAATTCTTTGCAGGTTTTTCGCTTAAGAGGTTGCAATTGAAGTCTGTTTATGATAAATTATTGTAGTATATGAAAAACAAAAAGCTATTTTTATGCGATAGATGGGTAACTAGCAGCTTTTTTGAAGTAGCTCTGTAAGGAGGGAAATAACGATGGCAAAAGTATGCGTAATCACAGGTCGTAAAACTCGTTCTGGTAACAAACGTTCCCACGCGATGAACGCAAGCAAACGTACTTGGAAAGCAAACTTACAAAAAGTTCGTATCTTAGTAAACGGCAAACCTAAAAAAGTTTGGGTTTCAGCTCGTGCGCTTAAATCCGGTAAAGTTGAACGTGTTTAATAAGAAAATGGATGCAGGTCTTCGGACGCTGCATTTTTTCTTTGTCTAAAAACCGTTCTTGTGAAACGTCCCTAGTCACTTCATTTGCAGTCTTATTCTTACGAAGCTTGAAGCCTAAGTTATCACATCATCCCAGCCCGAACAAAAAAATAGCAGACAAGAACACAATCGTGATCTCACCCACTATTCAACATACTTCTATATCCGCATAAAATTAGCACCACGTTCAAAAATTCGAATATCCTCGCCAGTCCCTTTACCAATCTTATTGTAAATCTCTTTTTCAGTCAGGTCTGTTCCTTTCGTATTCCAAGGAGTAAGCGCCAGCAATTGCCATGCACCATCCACTTTTTGAAGCGTCAATTCTAGTTTTTCCGGCTTTTCTTTATCCATGAATGTGAACAAATAATAAATCTTATCTTTTTGGTAATAGGCGCCATATAAGTAATCTTTGCCCTCAATTATTTCTTTATACGTGCTATTATATGTCGGCAAGTCGAATAATGCATTCCCCACCGTATTTTTCTGGACACTCGTTGCATCTTTAGCAAAAATAGCTTCAATTGTCTGTGTTGCGAGCTTGTCCGCCGCTTCATCCGGACTCGAACTCTTGTTGTCGTTTAAGCCATTGGGAGCTGTCGAACAAGCGGAGAGTGCGAGAAATAAACATACTAATAGCAAGATTTGAAAGCTTTTCTTCATCAGCGTTCGCCTTTTTCTAGTTTATCTACGTTAGAAACGATGACGCCACCAATAAGAATCGCGATTCCAGGGAATGGATTCACAAAAATAGCACATGCGATTCCCGTGATTGTTAACGTTAAGCCAGCTTTGTAATAGCTTTTTTTGATTAGGAAAATCAGTCCAACAACCGCAATAATCATGAAAAAAATCCCAATGTAAGTCATGCTCATCAAGGCATTATATAACGGATTGGTGCTGCTTTTTCCGAGATTAATAAAGGTAGAAATTTGTACGAGAACGCTTAAAATCAATCCGATAATCGTCACAATCAGGGCTATTTTCGATCTTTTTGCGATTAAAGCTGTATTATCTTTCATTGCAATACTCCCTCTAGTCATTACTTTGGATAAATAAAATTAAACCTGTTTGGAATGAAAACGTGCCTTGTTCGTCCAGAAATTCGTTGCTGGAAAGTGCGGCTCCAAATGGGTAGTCGGCTTCGGTTAATGGGTATTTGAATCCTTTTAATGTCAGTTTTGTCACGTCTGCCATCGTTATGAAGGCGGCGTATTTTTTGTCCGGAATTCGAGAAACTGTATATTCGCCTGGCATGTACATTTTGATATAGTTATAGCGATCGATTAGCTCGATTTTAGAGATAACATCCAGATAACGTGGTTGCATGAGCATCATAATGTTCGCAAGTAGGTGATCCAGACGACCACCCGTCGCGCCAAAAATTCGAATGAGGTCTGGTTGTTGAGCGAGCGCCCACTGAAGGCCTATTTCGGTGTCTGTTTCGTCTTTTTCGGCTGGGAATTCGGTTACTTCGGTTAGTGTTTTTAAGTGCGCTAGTTCTGGTTTGGAAAGGGAATCGAAGTCTCCCATCGCGATGATAGGTGTGATACCGCGATTGGTAAGGCGAATGGCACCGCGGTCAACGCCGATCCACGGGATTGTTTTGTCGTATTGTGATATATCAGGGAGTTCCAATTCTGGACCTCCGACCATGATATGTAAGGTTTTCATTGGATTTATCTCCCTCCTTGGTATGCATAGAGATGTTGTGGCTCTTATGAGGCATCATTCGCCGATTTAGAGCCTCAATACGAGTGTGAACAGAGTGAGCATTCGTTCCTTGTACTCCGTCATGACAGGCTCCACTACAAACTTTTCTACAGCTGAACGGCGGACTAATAGTAATTTGGTAGTTATTCATAGTCCAGCAATCTTGTTTGCTGGAACGCTTCGGGTTCTTGACGTATCATCGTTTCCAGATCTAGCTTTGTTGTGGTTCTTGAAAAGCGTTTTTTGCTTTTTTAGAACCTCAATATGCAGTTGAATGTAATGAAACTGCATTCCTTTTAGCCAGCCCCTCGAAATTTTCGTGGCCTCCGCAAAAGTCAAAAGAGGACTTTTACTGCGCCCCCCTATGTTGTGGCTCTTATGAGGCATCATTCGCCGATTTAGAGCCTCAATACGAGTGTGAACAGAGTGAGCATTCGTTCCTTGTACTTCGTCATGACAGGCTCCATTACAAATTTCTCTACAGCTGAACGGCGGACTAGTGATAATTTGGTGGTTATCGTAGTCCAGCAATCTTGTTTGCGGGAACGCTTCGGGTTTTTGACGTATCATCGTTTCCAGATCCAGCTTCAGAAGCCAGCCCCTCGAAATTTTCGTGGCCTCCGCAAAAGTCAAAAGAGGACTTTTACTGCGCCCCCTAACAAATTTTTTCGGGTCTAACGGGCTTCTTCAGCTTTTCGTTATTCCCCCACAATTTCCCGCAGCTTGTCCACGGCTTTCTCTCTGTTCTTATTTCCATAAATATACGATCCTGCGACAAAAACATCGGCGCCTGCTGCTACGCATAGTGGTGCAGTTTTATCGTCCACGCCGCCGTCTACTTCAATCTCAATGTCTAAGCCTTTTTCGTCAATCATTTGCTTCGCGGCTGTAATCTTTGGTAGCACTTCTTTAATAAAACTCTGGCCGCCAAATCCTGGATTAACCGTCATAAATAGTATTAAATCGACTTCTTCCAACACATGCTGAATCATCTCAATCGGTGTCGCCGGATTCAAAACAACGCCCGCTTTCACATCAAATGAACGAATTAACTGCAAAGTACGGTGTAAATGCGGGCATGCTTCTACGTGTACTGAGATGTAGTCCGCGCCAGCTTTTGCAAATTCCGGAATGTATAAATCGGGATTTTCAATCATCAAATGTACATCCAGTGGCAATTTTGTAACCGGTCGAATGGCTTTGACAACACTTGGTCCGAACGTGATATTTGGTACAAAATGACCATCCATCACATCAACGTGAATGTAGTCCGCACCGTATCCTTCCACTTCCTTAATATCTGCTGCTAAATTGGCAAAGTCTGCGCTGAGTATCGATGGAGCTATTTTTCCCATGTTAATACCTCTCTTTTTTGTTTTTGACTTCGGTTAAAATTTGAATGTAATGCTTGTACCGAAAAGCTGCAATTTCACCATTTTCAACTGCGGTTTTCACGGCGCATTTCGGCTCGTTTTCGTGAACGCAACCGCGGAACTTGCATTCGCCGCGACGCCGATCTATTTCTGGAAAGCAAAATTGGAGATTTTCAGTCGTTAATTCGTCCATTTCAATCGAGCTAAAACCTGGTGTATCCGCAATAAAACCGTCGCCGATTGTCATCAATTCCACATGACGTGTCGTATGTTTTCCGCGTCCTAACACGAACGAGATGACGCCTGTTTCAATATCTAAGTTCGGATTCAGTGCATTGAGTAACGTCGATTTCCCAACACCGGACTGGCCTGCAATCACGGCAATTTTCCCAGCGATAACGTCAAGAACAGCTTTTTTATCGATTTCGGTATTCGTCAGCAGCACTTGATATCCCGCTTCCTCATATATCGCTTGGTACTCGGCGATTTCGGCTTTTCGCGCGTCATCCGCCAAGTCCATTTTGCTGATACAAATAACGGGTTCCACGTCTTCCAACTCAATAGCTACCAAGAACCGGTCGGCTAAATTAGCGGAGAAATCCGGCTCCACTGCTGAAAAAACGAGCAATGCTAAATCGACATTCGCAATCGGTGGGCGTACTAGCGCATTTTTCCGAGGAAGTAGGTCTAGCACATACCCTTCTTTTAAATTATCTGCTTGAAAAACGACATGATCGCCGACGAGTGGTGTCAATCCACGTTTTCTAAAATTACCACGCGCGCGACATTGATAGGTTTTGCCCTCGCAATAAACGTAATAAAAACCGCTTAACGCCTTCATAATTTGTCCTTCCAGAAAAGTCACCTTCATTTCTTATGAATTTGGATAATCAATGGTTTCCTCTAAAATAACGGTATTATCGCGAACGACTTTGTAACCGCCTTGTGTGCCTTCTTCAATGTCAAAAGATAGCGTCTCGGTTGTGTCTTTCGTGATATCCATTTCTTTGTAGGCTTTCGTCATACTGTTATTCTTGTCTTGAATATAAATCTGAATATGCTGTGGTACGAGCGGATTCGCAGCTGGATCTTCCGGCTCATACTTGATATTAATGGTTCGTTTGACCGTTTTCACTTCTTTTTCTTTCGGACCTTTACTCATCACAACCGTCACTTTATCGCCTTTATTTAAAGACGCACCTGCTTCTGGTTTTTGCGAGATGACTTGGCCAGCGCCGACTGTATCGGAATATTCTTCACTGCCAACGGAAATAGTAATGTCGTTAGAGCTCGCATAATCGTCTAAGCCGACTTGGTTAAATCCAGATAAGTCTTTTAGCGTTAACGGTTGCGCGCCCTTACTCACCACGAATGAAATCTCTGTATCCGCAGCAACAACCTCGCTTCCTGATGTCGGATCTTGCGAAATAATCACGCCTGAATCGACGGAATCGCTATATTCCTCGGTGTAGCTTACTTTTTTGTAGCCTTGCTGCTCTAATACTTGTTTCACGGTATCGTATGTCTTGCCGGTGTAATCTTCTACCGTGATTTTTTTCGCGCCAATGCTCATGTATAGATTGACTGTTGAGCCTTTTTCTTCGCCTGTCCCAATTTCGGGATCGGTTTCAATGATTTTTCCTTCATCGACTTTATCGCTATTCTTCTCAAACGTTTCTCCGACGACAAAGCCCGCGTCTTGCAGTTTTTGCACGGCGGTTTCTTTCGTATCATTTGCCACGTTTGGAATCTTCACTGTGGCTGGGGGACGACCCATGAGCCAGAGGGCAACGATGATAATCGCGAATAAAAGAACGACGGCGGAAATAATCCAGATTTTCTTTTTGTTGCTCTTTTTCTTTTTCGGTGGTTCGGTAGGTTCTTCTGGTTTTTCAGCGGCGCTGACCACCGTATTATCGAGGTTTTGCATCGCGCTTTTCGTTGCGATAATCGGGATGGTTTTCGTTTCGCCATCGTCCATCGGGAATACGTATTTCGGTTCGTTGCGCCGCTCTGGGTCCAACGCCGTTTTTAAATCTGCTTTCATTTCTTCAGCCGTTTGATAGCGCAAAAATGGATCTTTGGCCGTCGCGCGAATAACGATATTTTCTAAACTTTGTGGAATATCTTGGTTTTGGTCGCGAATCGATGGGATGCTTGCTTGTAAATGCTTGATTGCGATGGAAACCGGCGATTCACCGTCATGCGGGACTTTCCCGACAAGCAATTCGTAGAGGACGATTCCGAGTGAGTAAATGTCTGATTTTTGTGTTGCCATGCCGCCTCGGGCTTGTTCTGGTGACAAATAATGCACCGAGCCGAGTAGCGAATTGGTTTGCGTAATCGATGTTTCAGAAAGGGCCATCGCGATACCGAAATCGGTAATTTTCACAGCGCCGTCATGGTCGATTAAAATATTTTGTGGCTTCAAGTCACGATGGACGATATGTGCACTGTGGGCTACCGCAACGGCTGAAACGATTTGGAGCATGATATCCACAGCTTTTTCGAATGGAATTGGATGGTTTTCATGAATGTACTGCTTTAAATCCATTCCTTCTACGTATTCCATTACGATGTAGTGAAGGTCGTTCTCCTCGCCTACATCGTAAATGCTAACAATGTTTGGATGCACCAGGCTTGTCGCTGATTGTGCTTCTCGCTGAAAACGGCGTATCAAGTTGCTTTCATCTGCTAAATCAATGCGCAATACTTTGACAGCCACATTGCGATCAAGAATCATGTCATGTGCAAGAAAAACATTGGCCATTCCGCCGCCACCGATTGCGCTGACAACTTTGTAACGGTCATTAATTCGCTTGCCGATCATCATGATACATCCCTACCTTTCTCCCTTAAATTCCGCTCCAAAAGCAACACCGTGATGTTGTCCTCTCCACCGTTTGCGTTCGCTTTCGTGATAAAAATGTCCGCTTTTTCTGCGAGCGTTCGTTTGCTTGTGAGAACCGCTTCGATTTCTTGCTCCGTCAGCATATTCGATAAACCATCCGAGCAAAGCAACAGCTGATCCTTCGCTTGAAATGGCAAAATAAAGACATCCGTCTCTACGTTTCCTTCAATGCCTAGCGCGCGTAATAAAATATTTTTGCGTGGATGATTCTCCGCGTCTTCTTTCGTAATCTCGCCTTTACGAAGCAGTTCATTGACGAGCGAATGGTCTTCGGTAAGCTGTTCTAGCACACCATTTTTCATAATGTAACCACGACTATCGCCAACGTTTGCCACGATGATTTGACTATTTGAAAAAACGGCCGCAACAAGTGTTGTTCCCATGCCTTGAAGGGTTGGATCTTGTTTTGCGTGCGCCAAAATTTGCTCGTTCACGGCTTGAATAGCTTCGCGGAACCATGCGTCGATTTCTGCCGCAGACTTCATATCAGCAACATTTTGCCACTTTTCGCTGAGTAAACGAACCGCCATTTCACTAGCAACGTCGCCAGCTCGGTGACCACCCATTCCATCTGCAACGATGACCAGCGGATTTCCGAGTTGATTTTCGAAAATGCCACCGTTATCTTCATTATGATTTCTGATTCTGCCTCGATCTGTTCTAAATTCTGCATGCATATTGCTTACACCTCACACTGCTGGGAAAATTTCAACCATTAAAACCTGTCTTTCCCTTGCTTATTTGTTGGTTATTTTGCGGAATGCGGCGATGAAGAAACCGTCACTTCCTATATCTGTCGGCACTAATTCGAGGTAATCTCCTTGTACGAAAGGACTCATTTTTTCAGGAACCTGTACTTGTTCTAATTGGAATTCCGGGTGATTTTCAAGAAAATTCTCCACAACACCACGGTTTTCCGTTTGGTCAATGGTACACGTACTGTATATTAATATACCATTTTCTTTAAGCAATGCGCCAACCTCAGCTAAAATTGCCTGCTGAATCCGCGCCAAATTCTCGATATCAGACTCCGTTTTACTATATTTAATGTCTGGTTTACGACGCAACACGCCAAATCCGGAACAAGGAGCATCCACCAAAACACGATCAAAGCTTTCTGGTGCAAAAAGTTCACTCGCTTTTCTGGCGTCAAGCACTTCCGTCGTGATGTTCGTCAAATCGAGGCGTTTCGCGGCTTTATTCACTAGTTTCGTTTTATGCGGATGAATATCAAGCGCGACGATTTCGCCGGTATTATGCATTTTTTCAGCGATATGCGTTGTTTTTCCACCTGGCGCCGAACATGCATCGAGCACATGTAAGCCGTCTTCTAGTTGCAAGGCATGCGCGACAAGCATCGAACTCTCATCTTGAATCGTGCAACGACCGTTATGGTAGGCTTGCGTTTCAGCAATCGAGCCGCGTTCCATCATTAAAGCCTCTGGAATATAGGCGTTTTGCTCCGTTTCGATCCCTTGCGCAGAAAGCTCGGCTTGAAGTTCCGCAACCGTCACTTTATTTTCATTAACACGAATGCTTTGCGACGGCGCCTCTAAAAAGGACAACCCAATTTCGCGTGTCTTTTCAGCGCCAAATTGCGCGATCCAACGCTTCACGAGCCATGTCGGCAAACTAGATTCCACAGAGATTTGCGTTGTTTCATCCTGAATGTCCTCGATTTTTGGCACACCTTTACGAATCACATTCCGCAACACGCCATTCACGAATTTCGTCACGCCATCATGCCCACGTTCACGCGCAATTTCGCCGGCTTCATGTAGAATCGCATGCTCTGGCACTTTATCGAGGAACTCCAATTGGTACACCGATAACCGCAACAAATTCAAAACCCAATTTTCAGGTGCTTGTCGCAAAAATGGCGCTAAGTAAAAGTCTAGCGTGATTCGGCGTTGTGTCGTTCCGTAAACGAGCTCGGTTAAAAGTCCGCGGTCCATTGGATTTAAATCGCTATTTTTGAGCGCGTCGTTGATTAGTAAATGACTAAACGACTGGTTATTTTCGATTTTCTCGATTAAGTCCAACGCTATTTCGCGGACTGTTTCTGGTTTTTTCATATCTCACCGAACCTTGTTTCTAGATTTAGATGTTGCCCGGCTCCCGCCATATAGTCAGCAACAGCCATTTTTTGCTTGCCTGCTGGTTGTACGATTTCCGGCACGATGACCGTTTTGTCACCCGTCGCAATCGCAAAATCGTGTTTTGTCGTCCAGACAATTTGTCCAGCTGGGACTTCTTTATTCGTCTTTTCGATGCGCGCCTGCCAAATTTTAAAAGCATTCCCAGCAAGCGTCGTATAAGCAACCGGCCACGGCGAAAGTCCGCGAATCTGGTTAAAAATCGCTCGACCATCACGCGTCCAGTCGATTTTTTCCTGCTCCCGCTTAATATTCGGCGCAAACGTCACACGGCTCGCGTCCTGCGGTTCGGGCGTCAATTTTCCAGCTAGAAGGTCTGGCAAAGTGTCCATCAAAAGCGACGCACCAACCTCGCTCAGCTTCTCAAACATCGTCCCCACATTATCCGCATCCGTAATCGGAATACTGCGGCGCGCCAACATATCGCCAGCGTCCAACTTCTCGACCATGTACATAATCGTCACGCCCGTCTCCGTTTTCCCATCCAAAATCGCATAATGCACCGGCGCACCGCCACGATACTCCGGCAAAAGCGACGCATGCACGTTGATACACCCATGTTTCGGCGCCTCGAGCAACGCATTCGGCAAAATCTGTCCGTATGCCGCCGTCACAATCAAATCCGCGCCAAGTCCGATTAATTCGTCCAATTCCGGCGAACTCCGCAACTTCTCCGGCTGATAAACCGGAATTCCCCGTGCAACCGCAGCTTCCTTCACTGGTGGCGGCGTCAACACACGCTTACGTCCCACCGCACGATCCGGCTGCGTCACAACCGCAATCACCTCATATTTATCCGCGACTTGCTCTAAAACAGGCACCGAAAAAGCCGGCGTCCCCATAAAAATTATCTTCGTCATCCTCATTCTCCTTTACATCATCACAAACGGCTGCACGTCCATCGTAATCGTCAGCCCTTTCACTTGCTCTTTTTGGTAATGCAACAAAATATTTTTCAGTTCGGCCTTCAGTTCCGGCTCCACTTTATATTTAATAATGCACTGATAGCGATATTTATTCTTAATCCGCGCAATCGAACTAGGCACCGGTCCCAGAATAATCGCATCTGGCCCCAACTTCCCTTGCAAAAATTGCGTAATCTCCTGAATCGTCCGAACCGCCTTCATCTCATCCTCGTCGCTCACATTAATCAGCGTCAAATAATAAAACGGCGGATACGAACCAATTTTGCGAACCCGCATCTCGTGGTTGTAAAAACCAATATAATCATGCGTCTTCGCGAACTGGATACTATAATGCTCCGGGTTGTAACTCTGCACAATAACCTCGCCCGTCAACTGATGCCGTCCCGCGCGACCACTCACTTGCGTCAACAACTGGAACGTTTTCTCCGACGCCCGAAAATCCGGCAAATTCAGCATCGTATCCGCATTCAACACCCCTACAAGCGTAATATCCGGAAAATCCAGCCCCTTCGCAATCATCTGCGTACCTAAGAGCACATCCGCTTCCTTATCCCGAAACTGGTTCAGCAGCTTCTCATGCGAACCCTTCTTCGTCGTCGTATCCACATCCATCCGAATCACACGCGCCTCCGGAATCAATTTCGCCAAGCTCTCCTGCACCTTCTGCGTCCCTGTCCCAAAGTACCGAATCTGCTCACTTTCACAGCTTGGACAATGGTTTGGCACGCCTTCCTGATACCCACAATAATGACATTTCATCTGATTATGCGCCTGATGATACGTCAGCGAAATACTGCAATTCGGACATTCCACGACATAGCCACAATCCCGGCACATCACAAACGACGAGTACCCGCGCCGATTCAGAAGCAGCACAACCTGTTCCTTTTTCGCCAGCCGATCCTTGATTTTTTCCAACAACACTTGCGAAAATTCCGTCCGATTCTCGTTGCGCAATTCCTCACTCATGTCGACCACTTCGACCTCCGGAAGCGCCGTATCATTCACACGCGTAGGCAATTCAAGCAACGTATACCGCTTTTTCCCAGCCCGCGCAAACGACTCCAAAGAAGGCGTCGCACTACCGAGCACAACTGGGCAACCATACCGCTTCGCCCGCTCAATCGCCACGTCCCGCGCATGATACCGCGGATTATCCTCCTGCTTATAACTCGTTTCATGTTCCTCATCAATAATAATAATACCGAGCTTCAAAAATGGTGCAAAAACCGCAGAACGCGCCCCAACAACGACCTTGGCTTTCCCCTGCTCAATTTTGCGCCATTCATCATATTTTTCACCCGCCGAAAGCGCGCTATGAAGTACCGCGACAAGCTTCCCAAAGCGGCGTTTAAAGCGCTCCACCATTTGCGGCGTCAACGCGATTTCCGGAACGAGCACAATCGCCTCTTTTCCAGCCGCGAGTACCGCCTCAATCGACTGCAAATAAATCTCCGTTTTCCCGCTCCCGGTCACGCCGTGCAACAAGAATGTCTCCTGTTCTCCTGCCGCGGCCGAAGCCACAATCGCATCCCGCGCCGCCTGCTGATCCGGCAATAATGGCAGCGGTGTACTCGCCTTGAAATCATGATGCTCATAAGGATCCCGCGACACATGCTGATCCACGATCTCAATCAAGCCAAGCGCCGCCACCTTCTGAATCGTCGCATCCGTCGTCTGAACCTTCTCCCGCAACGCTTTCACCGAAATATATTCCTCATCAAAAACCTGGAAAAATTGCAAAATCTTGCTTTGCGCTTTGGCCCCTTTCGAAAGCCCCGCCATCGCGTCCTCCAACTGCTGCACAGACGCAAGCGGTTTGACCACGCGCATCGTTTTTTTCGTCACCTTGTTTTTCACCTGATACACCAATTCGACGATGCCGTCCTTCATCCACTTTTGAAGCGTTGGCAAGGCTCCGAGCTGTTCCGCCCGTTTCCAATCCATCGTTTCATACTCTTCAAAAAGCCGCTGTGCCTCATCATTCGCAGTATCCAGCAAAACAAAATACTTCTCATATTTCGCCCGCAAAGCCGCCGGTAGCATCGCCTGATACGCCGTAATCCGATAAGCCAGCGTCTCCTGCGAAATCCAATCCCCAAGCTCCAAAAGCTCCTCATTTAGAACCGGCGCCAAATCCATCATTTCCCGAATCTCTTTTAATTTCGCGAACTCACTCGTGTCCGACGTACCAACAACAAACCCCTGCAACGCCCGGTTCCCAAACGGCACCGAAACACGCATCCCAGGTCGCACAATATCCTGCCAAGCCTCCGGAATGAGATAATCAAACGGGCGATCAACCTGCATCGCTGGCACATCCACAATCACTTGGGCTACTCTTGCCATCTTACTTTTCCTCCAACAAACGCGCAGCCTGTTCGATAATTTCGCGCGCTACCTCTTGTTTAGACAATAACGGGAAAACCTTCTCCGCATCTTCCTGCCCATAAAAAGTCACCTGATTCGTGTCCACGCCAAAACCAGCACCAATTTGCGCCACATTATTCGCCACAATCAAATCCGCATTTTTCGCATGCAGTTTTTTCAGCGCATTCTCCTTCACATTTTGCGTCTCCGCAGCAAAGCCAATCACGACCTGTTCCGCCTTCTTATTCTGACCAATTTCCGCCAAAATATCCTTCGTGCGCACCATCTCAATCGCGTAATCACCTGGCTGCTTCTTAATTTTATGCTCATGAATCACTTTTGGTGTATAGTCCGCGACCGCCGCGCTCATCACAAAAACGTCCGCCGAATCCTGATGCTTCATGACTTCCTCGTACATCTCCTGCGCTGTTTCAATATAAACCGCCTGAACACCGTGCGGCACCGCAAGTTTCGTAGACGACGTCACCAGCACGACTTCCGCGCCGTATCTAGCCGCCGTTTCCGCGACCGCAAAGCCCATTTTCCCCGTCGAATGATTCGTAAAATAACGCACCGGGTCCAATTTTTCCATCGTTGCCCCCGCCGTCACCACGACTTTCCGTCCAGCAAGCGTCGTATTCTTCTCCGCAAAAAAGCTCGTCAAATGACCCACGATCCGCTCCGGTTCCTCCAAACGGCCACGCCCAACGTACCCGCACGCAAGATATCCCTCGCTCGGCTCAATAAAACGAACACCGTCCGCGTAAAGCTGATTAATATTCCTAACCACGGCCGGATGCGCAATCATGTGCACATTCATCGCTGGCGCTACCCAAATCGGCGCCTCCGTAGCAAGCAGCGTCGTCGTCACCATATCATCCGCAATCCCGTTCGCCATCTTGCCAATCACGTTCGCCGTCGCCGGCGCCACAATCACAAGATCCGCCCAGTCCGCCAAGTCAATATGCGCCACAACACCAGAATCCTTCTCATCAAACGTATCCGTATACACATCATTGCGCGACAACACCTGAAACGAAAGCGTCGGCACAAACTCCTGCGCACTTTTCGTCATCATAACCTTCACATTCGCGCCCGCCTGCGTCAATTTACTCGTAAGCGCCACAGCTTTATAAACAGCGATTCCACCAGAAACCGCGAGTAAGATATTTTTTCCATCCAACATCTAGGTCACCTCTTTCACCTTCCCATCAATTATACCGTTTTAGCGCGGGAAAAAACAGTGCTGGAGGTTAGAAAGGTGAAGAAAAAGCTAGGAATCTCCTTTTGGGTGAGGAATCCTAGCTTTGATATTTTATATTATATACAATGCAGAGCCCCTATCTTTGAGTCTAGATATCAAACTTCTTTCGTAGCGACCGTTATTATCTTGTTGTATTTCTTCCGACGCGTTAATTTATCTGCGTTCTCATTAATAATTTTAAAGGTAAAACTCCTTTTCTATGTATATTTTTAATCTCTGTCTAGCATAAACTTTTACTAATTTCTACGGCAACATAATTATCCAAGGAAAACAATGGGTTCATAGATTATTTTAACATAATCGACTTTATACACAAAAAAACAGGATATCACGAATCCCCATTTTTCTGGGTAAGACGTACATCCTGCTTTAAACAAATCGAGCGAAAGCGTTTGTATTCAAGAGATTCCGTGGAAGCCAGAAGCGGAGCGTACTCGTGTACGTGAGAACCGGAAGTCCGCGGAATCTCTTGAATGCGAGCGCTTGTCGCCGATTTATCTGTCATATGATCCAGACCTTATTTCCAAAATACAGTCTCATCCGTACTCATCCGATACGAACCATACCCCAAGCCGCCTGCTTTCCCAATCGAAACAATCATCACCGGCACATAACGCTCTGTATCCATCCCAAACGCCTCGGCAACTTCCTTCCGCTCAAATCCACCAATCGGATTCGTATCATAACCATAAGCCCGCGCGACCAACATCAACTGCATCGCAACCAGACTACCGTCAATCAACGCCACACGTTCCAATTCCTCACGTGGCGAGTTCGCATAATAAGGTGTCAACGCAGCCATTTGCTTCTCTTTCACATCCGCCGGCATCAATCCTTGCTCCACCGCGCTACTAAAAATTTTCTCCCCATTCTCAAAACTATTCAAGTCACCAAAAATCACAATCATGGCCGACGATGAATCATTTTGCTGCGTATTAAATCGCACAAGCGGACGCAATTTCTCCTTACCTTCTGGACTCTCCACCACAACAAAACGCCACGGCTGCATGTTCACCGATGATGGCGCGCGCATCGCATCCGTCAAGATTTGCTCCATCTCTTCTCTACTAATTTTCACCGAGTCGTCATATGTACGAATCGAACGGCGGTTTTTGATAATATCTTCAAAGTCATTATTTTTATACATAATATTACTTCCTTTCTAATGTGCTGAGTACTTGAATGGTCGGCGGCGCACTCAACATGCTGCCAACACCGGCTTGGAACGCTTGAAAATGCTTGCTTTTATTATGAGCATCAATCGCAGCTAAATCTTCCCACTGCTCGATCATGTAAAACTCGGTCGTATTTTCAACGGCACACGTCAACTTGTAGCTAATGTTGCCCGACTCCGCGCGTGACGCCTCAACCAACGGCTCCACTTCTTTCAAAAAAGCAGCAACCTTATCTTCTTGGACTTCCAACTTCGCTTGAATAACTAGCATTTGTTCGCCCTTCTTCCTTCGATTATATTGTTCGATTTTTTTCGAACTACAATACTTTACCATAACATTTTTTGATAGGCAACTAATATGTAATGTGCTATGATACTTTTATGAAAAATAATAATCCAAATACAGATCAGTTGTTAGTTTTATTCCAAGCTTTAGGTGATCCGATTCGCCTCGATATTTTCCGCTGCTTACTTCAAAAAGGAGAACAGCGCGTGACGAGCGATACCTACGACGTTTCAAAATCCACGATGTCCCACCACATTAAACTGCTAAAGGAGGCCGGTTTAGTCGCCGTTCGAAAAGAAGGCACGACGCATATTTATTCACCCAACCAAGATTTACTCGAACAATATCCAGCCTTTTTCACCATCTTCCACAAAAAATAAGCGATATAACTCCGAATCCCGGAATTATATCGCTTGTTTTTTTCGATCAATCAGGCGTGTCTGTTAATGTCCAAGTCAGTGTTGTCACATATTTCGCATCTTTATCTTTCTTCGTCGCACCTGGAACTTTCAGCGTCACGCTCGCATTTTCAGCATCCGCATCGGCGCCGACCGTATTACCAAACGCGTTCGTCCAAACACCCATTCCAGAATCAACTGGTGCGTTCACAACATCTTGAATCGCGCTATTCCCGTTCAATACAACGTTCTGATTATTCATCGGTTTCGCCGCATTCGCCGAGTTCAATTCCGCATCTTTCAACGTCAATACTGCACCAGTCAACTCGCTCGATCCCGCTTTAAACTGATCATTACTCACTTGCAATTTCCAACCAGCGTTCGTTCCACGATTATCCGTCACTTGCGCAAAAGTCGGTACATATTTTGTGCTACCATCACTTTTCAAAACGACTTCATCATATTTGGCTTTATATGTTGTATCACTACCAGAAATTGTTTGCTCTCCAAAATGAATATTCGATACATAGTCTAAACGAAGCGCACCCGTTGTTGGTGTTGGCGCATCTGGATCTGTTGGCGTTACATCATCACCAGGATTTGTCGGATCGATTGGGTTTGTTGGTGTCGTGCCATCATCCTCTTTAAAAATAATATCACCTTTTGAAGTCGTCGAACCAACCTCCGCCGCGTGTGATGGTGCTGCATAAATCGCCAAACTACTTGCTGCCAAAATACCTACTAGTGCTACTTTACTTAATTTCATCATTTTATATTTCTCCTTCTTGTTTCTAAATTTTTTATAATAAAAGAGTCAAAATTCGACTCGAATATCAGGGGGCATCTTCTAACGTCCATCGAATATTCGTACTGTATTGTTTATTTGCCATAGCAGTTCCTGGTTTCACGTTCATCACTAAGGATGTTTCGCTTGAATTCAAGTCGATTTCCGTTAAACCGCGTTGCATGCGTTCATTAGAGTAGACTGGAATGGCGTGCTCTGTGCTAAGGGGTGTTTCACCTTGTGCGGTCTTCATCGCTAAAGCATCGGTCAAAACTTTTCCGTCAGTCGTTTGTAGTGGTGTTTCAAGTTGCGCACTGACTAGCCAATTAGACGAAACGCTTCTCGTATCACTCACAGAGAGTTGAACGTCATCAATAGGTTTTATCGTTTTTGTCTTAGAAGTAATCATTTGCTCGCCAAACGAAATGTTTTCCGTCACATTTCCGAGCGCTAAAGCACCATCTTGCACCTTCACCTTAATCCGTTTCCCAATACCATCCACAGAAAAAGTGACCGTGTATTCGCCAGGCGTATTCGTTAGGCCGCCCTTATCAACGATAGCGACTTGGCTCGTAATGTCCGTACCACTCGGAATCGCCCAAGCTTTCAAATTAGAACGCTGCCTTATGAGCGTGTTCAATTCCGCTTCGCTCGCTGGATATTCCGCAAGTTGAATCGTGATGTCATTCGCCTGCATCATCGCCTGATCGTTACTAATTGTCCCTGCGTCCTTCACAAAAACTGGCACCGTTATCGGCGTCGTATTTCCGGCCTGATCTTTAAGCGTCATCTCCACAGTCGTATAGCCAACTTTGCTCAAATCAGGCTGTTTGCTGATGGTATAGATGAGGTTATCATCACCATTTCCAGCATTATCATACACATCTGTCAGCAGATCTTTTGCATTCGTCGTAAAAGTGTCACCAACTGTTGCATACTGCGTCACTGGCGTCGCTGTTGGTTTCGTCGTATCCGCTACAATCACGTCTGCCGATTTTTCACTCGTATTTCCCGCAGCATCTGTTGCCACCGCATAACAAGCAATATAAGGCACGATTGGGCGCTCCGATACTGGGACGGCAATGCTATAATGGCCACTACCATCTGCTTTTCCTGTTGCTAAAACAGTATGATCGGCTTTTTTATAAATGGTGACCGTCGCATTCGCTTCTGCATCACCCGCCACGACTGTTGCTTTGTCATTGATGGCATGCAACGTTGGGGCATCCGGCGCGGTTTCATCTTTTACAGTCGTGGTCGCCGTCGCAGATTTACCGTTGAGATAAGAATAGGCAGTGACTTGATTTCCTGCTGTCACGTAACTTCCTGCTGGCAATGTGAACGTATACTTTCCTTCCGCGTCTGCAATAACATGATACATAGTTGCGTCGTTGAAATCTTGAGACGTGATGCTTCCTGTCCCAATCGCTGCGTCACCGGAGAATTTTACGTACGCACCAGGATTAGTGACACCGGTAATCGTATGGCTATTCATCGCCGCCTTGTCATCTGTCAAATCATTGATCGATACCGCCACATCAGGAATTCCTTCAAACAATACCCGTTTAAAATTCTGCGTCCGGAAATTTTGGATAAAGCTCGTTTGCGTCGCCTCATTCACCGAGTTAGCTGTTACCGAACTGACATTGGAGCTACTGTATTTAATATTCATCCCATACATCGGATTCCAAAAATACGTTTGATTCCCGTCTCCGAGCCAATCTGTTCCCGTCCAAGCTTTCACCGATTGCACGTCCACATTAAGTTTTCCAGCAGTGCCGTACATATAAATCAGGCGGCTTCCAGCATTCGTATTGTTCAACTGCAAATTCACTCTTTTAGCATCGGCAAATTGAAAAGTAGACGCGTTACCAATCCGAATCAAATATTTAGAGCCCGTACCATCTGTTTGAACATCAAACGTGCCATCTTTTGCAACGATAAAACTACTATTGTCACCTGTATAAATCGCGGCACCTGTTGATGTTCCAGTATTTTCAGCACGGATATTTAATTTGGCACCGGAATCCACTTTTAACGAGGCACCAGAGGCAATATAAATCGGGTTACGTCCATCTGAACCAGCGCCCAGCGTATTAACGAGCAATTCGGCATTCTTACTAACGTGCAATGAACTACCGCTACTTCCTAATATCACCCCACCAGCCGTACTTCCCGTCTCTGTGCGAATTTGAACATAAGCACCATCATCAATATTTAAATTACCATCAATCCTGAAAGCGCACGTTCCTTCTTCACCAGAACTCCCACCGCGTATCAAGTATACCTCTGCGTTCTTCCCAACCGTCGCTGTTCCTTTATTCCCAAGATTAATGACCGTCGCATTCGTGGTCGATCCAGTATACGTCGAATTTTCTTGAAAATTAATATTCGTTATTTCCAGGTTTACTTGGTTCGTCAAAGCCGCATACGTCACACTATCAAAAGGAGAAACGTAAGAATTCACCGATCTGTTCACGACATTGCCAATAATATTCACGTCTGCCTCATACGAACAAGTAAGTTGGGCGCCAGTATATTCAATATTTTGATAGGTAAGTTGCGTTCCTTTACCCGCCGTTCCCGATAAACGCAGCGGACCCCAGTAATTCCGACCGAACATTTTAATATCCTTGATCACAATATCCACTTTATTCGAGCCAAATGACATTAAATAACCACGACTTCTAAAATCAACCGTATGACCATTTCCGTTTATCGTGATACTTCTCGTTGGAATGCTGAGATTCGATTCCGCCGCACTCCCCGTTGTATAGTTTGAAAAATTGATATCATTCATAATATTGATTTCTGTAACCGTAACATCTTTCATCGCGGCTTCCAGTTGCAAATAATCCGTGACGTTCGCAACATTTGCCGTAGCTTGTAATCGTGATGATTGAAGCCCTTTCCTCTCTTTCGCGACCTCTTGTGTTGCTGATTCAGGCGTCGTTTCCGTTTTCGCTTCGGTTGCTTTTGGTTGCTCTATATTTGCCTCAGCTGCCGTTTCTACCAAGCCCTCTGCACTACTCATGATTGGCGCTACACTCGTTACTACAAAACTACACGCAAGCGTCACTGCCATCGTCCGTCTAAGAAGTTTCATCATTACCACCTCCAAGCCTATCTGGTAAACATCCTGTAAGAAAAATGTGTACCGCTTTTCCATGAACCAATCATACCACGTACCACAATATTCGTTTTTTGCTGGTTTCCGTGATATATTGAACCAAATGAGGGTAAAATAGATACATATAGTTCTATTTTGTGAAAAAATGTTGTTTGTGAACGTCCGAATTGCGTCTTCTTGACAACTTTATGAATTATTATTTCCTAGCTATATCCTGTTTTTAAGTCTTAAAAGCACTCGAAAATCACTATTTTAGGTACATATATACCTGTTTGGAGAGGGGAAAAATCATGTATCACGAATCCGAATTAAACGTTTTTTACTCCGTTGAACAAATTTTAAAATTGTTGCGGAAAAATCCTGTTTTTAATAAATACTGTTATCAGAGGAAGCTAAATAAAGGAGAAGTTATTCGCTTAACACCAACGACTCGCGGTTCTTTTTATATGATCGAAAAAGGAGATTTCTCGGTGTATTATGAATCGAGATTGACCGGGAAAACACTGATTTTCTTTTTTCAGAGGAATGATATGTTTAATTTCCCATTGTTGAAAGAGAGGATGCACCCCGTTTTGGAAGCCGTGGCGTTGAAAGAGGCGCAAGTGTGGATTATTGATTTTAATTTTATGATGTCCACGGTAAAATTGGAGGATCCGCGGAATTATTTGCAACTTAATTTCCTGGCGACAACGCAAATGCAACTCGGTAATGCGTTGATTCGAAAATCGCTAGACTCGAAAAAAAGGATTTTGCACGCTTTGGTGGAATTGACGGAGCATATGGCTTTGTATAATTCGGATAAAGTGCACGAGTTGCCGAGTTTTATGACGTATGAATTGCTTGCGGAAATGGCTGGAACTTCGCGGGGGTATACATCGCGGATTCTGCGGGAATTGCGAGATAGTGATGTGCTGGATTCGTCCAATCGACCGTGGATTGTGAAAAATATAGACTTGTTGAATGATTTACTATATGAAGGAACATAAAAAAATTCCGCGGGGCGACAAGCGCTCATTTTCGTCGTCAAAAGCTCCGTTCCAGTGCTCGCGTATCCTAGTACGTTCCGCTCTGGTACTGCCTTTTTCCTAGAAACTAAAAACTTGTCACCCCGCGGAGGTTTTGAGACACCTCATGAATGGCAATCCTTCTAGAAGCAAAAAGAGTAAGAATTCCAAATCGGAATTCTTACTCTTTTTATCGCTTATTTGTCTTTCCCCATAACCAAATTTCCTGCGTAAATCTCTTCTAGCGCTTTTCCTACCGCTTTGTGCGATTTGAAATCATCCATTGTACCTGGATCGTGGTCTTTTTGCATTTGACGGGCACGACGCGCAGCTACAGTTACTAGCGAGTATTTTGAGTCAATAACTAACAACAAATTATCAATTGATGGATATAACATCTATTCCAACTCCTCCAACATTTTTTCGTATTTATGAATGACGCGCTCTGTTTTTAAGTGCTCGGTCTGAACGATTCCCTTAATTTTTTGAACGGCATTATCTACTATATCATTAACGACGGCATAATCATAGGCGTTCATCATCTCAATTTCACGGCGAGCCTCACTCATCCGCTCCTCGACGACCTCCATAGACTCCGTACCCCGCCCTATAATGCGGTTTTTCAACTCGCTCAAGTCTGGCGGCGTTAGAAAAATAAATATTCCTTCTGGCATCGCCTCGCGTACTTGTAAAGCTCCTTGCACTTCGATTTCAAGAAAAACATCTTTTCCTGCTACCAAAATTTCTTCTACATAATCAAGCGGCGTTCCGTAATAATTACCGACATATTGCGCATATTCTAGCATTTTCCCGTCCGCAATTGCCTGCTCAAATTGTTCTTTCGTGCGGAAATAGTAATCCACACCATCCACTTCGCCTTCCCTGGCTTGGCGGGTTGTCATCGAAATGGAATATTCAAATGAAGTCGTCGGGTCGTCAAAAACTGCTTTTCTAACCGTCCCTTTCCCAACTCCAGAAGGACCAGATAAAACGATGAGAAGTCCTCGATCTGTCATGTTTGCGTTCCTCTTTTCTAATAATTTCATACTGCTTGAAAAATTATTCCACGTTCTGGATTTGCTCGCGCATTTTTTCAAGTGTCGTCTTTAATTCTACCACACGATTCGTAATTTCTAAATGACTAGCTTTCGATCCAATCGTATTTATTTCGCGATTCATCTCCTGAATGAGAAAATCGAGCTTCCGGCCAATCGGTTCTTCGAGTAAGATAATATGCGAAAATTGCTTCACATGACTTCCCATGCGTTCGAGTTCTTCATTGATGTCTGATTTCTCGAGCAAAATCGCAATTTCAGAGAGGACGAGCGCTTTATCGAAATCTTCGCCAACATAGCCAAGCAAGCGGTTTTCGAGTCGTTCGCGGTAGGTCGCTTCCATTTCGGGGACAAACGCTTGAATCTCGTTTAGTAATTTCTCCGTCGTCTCCAAATGATGCTTGAAATGTAGCGCCAACTCGCTGCCTTCTGTCGCCCGCATGTCGTCGAGCCGTTTTGTAGCAGCGGTTGTTGCGCCTATCAGGAGTTCTTCAAGCTCTGAATCCGGTTCATTGCTCTCCACAATTTCTAAAAAGCGCGGATCGAGTAAGAGTTCCTGGATGTTCAACGCGTCTTCCATCTGATAACGTTGCGTTGCCTGGCGCATAAAGCGAATATACTCATCCGCCAAGTCCCAGTTGATAACCAATTTCTCTTTCGTCGCCTTGTTTCCTTCTATTGTAATCGCGCATTCCACCCGGCCACGTTTCACCTGCTCCGCGATGCTCTTTTTTAACTTCGCTTCTAAGTAGGCGAACACCCGTGGCATCCGGAAAACAGTCTCCAAATAGCGGTGATTCACAGCTTTTAATTCTACGGTTACTTTGAAATTCTCTGATTGCTTCCCTGCTCGCCCGAACCCAGTCATACTTTTTACCATTTCGATCAGCCTCTCGCATTCTAATTTCACCTCTTCATTATAACAAAAATAAGGAAATAAAACATCTAAAAGCAAGATTATCAGGCAAGTTTCACCGTTCTTATGGTACAATAAAAGAAAAAATGAAGAGAGGTTCGCAACATGAAGAAGAATGTCTTGATTTTCAGTCTCGTGCTGGTCGCGATTATCGCACTGGCTTTTGTATTACGTTTCGCAGTTTCCGCACCAAAAGAGGATTTTGTCGTCAGCGGAGATAATTATAGTGGCAGCGCATCGTCTGAAATAACGGTTAGCAACGGTGGCAAAGTGGTTGCAACGATTCCAGCGCTGAAAAATGAAACAACGAAGGAAATAAACGTAGAGCCTTTTGACGTGAAATCCGGTGGGTTTGTCATTAGTTACATCGATAAGAGTGGCAAAAAGCATGATGATATTCAATTTGATGTGACATCTGGGAAATCCACGATGAATAGCACGCTTTACATCAGTGTCACCGAGGTAAAAGAGGATGGCACGATGAATATTGACTACAGTTATTCTTCGGTAAACGGGGAAGAAATCTCGAGTCAGACGAACTAAATAATTTTTTTAAGGGAATGAAACAAACGAATGGCATTTGATACAATGTTTTTAAAAGCAATGACCGAGGAACTGACCGAACAGTGCGAAACTGGGCGGATTATGAAGATACATCAACCGTTTGCACATGAATTAGTACTACACGTGCGTAAAAATCGGGAAAACCAACGCATTTTGATTTCGGCACATCCGAGCTACGCGCGCATCCAGATTACGAAAGAAACGATGGAGAACCCTGCGCAGCCGCCGATGTTTTGTATGTTGTTACGGAAGTATATGGAGGGCGCGATTATCGAGTCGATTCGCCAAGTCGCGAATGATCGGATTTTGATTTTTGGGATTCGTGGGAAAGATGAGATTGGCGAAACGCGTTTTTGTGATTTGTATGTGGAGATTATGGGGCGCCACAGTAATGTTGTGCTCGTGGATCGTGAGAAAGAGACGATTGTGGACTGTATCAAGCATGTTTCGCCGGCTTTTAATAGTTACCGGACGCTGTTGCCTGGCGCTTCTTATATTTTGCCGCCGAGTTCGGATAAGTTGGACCCGTGGACGGCGAGCGAGGATGATCTGCTCGCAAAACTGGATTTCAATGCTGGCAAAATGTCGAAGCAAATCGTTTCTGGTGTCGCTGGATTTAGTCCGTTGCTTGCGAATGAGGTTGTTGCGCGAGCTGGATTGGTGAATCGGGAAACGTTGCCGCAAGCCTTTTTTAGTGTGATTGCGGACTGTGCCAAACCGGCGGAACCGGTTTTGTTTACGAAGAATGAGAAAGAGGATTTCTATTTTATGCGTCTTGCGGATACGGACGTGACGGCGGAATCGGATTCACTTGGTGCTTTGTTGGATCGGTTTTATGGCGGGAAAGCAACGCGCGATCGGGTGCATCAAATTGCACATGATTTGGAGCGTTTGCTGGCAAACGAGATTGATCGTGACCGGTTGAAAATGGAGAAATTGGAGCAAACGCTTGTGGATACGGAACGCGCGGATGAGTTTCGGATTTTCGGTGAGTTGTTGACGGCGAACTTGCATTTAGTTTCGCGTGGCATGACGGAGATTGAGGTCCAGAATTTTTATGATGAGAATATGGGAACGGTGAAAATTCCGCTTGATATTCGGAAATCGCCGCCTCAAAATGCCCAGTTTTTGTTTAATAAATACCAGAAATTGAAGAAGGCTGTGAAATTTGTCGAGGAGCAGATGCGCTTGACGGAGCAGGAAATTGCGTATTTGGAGACGGTGCAGCAGCAGTTGGAGGACGCGTCGCCTGAGGACGTTCAGGAAATCCGGATGGAGCTCGCGGAACAAGGATACATCAAGTATAAGCAGAAAAAAGGAAGCCGGAAACCGAATCAGAATCCGACGCTTGAGAAATACACATCAAGTACTGGATTGCCAATTCTAGTCGGGAAAAATAATAAGCAAAATGATTATTTGACGAATAAAGTGGCGCGAAATACGGATTTATGGTTCCATGTGAAGGATTTACCGGGATCGCATGTGGTGATTCAAGATGCGAATCCGGATGAAGCGTCGATTACGGAGGCAGCGATGATTGCGGCGTTTTATTCTAAAGCGCGGTTGTCGGGGTCGGTTCCTGTGGATGCGACGCTGATTAAGCATGTGAAGAAGCCGAGTGGTGCGAAACCTGGGTATGTGACGTATGATAATCAGACGACTTATTTTGTGACGCCGGATGAGGAAACGGTGAAGGGGTTGCGGAATTAGATGAAAAACTGGTTGGCACGGTGCCAACCAGTTTTTCATGTTCCTATTAATCAGACTTAACTATTTTCTTAATATAGTTAGCAGATATTTGTCCCGGATCTGTTTCTTTAACAACTACTGGAGGGCTGAAATAAACTTTAATTTTATCTCCCACGGCTAAATCGCATATTTACATTTTATTCCAATTCTGGTCAAAAATATTAGTAGTACTCTCTAGCTCGTACTTCCCCTCTTGTAAATTTAATTTTTCTCCGCTAATCCATTTTATGTTATCTACACGCAAATTATTAGCATAGATGGTAGCGCTATAGATAGGCGTTTTATTTTGCATTGTTGATGTACTACTGCATGCACCTAGAAATAATAGAATCATCATACACGGGAACATTATTTTTTTCATCGCAGCCTATCGCTCCCCCTCAGATTGATATATTCGCCTTAATTCTCCCCGCTTTTCCTCGGTTAATTCTTTTTTTGGGATATCCTGAATCGCAGCTTCTAGGGCATATAAGAAATGAAGGCAGGCACCGTCATCCACTAGATGTTTGACGCGTAAATAGGCTTTTTCTGTTCCTATGGCTCGTAATTCTTCGGCTGATTGTATTCCGACTGCATTCAGTTTTTCTCCATTGACAGCTCCGAGATTTTTCATATCAGATATTTTCATGTTTGCTGGCCTCCCGAACTTTTTCTTTTATTATAGTAAAACAGTGATGAATAATCTACTTTTAGATTGCTCATCACTGTTTTTTTAGATATTCTTGATTTGATTTAAAACTTGTTTTTCGAGGTTTTGTAAGCGCCCTCTTGCTTCTTCTTCCGTTTCTCCTACACAACTGAAATAGATTTTGCATTTTGGTTCGGTTCCTGATGGTCGGATGCAGAACCATGAGCCGTCTGCCATATAGAATTTCAAAACGTCTGATTTTGGCAGGGCTATTTTTTGTGTTGTTTCTGTCTCTAAGTCTTTCGCCAAGCCGGTTTGGTAGTCTTCTTTTCGGATTGCATCTTCTACTGTTGTTGCGCGCATTGTTTGCATGATTTTCTGGATTTTTGCGACGCCTTCTTCCCCTTTTGCGGTGATCGTGTGCAAAGCTTCTTCGTGATAGCCGAATTCGTCGTAAATCGTTTGCAAGCCTTCGTATAGTGTTTTGCCTTGTAATTGGAAGGATAGCGCGACTTCTGCTGTTAAAAGTGCCGCTTGGATGGCGTCTTTATCGCGGACGAATGGTTCGACGAGGTAGCCGTAACTTTCTTCGTAGCCGAATAGGAATGTGGCTTCTCCTGAGGTTTCCCATGCTGCGATTTTTTCACCGATGAATTTGAAACCGGTTAGCGTATTGTAGGTTTTTACGCCGTATTTGCTGGCGATTTTTTCACCTAGATCGCTGGTCACGATGGTTTTGATGAGCGCGCTGTTTTCTGGCAAGTTCGGCTGGGTGACTAAATAGTGTAGCAATAAAGCGCCCAACTGATTTCCTGTCAAAATTTGATAGGCGCCTTGTTCGTTTTTCACAGCCACGCCAATCCGGTCGGCATCGGGATCTGTTGCCATCAGGATATCGGCGTCACGGCTTGCTTCGATTGCCATCGCGAACGCGGCGTGGTCTTCTGGATTCGGCGACGCAACTGTCGGAAAAGCACCATCTGGAATCGCTTGCTCTGCCACAACGCGGACATTCGTGAAACCTGCCTGTGCCAAACTCTGCGTGACGAGTGGTCCCCCTGTCCCATGAAGCGGTGTGTACACAATGGCAAGCTTTGCGCCGTAATCTTTTGCCAGATCTGGATTTTGCGTCACCGCGCGGACTTTATCTAAATAAGCCGCGTCCGCCTCTGCACCGATTCGAACGAGCAACCCGTCTTCGATGAGCAACGATTCGTCACCTACCGGAATCGCGAACAAGTCGGAAATCCCCGTCAAATAAGCCGTTATTAGACCCGCAACGTCCAGCGTAATCTGGCATCCATCCGCTCCGTAAACCTTGAAACCGTTATATTCAGCTGGGTTGTGGCTCGCCGTAATCACGATTCCTGCCGCGGCTCCCCATTCGCGAACCATGAAAGACAATTCCGGGGTTGGGCGTAACGCATCCGATAAGTAAACCTTGATTCCAGCCGCGCCAAGCACTCGTGCCGCTTCCAACGCAAATTCCGCTGAAAAATGCCGCGAATCATAAGCAATCGCCACGCCATCCGCCTGACGTCCCTGTTCTGCGATATGTGCCGCGACGCCACTCGTGACCCAGCGAATCATGTATTTATTGATCCGATTCGTGCCGCAACCAAGCTCCCCGCGCATCCCGCCAGTCCCAAATTCCAAATAGCGATAAAAATGCTCCCGTTTCGTTTTTTCGTCAGACAATTCCGTCATTTCCTGTTGAAGCGCCGCATCGTCCTTCGACGCCGCGCTCCATTTTTGCCAATTTTCCTGCCAAGTCATCGGCTCTCATCCTCAAGCTGCTGCAGAATTTCCGCCAAGCTCATCTCGCAGCAAGCCATCGACGTATCCGCCACACCGTAGTACATTTTGATAACATCGCCTTCTACAATCGTGCCACAGCCAAAAACAACATCGCCGAAAAAGCCATTTTTCTCATAATCCGCTTCTGGCTCTAAAATCGGCGTTTCTGTCCGCGCCAGCACTTTCATCGGATCATTCAAATCGAGTAGGACCGCTCCCATACAATAGCGATGTTCTTTCGTCGCGCCATGATACAGCTCCAGCCAACCTTTTTCTGTCTTAATTGGCACGGCACCTCCACCGATTCGGCCGCTATCCCAATAACCATCACGAATGCCGAGCAAATGACGGTGATCGCCCCAACTATGTAAATCAGGTGAAGACGCAATCCAAATATCCAAATTCCCAATACTCTTCAAACTCGGACGATGTAACGCGTAATATTTCCCGTTCACTTTTTCTGGAAAAATCAGAACATCTTTATTCTCCGGTGCAAAAATGTTTCCTTCGTACTCATAACTCACAAAGTCCTTCGTTGAAACCATCGCATCCGCCACGCCCATCTCAGAAACCGCGCTGAAATTCACATAGTAAACGTCGTCGATTTGCGTCACGCGCGCATCCTCAATACCGAATGTTTGATATTCATTAAACGGATACAAAAACGGTTTTTCATCGACCGTAAAGTTGTGCCCATCCTTACTTCGCGCAATTCGAATATAGGAAAGCGACGTCAAATACGTGAAACCTTCCATTTTATCTTTTTCACGAATCATTCGCGGATCTTCAAAGTCATATGTCGGGTCATCCAATCGGAACTCCAAGATATCTAATTCCTTCGTTTCCATATTAAAAATTGGTGCCTTGATAATGTTCGGATCCTCACTAATCGGCTTCTCTGCCACACGTAAAAGCAATAAAGTCTCATCTTTATATTGAGCCACACCCGCATTAAACGCCCCTAAAACTTCAAAATCTGGGCGATGCGGTGCCACATCAGCCGGTGTAATTAATGGATTTTCCTCATAACGATAAATATTCATAATTCCTAATCTCCCTATCCTTCAAATTTCACAAACGGATCGCGAATCGTGCGTTTCTGCGCGTCCGCGTCGCTTATTCCTACGTATAAATCAGCCGTTCCAGAAGCATTTCGAATCAATCCACCACTGAAAACAACATCTTCCAAATCAGGTCGTTTCGTCGGTCCCGCAAGAAAATCCGCACGTTCGGCGATAATTTCCATTGGGGCCTCGATGGCACCCGTTTTCGGGTCAATCACGCAAATCGCCGCGTAATAATGCCGATCGCCAGCCGCATCAAAATTAGCAATATGGCTGAGCACGCCTAATTTGCCATTTTTCAAAAGGTGCATCTCGTTCGCGCCACCCCATTCGTCTTCCGCAAAATGTGGTTCGAGTAACGGCGCGTCTTCAATCAAAGCAACCGTCAAGTCCGCCAATTTTTCAATCAAGCAAAAACCGATTTTGCCACGTCCACCTTTTTCACCTTGAGGTCGCGTCAAAACAACAATTTCCCCACTCGGCAACTGCTTCAACCGCAAATCCTTCATGCCAACCGGGCCTTCGAAAAACAGCGTCAAATCCGCGATTCCCTTGCCACGATACAAACAAGTCCGCCACGCCAATTTCTCAGGATCTGCTTCACTTGGAAACACTTCCACGCCACCAATAATCAAATCCCCATCGATGCGCGTCATAAACGGATCCTGCAGCGCCAATTTTGGCATATTCGCAAGCCTTATCCACGCCAAGTCCTGTTTTTCAAAAAAGCCGATTTCCGCCATCTCACTGTCCCGCGACTCAATCCGACCCGCAATCACCTCTTTGCCATCCACAACGAACGGCGCCGTAATGTTATACACATCCTTGTCACCAGCGCCGACAAACGCCAGCCGCTCCACTTTTGCAGGCACATTCCCCGCCCGATATTCCTTCAATAAAACCGCAATCTCGTTCATAATAAACTCCTTCATATCTTAAAAATTACCGCCGCAAACGCTGGTAGCATAATCCTATCCGCGTCCACAACCACATCCAAATTCGCTAAAACAGGCGTCAAATCGCCCCACTTGTTCTCCATCTCACGTGCCGCCCCGAAATTAAGGCAAACCAGATGCTCGCCGCGAACATACGTCAACAACTCACCATCCACCTTAAAATCACGATATCCCGGCTCACAAAAATCCGCCGTTTTTCGAAGTGCAATCAACGCTTGATAGAAAGCAAACATCCGCTGTCCACGCGCAAAATCAGGCGTCACTTCACCAATCCAAGCCTCCGTTTTATCCGAAAACCCTTCCGGCCAAGTCATCGGCGCCCTCGCCTTATCCCGCGTCTTCTCCTGCGCCGCGACCAACGCCTCATGCTCCGACTTCCCGTCCTGCAAAGCCAACTCATACGCGTAAACGCCCTTCACATCCCGCATCTCGCGCATCGACTCCGGCACAAAATCTGCCATCCCAATCTCCTCGCCAAAATACACAAATGGAACACCGTGCGCTGTCAACATCAGCATCGCAAGCAACTGCGCCACATCCTCACGCCCGTCCGCCAAACGATTCCACGAACGACTCATATCATGACTCCCGAAAAACAACGTCGGCATCCGACCATCCGCATACACCTGCTGCATCCGCGCAAGCTCCGCCACAATCCCGTCACGGCTCGCCACACTGCCAAAATTAAAGTTAAACGTCACGTCCAGCCCGTCCGACCCAGCATACCGTTCAATCTCCGCCAAGTTATCCGAACTAATCTCGCCAACCGTGAAATAATCGCCACGCGCCCGAATCCGTTCGCCAATCTCCGCCATTTTCGCCATCATCCCCGGCTGATCCTTATCGAAAACGTGCTGTTGCTCACCGTCCACAACCGGATTATCCATAAAGTCCCGCGTCAACGTCAAATTATTAATCACATCGAGCCGGAACCCGTCCAATCCCTTATCCAACCAGAAATCGAACACCTTCCAAATCTCGCGCTCCACCTCCGGATTGGCCCAATTCAGATCCACCTGCTCCGTCGCAAAACTGTGATAATAATACTGCTCCGTCTCCGCGTCCCATTCCCAAGCCGAACCACCGAAAAACGATTCCCAATTATTCGGCGCATCCTGCCAAACAAACCAATCCTGTTTTGGATTCGTTCTCGAACTTCGCGATTCCACAAACCACGCGTGCTCCGTCGACACATGATTCACGACCATATCCGCAATCACCCGAATCCCGTGCCGATGCGCCTCAGCCACAAATGCCTCCAAGTCCGCCATCGTGCCATAATCCGGATCCACCGCATAATAATCACTCACATCATAGCCATTATCCACTTTCGGAGACGGGTAAAACGGCGTCAACCAAATCCCACCGACGCCAAGCTCAGCCAAGTAAGGCACTTTTTCAAGCAAGCCCTTAAAATCACCAATCCCGTCCCCATTACCATCCTTAAATGACGGCATATAAATCTCATAAAAAACCGTTTCCTGCCACCATTTCAGCATCTTTCAAACCCCTTATTTCAATGTAAACTGCATACCCTCTTGGAATTTTTTCGAGAAGAATAAAAACAGAATAATCAGCGGTAAAGTCAGCACAACCGACGCCGCATACATCGGACCAGGATACGTTGCGTAAGGTCCAAACATTTGCGATATCAGCACGTTCAGCGTCACCGTCTCATCACTTTTCGTCACGATTAAATCCCATAATAGGTTCGTCCAACGATCCGTGAACAAGAACAAGAAGATAACCGTACTAATCGATTTCGACATCGGTAAAACAACGCGGAATAATATCTTCAAATCGCTTGCCCCATCAAGCTTAGCCGCCTCAATCAACGTATCCGGAATCGCCTTGAAAAAGTTCGTATACATAAAAATCGCCCACATACTCATCATCGTCGGAATAATCATCCCAGCGTACGTATCAAGCAAACCTACATTCGTAATCATCAAAAATTGCGGAATCAATAAAATAATCGCCGGGAAAAACATTTGGAACAAAATCACGTTATTCACGAACATTTTCCCTTTAAATTTCACTTTTGCAAGCGCGTAACCGACCATAATCGCAAATAACAACATCAGTCCCGTCGCAATCGTCGCTACAATAATCGTGTTAATAAACGCTTGAATCCAAGGTGCCGGAGCCGATATCGCCGCATCTCCGAACAACCAACTCCAAGAACGCGTCGTGAACTCAGTCGGAAACAATTTTCGGTCGACCTGATCCCATGCCGCAAACGAGTTGAGTACGAGATAAATAAACGGATAAATCATGACTAATAGAATCAATGTGGTTAACGTATAACGAACCGTCATCCCCCACTTACTTTTACGACCAACCATTTCTCTCGCCCCATTTCTCTAGTCCTTTTTTAATAACACCAATCGATGCAAACGTCACAACAGCCGCCACAAGCGAGATTGCCGAAGCATAGCCTGATTTCAAGTTAACAAATGCTTGGTTATAAATCTCCATTTGCCACGTATTCGTCGCAAAGTTCGGCCCACCGCCAGTTAGCTGGTAAACCTCGGTGAATATCCCGAAACTCACGCCTACCGCCAACACGATTACCGTGAAAAGCGCAGGATACATCATCGGAATAGTAATTTTCCAGAAGGTGCGGAACCTGCCCGAACCATCCATCGCCGCCGCCTCGTAGATTTCTTCGTTAATACTAGATAATCCTGATATCAAAATCAGTGCGTAATACCCTGACATTTTCCAAGCAATCATCAGCGAAATAACGAATAGCGATGTCATCGGCGTTCCTAACCAATCGATATTCAAGCCAAAATTGTCACGCAAAAAGATGTTCAGCGGACTGTTATAAGATAGCAAACCTTTCACGATCAAAGACGTCACAACGCCTGATGAAAGATAAGGCAGGAAAAAAGCAACTAAGTATAAACCTTTGAATTTCGGTAACCCGTTCACAAGTACCGCAACGACCATAGACATAATAATCGCGAGTGGTACGAATACAATCAAGAACTTATACGTCACCCAAAACGAGGCTTTCACCGCTGGGCTTGCAATCGCTTTTGTGAAATTATCCAGTCCAACAAAATTGATATCTGGACTCATCATATTCCAATCTGTCACGGAGAGCCAAATCGCCCAAACGAGCGGAATTAGAAAGAAGATAATCGTGAAGATAACATAGGGGCTGGTGAAAGACCAGCCCAATTTATTGTTTAGCTTCTTCATTTCTGAAGCACCTCATCCTCAGCTTTCTTCATGTCGTTCCAAGCTTTCGCAGGTTTCTTCTCACCACGAACCACTGGATTCCAGGCTTGTTCACCGATGATTTGTTGAATGTCATTGTAATCCGCATTATCCATTGCTGGAATCGCGTACGGTACGTTTTCTGCGTATACTTTTAGCGCTGGGTTTTCTTTGAAGAACTCGGTGAATGTTGCGTTCTCTGTTGCATCATCACGCGCTGGAATTAAGTTTGTTGTTTCGAGGAACTTCAAATCATTTTTATCGTTGCTGTAAACGAAATCTAGGAATTTAACCGCGGCTTTTTTCTCCGCATCTTTCGCTTGTGCGTAGAACACGATTCCTTTTGCATCCGAGTATGTGTTTACATTTTCAGCATCTTTTAAAGCATCTGGAACTGGCGGTGTGCTAACCGTGTATGTTTCGCCATTTTTTAGCTCTGGGAATTTCTCTGCCCAGTTCGGGAATGACCACGGACCAAGATCAGCCATGATGCTCGTTCCTGTTTCGAATGGATCGGTTGCTTGACCAGCTAATAATAGGTCGTTTTTTTGCAGCTCAGACATGAACGTTAGCATTTCTTTTCCAGCTTTGTCGTCCGCTACAAACTTACCATCTTGTACAAACGGGTTACCTTTTGAAGCCGCATTGTACAGTGGGAAGAAATCAAACCAACGCATCCAAGCTGTCGGATCCGCCAAATCTGCTTTTGCCCAAATCACTTTGTCTGGATATTTCGCTTTTAGTTTTTTACCAGCAGCGAGCACATCACTATATGTTTTTGGCGTTTCATTCACACCAATTTCTTTCAAAATATCAGTACGCCATGCGAAAAGAATCGGGTTGGAGTAAACTGGGAACACATATTGGTTACCGTCCGAGAATTTCCAAGCGTCAAGGCTATCGGTCATTTTACGTTTTTCAGCTACTTCTTTCATGCCATCGATTTCATTGATTGGCACGATGGCTTTACTGTCCGCCAATTGTGCGGCAAAGCTACGATTTATATTTTCCGAAATAGTTGGTGCGGTTTTCGACGCGATGGCCGCTTGCACCGTTGCTTCGGAGGATGGACTTTCTTTCATTTGTGATACTTCTACTTTAATATCTGGATTTTCTTTCTCAAAAGCTGTTGCCATTTCTCCCCAAAACTTCATCTGTGTTGGATTTGGCGCGGCCCAAAATGTTACTTTCGTTTTGCCATCAGCCGACGCGTCATCCTTACTTCCCGAACCACATCCCGCTAGCAAACTCCCTACTAATGCTACGGATAAAACAGAAAACACCACTTTTTTTAATTTCATCTTTCATGTCCTCCTAGTTAGATCATATTGTAATTTTGTAAGCGCTTGAATTACAATTACATTATTGCATTACATTTTTGTAATGTCAACAATTACTTTTTGCATAGAAAGCTTTTAAATACTTCAAGGGCAGTAATTGCACAATTTACAATAACATTACAAATAACATTACTTTTCAATTGCATTCTGTCGCTAATACTCTTATAATGAAATGAGAGAAAGTCCCATCTAGGAGGAAAATGAATGAAAAAAGTCACAATGCAAGATATCGCAGACGCTTTGCAGATTTCAAAAAACTCGGTATCACAAGCCTTAGGGAATAAAAATGGCGTTGGCGAGCAAACAAAACGGCTCGTTTTACAAAAAGCAGATGAAATGGGATATCAATACAAAAAAGACGTGGTTTACACGCCTACCGACAATCAATTTGCGCTAGTGGCAACCGAATTCGCCCTATCGCAAAAAAGTTTTTTTGGTGAGATTTGTTTGAGTTTAGAGCAGGAAATGACGGCGCGGGGCTTTTATTTAATGACGCTTGCTGTTGGTCCAGAAGCCATTGCTGCGAAACGTTTGCCGCGTGAATTAGAGGAGAAGAATTGGCGAGGAATCTTTATTTTGTCGCATATTAGTGATGTTTTTGTGAAGCAGATTTTGGAATTGGGGATGCCGACTGTGATGATTGACCACCACGATCCACATTTGCGGACGGATACGATTTTATCACAGAATAAAGATGGTGCATTTGTGGCCGTGGAACATTTGATAACGCTTGGGCACGAACGGATTGGCTTTGTTGGCGATGTTGATTTTTCGCCGAGTTATGAGGAACGTTTTGAAGGATATTGTAAGGCGATGCGGCATTACAAGTTGCCGGTGAATTCGCACTATACAATCACGAGTATCAAAGAGGAGCAGGCCGCGTTGTTTCAGGCGTTGGAAGGCTTGGAGGAATGGCCGAGCGCGTGGTTTTGTGTGAACTCAGGACTTGGCTTTATTTTGAATTCCTATTTTCAGTCGAAGGGATTTGCGATTCCAGAACAGGTGTCGATTGTTTGTTTTGATAATACGGAATTCGCGATTTTGGCACAACCACCGCTGACGACGATGTGCACCGATTTGCGATTTATGGGGAGAAAAGCCGCGGAAACAATGGAATGGCGACTGCGAAATCCGAGTGCACCGATTGTGAATGTGGCGATTGGGACAGATTTGGTTTTGAGAGAATCGACTGGGAAACTGATGGACTAATTCATTAGTACATAGAACAATAAGGACACAGCGAGTATAAGCCGTGTCCTTATTGTTATTTATTTAGGCAATGCTGCTAACTCTTTAGCGATATCGAGATAAAAGGCATTAACTTGCGAAGAAGATTTATCACCAATACCATTAATGTCTAAGTGGTCCCAACCTTGTTTAACCGGATAATAGCTCCACTGGCCTTTCACCGGCTTATTATCTGCTTGTTTTGCCAAAGAATCAAATGGATAGTAGCTGGAAATAACATTGACTAGGCCGTCACTTGCTGCCCAAGAATCGTCTATTTTCATACCATTTGATGCCGTTTTTCTGAAACTGTTCATATATTTTGCGCCCGGAATGATGGCTGGGAACATGGTGAGTACAGGGATTTGTTGTTTGAAAATCGGTGTTTGTGTCGTTGCTTGCCCTGTATGTGAAAAATAGTATACATCGGATTTTGTTTGCATATTTTTTTGATTCGCAATGACGCCTTCCACCGATAAATCGTAACTGGAAATATCTTTTGAATCCCAAATAGAGCTACTGAAAACTCGGTCATGATACGCCGACAAAAGCTCATACGGTTGACGTTTTAGACCAAATTGATCTAATTTGAAATCGTAGACAACCGGATTAAGTATTTTACCACTGAGTGCGCTCATACCAATAATCATATCTTCAATGATTGGCACAAGTGCATTGTTATCTTCGGCAAAAGAGGTGCCATTATTAGGTGTCGCAAGGGTAGTTACACTTTGTACAGAATGCTTTTTGCCAACAAATAATGGAGAAATACCTGCTTCTGGATTTGCTTTATAATATGCTTGTTCTTCTGCGTTTCCCTCCTCCAGCATGCTTGTCAGTTGGCGAATCGTCAAACCTCCCATACTGTGCCCAACCAAATGAATCTTGTTCACATCGCTCCATCGCTGATAAATCCCTGGGTAGGTACGCCCATATCTTGCATGTTTTTCTTTTGCGGCATGTGCCGCGCCATAGTCTACAGTTCCTCCCATGATATACGCGTAGAGCTCTGCTGTACGATCCCAGTTACTAGACACTGGGCCAACTGCGGCTGTATACGTTGGATAACCATTCTGCTTCAATACTTCTTGAATATCGTTTAGTCCGCCCCAATATTTGAAGCCTAATACTTCATTTCGATCCCAGCCAGTCAAACCGTGAACGAGAATAATTGGATAATCGTTTTGTTTTGCCGCTGCTACCGTTTTCTGATTGATCCCTTGAAATGATACACAAACTAGAAATGCAACTACCGCTAAAAAAATAGTGGCTTTACTTTTAAACATGAATTCCCCTCTTTTCTCAAATTTTCGAATTTTTCTCTATTTTCTTTCTAACAAAAACTCCCTTCCGTTATTGAACTTGGATTACAGTATAGCTTTTGAATGTATCTTCATGAGGATGCCAAGTAATAACTTTTTATAGTATAAACTGTGTATACATAAAAATCTAGACTTATAAGTATTAATAATCATTAAATAGCGCATTTTTGAGTATAATTTCACTATTTAGTCACAAAATTAGGATATACTTCTTTTTCATGCCCCAATTTGAACATAAATTGAGACAAAAAAAGTAATACCAGACTCGAATATCTAGTATTACGTTTTTTATTAGATTATTTACGTTTTAATTTAACCACTGTTCTGGGGCTTTATTCCATTCTTTCAACGTTGCCATGTCACCTTCTGATACATAGCCTTCGTCCAGCGCGACTTCTAGTAGCGTTTCATAATTCGTAAGTGCCGCAACTTCCACATTCGTCGCGCCAAGCAATGTTTTTCCTTTTTCTAATCCGTATGTAAAAATAGCGGCGATTCCTAGTACTTCGCATCCTGCTTCGCGCAAGGCTTCTACGGCTGTAATCGAGCTTCCACCTGTCGAGATTAAGTCTTCAATCACGACTACTTTTTGACCTTTCGCGATTGGTCCTTCGATTTGGTTGCCTTTGCCGTGTTCTTTTGCTTTGGAGCGGACGTAAACCATTGGCAGGTCTAGGAGATCGCTTGCCCATGCAGCGTGTGGGATGCCGGCTGTTGCGGTTCCTGCTAGTACTTCCACGTCGGGAAATGCGGTTTTGATTTTTTCAGCGAGTGCTGCTGCGATGAATTGGCGTGTTTTTGGGAAGCCTAATGTTAGGCGATTATCGCAGTAGATGGGGGATTTGATGCCGGATGCCCACGTGAATGGATCGTTCGGTTGGAGGAATACAGCTTTTATTTTTAGCAATTGCTCGGCTACTTGTTTTTCGGTTGTCATTTGTTCCACTCCTTTAAAATCGTTTCGTATGCTTGATATGGGTCGGTTGCTTTAGTGATAGATCTGCCGACAACGATTGCAGTTGCGCCGATTTCGCGGGCTTGATGTGGTGTTACGACGCGTTTTTGATCGTCCTTTGTGTCGGTGTCTAGGCGAATTCCTGGTGTGACACGTAAAAATTCGGGACGGGTGATTTCTTTAATTTTTCCAGCTTCAAGCGCAGAACAAACGACGCCATCAAGACCTGCTTCGTTCGCGAGATTGCTGTAGTGTAGGACGGAATCCATCAGACTTGCTTGGATGAGTTGGTCAGACTGCATTTCTGCTTCGCTCGTGCTCGTTAGCTGCGTGACAGCGATGAGACGCGGACGGCGGGAAGAGCTGGAACCAATTTCGAGGCCTTCGAGTGCGGCTTCCATCATCGCGCGACCTCCTGCAGCGTGCACGTTGACCATATCGACGCCCATGCGAGCGAGCCCAATCATCGCGCTTTTGACGGTGTTCGGGATGTCATGCAATTTTAGATCGAGAAAAATTTCGTGACCGTCGTGTTTTAAGCGCTCCACCAGGTGTGGACCTTCTAAGTAAAAAAGTTCCATGCCGACCTTGACGGACAGCGTGTCTCCTTTTGGAAATCGTTTTAAAAATGCTTCGACTTGGGCGTATGAGGCGAAATCGAGTGCGATAATTGGCTTTGTCATGCGTTTGTTCTCTCCTTTTTTAAGTCGGCTAATGTCGTGATTCCTAGTTCGTCCATGCGGGCTGGCAGGGCGTCGATTAAGTTCGGGCAAATATACGGCTCGGTAAAATTGAGCGTGCCTACTGCGACGGCATCTGCGCCTGCGATGAGGAATTCTAGGACGTCATCTACGGTTTGGACGCCTCCCATGCCGATGATTGGAATGTTGGAAACGGCGCGTACTTGGTGGATCAGGCGAATTGCGACGGGTTTAATGGATGGTCCTGATAAGCCGCCAGTACCATTTGCCAGTATTGGTTTGCGCGTTTTGAGATCGAGACGCATTCCTAGAAGGGTGTTAATCATCGTGAGTCCGTCGGCGCCTGCTTCTTCGATGGCTTTCGCGACTGGAACGATATCGGTTACGTTTGGCGAAAGCTTTACGTAGATTGGAACACTGGCAACAGCTTTGACTGCTTTCGTGAGTCGATAGGCTACTTCTGAATCGGTGCCAAATGCGATGCCGCCATGCTTCACGTTCGGACACGAGATATTAAGCTCAATCGCCTTGACGTTTGGCGCATCGCCAATTCGCGCGCAAACTTTGACGTAGTCTTCTTCGGATGCGCCGGCTACGTTCGCGATGATTGGCGTGTCGAAGCGCTCTAGCCAAGGCATTTCGTGCGCCATGACGTGATCGAGACCTGGATTTTGGAGGCCAATCGCGTTTAACATACCGGATGGTGTTTCCGCCACGCGCGGCGTTGCATTGCCGTAACGCGGTTCTGGCGTCACTGCTTTTGCCATGATGGCCCCGAGCAGGTTCAAATCGTAAAACTTGCTGTATTCTTTGCCGAATCCGAAACAACCGGACGCGGGCATGATTGGATTTTTTAGTGATAATCCTGGTATTTCAACGGCTAAACGGTTCATATGACTACCTCCCCAGCTCGGAAAACCGGGCCTTCATCGCATGCTTTATAGCTTTTCGTCGGATCATCAGTGCGCTGACAAACGCAGGCATAGCAAGCCCCGACGCCGCACGCCATCCGTTCTTCTAGCGACAAAAACGTCCGCGGGCCCGCAAATCGTTCGGAAACCACGCGTAACATCGCAGTTGGCCCGCAACTGTACACCGTATCTGGCACAAAATCCAGCGCATCGGTTACCGTCGTTACAAAACCTTGCGTGCCTCGCGTTCCGTCCACCGTTGCGACAAAACAATCTCCCAATTCTCCCATTTCCTTTTCATAAAAAACATCTTTCGCAGAGCTAAAACCTAAGACAAACGTCACGGTCGATCCTTGTGCTACCAGTTCTTTTCCGAGCTGATAAAGCGGCGGAACCCCGATCCCACCTCCGATTAATAAGGCATGTTCGCCAGGTTTCGTTTCCGTCGGTGCAAAGCCATTTCCAAGCGGGGCGATGACATCTAGCGCATCCCCACTTACAAGCTCCGCAAAATCCGCCGTCCCATCCCCGTCCACGCGGTACAATAGCGTGCACTCCTTCGCCTCCTTATCAATCGCACAAATACTAATCGGGCGTCGCAAAAGCAAATCCGCTCGCCGAGGTTTGAGCTGCATAAACTGCCCCGGATTCATCTCCAGAACAATATCCCCTTTTAAAACCAGCTCAAACACCCGATCCGCGATTAACTTTTGACTGACTACTTCCATCTTTGTTTGTCTCACGTTCTTCCACCCCGTTTTCTTAAACTGTTTCGATCACTCGAGCAGGTTGCATAGCTTCCATTTCAAACGACCGTGATTCGAGCACCCGCAAAATTGCTTCTGCTGTATCTAGCGACGTACAAACCGGCACACCGTTTTCGACCGATTCCCGACGAATTTGGAAACCGTCACGCTCTGGTTGTTTTCCAGTCGTTAACGTGTTCACCACAAGCGTTACCTGCCCATTACGGATGTAATCCACAAGCGTTTCTTGATTTTCGCCGATTTTCTTCACTTTAGAAACTGGAATGCCTTGCTCTTCTAAAACAAGCGCCGTTCCAGATGTCGCCATAATCGTGAAGCCGATATTTTTGAAGCGTTTTGCCAGTGCCGTTGCTTCTGCTTTATCACGATCCGCGACTGTCAATAGCACCGTTCCGTAATCGAGCATTTTCACACCACTCGCCACAAAACCTTTATACAGCGCCTTTTCAAGCGTACGATCTTTCCCCATGACTTCTCCGGTCGACTTCATTTCAGGGCCAAGCGACGTATCTACGCTACGCAATTTCGCGAACGAGAACACCGGTACTTTAACAAAAATTTCTTGTTTCTCTGGCGCCAAACCTTCTTTGTAGCCAAGTTCTAACAATGTTTTCCCTAAAATGACTTTCGTCGCCACATTCGCCATCGGAATATCGGTAATTTTGCTCAAGAAAGGTGCGGTACGGCTTGATCTCGGATTGACTTCAATCACGAAAACCTCTTCATCCGCGACAACATATTGAATGTTCAGCATCCCGATGATGTTCAGACCTTTCGCAAGTCGCGTCGTGTAATCAACAATTAGATCCTTGACGTGTTGCGACAAGCTTTGCGCAGGATAAACCGCGATTGAGTCACCAGAATGGACTCCCGCGCGTTCGATATGTTCCATAATACCTGGAATCACAACGTTCACACCGTCACTAATCGCATCCACTTCCACTTCTTGGCCCTGCACATAACGATCGACAAGTACCGGATGTTTCGGATTCACTTTTACCGCGTTGTTCATATAGTAGCGCAACGCTTCTTCTGATTCCACAATTTCCATGGCACGACCCCCGAGCACGTAAGATGGGCGCACCAACACCGGATAGCCGATACTCGTTGCCACCGCAATCGCTTCATCAATCGACGTCGCTGTTTTCCCAGCAGGCTGCGGAATACCAAGTTCCACGAGCGCTTTCTCAAACTTATCACGATTTTCCGCGCGATCGATGTCCTCTAGCGAAGTTCCAAGGATTTTCACGCCGCGTTCTGCCAAACCGTCTGCCAAATTGATCGCCGTCTGACCGCCAAATTGTACCACAACGCCTAGCGGTTTTTCGAGTTCAATCACATGCATCACGTCTTCTAGCGTCAACGGTTCAAAGTAAAGTTTGTCCGAAATACTGAAATCCGTCGAGACCGTTTCTGGGTTATTATTGATGATAATCGCTTCATACCCCGCTTGCTGAATTGCCCAAACCGAGTGCACCGTCGCGTAGTCAAACTCAACGCCTTGCCCAATCCGAATCGGCCCAGAACCGAGCACAATCACGCTTTCCTTCTCCGTACGAATCGATTCATTCTCATCCTCGTAGCTGCTGTAGAAGTATGGCGTTGTTGACTCGAATTCCGCCGCACACGTATCCACCATTTTGTAAACCGGGATAATTTCCGCTTCCTTACGAATATCGTACACCTCAAATGCCGTCATATCCCAAAGTTTCGCGATGGCACCGTCACTGAAACCGTTCCGTTTCGCCGCGCGCAATACTTCCAAATCCCCAACATTCGCCGCGATTTCCGACTCCTGCTTAATGATTTTCTCCAATTTATATAAGAAGAACAAATCGATCTTCGTTTTAGCGTGTAAATCCTCAATTGTCCAGCCTTTACGAAGCGCCGCAGCTAAGAAGAACAAGCGATCATCTTCTGGGAAGCAAATTTTACGTTCCAATTCTTCCAAACTCGCGTTCTCTGCCTCGTCCAAATACAGATGCGTCGTCCCGATTTCAAGCGATCGAACCGCCTTCAAAAGTGACTCCTCCAAATTCCGACCAATCGCCATGACCTCGCCAGTCGCCTTCATTTGCGTCCCTAAACGGCGATCCGCTTTTTCAAATTTATCAAAAGCAAAGCGTGGAATTTTCGACACAACATAATCAAGCGCTGGTTCAAAATGCGCGTAGGTCGTTCCTGTAACCGGATTCTTCATCTCATCGAGCGTCAAGCCCACCGCAATTTTCGCCGCGAGTTTCGCAATCGGATAACCCGTTGCCTTCGAAGCAAGCGCTGACGAACGACTCACACGCGGATTTACCTCAATCACATAATAATCGTAACTATCCGGATCAATCGCGAGCTGCACGTTACAGCCACCCTCGATTTCAAGCGCGCGGATAATTTTCAGCGACACATCACGAAGCATTTGGTACTCGCGGTCCGAAAGCGTCTGGCTCGGCGCCACAACAATCGAATCCCCCGTATGAATCCCGACCGGATCGATGTTTTCCATGTTACAAACAACCATCGCATTGTCATTCGCATCGCGCATCACTTCATACTCGACCTCTTTAAAACCAGCAATACTGCGCTCAAGCAAACATTGCGTCACAGGACTCAGCTTCAAGCCACTCGCCACAATCTCCGCTAAATCCGCATCATTCAGGCAAATCCCGCCGCCCGAACCACCGAGCGTATAAGCTGGGCGTACAATCACCGGATAGCCAATTTTTGCAACAAAGTTCTGTGCCTCCTCCAAGCTATGAATAATGTCACTCTCCGGAACCGGCTCGCCAAGCTCATGCATCAAATCACGAAACGCCTCGCGATCCTCCGCCTTCTTAATCGCCACCAAATCCGTTCCTAAAACTTCCACACCACACTCATCCAAAATTCCGGCTTCCGCAAGTTCCATCGCCATGTTCAGTCCCGTTTGACCACCAAGCGTTGGCAAAATCGCATCTGGGCGCTCCTTCCGAATAATCCGCGATACAAAATCAAGCGTAATCGGCTCAATATAAACCTTGTCCGCCATCTCCACATCCGTCATAATCGTCGCCGGGTTCGAGTTCACAAGCACCACGCGGTATCCTTCCTCTTTCAAACTCAGACACGCTTGCGTCCCTGCATAATCAAATTCCGCAGCTTGTCCAATCACAATAGGGCCAGAACCAATCACTAAAATAGTTTCAATATCCTCACGTTTAGGCATTTTGTTCCGCTCCCTCCTTCTCCATCATCGCTATAAATTGGTCAAATAAATAATTCACGTCACTCGGTCCAGGATTCGCTTCCGGATGGTACTGCACCGTATAAGCTGGAAACTCCTTGTGCGCCAAGCCTTCCACCGTTCCATCATTCAATTCGATGTGCGTCACGACAATATCTTTTCCAATAAGCGAATTCGCATCAACCGCGTAGCCATGATTTTGCGCCGTGAAATCAACGCGTCCCGTCGCCAGCTCCTTCACAGGATGGTTCGCCCCGCGATGCCCGAATTTCAGTTTAAACGTATCCGCCCCGTTTGCTAAAGCGAAAAGCTGATGTCCCAGACAAATCCCGAACAGCGGCACTTTTCCTTGCAAACCGCGAATCATTTCCACCGCTTCCGGCACATCTTTCGGGTCTCCCGGTCCATTTGAAAGCATCACACCATCCGGATGCATCGCCAGGATCTCCTCCGCCGTCGTATTGTAAGGCACGACCGTAATATCGCAGTCCCGCTTATTCAACTCCCGCATAATGCTACTTTTCACGCCATAATCCACAAGCACCACACGCTTACCTTCCCCCGGATTCGTAAATGCCTTCGAACAAGAAACCTCGCGCACTTGATCCACCGGCAACCGCACCGAACGCAGATGATGCAGTAAATCCTCCCGATTCGCCTTTTCCGGAGCCAAAATCCCTTTTAGCGTCCCTTCCTTACGAATAATCTTCGTCAATTTCCGCGTATCAATCCCCGCGATCCCAGGAATATCTTTTTCCTTCAAAAACTGATCCAGCGTCAATTGGTTGCGCCAGTTCGAAGCAAATTCCGCCGCCTCACGCACCACCACACCTTTTACAGCCGGGTGAATCGATTCAAAGTCGTCACGATTCACGCCATAATTCCCAACAAGCGGATATGTAAACGTGATGATTTGCCCGTAATAACTCGGATCCGTAATCGTTTCCTGATACCCCGTCATGCCTGTATTAAAAACCACTTCCCCAATCGTTTCGCGGTCGCTACCAATGGCCTCACCGATAAAAAAGTTCCCATCTTCCAACATCAAAATCCGTTTTGCCATGCGTTACTCCACCCCTTCTTCAAAAACAAGCGCGCCTTCTGCAAACGTCGCTACTGGCCAACCAACACAACTCCAACCAGTAAATGGCGTATTTCTACCTTTTGATGCAAAATTTTCTGGGTCAATCGTGGCTTCTTTTTCCAAATCAATGACCGTCACGTCCGCAACCCCACCGATTTCAAGCACACCGTACGGAAGATTAAAGCACGCCGCAGGTTTCACCGTCATCCAATCAATCAATTGTTTCAGCGTCCACTCACCCGTCTTCACAAATTGCGTGTAAAGTAGTGGGAATGCCGTCTCCAAGCCAACGATTCCAAACATCGCTTTTTCCATTGGCACGTTCTTCTCCTCTGCCGAATGTGGCGCATGATCCGTCGCGATAAAATCAATCGTTCCATCAAGCAACCCTTCCAACAATGCCGCATGATCTTCCTGAGCGCGCAATGGCGGATTCATTTTCCAATTCCCGTCATTCTCTGGAATATTCGTCTCATTCAAAATCAAGTGATGCGGTGAAACCTCCGCTGTTACGCGAATCCCAGCCCGTTTCGCATCACGAACCGCACGAACCGATTCCTTCGTCGAAATGTGGCAAACGTGATAATGGCAGTTCGCCGCTTCCGCAAGCAACACATCCCGTGCAATTTGAACCGACTCCGCAATATTCGGAATCCCAGCCAAACCATGCTCCTTCGCAAAAATCCCGTCATGCACGACCCCACCATACACAAGCGAATTATCCTCACAATGCGCCACAATCGCCATATCAAGCTTCCCTGCTTCCAACATCGCCTCATACATCATGCCCGCCGTCTGCACACCCACACCATCATCCGTGAATGCAAACGCGCCAGCCTCCTTCAAAGCAGCAAAGTCCACCAACTCGTCACCCTTCAAGCTCGACGTAATCGAAGCATAAGGCAACACACGAACCGCAGCCGTTTCCTTAATCCGATCCACAACCTGCGTCATCACTTCCGCCGTATCCGGCACCGGTTTCGTATTTGGCATCGCACACACCGTCGTGTACCCACCACGAGCCGCAGCCGCCGTCCCAGTCGCAATCGTCTCCTTATGCTCCCCACCTGGTTCCCGCAAATGCACGTGCACATCCACGAGTCCCGGTGCGATCAATTTTCCAGCGACATCAATCACCTTCGCGCCTTCACTCGCCTCAATCCCGTCACCAATCGCCGTCACGCGACCATCCTCAATCGCCACATCCTTCACTACCAAATCCCCAGTTTCCGTCAATACTTTTCCATTTTTCAATACGTACATGTCGTCACCCTCGTTTCTTTGTCTTGGCACACAGCCTCTAAAATTGCCATTCTAATATACACACCATTTGTCATCTGTTCCACAATGCGCGATTTCTCGCATTCCACCAAACTATCTGCAATCTCCACATCCCGATTCACAGGACTCGGATGCATAATAATCGCGCGTTCCTTCATCTTCGCCGCCCGCGCTTCCGTCAAGCCATATTTTTCATGATAATCCGACTTCGTAAAACTCAGCAAACCATCATGCCGCTCCTCCTGCACACGCAAGAGCATAATCACGTCCATCTGCTCCACCAAATCATCCATCGCCATATACGTCCCAAGCTCCGCGCAACTCTCACGCATCCACTCCGGCGGCCCCGCAAAAAACACCTCGGCACCAAGACGTTTGAGCGCCTGCATGTTCGAATTTGCCACTCGGCTATGCACGATATCCCCGACAATCGCGACCTTCAATCCTTTAAAACCGCCAAACTCTTCCTTGATTGTAAATAAGTCCAGCAACGACTGACTCGGATGTTGCCCACAGCCATCGCCACCATTCACAACCGCAATCCCTAATTTGCGAAGTGGCTCATAATAATTCTCGTCCGAATGCCTGATAACCGCTACATCCACACCAATCGCCTGCATGGTCAGCGCCGTATCGTATAACGTTTCCCCTTTTGTCACACTCGATTTAGATGGGTCGAAAGATAAAACATCGATGCCAAGCTTCTTCTCAGCCATTTCAAAACTATTATGCGTTCGCGTGCTGGCCTCAAAAAACATATTTACCGCATACATTTGCTTTTTCGGAGTCCAAATTTCTCCTTGCTTGAAACGCGCTGCTTGCTCCAATAACTCACCAATCTCCGCTACAGAAAGCTCTTCCATCGACACTAAATCCTTCATTCGAACCGCCACCTTTTCTAAAAATTAGATACTATTTATAGGAAAACCTCTAAAAAATTGCGCTTTTTCAGAGGTCTTCGTAGATGTTATTATTTATGTGCTTTAGCCTCTGGTAAGACTAAATTTAAGATTATTCCAAGTAGAGCAGCCATCGCCATACCTTCCAGTTTGAAAGAACCGATTTCAACTAGCAAGCCGCCGATTCCGACAACAAGGACAACCGATGCAATAATCATGTTGCGGTTCACGCTAAGGTCCACGTGACTTTCAATCATCATCCGCAGACCACTCGTTGCGATAACACCGAACAAGAGTAAAGAAATCCCGCCGAGCACCGCTGTTGGTACCGAAGTAATCACCGCATTAATGTAGCCGATAAATCCGAACGCGATAGCCAAAACCGCCGCACCCCCGATAACAAAAACACTGTACACCTTCGTAATCGCCAGCACCCCGATGTTCTCACCGTATGTCGTCACAGGCGGCCCACCAATAAGTGAAGCAATAATCGACGCCGTTCCATCCGCAGCAAGCGAACGATGCAACCCTGGATCTTTAAAAAAGTTACGATTCGTAATTCTGTTCAAAAGTAGCTGATGCCCCATATGCTCCGCCATCGTCACAAAAGCAAGCGGCGCCATCGAAAGCACAACCGTCAGCGTCACTACCGGATCCATATTCACAAACGGAACCGTAAAGTCTGGCACTTGGAACAGGCTCGCATTTTGAATCAATGTATAATCCACTAGCCCAAACGCCATACTCACCAGGTAACCAATGACGAATCCGCATAGTATCGGAATAAGTCCGAAGAATCCTTTGAAAAACATCATCGCGACAATCGTCACGACCAGCGTTATCAGCGCTACCAGCAAGATTTTGTAATCATATTCGCCACCATTATTCGTCCCCATCGCCATCGCCGCAGCGCTCGGTGCCAGTGACAAACCAATAACCATGATAACCGGTCCAACCACGATTGGCGGTAATACGCGCTTAATCCACTCAATTCCCACATAATAAACGAGCAGCGCCACAATCGCGTACACAACCCCAACCGAGAACGTCCCGACCATAACCGCTCCAGGCCCTCCGCCAGATTTCGCCGTGAGTAGCATCGTTATCGGCGCTATAAACGCAAACGATGAACCTAAGTAAGCCGGAATTTTGCCTCGCGTAATAATTAAGTAAGCAAGCGTCCCAAGCCCACTCGATATCAGCGCCACACTCGGATTCAAGCCCGTCACAGTCGGTACAAAGATCGTCGAGCCAAACATCGTGAACAGATGCTGGATACTAAGCACAATCCATTTATTCCAAGCCGGCTTCTCGTGAATATCTAGTACCGGTTTTACGTAATTTTCAGGTGTCGTTTCTTCTGTCATTTTACTCCCTCTTTCCGACTCTAAGTCATAAAAAATACCCCTTGCCAAATTGCGACAAAGAGCAGCTATGTACTGGATTTAGGCTAGACCTATTCTCCATTCATCACCCTTTATCAGCCTCTCTGGACTGCCCATTAAAAGTGTATTATTTAATTATTGTAACAGCATCCGCCGCATGATCGACGTCCGCCAAGTGTACCTCTACCCGTTCTTCACTCGAAGTCGGAATGTTTTTACCAACAAAATCCGCTCGAATCGGTAGTTCTCTGTGTCCCCGATCTGCTAAAACCGCCAACTGAATCCCAGCCGGGCGTCCTACATCCATCAGCGCGTCCATTGCGGCACGCACCGTTCGGCCTGTATACAGCACATCATCGACCAGCACAACCTTCTTCCCACTAATATCAAAAGGAACATTCGTACCATTTAGCGATGGCTCAGAAGACTCATTTTTAAAACTCAAATCGTCTCTGTAAAGCGTGATATCAACGTCACCGACCGGAACCGTCACGTCCTCAATCTCCTTGATACGAGCCTGCAAACGATTCGCCAGGAAAATACCTCGTGTTTTAATGCCGACAAGCGCCAAATCCTTCGTACCCTTATTACGCTCGATGATTTCGTAACTCACCCTTGTAAGCGCCCGTTTAATCGCCGCCTCATCCATCACAACAACCTCTTCTGGCATTCTCTTCCCCTCCCATATCATTTAAACAAAATAAAAACCCTCTGCCAAGAGCGCAGCAAAGGGTATACGTATAGAATCCAATTGGGCATAGAAACTCCCAAATCACGTTACCTTCTTAGCCTCTCTGGACTATGTTAAAGGACTGTTATTTAACTAGGTTCAGTTTATCGTACTAGACTCGGTTTGTCAACTAGTTTTATCTTGTATCGCATAAAGTACAAATATGGGGTTAAAAACCTGTCAAATCAATTAAAATGCGACTTTGGAAATAAGCCCCTTTTCAGGCTATTCCTATGCTATAATAAGCGCACGGAAGTCCTTTGGGCGGATAAGCGTTTCCTCAGAAAGGAGGCGTTGTCATATGACAGTAACGGACATCATTGCGCTTTTTGCGATGCTTTTCACAGGTGGTATATTTCTGCTTGCACTGTTGACATTTTTCTTGCATTTAACGCAAAAAAAATAATCCCCCTAGGCCGCCAAACTTAGTGGATTATTTCTCATCATGAAAGGCTGTCCGCCCTTAAAGCGGATTCCGTACCGTCAGTTGCTTTTCGACTGACGGTTCTTTTATTCACTCTAGTATAACATGGATCTCAAAAAATTAACATCCCAATCACAACTTCATTCTCTTAAACTTTCCAAAGCTTCCTGAAAAACCTCAGGTAACGGCGCCTCAAACTTCATTCTCTCTTGCGTTGTCGGGTGTGTAAATCCAAGCTCTGATGCGTGTAAAAATTGGCCTTCACCTTTAATCGTGTTCTTCAATCCGTATTTTGGATCGCCTGCAAGTGGATGCCCAATATATTTCATGTGTACGCGAATCTGATGTGTACGGCCAGTCTCTAAACGGCATTTAATCAATGTGTAACCTTTAAAACGTTCCAACACTTCAAAATGCGTGCGCGACTCTTTTCCATCATTCACGATACCCATTTTTTGACGATCTTCTTTAGAACGGCCGATTGGAGCGTCAATCGTGCCTTTTTGATGCTTGATAACACCGTGCACGAGCGCTATATACTCTCGATCACTCGTTTTATCGTAGAGCTGCTCGGCCAATGACTCATGCGCTTTATCATTTTTTGCGACCATCAAGAGACCGGACGTATCTTTATCAATACGATGCACGATGCCTGGGCGAATTTTGCCATTGATGCCAGAAAGATCTTTGCAGTGGAAAAGTAAGGCGTTGACAAGCGTTCCAGATGTGTGACCTGCGGATGGATGCACCACCATGCCTTGCGGTTTATTCACGACAAGCACGTCCGTATCTTCATAATAAATGTCGAGCGGGATATCCTCAGCCTCAATATCGAGTTCTTCTGCTTCACGAACGATATACGTGATTTCATCGCCTGTTTTACATTTGTAGTTCGCTTTTGTTTTCTCGCCATTGACTAGAATTGCGTCATCTTTCAGCAGCGTTTGTATGCCAGAACGGGTCATTCCCAATAGTTCTGCGAGACCTTTGTCCAAGCGTTCGTGATTTAGTTTTTCCGGAATAATTACGGTATTTTGCGTCATTTTTTCGTTCCTTTCGATTTGCGATCATCCAAGAACACGTAGACAATGAGTAAAATCACGCCTATCGTCAGACTTGCATCCGCGACATTAAAAATTGGGAAGTAATAATTTCCCCAAATTGTTTGTACAAAGTCAACCACTTCTTGATGGAGAATACGATCGATAAAATTCCCAATCGCACCGCCTAAAACAAGCGCTAAACTTACACCTAAAAGTTTACTATTTTTCGCGTAACGTTGCATGAAGTAAATGAGTACGCCGATCACAACGAGCGTAATCAGATAGAAAAACCACATTTTTCCTTCCAAAACACCCCAAGCAGCACCGGAATTGCGATGCGATGTGATATTTAGAAAACCTGGAATGATTTCCACAACTTCCCTTAGGTCTAAATTTTGCACGATGAGCCATTTGGTGAACTGGTCAATCACGATAATAACAAGTGCGATAAGATAATAATAAATCACATTGATTCCTCTTTTCTTTATTTTATGTAGATAATCTGAGCCTAGAACTGTTTCTAGGCCCAGACCACACTGTATCACTGCACGATAAATTGTATCAAAAATAGCGCGGCAATGATATACATGAGTATCGGGGTACGCGTTCGATTTTTTGAGAATAGTCTCAAAATCGGGTACGCGATAAATCCGACCGCAATTCCGTCGGCGATACTGTAGGAGAATGGGATAATGATGACGATAAGCAGTGCTGCAAAAGTATCCGCCGCGTTGCCAAAGTCCATCTCTTTGATTTCCTGTAGCATCGAAATACCGATAACGATTAGAATCGGAGCAATCGCGCTGTTTGGAATAAATGAAATGTACGGCATTAACACGAGCGATGCCAAGAAAAAGATAGCGACTGTCACAGATGCCAATCCTGTTCGCGCCCCACTTGCCGACATCGAACCACTTTCTAATGCCGAAATTGTCGGGCTTGTGCCAAATAATCCTGACAAGAAAGCTGTAAAACTACTCGCTTGTAGTACGCGTGGCAATTTCTCCATTTGGTCTAGTTGTTTCATTTGACCATGCGTTAAGCCTACCGTTTCAAATACAAGCACCATCGTCAGTGAGAAAACGCTTGTCCAGAACGCGATTTGGCTTACACCAGTGAAATCAGCCTGAAAAAGGACGTCTTTCCAAGGTGCCAAACTGAGCGAATCCTTCGAAACCTCGCCGTGAACACCGAAAAGAACACTGACAACCGTTCCAATCACAAGGCTCCACAAAAAGGCTCCCGGTATTTTTCTGACTAGCAGAATCATCGTGAGTACAAGCGTAATCAACGTGGCCAGCACAAATGGATCATGCATATCGCCAAACGCTAAAATCGAATGTTCTCCACGCGATACGATTTGTCCTTTTTCAAGACCTAGCAATACCAAAAATAGCCCTAATCCGACCGTGATTCCCTGCTTTAAAATCAGCGGGATCGTGTCGTTCAACTTTCTAGCTAACGGTGTAAATGCTAAGATCATGAATAAAAAACCACTGACAACAACGACGGCTAGTGCTTGCTGCCATGACAATCCGAGCGTTTGCACGAAATTGTACGCGAACAGTGCGTTGATTCCCATTCCTGGCATCAAAATAAGCGGTGCATTTGCCCAAAAACCCATCACCAAACAACCTACAACAGCTATAAAAATCGTTGCAAGAATGGCGCCTTGATACGGTACACCCGCTTCTGCCAAAATCGAACTATTGACAACAATAATGTAGACAACGGTGAAGAAACCTATCATTCCAGCTAAAGCTTCCGTTCGAACCGATGTCCGATGCGCTTTCAACTGAAAGATTTTGTCCAAGAATTTTTGCATCATAATTCCTCTTTATTCAATTATCCCTCTCCCAACCCGTAGAGTCTCGCCCCTACCACGAACCCTTATTATAACAGACACAAGCGAATTCGCATAGAGCTTTACTTTCCAGTTAGAGAAAAAGACCTCCACATTTCCGTGACGGCGCACTATTTCCTATGCTATAATCGGGTGTTGAAGTGTTTAAAAAGAGAAAGGGGAGCTCCGTTTTGGAACAAACATTCACGCGCAGTGAAAAATGGCGCCAATTTTTAGTTATTTTCACGCCTGTTGTTATCTCGCAATTGATGCTGTTTTCGATGGCTTTAATTGATACGATGATGTCTGGGCATTATTCCAATGAAGCGCTCGCCGGGACAGCTATCGGGAACTCGTTATGGGGGCCTTTTAACGCTAGTTTATCTGGGTTATTGATGGCCGTGACACCGATTATTTCGCAGCTGATTGGCCGTGGGGAGGGTCATGATATTAAACGAACTGTGAGCAATGGACTTTATATCGCGGTCGGACTCGCCGCCTTGTTATTAGCGCTTAACTTTTTATTCGTTCCTTCGATTTTGAGCGCGATGGGACTTGAGCCTGCCGTTGCCGATATCGCAAAACATTTTTTGAACGGGATTTGTTTCGGTATACCGGCCTTCTTTTTTTATTCCGTTTTGCGTGCGTTTATTGATTCGCTAGGGCTGACGCGAGTTACGATGATGATTACGTTGATTACGGTACCGGTGAATATTTTCTTGAACTATTTATTGATTTTCGGTAATTGGGGCTTTCCTGAAATGGGTGGCGCCGGAAGTGGCTATGCGACTGGAATTACGTATTGGGTCGTGTTGCTTGTGACGATTATTTTGATTCAAAGTCAAAAACGGTTACGCGATTACCATATTTTTTCTGGGTTCGCAAAAGTGGACTGGGGAAAAATACGGGAAATTATCAAACTTGGTGTGCCGAACGGTTTGACGATTCTTTTTGAAGTGAGTATTTTCTCAGCGGTGACGGTGTTTATGGGGCGTTTTGGGACAGATACTATTGCGGCGCATCAATCCGCGATAAGCGTGCCAACATTGCTGTACGCGTTTCCGCTTAGTATCGCGGCCGCGTTAACGATTTTGGTTGGGTTTGAGACGGGAGCAAAGCGCATTGTGGACGCTCGGAAATACCGCCATATCGGAATGATTTCTGCGATCTCTATCGGAGTTTTAAACGGTATACTATTGCTCGTATTTCTTGACCAGATCGCCTTTCTCTACACCTCCGATCCCAAACTCGCAGATTTGATCACGCATTTCTTGATCTACGCTGTTCTTTTCCAATTTGCTGATGCGCTATTGTCACCAGTTCTTGGAGCACTGCGCGGATATAAAGATGTAATGGTGACCTCGGTCGTCGCCTTCATCTCGTATTGGGTGATTGGACTGCCACTTGGATTGATCTTATCGTACACAGATCTCGGACCATTCGGATTCTGGATTGGCCTCAGCGCTGGACTGTTTATCGCCGCGTTCATCCTCTCCATTCGCGTCCGTTTTACAGAACGAAAATTAATGCAACTATAAAAAAGGAATGTGATGACCTCGCCGGTATAGCGATGCATCACATTCCTTTCCTCATTTTTTCAAGCCTTCATGAATCTTATCTATATTCCAACGCATCATTTCCAAATACGAGTCTCCCGTTTCTCCTTTTCTCGCGGTAGAATCTGTGAAAAGTTTAGCCGAAATTGGCACGTCTGTTTCGCTCGACACGCTCTCCATGCTACGCGGATCAACGCTTGTTTCCACGAATAAAACTGGCACTTTCTTCGCGCGAATCGTTTCAATAATCTGCTTCATCTGATTGGGTGTCCCTTGATTCTCCGTATTTATTTCCCAAATATAAGCCGCATTTAGTCCATACGCCGCGCCAAAATACTTAAACGCGCCCTCACTCGTCACCAGCGTCTTATGCTCCAAATCCGCAAATTTTGTCTTCGCTTCTTTGTCGAGCGCGCCTAACTTCGCGATATATTTCTCCGCGCGTTCCTGATAATAATCTGCATTATCCGGGTCTTTCTTCACCAACGTATCCCGTGCATTTTCCGCGTACTTGATCCCATTTTGCAAATCCAACCAAGCATGAGGATCCGTCTCGCTTTCCTTCCCTTTCGCCGTCAAAAACTTCGGCGCCACACCTTCACTCAGCGCTACCGCCTCTTTTTGACCAGAAGAAGCCATCAACCTATCAAACCAGCCATTTCCCGTCTCCAAATTCAGCCCGTTATTAAAAACCAAATCCGCATCCGCCATTTTTTGCACATCTTTTGGCAACGGATCATACTCATGCGGATCCGTCCCAGTTGGCACGATGCTGTACAGATCAATTTTATCGCCACCGACCTGCTTCACAATATCATACAGAATCGAATACGTCGTCACCACCTGCAATTTATCCGAAGCCGCCTTCTTCTCGTTACCGCCACATGCCGTGAGTAAAAAAATGCACAACCCAATCACACTCGCTAAAACCACTTTCTTCATTGTTTCACGCTCCTTCTTCCAAAAATAATGCCTTGTTTCGGCGAAAAGATAAATACGATAATAAATAACGCCGTCGCAGCGAGCACAATCGATGCTCCCGATGCCAAATTATACATGTAGCTAAAATACAAGCCAATAATCGCGCTGACCGCCCCGAACCCCGCCGCCAAAAAAAGCATGACCGACAAGCGATTCGTCAACAAGTACGCCGTCGCAGCTGGTGTAATCAACATCGCAACCACCAGAATAATTCCCACTGTTTGTAGCGATGCCACCGTCACGAGCGTCAACAATGTCATCAGAAAATAATGCAACGTCCGCACTTTTAGACCATAACTTTCTGCCATCGTCGGATCAAACGAACTCACCAACAATTCCTTATAAAACAGCACCACCAGCAAAATAACCAGCGCACCGATACCAAATGTCATCCACATATCACTGCTCCGAACCGCCAGCACATTCCCGAACAAAATATGATATAAATCCGTCGAACTCTGCGCCAGCGAAATCATAATAATCCCGAGTGCAAAAAACGAGCTAAACACAATCCCAATCGCCGTATCATTTTTAATCCGACTATTCTGATTCACAAAACCTATGCCGAGCGCCGCCACAACTCCAAAAGCCGTCGCCCCTAAGAAAAAATTGATGCCCAACATATAGGAAATCGCAACCCCTGGCAAAACCGCATGAGAAATCGCGTCCCCCATCAGTGACATGCCCCGCAAAATGATAAAGCTACCAATCACGCCAGAGACCACGCCAACAACGACCGAAGTCAACAGCGCCTTTTGCAAAAATTCATATTGCATCAAACCTTCTAAAAATAACATCACTGAACACCTCCCCATCCGAATCCTTGCCCGTATGTTTTTAAAATGTTTGCTTCGGTAAATGTCGCCGCCGTCTCGCCATGTGCCATTACATGCTGATTTAGTAGAATAACATCATCAAAGTACTTGGCCACCTTGTGAAAGTCATGGTGGACAACAATAATGGTCTTGCCGGCATTTCGTAATTTTTTCAATACTGCGACAATCAGTGCTTCACTTGTCATGTCAATCCCGACAAACGGTTCATCTAGAAGAAAGATATCCGCCTGTTGTGCGAGAGCCCGCGCAATGAAAACCCGTTGTAATTGTCCACCTGAAAGCTCCCCGATTTGACGTTTTGCGAAATCTAGCATTTCGACCTGCTTCAACGCTGTTCGTGCGATTTCGCGTTCTTTTTTTCTAGGAAGCTTGATGAGGCCGAGTTTCGGATAGGTACCAATGAGGACGGTATCCAGCACTGTGATTGGGAATGTTAAATCCACCGTATTTCTTTGAGGAACGTAAGCGATTTTGGCGCGCATGGCTTCGATGGGCCGCCCTTCCCAAGTTACCATGCCGGACTCACAGGGGATTAAGCCGATGAGACCTTTTAGGAATGTTGATTTTCCCGCGCCATTTGGTCCGATGATTCCTGTCATTTTTCTTGGTGATATTTGAAGGGAGATGTTCTCCACGACGCGTTTTTGACCGTATGATATGGATAAATTTTCGACTAGCATTCGTATCACCTTGTTTCTGATAGATTATTTTAGTCGCAACTAAAAATGTTTCCTTTGCGCAACTTTATGATTAGTATAGCCTATTTTATTTGGTTTGTAAAGGAGGGAATTTGGAAGCAAAAAAAGGATGAGATTCCAGTCTCTCGTTAGAAAGATCGGTTCTCATCCAGGAAACTTATTTTGTTTTTAGAGCCTCAATATGAATGTAAGCGAAGTGAGTATTCGTTCCATGCCTTCGCCTAGAGGAAACACGGAGTCCCTTCGTTACTACTCAATGTTCACATTATTTCTAACTCAGCGTTCGTTTGACGCTAACTCTCAGTGCTGTCTATCCTCAAGAGCCAGCCTCTCGGAATTTTCGTGGCCTCCGCAAAAACCAAGGACGGTTTTTCACTGCGCCCCCTAACAAATTCTGTCGAGGCTAAACGGGCTCTTTCGGCTTTTCAGTTTTCAGCTAACTTCTTCAGCAGTTCCTGAAACTGTTCGCGTTCTTCTTCTGTAAAAACGGAGAAGCGGCGGACAATCATTTCTTTTTTCTTCTGCTCAATCGAGGCTACAAAGTCTTTCGCTTCCTCGGTTAACTCAAGCACCACAATACGACGGTCGACTTCGGAGCGGTGTCGTGTGATGAAATTATTCGCAACGAGGGAATCTGTAATCGCTGTGATGTGACTCGCTGATACGTCTAGTTTTTTTGATAAATCTGTCGTGCGATTGATTCCGCTCGAGATAAGACTGAGCACGCGAAACTCGCCACCGGTCAGCTTTCGGTCTAAAATGCCATCGACTTCATGGCGAAAACTGTTAAAAACACGCTTCACAGATGTTTCGATTTCAAGAAAATTATCCATGTAAAGCCCTCCTTACTTCAATTCTTCTTTCACTAACTCAACCGCTTTTTTCTGCTGTGGATCATTGGCTTTTAGTTCTTTCTGAATAGCAGTAATCAAGGCATCTGTGGTTGCACCAGTTACGATACCGTCCACTTTTAACTTGCTTGCTTCTTGGAACGCCTTCACGCCATCTGTTGTATCAGCATCGAATAGACCGTCGACTTTTCCGACATTATATTTAAGTGCAGCAAGCATTGTCTCGATCGTTTTCACATCGTCACCAAAACTGCCTTCTTTATAGGTTTTAGATGCATCTGGAATCGCCATCGTCGCATAGGCTGGTAACGCCACCGCTACGTCAGGTTTAATGCCTTTTTCGTGGATCCATTCGCCGTCTGGTGTTAACCATTTCGCAATCGTGAGTTTCAACAACGAGCCATCGCTAAGTGGTAACGCCGTTTGTACCGTACCTTTACCGAACGATTTCGCACCGACTAGCTTGATATCACCAGATTCACGCGCTGCTGCCGCCAAAATTTCAGAAGCACTGGCGCTACCTTCATCAATCAGCATCGTGACAGGAACCTTCACTTTATAACCATTGTGCGCACTGCTATCCGCTTTAATCGTTTGTTTCGAACCATCTTTCACTTGTTCTTGAACGATCACTTTACCATCTGGCAGGAATAAACTTGCAATATCCACCGCTTGATCGAGTAAACCACCTGGGTTCCCACGCAAATCAATGACTAAGCCTTTCATGCCTTTAGATTCCATATCCTTCAAAGCTTTTTCTAATTCACTGTACGTATTTTCTGAGAAGGTAGTAATTTGAATCGTCGCGATTTTGTCTGCGCCCATTTCTGCATAGACCGTTTCAATCGGAATCTCGTCGCGAACAATTTTCACATCAAACGGTTTATCCGTTCCAGGACGCGAAATCGTTAGTGTAACGCTCGTTCCTTTTTTACCGCGAATTTTCGTTGTTGCTTCAGTGGAAGAAATGCCTTTAATCGACTTGCCGTCCACTTCGATAATTTTGTCATTCGGACGTAATCCCGCCGCTTCTGCTGGAGAGTTCTTGATTGGCGATACAACGGTTATGTAACCATCTTTCTCCTGAATTTCTACGCCAATTCCTGAAAAACTAGAAGAAATCGTATTATCAAATTCCTCTGCTTCCTTCGACGTCATAAACGAGGAATACGGGTCGCCAAGAGATGCCACCATCCCGTTGATAGCGCCTTCCATCATCTTATCTGTATTCACATCTTTAAAATATTTATTCTGAATTTCATCGTACACATCGTAAAGCTTCGTGAATTCCTTGCGTTCAGGAATCGCCACTTTGACATGCTTGTCCCCGCCCACAGACATTACGAGCGCCGTTACTAAAGCCGTTGCAAAAACACAACCGAATAACAGCATAACAAACGGGAATATCTTCATTTTTACCAAGCCTTTTCGAGAGGTAGGCTCTTGCTTCTCTTCGTTTTTCGGCTCATTTGGATTTGTTGGTCCTTGTTCCATTCCTATGTTCACCACTTTCTCACTAAACACCCTAGTTATGATATTTTTAACTTTCCTTTATTCTATCAGCTTTTGCTCCGAATGGGTAGCTTTTGTTGCTATACCCGACAAAAAAGACGAGCCAAGCTGATCCAGCATTGCGGCTTTCCCAGTTCGACTCGTCCTATCTCCTCTATGCAACGACTTCATAACCCGCTTCATCCACGACTTCTGCGATGGCATCTTGTACATTTTTCCCATCATCATACGTCACTTCCGCCGTGCCTGCTTCAAGTGAAATCACTGCTTTTTCCACGCCCTCGACAGACTCGATAGCCTCACGAACCCGTTTCTCGCAATGCTCACAGCTCATGCCTTCCACTTCTACTACCAATTTAGCCATTTCTCACCACTCCTTTGCTATCTTCTCTATTTTATTATACCCCACCCAGGTAATTATTGCACGATGGATGCCTGCGCTTTCTTAGCTTCGGATTCATGCCATTCCAACAACCCATAAACCGCATTAAAAAGGTAAATCGCATATTGCGTCGCGATAATCGGATTTTTCGTATAAATATTAAGCGAAATCACCAAGATATTCATGATAATCCACAAATACCAGTTAAAACTAAACCGCGCAATCATTAAAAATTGAGCCGTCACGCCAAGCGCGAAAATGAAATTATTCAGCATCAATTGATACGGATCATTCGCCACCCCAAGAATCCCCGTCAAATACATATTCACAAAAGAAGCACCAATAATAAACAAAATCGCAATTCCAAAATGGCGTTCCGTCAACTTCCGCGGTTCAAGCGTCGCCTCCGCATCCATATGTTTTTTCCAAGTCACCAGTCCGAAAATATGCGTCACGAAATAGTAAAGACTCGGCAATGCCGCCCCAACATTCCGTCCTAAAAAATTCCCACTCATCTCACCAAACGCTGCCAACATGCCAAACACATTGCCGCTATTCTTCCCTTTTGCCAATAAAATTACGCAAATCAACCCACAGATTGCGCCCACATAAGACAATAAATAACGCCATTCAAAATTGACCAATGGATTCGTCGCTAAAAAAGCAACCGTGACAAGCAAAACACTGATATAAGGGTATACTTTATTCCGACCTATCTTCAAAACGACTGATTTCATCTGAATTCTCCTTTTTATCGTTCAGTAATTGTTCCACAAGCTGGATACTCTCCAGATACCTCTCCTCATAATTCCCCGACGTAATCGCCACATACGGAATCCCGTTTTCCTTCAATAAATGTTCCAACAAATCCTGAAACTCCTTGCGCTTAGCCTTACTTCCAAGATGCCGCAACCCATCGTTCACCCAAGGCGTATTATTCTCCAGCAAAATCACCAAATCAAAACGCTGCGTCTCAATCATCGCCTGCACAAACGGATGCTCCCGTCCCTCATACGTCATGCAAAACGCTTGCGTCGTCACATAATCCGTATCAATAAACGCCACCTTATTCGCATATTTCACCGCAAAATCAATATACTGCGCCTGCCCCAACGAAATTTTGTCATAATCGGAAAATTGGAGCGCCTTCTCATTCCCACCAAGATGCGAAAAAACATAATCCCGTCCGTACTCCCAAGCACTCGTCGTGTTAAACGTATTCGCAAGCTTGTTGACTAGCGTAGATTTTCCACTCGATTCCCCGCCCAAAATCGCTACTTTCCGAACGAAAAACGGCTTCACCTCGGTTGGAATGTAGTCCCAATAATGAAACGGCTCCTGCCTAATTTGCGTCGCGCTAATATTCATAAACGACCGCTCCGCATCGATAACCACCGTGTTTACGCCCAACAATTCCTGATACCGAATCGCATCCTTAGGTTCACTCGAATAAATCGCGTTCGCCTGAATATGATTATCCGCAAGCAGCTTCTTCGCCCGAATCGCCCACTCATCCCAACCATCCGGATATGGCGGTATCCCATCCTCCGACAAATCATGAATTTTAATATTATCCTGATACTTAAACGTCTGCAACAACCAGCGCCAGCGATCCTCCACAGTAGGCTGCTTCGTCATCGAACTCTTTTGAAAAAGCTCGAAATCACGCACATCATCATGGCAAAGAATCACGTGAAGCTCATCCACTTGGCTCGCCGCTCGCTGAATTAAATAAATATGCCCCGTATGCAGCGGGTAAAATTTACCGAACACAACACCGATATTTTTTTCACGCGGGGGGTATTCTAAATGAAGCACTTCATGCAAAGCCTGCAATTTTTGAGCGCTTGGTTCCTTGATTTTATTATTGATAAGTTGACTGAGATACCCTTTCGTGACACCAATCCGGTCTGCTGCTTGTTGTAAAGTCAGTCCGTTTTCTTTTAAAGCTAACTTTAAATATGTATACCGTTGCATCTTTATCGCTCCTCATTCGCGTTTGTTTATTATATTAAACATTTATCCCGAAAAAGTCAATAGCAACTTAAAAATTCTATCATCATCGCTTTGCAAATCAAGTCATGCTATAATTATTTATATCATTTTGAGGAGTGTTGTTCATGGGTATGATTGGAAACTATTGCAAAATCACGCCAGACCAGTTTCATTCACTAAAAACCGGTCAAATAACCGTTTCAGAATTCCTGTATTCTGACAATCATGTACTAGAAGACGATTTACTAGATATCGATAAAGCTTGGGATTGCATCCATTTCGTTTTAACCGGAAAAGGAATGGTTGATTTAGTTGAACCTGAGTTAGAAATGTCTCCTATGTATCAAATCATTATGGGCGGTCAAGCAATCAGCAACGAAGATATCGGCTACGGCTCCGCCAGATATTTAACCCCCAAAGAAGTAAAGGCATGCCACCAAACCATTAAAAATATTACAGAGCATGATTTCAAAACCCGAGTGACTGCCGAACAATTAGTAGAACATCAGATTTACCCCCTATCGGATCAAGTCGACGAAGATTTTATACCTTACGCATACGAATATTTCCGCGATGTACAAGCATTTTTCGAACAAGCCAATACCGAAGAAAAATATATGTTGCTGTATATCAATTGAGCCATACAAAAAACGCTTAGAAGTCTGAAAATAGATTTCTAAGCGCTTTTTTATATTAGTGTTGCTAATAAACCACACGCTCTGCGTGTGCGGAGACGGATAGCTTTAGCGTTAAAAATCTCCTTTCGCTATAATAAAATTGGCCGCAAACCAAATTCTATGCGAAAGGAGATTTTTTTATGTCTAAAGATGATAGTAGTTTATCACATACGAGGTGGAATTGTAAGTATCATCTTGTGTTTACTCCAAAATATCGCAGAAAAATTATCTATGGGCAGCTTCGAAAAGACATTGGGGTGATTTTGAGGAAATTATGCGAGATGAAAGATGTAGAAATAATCGAGGCCCATGCCAGATCATATTCATATGCTTGTAAAAATACCGCCTAAAATGAGTGTCTCGAGTTTTATGGGTTTCTTAAAAGGGCGTAGCGCCATATTAATCCATGAACGGCATGCCAATTTGAAATACAACTATGGTAATCGCACTTTCTGGTCCAAAGGTTATTACGTATCTACAGTGGGATTGAATCAAAAAACAATTCAAAAATATATAAGAGAACAAGAAGCAGAAGACCGAATAAAGGATAGTGTCAGTAAACGAGAATATGTTGACCCATTTAAAAAGTAGTTAGCTAATTAACGACAGGGCATAGAAGCGGTTGGCGGTCACTTAAAAAGGTCCCTTCAGGGGCCAGCGTGTAGTGAGCCCTTCTAGGGCATATAAAAAGCCACCCGTTCACACGGGTGGATAATTACTATTTTAATTTCACACGTTTCAAACGCAGCGCATTCGCCACAACCGAAACCGAGCTCCCCGCCATCGCAAGTCCTGCTACCCAAGGCGCTAACAAGCCAATCGCCGCAATCGGAATTCCTGCACAGTTATAAGCCAATGCCCAGAAAAAGTTTTGCCGGATATTTCGCATCGTTGCTCGGCTCAATTGAATCGTTTGTGGAACGAGCGTCAACTGATGGCCCACAAGCGTCACATCGCCCGTTTCAATCGCGATATCCGTCCCCGTTCCGATACTAATTCCCGTATCCGCCGTCGCAAGTGCTGGTGTATCATTGATTCCATCACCAACGAACGCCACGACATGCCCTTGTTTTTGCAATCCAGCCACGAGGTCACTCTTATCATTCGGCAATTGTTCTGCGTACACATCATCGATACCAAGCTCCGCCGCTATATTCTCCACAACCACGCGCTGGTCACCCGATGCAATCGCCGTCTTAACACCCAGCTCCTGGAGTCTCGAAATCGCTTCCTTTGCCTCTTTTCGCGGTGTATCCAACAAGCCAAACGCACCCGCAAAAACACCGTCAATGCTCATTGCCACAATCGTTTGCCCAGCTTGCATCCACTGCTGCATCACGTCATCCGCTTCCTTCTCGATAGCCACAGACTGCGCGATAAACCGATACGATCCCAACGACACTTTTGCACCGTTCAAAACGCCAACCATGCCATGTCCCGCTTTCGCCCTAATTTTCTCCGCACGTACCTCGTTCTCATCCACATTCTCTAAATATGCCAATACAGCCTTAGCAATCGGGTGTTCTGACTGCGCTTCCATCGCGCCCGCAAAACGCTTGAAATCCACATGATTATCCAGCATATTCGTCACGCGCAACTTCCCTTCCGTCAGCGTCCCCGTCTTATCAAAAATCACCGTATCCACTTTTGCCGTCCGCTCTAAATGCTCGCCGCCTTTAAAAAGAATCCCGCTTTCCGCACCTTTCCCAGTTCCCGACATAATCGCGGTCGGCGTCGCCAAGCCAAGCGCACAAGGACACGCAATCACGAGCACCGCAATCGCCACCTGCAGCGACTGATCGAGCACACCGCCCGTCGCAATCATCCAAATCGCAAACGTCACGACCGCAATCACCAACACAATCGGCACAAAAATCCCTGAAATCCGGTCCGCCAAACGCTGAATTGGCGCCTTCACACCCTGCGCCTCTTCCACCAGTTGAATAATCGTCGAAAGCACCGTCTCGTCCATCCGTTTCGTTACCCTCGCCTGAAATCCCCCATCAAAGTTCACCGTCGAACCAATCACCGCGTCTCCCGCCTTCTTCTCCACAGGCACCGGTTCCCCAGAAATCATCGACTCATCAACGCTCGTCTCACCACTCAACACGACCGCATCAATCGGCACTTTTTCACCAGGTCGCACTAGAATCACATCGCCAATCGCAAGCTCATCCACAGGCACTTTCCACTCCTGATTCTCCCGCAAAACAACGGCTTCCTTCGATTGCAGTTTCAGCAAACCAGCAATAGACTGCGTCGTTTTCGATGTCGCGTAACTCTCCAACAATTTTCCAAGCAAAATCAACGTAATCAAAATCGCACTCGTCTCAAAATAATAATGCGCCTCCACATTCGGATTCACAAGCTGCCGCACATACTCCGCCAAGCTATAGAAGTAGGCCGACGACGTCCCCAACGCCACGAGCACATCCATGTTCGCGCTCTTACCACGAAGCGACTTATACGCCCCATCATAAAACCGCCAACCAATATAAAACTGAATCACCGTCGCCAAAATCAGCTGGATCGTCGGACTAATTACCGCATCCACACCCATCGCAAACGCCGTATGATGCAGATAAGGAATGTGCGTCACCATCGTAAGCAACAACGGCAATGCCAAAATTGCAGACAAGATAAAACGCCGCACTTCACGCTTAAACTGCTTTTCCAATACCGCGTCCTTCTCCTCTTTTGACATTTTCTCCGCTGCATCATACCCCGCGTGCTTCACAATCTCAATCAACTGCTCCGGCGCTATTTGCTCAGGATCATAATAAACCGCCGCACTCTCCGTCACCAAATTCACATTCGCCTTTTCCACACCAACCGCCTTATTCAGCGATTTCTCCACACGCGTCGAGCAAGCCGCACACGTCATACCAAACACATTTAAATCCTGTCTCTTCGCTTCCATTTCAAAAATACCCCCTTACTTATTTACGTTTTCGAAAACTGCCGTATCACTTTCAATAACTCATCCATCACTTCATCCGACTCACCATTTTGCGCCGCATCCACTACACAATGCTTCGCGTGATGCTCCAACACCTGCAATCCAACCTTCTTAAGCGCTGAATTAGCCGCCGAAATCTGCACTAGTATATCCACACAGTAACGATCTTCCTCGACCATTTGCTGTATCCCACGAACCTGCCCTTCCACACGCCGCAAACGATTCAACACCTGTTTCGTATCCTCCTCAGACCTTGCTACAATTGGTTTATCATGCGCCATCTCCAACACTCCTTCACTCAACTTTATATCTTCATTATACCTACAGGGGGTATATAAGTCAACTCACTTGTTTCTAACAAAAAAAGAACCCCCACATCACGTGAAGATTCTCTCATCTTATTTCGCCGTTCCACCATCAATTTTCTTCTGCAACACCTGCACATGCTGGAAAAATTCCTCAAGCGTCCAATCATTCTCATAAATAATTGTCGCCGCATCCTTCCCGACATAGCGATAATGCCAAGATTCATATTGATACTGCGTCACAGCTTCTTTGCCTTTCATATACCGCAAAATAAAACCATAATTATGCGCGTTCTTCTGTAACCATTGCCCCTCAGGCGTCTCACCAAAAGCCTCTGTCAAGTTAAACCCTTGATCACGCGATGAAATATCCATCGCAAGACCCGTCTGATGTTCACTCGTTCCAGGAACAGCAACAGCCTCCTTCGCTTTCGCCTCGCCCTTCGCAGCAACTTCCGCACTAAAAACTTCCTGTTGGCGCTTGTACGAACGGTAGCCCGACACAGCATAAAGCGTTAAGCCATCTTGCTTCGCCGCCGTAAACATCGCTTCTAGTTGCGAGCCCGCTTCCTTACGCATCTGCGCTTTTTCAACCTGCGCATCACCAAACGAGAACGTCACATTCGGACGCACTAAATCAGGTGGCGAATAAGAAGATTGCAACGAATACTCTTTATTCGCAAGCACCAAAATATTTTCCGGGTTCGTAATATACTGAACACCATCTTTTTCCTCTAATTTATTCTGCTGGGCAATATACGGATAAAGCGGATCATTTTGATAATCCTTACCGCCCGTTTCCTTTTCAGTCTTTGTTTCGGTTTCTTTTTCCGCCTCTGTGTTCGTGTCTGTTTTCGCCGTTTCTGTCTCCGCGGCTGGCTTCTCGATATCTCCCGCTAAATAATCAGCTGATGTATGAAAACCTGCCAAACTCAGCGCTATCATGAATGAAATAAAATGCATCATCTTGTTTTGTAACCTTCTTTCGTTAGATTCTCCCTACTTCAACGTAGATTCTAACGCAACCACAATCATATCGTTAAAAGTCGTTTGGCGCTCTTCCGCCGTCGTTTCTTCCCCAGTAAAAATATGGTCACTCACCGTCAAAATCGCCAGTGCTTTACGCCCAAATTTCTGAGCAATCGTGTAAAGCGCCGCCGCTTCCATCTCGATTCCAAGCACGCCATGATCCGCTAATTGTTGCTTATCCAACTGCTCATTATAAAAACGATCCGATGAAAAAACATTCCCCACACGCATCGCTAAGCCTTTTTCAAGTCCCGCATCATACGCATTTTTCAACAAATCAAAATCAGCCACTGGCGCAAAATCAACGCCCGCAAACGTATTGCGATTAATTTGTGAATCCGTTGAAGCCGCTTGCGCAATCACCACATCGCGAACCTTCACGTCTTTTTGAATCGCGCCCATCGTACCCACACGAATCAAATTTTTCACATCATAACTTTGAATCAACTCGTTCACATAAATCGAAATCGACGGAATCCCCATACCAGTTCCCATCACCGATACCCGCTTCCCTTTATATGTCCCCGTATATCCAAACATATTACGAACCTCATTAAAGCAAATAACGTCCTCTAAAAAAGTCTCCGCAATGTATTTCGCACGCAACGGATCTCCCGGTAAAAGAATCGTTTCTGCAATCTCGCCTTGTTTCGCCTCAATATGAATACTCAATCTTAACGCCTCCCATTTTTTTCTTCATCCAAAATATAGTTACCCCATAAATCATCAAACAACGTCATGCTCGGAATATACGAAGCATTAAGCTCCAAATACTCACACAACTCATAATAATCAGTAGACTGCTTCGGAAAACTATGATCTTTAAAAGCATCATTCGCAAATTTCGTCGCCGCATCACGTTTGATGGTATCGCGATAAGTCATTAAATAGTGATAAAACGATCGTCCCAAGCTGTCCATTCCTCTCTTTTGTCAACGCGGCACATGCTGTAAAATTTCTTCACAAATCCGATGTGTTTCAAGCGCTGATTTTTTCGAAACAGGTTCCGCCTTACCTTCACGTACCGCAGTCAAAAAGTCCGTAATAATCGACTCGAATCCGCGTTTATAAAGCGTCGTCTCCCAGTCACCGAAACGCACAACTGAATGACCCGTTCCTTCATAGACATGCAGCTCCGTCACATGCTCCACTTCCCATTTCGCATCCGGCGTAAATACCGTCAAACGCTCCTCGCTCGTACCACTTTCCCGGTTCATCATCGCCGTCGCCGTCCGACCATTCGCCAAAAACTGCACCGTAATCGCTGATAACAAATCCCCATTCATCGTCGGGAAAACCGTCATCTTCTCCACTGGCGCGTCCAACAAATGAAGCACCGTATCCACCACATGAATAAAATCATCAAAGATAAATACCCGAGGCTCACTTGCCTGCGCTTTTCGGTGTTTTTGCATCAAGATCATATTCGTATCCGTTTTCTCCGCCAAAGCCGCATATCGAGGCGCAAAACGACGATTAAAGCCAACCATCAATAACGTATTTTTCGCTTCCGCTAGCTCGATTAATTCCTTCGTCGTTTCATAATCATCCGCCACTGGCTTATCCACATAAACCGGAATACCAGCCTCCAAAAATGCACGAACAATCTCCGGATGGCTTGCCGTCGACGTATGTACAAACGCCGCATCCACCTGCGCACGAATCATCGAATCCACCGAATGATGCGTATTATGAAAACGATATTTTTCACTAATCGCCTTCAACTTCTGAGAATCTCGCGTAAACAAATGCACTTCCACATTATCTAAATGCGCAAACACCGGTAAATAAGCCTTCTGCGCAATCCCACCTAAACCAAGCACAGCAATTTTTTGCATCGTCATTCCTCCTCGAAAAAATACAAACTAATACCCCTACCAATTCTATCACAACTTAGCAGGGGTATTCAATGTTGAAGATAGGACATACGCTCGATTTGCGTAAAGCCAAGCACACTCCTCCCAATATATAGAGAGGTATGCTAGTCCTCGGCTTTACGCAAGCTTTTATCCAAGCCTCATTAAAAATACGAATTATCACACAAAAAATGGTAAATATTCGCCATATCCTTCTTCTTCAAGCGCATCTTTCGGTACAAAACGAAGCGCCGCCGAGTTAATGCAATAACGCATGCCACCCGATTCACGCGGTCCATCCGGGAAAATATGACCCAAATGCGAATCGGCATCCACCGAGCGAACCTCCGTCCGAATCATCCCGTGCGACAAATCTCGTTTTTCCAACACCTCAAGCGCATCAATCGGTTTCGTAAAACTTGGCCAACCGCATCCAGCATCATATTGGTCCAGTGACGAAAACAACGGCTTACCAGACACGATATCCACATAAATTCCCGCTTGATTATTATCCCAAAACTCGTTTTTAAACGGGCTTTCCGTGCCGTTTTTCTGTGTCACTTGATACTGCAATTCGTCTAGTTCTTTCAACCGTTTCGCTTTCTCCTCTTGATTCACAGCAAATCACCCTTTCCAATTGGCATCGATAAATGGGTCACGTCCCGAATGACTGCGGTAGTTCTTATAATGATTCGGATCCTTCTTATAAAAATCTTGATGATACTCCTCCGCCACATAAAATGGCCCAGCCTTCTCGATTTCCGTCACGACAGGCCGCTTAAAACGCCCACTCGCATCCAAACCGGCCTTCGATTTCTCCGCTATCACGCGCTGTTCCTCTGATGTATAGAAAATAACAGGACGGTACGACGAGCCACGATCCACAAACTGACCACCAGCATCCGTCGGGTCCGTCTGTTGCCAATATACCTCCACTAACTTCTCATATGGAAAAACAGCCGGATCAAACGTAATTTCAACAGCCTCCGTGTGCCCGGTCGTCTCACTACAAACCTCTTTATACGTCGGATTCACCGTATGGCCACCCGTATAACCCGCCACAACACTCTCAATCCCTGGTTGCGTATCAAACGGCTTAATCATACACCAAAAACAGCCACCCGCAAAAATTGCTTTTTCACTCATTATCTTACCTCCCCATCTTATTTCGTCGGTACCAATAGTGTAAACGAAATATCGTCTTTCTTCAAATCAAGCGCATCCACACGTACTCGCATGTCACCTTTTAGTTTCAATTTATTCATATCCAAATAAATTTTCTTACGTTTTGGCGAAACCGTTACCCAATCCGGCAATTCCACCTGATTCTGCACATATTTCATCGCAACAGAAACCGGAAGCGGTAACGCCCCAATTCTCAGATCCACTTGCTGCAAAACAATCACGCCATCCTTCCGCAAAGTTGGCGTAAAATTAAGCCCAAGATCCACTGGCTGTCCCAAAAAATGAGCCTCCGCAGTAAAAACAACATCATCCGCTAAATACACGTCATATTTGATATCCGCATCATTATCTTTCTGAAAATCCTGCAAATAATGCGCAATTAAAGCATTCAAATCCGCCTTATTCGTTGATGTTGGAAATTCCACCATATCCTTCGTGCTCACCATCCGCCCCGCATCTTCCGGCACATGTGGCGAAAACCAGAATATCGACATATAAATCCAACCAATGCTGATTATTAAAATCCCGACAAACGTCAGAAACGCCCATTTCCAGTAGTTTGTTTGCTTATCTTTTGACCTCAACAGCCGTCACCTTCTCTACTCTATATTTCCATTTTGAATCGATGTCACCATTTGTTTGTATAAAGCATCCGCCATTTTCTGATAGCCGGCATGATTTGGATGAAACAAATCGTCTGAAAGATTCGGATTTGCCTTTCCTTCTTTCGTTGCAGAACGCTCTTCCAACTGCTTATTCACCGAAATAAAATGCGTATCATTCACCTTTGCCAATGTCTCTTTTGTTGAGGCATTCCACTCGCTAATAATATCGTCAAGCACCTTCATCTCGCTAAAATAAGTCGTATACGGATTATAAATACCAAACAAGTATATCGGCGCATCTGGATTCAAATCGCGAATGTCATCCAAAAGTTTCATCAAATTGGCGTCAAATTTCTCATTCGCCTTCGTAAAATCGGATTTCTTCGCATCCAATAATTTAGAACGAATGACTTTCACCACATCGTTCCCACCAATCGTGATTGAAATCGCATTGGCAGCTTTCACATCATCTTGAAAATCAGGTTGTGTATCCAAACGTTTCAGCAACTGGTCCACCCGATTACCGCCGACACCATAGTTCTCCGTCGTCACACTTCTCACATCTTCACGCTTGGCTAATTTGGTCTTAATAATCCCGACGTAACCGCTATCGTTTTCCTCATCGCCAGAACCTTCTGTTAACGAATCTCCCATCGCGACAAGGTTGATTGAAACACGCGCTTCTTCACGCTTTCTCTCCTGCTCTTTTTGGATAAAATAAAAGGTAAGAATGGCCGCGAGGATGATGATAGCAATCCCCGCGAGCCAATATTTTTTCTTATTCAACGTCTTCACCTAACCTACTCTGTATAGTAAATCATCGCAAACGCGCCGTTTCCAGCATGTGTTGAGATAACCGAATCGGCATTTAACAACAATACTTCCGGCAAGTGGAAAATTTCTTTCGCATGTGCTCTGATTTCTTCGGCCATCTGCAACCCATTCGCGTGTACCACGTTGAATTCCTTGACCTTCTTCGTTTCTGCTTTTAATACGTCCACTAAATAATCCATCGTTTTTTTCTTACTGCGAATCTTAGCTTCTTCAACAAGTGCGCCGTCTTGTAATTTGGCAATCAACTTGATGTTCAAGAGACTTCCAATAATACCTTGCATTCTGCCGACACGCCCACCTTTAATGAGGTTTTCGAGGGTCACAACGCAAATATAAAGCTTTGTTTTCGCGCGAATCGATGATATTTTTGTTAAAATGTCTTCTACCGTATTTGTTCCAGTTTTCGCCATTTTCGCCGCTTCAATAACCTGAAACGCCAAAGCACGGGCGATGTAATCCGAATCGATGACTGTTACTTTGCCATCCACCATATCTGCGGCTTGTTGCGCCGTTAACACCGTACCACTTAGTTTCTCCGTTAAATGAATGGCTAATACTTCACTACCATCCGCTGTTAATTCCTCAAATAAGGCTACAATATTTCCAATTGCTGGTTGCGATGATTTAGGAAGTTGTTTCGAAGCTGCCATTTTTGCCATAAATTCAGCTGGCTCAATGTCCGTCGCATTGTATGTTTCTCCATCAATTTCGACGGTTAACGGTAGAATATGAATGTTATATTTCGCCACTTCTTCTGGCGTTAATCCTGCTGTTGAATCAGTCACAATTTTTATTTTTGTCATTATTTCCACATCCAATTCTAGATTTCTTCTTTCTATTATAGCAAGAAAATCACAATAGTACTATTCTAATAGCTAAATATCAGGCGGAAGTTGTACCTAAGAACGATGGTTTTGGTATTCTTTACACTATCTTAAACTTTCAAGGCTTTTTTTCACTTTCTATTTTCTCGAAAAAGGCGTATGATAAGAACAAGAATAGAAAATTTAATTTTTCAGAAAAGTTTGGTGATAAACATGCACGAAGCGTACAATTGGAAAGAAGAAGTCGCAAATGCGGTCACACATGGCGTTGGTTTTTTACTTAGTATTCCAGCTCTAGTGATGCTCATTGTTTTCGCAGTACAGCGGGATAACCCGATTTATTTAGTCAGTTTTTTAATTTATGGTATTTCATTGATGTTATTGTATTTCTGCTCGACGATGCTACACAGTTTCAAGCCAGGAAAAGCGAAACAATTATTCAATATTTTGGATCATGTCGCCATCTACGTTTTGATTGCCGGATCTTACACACCACTTGTTTTGATCACACTACAAGGATCGCTCGGCTGGACATTATTCGGCGTCATTTGGGGACTTGCCGCAGCAGGAATCGTGTATAAATGCTTTTTGCTCGGAAAATGGAAACTCGTTTCGACGCTTTTCTATCTATTGATGGGCTGGCTCGTCATGATTGCCATTAAGCCGCTCTATTTAACACTGGAACCAGTCGGATTTTGGTTGCTCGTCACCGGCGGAATCATGTTTACCGTCGGCGCGGTTTTTTACAGCATTCCAAAAGTTCCGTACATGCACGCGATTTGGCATTTGTTCGTCATCGCAGGCACAGGATTTATGTATTTCTGTATTTTGTTTTACGTATAATTTTGAAAAGGCATCCGCGAAAGTGGATGCCTTTGTTTGCTTCATTTGGATGTTATCATTCCAAAAACGAGGAAAAAAAGACATAAAACCAATAATACGAGCGCAGGAGAAAGCACCACGAACCAAACGAGAACAAATAACGCTACGAGTAAACCGATAAACAGCGCCAAATGTATCCACGCAAGCCGTTCTTCTGGAACCCGATATAGATGAAATGTTCCTGAAAAAGCAAGAACGTACACCAAAACCGAGCTAAACAGGAAGAAAACAACGAAATGGTACGATATATCTGGCAAAACAAGCATTTTGATACCTGCCGCCGTCGTCGAGAGCGATAAAAACAGGAATAAGTGTCCATAAATAATCAGTTGCCCTGCTGTTTGCTGTTCCTTATCTAATTTTTTCTCCAGATTATCGAAATACTGCCACCAAATCAGTAATACCAAAACAATCGCGCAGGCTGCATAAAAGATCAGGCCCGCGTCCATCACTTCCGTCGACAACACAGAAATAATCGCAACAATCGATTCTCCCAACAGAATAATCGTGAATAAACCAAAGCGTTCCAATAAATGCTCCGTGTGAATCGGGACTTGTCGCAATCGCTTTCGCCCTATCAGCGGTACCAGAATATCCAGCACAATTCCTGCGTAAAGCATGATATAACGCCATTCTCCATCTAAAAATAGCGAGATGGAAGATATGAAAATCCCAATCCAGAAATATTTTCCTAGAAAAAGCGCCACATTCCGACGAGCCGCTTTTTCTTTTTTTGCGGCAAAAAGATATTGTATCGCCGTAATCATCCTCAATCCGATATAACCAATGAAAAAAGTGATATACGTCTCATCAAAATGAATATTGAAGCTTGAAATCATTAATAATACAAACATGATTTCGAGTCCAATAAGCAATCGTTGTGGTAACAAATCATTGCCATAGCGATTGATAAATAACGTCTGTCCCGTCCAAGCCCACCATAACGGCACAAACATCAGCACAAACTTCCAAAAAACACTCGCATCGACCACGCCATCTTCTATATAAAGCAGAACATGCGTGACAGACGCGATTGCCCCGACAAATAATAAATCAAAAAATAGCTCCAGCCACGTTACTTTCTTCGGCACAAAAAATCGCCCTCCCTTTTCTTTCGCTAATTATAACGAAGCTCTGCGTCGGAAGCAAAAATAGGAACTCTTATTTTTAATTAGTATGACACATTAAACATTTGCATTCTATTATGTCATACTATATAATAAACAGCATATCCTATATCGAAATGAGGTGAGCCAAATAAAGCTCTCAGCACGACAACTAGCCATCATCGAATTTGTAAAAGTAAACGAACCCGCAACAGGCGACCAAATAGCACGTTCGCTGGAGTTAACGCGTGCCACGATACGCGCTGATTTGTCGATTTTGACGATGACTGGTATTTTAGATGCCCGTCCGAAAGTTGGTTATTTTTATTCGGGGCTCGATTTAAATCCTACTATCTATGAAGATATTCGCCATCTGAAGGTAGCCGAAATTATGACGACACCAGTTTTCGTAACGAAAGAAACCTCGATTCACGATGCGATTGTCACGCTTTTTTTAGAGGATACTGGTAGTTTATACGTGATCGAGGCGACCGAACTGATCGGCATTGTTTCTCGCAAAGACTTGCTAAAAGGTGCACTTGCAGATACCGACAAAAAGGCGACACCAATTGCGACGATTATGACGCGGATGCCCAATATTTTAACTGTCACAAAAACAGACTCTGCCCTCTACGCAGCGCAACAACTCGTGATTCATCAGATTGACTCCTTGCCTGTTATGGATGGCAAAAAAGCCATTGGAAAAGTTTCTAAAACACGATTGACGCAACTTTTCGTGGATACGTTCAAAAATGAATAAATCGGAGGTAAAAATGAAGTCTACTGTCATCATTTATGTTATTTCAGATGCCATCGGAGAAACCGCACAACACCTTATTCGCGCTTCAACTGCTCAATTTACATTGGAAGGTGGCACTGATATACGCCGCCACGCCTTTGTTCGAGACGAAGAAGCGTTGCTGGAAATTTTAGAAGAGGCCCGAAAAGCAGATGCGATTATCGTCCAAACGTTAGTGCAAAAGCGGTTAGGCAGCATTTCTAGCGATTATTGTGCACAACACGACATGCCCTGCATCGATCTTGTGTCCAATCTCACCAAAGCTATCGAGCAAAAAACGGGACAGCAATCCAAAGAAGATCCCGGTAATATGCGCAGGCTTGATCAACATTATTTCGACCGAATCGCCGCTATCGAATTTGCCGTTAAATACGACGATTGCAAGGATCCACGAGGTTTACTGGAAGCAGATATCGTACTCATCGGCATTTCCCGCACAAGTAAAACACCGCTCAGCAGTTATCTCGCCAACCAAAATTACAAAGTCGCCAATGTCCCGCTCGTTCCAGAGGTGCCGATTCCAACAGAACTCACCCAAATCCCAAGAAATCGCATTATCGGCCTGACAAACAGTCCAGAAAAACTCTCCGCCATTCGCAAAGTACGCCTAAAATCGATTGGTTTAGACGAAACGAGCAGTTACTCTAGTGAAAATCGGATTTTAGAGGAACTCGACTACGGATATCGCATTTTTAAACAACTCGGGTGCCGTATCATTCAAGTAGAGGACAAAGCTATCGAAGAAACTGCAGCCCTAATCATTGAAAAAGTGAAATAAAAATCTAATGTTAGAGGTGACTATTTTGAGAAAATTTGTGTATCATTTTAATGAAGGTTCGAAGGAAATGAAGTACTTATTAGGTGGAAAAGGTGCCAACTTGGCCGAAATGACGAATATTGGACTGCCCGTCCCGCCTGGCTTTACGATTACAACGGAGGCTTGTAAAGACTATAATGAGCACCATCAATACTTATCGGACGATATTTATGCTGAAATGATGACACATCTACACATTTTGGAGGAAGAGACTGGGAAGAAATTTGGCGATGCTACGAATCCGCTTCTCATCTCCGTACGTTCAGGCGCCCCTTTTTCGATGCCAGGAATGATGGATACAATTCTTAATCTGGGACTGAACGATCAATCGATTCTTGGGCTTGTAAAGGCCACCAATGACGCGCGTTCGAGCTATGATTGCTACCGCCGCTTTATCCAGATGTTCGGCGATGTCGTTTTTCAAATTCCTAGTTACCGTTTCGAGCAAGCGCTTACTGATCTAAAAGCACAGAAAAATTATACGCTCGATACAGAGCTTTCTGCCGAGGATTTGCGGGACTTGATTGCTACGTATAAAGCGCTTTATGTCAGTGCTTCTGGTCGTGATTTCCCGCAGGATCCTTTCGACCAACTGCGCTTGTCGATTACCGCTGTTTTTGATTCTTGGGAAAATCCGAGAGCAGCCATTTATCGTCGCCTCCATCACATTGATAATCAACTTGGAACCGCTGTCAATATTCAATCGATGGTGTTTGGAAATACTGGCGACACGAGCGGAACAGGAATTGCTTTTACACGAAATCCTTCGACAGGCGAAAATATCTTTTTCGGTGAATATTTGTTGAACGCGCAAGGAGAAGATGTCGTTGCCGGGATTAGGACGCCAGAGCCGATTTCACATTTGGAAGATACGATGCCTGAGGTTTACAAACAATTGCTCGACGTTGCTGCCTTGCTTGAACTGCATTATTTGGACATGCAAGATATTGAATTCACCATTGAAAAAGGCGAACTGTTTGTGCTGCAGACGCGAAATGGGAAGCGGACGGCGCAAGCGGCAATCAACATTGCGGTGGACCTTGTGCATGAAGGGAAATTGACAAAAGAGGAAGCGATTATGCGGATCGATACGGCTCAAATTGATCAGCTACTCCATCCTTCTTTTGATGAAGCGAGTTTGCGTGCCGCGACGTCACTTGCAACTGGCCTGCCAGCTTCTCCGGGTGCTGCGACCGGCCAAATTTATTTTAATGCAGAAGATGCCGTTGAAGCCGCTGAACGTGGCGAAAAAGTCGTGCTCGTGCGCAACGAAACCTCGCCCGAAGACATTGAAGGCATGGCGAAAAGTGTGGCGATTTTGACAGCACACGGTGGTATGACATCGCATGCGGCTGTTGTTGCTCGAGGTATGGGGAAATGTTGTGTGGCGGGATGCGATGCGATTGCGATTGATGAAACGAAAAAAATGATGCAAAGCGCGACGGCTACGCTTACGGAAGGTGATTTCCTCTCACTTAACGGTTCGACTGGAAGTATTTATCTCGGTGAAATCCCACTTGTCGAGACAGAAATCGGTGGTCATTTTGAAGAACTGATGAGCTGGGTGAATGAGACGAAGAGGCTTATTATTCGTGTTAATGCAGATTCTCCTGAAGATTTGGAAGTCGGATTGCATTTTGGTGCGGAAGGTGTTGGGCTTTGCCGAACAGAGCACATGTTTTTCCAAGAAGACCGAATTCCACACGTACGTCAAATGATTATCGCGGAGACAAAAGAAGAAAGAATGATTGCCCTAGCCCATCTGAAAGAGATGCAAAAAACGGATTTTGTAGGTATTTTCCGAGCTGCTGATGGAAAACCCGTAAATATTCGCCTGCTTGATCCACCACTACATGAATTTTTACCGAAAACGGATCGTGATATTGAAAAATTAGCGCGAGAAATCGGGAAACCAGCTGAGGAAATTAGGCAACGCGTTCAGGATTTAGCGGAAACGAATCCAATGCTTGGGCATCGCGGTTGTCGTCTGGCTATCACGTTCCCAGAAATTTATATCATGCAAGCCGAAGCCATTATGGAAAGCGCGATTCAGATTCATGATGAAGGGATTGCGGTATACCCTGAGATTATGGTCCCCCTCGTTTCTAGCAGAGAAGAAATCGCGATTATTAAGAACCAGCTGAAAGAAGCGATTCAAACAATATTCCGAAAAGAACAGTTGGTGTTGCCATTCGATATTGGGACGATGATTGAAATTCCTCGCGCATGCGTTACAGCAGATGAGATTGCGGAAGAGGCACAATTTTTCAGCTTTGGGACAAATGACCTGACGCAATTGACGTTTGGTTTTTCTAGAGATGACGCGAATAAATTCTTGTACGCGTATCAAGAACAGAAAATTTTGCCGACAGATCCGTTCCAATCGATTGATCAAAAAGGTGTCGGTGCGCTGGTGACAACTGCGGTGCAACGAGGGCGGATGACGAATCCGGCGCTTAAGATGGGCGTTTGTGGAGAACATGGCGGAGATCCTGCATCAATTCAGTTTTTCCATCAGTTAGGATTGCAGTATGTTTCTTGCTCGCCGTACCGGATTCCGATTGCGCGGATTGCAGCGGCTCAGGCATCGATTTTGGAGGAGCGGGAGAAAGTGAACGTTTAGAAGGATGAGAGCCCCGAGTAGTGATGTGAAAATCGCTGGTCGGGGGTTTTTGTTGAGGGGCTTATGGCGCATTTTGTTTCCTTAAAGTGCCAATATGAGTGTAAGCAAAGCGAGCATTCGTTCCTTGTACTCCAACAAATCTGGACGACGGACTAATAATGATTTGGCAGTCGTTCATAAACCGGCAATCTTATTCGCGGGAACGCTCCGTGTTTTGACTTATCATCGCTTTCAGATCCAGCTTTGTTGTGGTTCTTGAAAAGCGTCGTGTGCTTTTTTAGAACCTCAATATGCAGTGGAATGCAATGAAACTGCCTTCCTATTCCCAGTCTCTCGGAAATTGTTGACACTCTTAGGAAGCGTATTTTGTTTCCTTAGAGTGTCAATATGAGTGCGAGCAAAGCGAGCATTCGTTCCTTGTGCGCCAATAAATCTGGACGGCGGACTAATAATGATTTGGTAGTCGTTCATAATCTGGCAATCTTGTTCGCGGGAACGCTCCGTGTTTTGACTTATCATCGCTTTCAGATCCAGCTTTGTTGTGGTTCTTGAAAAGCGTCGTGTGCTTTTTTAGAACCTCAATATGAAGTGGAATGCAATGAAACTGCCTTCCTATTACCAGACTCTCGGAAATTTTCGTGGCCTCCGCAAAAGTCAAAGGAGGACTTTTACTGCGCCCCCTAACAAATTTTTTCGGGGCTAACGGGCTTCTTCAGCTTTTCATCCTTGACAAACCTCCTTTTTCCATGTAATCTAATACCAACAAATCTTATCGGGATTATATACTTTCATAATTTCTGGGGTTAAAAAAGGGAGGACTTTTTACATGGACACAGCATTTTTAATTATTAATTTAGTCGTAGCGGCCATCATCGTTTTTGTTTTTGGCTGGCTGGCGAAGCGTCATGTTTCATTTTCAAAACGGGTACTTTTAGCGCTTGGTATCGGTATTGTCGCAGGTTTTGTCTTGCAATTTATTTATGGCGCGGCATCTAATGTCACAACGCAAACGACGGAATGGCTAGGAATCATCGGTGGCGGATATGTCAAACTGCTGCAAATGATCGCCATCCCGCTTATCTTCATCTCCATCGTCACTGCTTTTACACGGCTTCAACTAAAAACCAATATCGCAAAAGTTGGTATGTGGATTATCGGCACGCTTGTTATCACGGCTGCCATCGCCGCTTTCGTCGGTATCGGGGCGGCTCTTTTATTCCATCTTGATGCTAGCAATATTTCACAAGGTGCAACCGAAGCAGCTCGTGCAACGGAACTTCAAGATAAATTTGCAGGAATTAGCGATCTATCGTTCCCGCAAAAAATCGTGGAGCTCTTGCCTGCTAATCCATTCCTTGATTTCACTGGTGCGCGTGCGACTTCCACAGTTGCCGTCGTTATTTTCGCAGCGTTTATCGGCGCCGCTTTCCTCGGTGTACAGCGCAAGCAACCCGAAGAAGCCGCTACTTTTGCGAAAGGTGTCGATGCGATTTATGTGATTATTCTTCGTATCGTGAAGCTGATTCTTCGCCTGACTCCTTATGGTGTTTTTGCGATTATGACAAGTACTGTTGCCCTTAGTGATACGTCCGCGATTTTAAAACTCGGAAATTTCGTGCTCGCTTCGTACGCAGCGCTTATCGCGATGTTCGTTATCCATCTCGTGATTGTCGCTTTCACAGGAACTAGCCCGATGACGTATATTCGTAAATCACTACCCGTTTTGACGTTCGCCTTCACTTCTAGAACGAGTGCTGGTGCGATTCCACTGAATATTGATACGCAGAAAAAATTAGGCGTGCCAGAAGGTATTGCCAATTTTGCTGCATCATTCGGTTTATCTATCGGGCAAAACGGCTGTGCTGGGATTTACCCGGCAATGCTTGCGATTATGATTGCTCCTGCGGCTGGGATTGATCCATTTTCGTGGAAATTCATTTTAACCGTCGTGCTTGTTGTTGCAATCAGCTCATTCGGCGTTGCTGGTGTTGGTGGCGGTGCAACATTTGCCGCAATCATCGTGCTCTCCACGCTGAACTTGCCAATCGGACTCGCTGGTGTCTTGATTTCGATCGAGCCACTAATCGATATGGGCCGTACAGCGCTGAACGTAAGCGATAGTATGGTGGCCGGACTTGTCACAAGTAAAGCTACCGGTGAACTAAAAGAAGAAGAACCAACATTGGCAGAAGCATAAAATGAAAATGGCGTTAAATCAAGGACCCAAACCTTGACTTAACGCCATTTTTATATTGTTTTCTGGGTTTTTAATGTCGGTACAATCAATCCTGCTAACACGAGACAAATCGCCAAGTACGTAAAAGTTGTCGCGTAAGAACCTCCTGAAATATCGAGTAATTTCCCGATGAAAATAGGTGATACAATTCCTGCAATTGAGCCTAAGCAGTTCACCACCGATGACCCCGTCGCCATCTGATCTGTTGGCAAAATATCGACGACAATTCCCCAAAAGATACCCTGCGATAAAAATAGGAACCACGCCGTCACACATTGTAGTACAAGCGCTAACTCGATGGAAGGCACTTTAATAATGAAAAATAACGAAACCGCTGCAACCAATATCGAAATCGCAAAAATAAACCGGCGCTGTTCTTTAAATCGGTCCGACATTGCCCCACCAAGAAGCATCGCAACCGTTCCAACAAGATACGGCAGCGCATTATAAAACCCCGTCGCCTGCAAACTCAAGTTCCGCTCATTCATCAAATAAGACGGCAACCAAGAAGTGAAGCCCCAAAAAGTAAGATCAAAGAAAAACCAAACGAGTCCCGCTTTCCAGACCAAACTATTTTTGAAAATCGTCGACATCTTCGCTTTTGGCTTAGTCACATTCACGGTCGGCTCATCTTCCTCTAGCTCCTGCAACGCCTCTGCGCTCATTCGTGGGTTATCTTTCGGATTATCCCGCACCAATCGGTAAAACAAGAATGCCACAACAAAACCCGGAATCGCTAGAAAAATAAATAAATGCCGCCAACCAAAAACACTAATAAAATAAGCCGCTAGCACACTCGCAAAAGCCGGCCCCAACGTGTTGACCGTCGATTGAATACTCGTCATGCGGCCACGAAGCCGTTTTGGATAATAAGTCGCAATCGCTTTATAAGAAGATCCAGGAAGTGGCGCCTCACCAAGCCCGAAGAAAAACCGAACCCCTAAAAATAGAGGATAATAAAAAATAACCCCTGTCAGCATCGTGAATAGCGACCAAAAGCCAACTGCAATACTCGTCATTTTACGAAAGCCAAACCGGTCCGCAAGCATTCCACCTGGAATCTGGAACAGCGCATAACCCATAAAAAAGGTACTAATAATTAGCCCCTGATGCGTGGATGTCAACTCAAAATCCTCCGCTATGTAAGGTAAAGCCACCGTTATGACCATCCGATCTAAAAACGATAACAACCAACAAAACCATAATAAAACCAACACTGTGCCACTAGCTCGCCATTTTGCATTTTTAAAAAACATTGTTACAAATCACCCACTTTTCAATTATAGGAACAATCTCATGTTTTCGATATATTCTTATAATTTAGCATAGGGCTAGATACTTGTAATTATTCATTTTGAACAAGGTTTACAAACGCGTTAGCCGAAATAAACAAGAACTACGAATGAGCCCTTGTTATCACGACCATTATCAAAAATAAAACATACGCTACCGGAATCACGACTAGCCAGATGAAAAACAGACGCGAGCCCAGCTCTTTCGCACGCCAAATCCCAATGACACCGACCACCAAACTCAGTACCATGTATTTAGCAAACGAGAACAGCGTCGCGACACTACTCTCCGACGCGCCGCTCGCTCCTAGCATTAGACCTGCACCCACGAATAATAAGGTCACTAAAAAATAACCTAGCACGTGAAATCTAAATCGCATTGCCTTCATCGTATCCATTACTCAACCTCTATTTTTTCATACCATCCGTACCAAAAATCAAGCTCATTTTTAGTATCCCGAACACCGTCCACACGCTTCGTCAACTTCCAATCAGACCACTGAATCGCCGGAAAACGTGTATCCCCACCGCAATTGGCTTCCACATGCGTCACAATGAGAGCGTCCGCATCTTCTAAAAACAGCTGATAAATTTCCGCGCCACCAGTAATGAACACCGTTTTTCCAGCTGCCAATTCCAGTACCGCCTCTTTCGAATGCACCACTTTTGCATCAGGTAATGAATAGCTCTGATCACGCGTCAAAACGATGGTTTCCCGATTCGGCAAAGCTTTTCCAATCGATTCGTACGTTTTACGCCCCATCACAATCGTGTGGCCGTTCGTTTCCTTCTTAAAATGCTGCAAATCAGCAGGCAAGCGCCACGGCATCGTATTGTCCTTGCCAATATAGCCATCCTTGTCCTGCGCCCAAATAAACGTTAACATCGTCGTCCTCCTCAAACTGAAATCGGCGCTTTAATCGCCGGATGCGGATCATAGCCCTCAAGCGTCACATCCGCTACATCAAACTCAAAAATCGATGCCGGTTTATCCGATAAAACAAGCTTTGGCAACGCACGCGGTTCACGTGATAACTGCTCCTTCACCTGCTCAATATGGTTATTATAAAGGTGCGCGTCTCCCATCGTATGCACAAACTCACCAACGCCAAGACCCGTTTCCCGTGCAATCAAATGCGTCAAAAGCGCGTACGAAGCAATGTTAAACGGCACGCCCAGAAAAATATCCGCACTTCGCTGGTACAACTGACAACTAAGTTTCCCATCCGCCACATAAAATTGAAACAGCGTATGACACGGCGGTAACGCCATACTCGGCACATCCTCTGGGTTCCAAGCCGACACAATCAGGCGTCGCGAATTCGGATTCGTCTTAATCATCGCAATCAAATCTGCCAACTGATCAATCGTTTCACCAGTCGACGTCCGCCATTCCCGCCACTGCTTCCCGTAAATATTACCAAGCTCACCGTACTGCGCCGCAAAAGCGTCATCCGCCAAAATCCGCGCCTTAAAGCTCGCCATCTCCTCCAAATAAACCGCCTGAAACGCCGCATCAGATTCCGCACGCAAACCAAAATCCGTCATGTCCGGCCCCGCATAATCCGGGCTCTTCACCCAACGCTCAAACGCCCATTCATTCCAAATATTATTATTATGCTCCAAAAGGTAACGAATATTCGTATCCCCATGCAAAAACCACAACAATTCACTGACCACCAATTTAAAAGGAACACGTTTCGTCGTCATGATTGGGAAACCTTCCGCCAAATCATAGCGCATTTGGTAACCGAACGTACTAATCGTCCCCGTCCCCGTCCGGTCCCCTTTTTGCGTGCCATTCTCCAACACAAACCGCTCCAACTCCAAATATTGCTTCATCCATTCATGCCCCCACTTCTCACTTAATCAGCAAACTGCGACAAATATTCCCAGCGCTCCATCAAACGTTCCAGCTCTGTTTCCGCCTCTAAAAGCGCGCTATTAAGCTCATTCGCCTTCGTAAAGTCCGAACCAACCGTTTCCAAATCCGCGTTAATCGTCGTGATTTTAGCCTCTTGCGCCTCAATCAAACCTTCAATTTCCGCCCACTCACGCTTCTCTTCAAACGTATGCTTGACCTTCTCTTTTGGCTTCTCCTCCACAACAACTTCCTTCTCCGGCTCCATCGCAAACATTTTCGATTTTCCTTTGCGCGACTCATAATCCGTCAAGAAATCACTATACTCGCCCAAATACGTCTCAATTTGGCCAATTCCCGTGAACACGAGCAGTTTCCGAGCAATTTTATCCAAAAAGTAGCGATCATGGCTGACCGTAATAACCGTTCCATTAAACGTCTCCAAATAATCCTCTAAAACCGTGAGCGTCTGCGTATCCAAGTCATTCGTCGGCTCATCCAGCAAGAGTACATTCGGACGCTCCATCAAAATTTTCAACAAGAACAGACGACGCTTCTCGCCTCCCGATAAACTACCGATTTTCTTCCCGTGCGTAATTGGCGGAAACAAAAAACGTTCTAACATATTGGAAACCGACACAACTTCGCCGTCCGATGTTTTCACGACTTCACTCGCTTCTTGCAAGTATGCAATCATCCGCTGATCCGGGTCCATTTCTTCATTTTGCTGCGTATAATAACCGATTCGAACCGTCTGCCCCGTTGAAATTTCACCAGCATCAGGCGTCACGCGACCAGCCAACATATTGAGCAATGTCGATTTCCCAGTCCCGTTATTCCCAGTAATCCCGATGCGTTCCCCAGGCTGAATAATCAAGCTGAAGTCCTGCAAAACATGCTTCTCCGCAAAACGCTTATCCACATTTTCGAGCGTAAATACTTGTTTACCGAGCCGCGACGTCGCAAAATCAAGCTGCAATTCCGTATCGTCCGTCTTCGATTTCACTTTCCCCTCTAAATCCGAGAAGCGATCTTGACGTGCTTTTTGCTTCGTAGAACGAGCTTTCGCACCGCGACGCATCCAAGCAAGCTCTTTGCGATACAAGTTGCGATTCTTCTCGCCTTCACGCATTTCATTTTCCATCCGAATCGCCTTCGACTCCATAAATTTCTCGTAGTTCCCGACGTAGCGGTATGCCGTACCTCGATCAATTTCCAGCATATGATTCGTCACGCGATCCAAGAAATACCGATCATGCGTCACAAGTAAAACCGCACCACGGAACCGATTCAAATAATCCTCCAAGAACCGAATCGACGTAAAATCAAGATGGTTGGTAGGCTCATCCAAAATTAGCAAATCCGGCGTTTCAATCATCACTTTTGCAAGACCTACACGCTTGCGTTGCCCACCAGATAGCGAACCAACTTTTGCCGTCAAATCCGTAATCCCTAAGCGGTCTAAAATTGTTTTCGCATCCGTATTCACATCCCACGCATTTGTCGCATCCATCGCGTGCTGGGCCTCCGTAAACCGATCATGCAGCTTCGTATCATCCGGATCAATCGCCATCTCAAGCAGCACCTGCTCATACTTCCTAACCGCCTGAAGCGCCCGCGTCTCCCCTTGGAAAACTTCCTCCAGTACCGTATGCTCGTCCGTCAAAACTGGATCCTGCGCCAAGAAACCAATCGTGTAATCCTTCGCCTTCGTAATCGCGCCCTTATCGCCTTCTTCCATCCCAGCAATAATCGAAAGCAGCGTCGATTTACCAGTACCATTCACACCGATAACCCCGATACGCTCCCCTTCCGTAATCGCAAACGTCACATCTTCAAAAAGGCTTTTCTCGCCGTATGTCTTCGTCAAATTTTCTACTTTTAATTGTTTCATTACTTCCCATCCATTCCGTATATGTCTCTTCTATTTTAGCGAAGTTTCGGCAACTAAGCAACCAACAAAAAAGCTGGGAAATCCACATTCAGATTCCCAGCTCCTTCTCACCTATAAAATTAGAACAATCCCATCGCGTTTCCTTTTTCATCGACGTCCATATTGAGCGCCGCCGGTTTCTTCGGAAGTCCTGGCATCGTCATCACGTCACCCGTCAAAGCAACGACAAATCCTGCACCAAGTTTCGGAATAAACTCACGAATATGAATCACGAAATCCGTTGGGCGACCAAGCATCGTCGGATCATCCGTCAAGGAATACTGCGTTTTTGCCATACAAATTGGATAGCGATCCCAGCCATATTTCTTGAACTCCGCGATTTGCTTTTGCGCCTTGCTCGAAAGTTCCACGCCACGTCCACCGTAAACTTTTGTAACGATCGCGTTTAATTTCTCTTCCATCGAATCCGCATCATCGTACATCCGCGTGTAGTTCGCTTTGCCACTTTCCACCGCTTCGATGACTTTATCCGCAAGTTCAGCGCCACCAGCACCGCCTTTTTCCCAAACTTCCGTCAAGGAGAACGGGATATCATATTCTTTACAAAGCGCTTCCAGTTGTGCCACTTCCGCATCTGTATCCGTGATAAATTTATTAATCGCGATAACATAAGGAAGTCCAAATTGCGTCACCGTATCCACATGTTTTTGCAAGTTCGCAAAACCTTTAATCAACGCCTTCACATTTTCCTCACCAAGTTCCGTTTTCGCAACACCGCCATGCATCTTAAGCGCACGAATCGTCGCTACAATCACGACACAATCCGGAGCTTTATCAAGCGCTGGTACTTTAATATCAAGGAATTTCTCCGCACCAAGATCCGCACCAAAACCAGCCTCCGTCACGACATAATCCGCTAATTTAAGCGCCGTTTTTGTCGCCGAAATACTGTTACAACCATGTGCAATATTCGCAAAAGGTCCACCATGCACAATCGCCGGCGTGTGCTCTAAGGTCTGTACCAAGTTCGGTTTAAGCGCTTCCTTCAATAATAATGTCAGCGCCCCCTCATAGCCCATTTCACCAACCGTCACAGGCTCACGATCATAATTATAGCCAATCACGATCTCACTCAAGCGATGTTTCAAGTCCTTCAAATCACTCGCCAAGCAAATAATCGCCATAATTTCAGATGCCACCGTAATGTCAAAACCATCTTCGCGCGGCACACCTTGAATCGGTCCACCAAGCCCAACAATGACTTTGCGCAACGCCCGATCATTCAAGTCAACCACGCGTTTCCAAACGATGCGACGTTGATCAATTCTTAGCTCGTTTCCTTGCTGCATATGATTATCGATAAACGCCGACAACGCATTATTTGCCGCCGTTATCGCATGAAAATCACCAGTAAAATGAAGATTAATGTCCTCCATCGGAATAACCTGTGCATAACCGCCACCAGTTGCGCCACCCTTAATACCCATTGTTGGGCCAAGCGATGGTTCACGAAGCGCAATCATTGTTTTTTTCTTTTTCGCGAGAGCGTCCCCTAATCCAACCGTCACCGTCGATTTACCCTCGCCAGCAGGTGTTGGATTGATTGCCGTCACCAGTACCAGCTTGCCATCCTCTTTGTTCACAAGCGAGTGAATCGTATCATAGCTCAGTTTCGCCTTGTACTTACCGAACAACTCCAATTCCTCTACACTTAATCCAATTGCCTCTGCAACCTCTGTGATTGGTTTGATTTCTGCTACGGATGCGATTTCAATGTCAGACTTTACTTTGTTTGCCATTTAAATTCCCCTCTCATATGTAACTATTAAAAAATCCCTGAAAATGCCTTGCACACCGACAAATACTTGCCAACACACAATGTAACGGCTTTCTTTTTGTTGCACCGGAAATAAACCGGCTTAGTACTAGTCTTGAGCCTTCTACAAAAATTGCGCGTAAAAGCCATTAGCACTGACAGGAAATCTTTTCAAAAAATTAATCTTCTGGATATCGCGACACATGCTGCATTCCTTGAAGTTTAGCAAGGGCATCCGGGTTTTCTTCAAAGAACTGGACGACATCCCCAATTCGGTTAATCGAGTTCCAGCTCAAATGATGCTCAATTCCTTCCACATCTTCATAAATGCGCGCCTCTTCCACACCAATAATCCCAAGAAAATTCTCAAGCAACGCGTGCCGTTCCAGCAATCGTTTCCCAATCGTTTTCCCCTTTGGCGTTAAAATTAAGCCACGATATTTCTCATAAACCAGATATTCATCCTTATCCAGTTTCTGAACCATTTTTGTAACAGAAGACGGATGCACTAAAAGCTCCTCCGCAATATCTGATACTCGAGCATAACCTTTGGATTCAATCAATGAATAGATTTTCTCGATATAGTCTTCCATGCTTGGTGTTGGCATTTCATTTTCCTCCAACCTTGATTTCTTTCACCTCTCCATTCTAACATACCCTGCCAGAATTCGCCTCTCCAAAGGGTTCAATTTTATGAAAAAAAGCAAATCAATGTAAACGCTTTAGAAACAACTTGACGTAGCCACAGCCACAGGTTTATTATTAACGTATCATACTCGCTTGTCTCCACCCCTTGCCGTATGAAAAAAGGTCTACTCTAGTTTCTCTCACTAGCCATTTGACCAAACTTAGGAGGAATTCATTCGATGCAAAATGGAAAAGTAAAATGGTTCAGCAATGAAAAAGGTTATGGTTTTCTAGAGATCGAAAACGGCGAGGACATCTTCATCCACTTCACCGCAATCCAAGGAGACGGCTACAAAACACTCGACGAAGGACAAAGCGTTACCTTTGAAGTTGTGGAAGGCAATCGCGGCCCCCAAGCCACAAACGTAAAGAAATTGGGTTGAGCATACGCCAATGAATCGGCGACAAGCGCTCGTATTGTTGGGGCTGTTCGAAATGAAATGAGTTACAGCCCCAATATGCATGAGAGCAAAGCGAGCATGTAATCCTTCCCGGCTGTTCGAAATGAGTTATGCCTATAAGCATCGCGGATAGGCGGTCCTTCATTATATTTAGAACAAGGATGCGGAACATCTTTGCGGTTCTGCTACACAAGAGCCGTTTCGCTTAACTTCTTGCATGGTCGAGGAAACTACCCTCTCCCTGCTTTCAGTCATCACATACACCAGCATGCTCCGCTTTGTTGTGGTTCTTTGAAGCAAAGCGAATTAGAACCTCAATATGCAAAGGAATGGAATGAGTTTGTCATCCTCGCTCCGCCAAACTTATGGAATACAAACGCTTTCGCTCGATTTGTGTAAAGCAGAATTTAGAGCCTACCCGGGAATGACAAGTTCGAGGCTCCATCTTACTTTGAGTTATATCTCGGTATTTTATACATATAGGAGGTCATATTTTGGAAATTTATGTGGATGGTGCCAGTGCTGGTAATCCGGGGCCAAGTGGTATTGGTATCGTGATTACAGCAGATGGAACCCATGAACAAATAAGTATTCCGCTCGGCATTTTGAGCAATCATGAGGTAGAATTTATCGCTATCAAAACCGCACTCACAAAAGCTATTCCTTATAATCCAACTTTTATTCGCCTCTACTCCGATTCAAAAGTCGCCATCGATGCAATTGAAAAACGCTATGCAAAAAATCCTCTATTTCAGCCACATTTAGATACAATCCTTCAGCTGATAGACTCGATCGACCTCTTCTTCATTCAGTGGATTCCCAGCGCTTCTAACAAGAAAGCGGATGATTTGGCACGCCAAGCTATCCAGAAGAGTAAGAAGAAGTCGCTCTAATCATTTCCTATGAATCAAATTATTTATTGCTCTTGCGAAACGCCCATAAGCAAAGTACTAAGCCCGAAAGAACCATAGCAACATCGCCTTTTGTCGTGTCGCCAGTGCTTGGTAGTTTTCTTGGTGAAGTAGCAGGTGTCGTTGGCTTTTCTGTCTCAGGTTTGGCCGGAGTTGCTGGCACCTTGATTACTTTTGATGGCGGCTCGTTGTTTTTTGGTGGTTCTGGCGTATTTTCTGGCTGCTTCGGTGGATTTCCTCCGTTATTTGGCGGCGTTACTGGTGGATCAACTGGTGGCACGATAATCTGTTTCGCTTTCTTTTGATTCAGTTTCTCGACTTCCACACTGTCTGTATTTGCAAACACGATTTGGAACGCGACAGGCTCTACGTCTAACTCATAGCCATCTGGAGCTGATGTTTCGATGAATTGATAGTCCCCTGGCAATAAATTCGACACGATGATTTGTCCAGGTGCATCCGTTTTAAGTCCTGTTTGAATAACAAGCCCATCTGCTCGCTTCAGGGTAAATGTTGCGCCCTCTAATACATCCTTCGTTTCCTTATCTCGTTTTGTCAGAATAACCGATCCAGTCATCGCCTTGTTCGGCACAGTCACTGTAACTTCCTGGCTTTCTGTGTTTGAAAAAGTAATCTCTTTCGTCTCGCTAGAAAGTAGATAGCTCGCTGGAGCCGCCGTTTCAGTCAATGTGTACGTGCCAGGAATGACATCCGCAAAAATCAGATTCCCATCCTGGTCGGTCGTCCCAGTTAACGTCACATTCGGATCCTCTTTTGAAGTCAATTCGAACGCAGCTCCGGAAAGTTTTGCTCCGGTTTCCTCGTCTACTTTTTGAACGACAAGTTTGCCTCGAATTAACTTCTCATTTTTAGCCCATAAAGCAATCGTTTGGTAAGAACTCTCTGTCACCGTGAATGGGATAGGCGTCGCATCCAGTTTATAACCGTCTGGTGCTTGCGTCTCCACCAACTGATAATCCCCAGGTGCCAAGCCGTGCAAAGCTAATTTCCCATCGGTGTTCGTTGCTCCTGTATGCAATGTTTTCCCGCCGCTATTGACAAGTTTAAACTCCGCGCCAGATAAAACTTTTGTCGCATCATCTTTATCCACTTTATTCAACACGATTTCCCCACTGATTTTCTTCGTTTGCACAACATTAGAATCGTAATACTCACCGTGTAGCATAATCGAAGCACTATTTGGTACAGAATCTCCGGTCGCAAGTTTGCTTGGATCGACGTTAAAAGCAAGTCTTCTGCCCTCGCCAATAGGGATATCTTTCTTCACCGTAATCGTCAACGTGTTGTTATTTTCCTGAATATCGAGCGTGCCATCTGCATCATCCACTATATTTTTGTACGTAAGTCGGCTATCTAACTTATCGACAAACGTTTGGCCTGCCTTGATTGTTCCGGTAATCGCATTCAAAGTCAAGGTGTACTGCAGATTCTTATCGTTCACCGTCACGATTTTCTTGTCGACCTCTTTTTTCAAGACTTTGTTAAAATTCGCATCGCCATCAATGCGCAAGGTGCTACTACTAGATTTCGTAAATTCATTACTCGTCATCGTCGCTGTATTCAAGTAAGTGTCATAAATGTGCGTCACACTCACTTTATACTCGATAAGAAACATATCATCTTTTGCAATATGATCGAAATATACCGTTAACTTTTGCGATGCCGCATCAAATTGAATGTCATTTGCATATTTTGATGTCACATAGGTACGATTTCCGTTCGAATCATACTTAATAATACGAATCCCGTCCACCATAGATTTATCCGTCGCGTCAACACCTGAGGTCAGCGCAGGATTAGGATCGACTTGAAGCCCATCTGGCATGGTATCTGTGATAATGACATTATTTAGTTCTACATTCTTATAAATATTGAGCGCCAGTTGGAACACATTATATTGCGATTCCACAGGGTCAAGAAGGCTTATCCCATCTTTATCAACACTTGAATGCCACCACTTCTCAAAAAGCGTCGGCGTCCCAATTTGCTGTGGCTGTATTTGTAACGTTTGTACGACCTCTTGCCCAGCGTATGTTGCTTTAAAAATTTGATCTGGAGAAACCGTCGTATCCGCGCGCATTAACACGGCTTGGAAAGATATCGAAAAGGAAGCCGACCAAGCCTTGCCGACATTGAAACTAGCATCCGGCTTCACATAAATCAAAATATGCGTCGGATCTGTCGTTTTATCTGTATGGTCATACGTAAAAGCATCACTATTTAATTCCGTCAAATTCCCTGCCGAATAAATCTCTTTTGGAATACTGACTTCAATCAACCCATTTTCATCTACAATCGCGTCTGCCGAAGCATTCAGCGTAAAATTCATTGTTACTTTTCCCGAGCTGACAATCGGATTGTCATGTACTTGCATGCTTAATTTAAATTTCCCATTACTAGCGCCTACCTTTGTGACAGAAGTATCAGCCTTCGTTGTTGCACCTAATAAAACGCTACTTGCAATCAAAATAATCGCCATAACATATATAAATTTTTTCATCTCGCATCTCCTCTTAAGTATTATATATTATTTAGAAAGAAAATTGTAACAATAATCTGTCCTGCTGAAAGAAAATCACCCCTTCAAGAATTTATCCTCTCATTTCATCGATGTTCCTCCTTTTCCATCTAGCTGGTTTCGCTATTTAGTCTATCATAGGCAAATTCTTTTTCCTAGTCCGTTTTTTTACGTTTTGACACAAAAAATGTTAAAATTTATTGCATCTTGAAACAGCTTCGTATTATGCTGGATTTACTACAAAAAAACCTTGCATCTCTGCAAGGCGTCTACTTTTTATAACATAATATCTCGTCGTAAAGATTTCAACCCATACTTTTCTACAACATCGATGGCTTCTGGTAATAAGCCGCGATACACACACTGCGCGATATCAAACTCTAACGGTACACTCGTATGAATCTCGGCTAACTGCCTAGATAAGCGCAGCATCTCCAAGTCTTCTTTCAATTTCGTCTGCTGCCCAGGTTTTAACTCATCCACATGTGCTAAAATACCATCAATTGTCTCATATTGCTGAATCAATTTTAAGGCGGTCTTCTCACCGATGCCACGAACGCCTGGATAACCATCGCTCGTATCGCCCATCAACGCCTTCACATCAATAAACTGCGTTGGCGTAATGCCCCACTCCTCAACAAAAGCCGCCTCATTATACTGCTTATAATTCCCGTATCCTTTTTGCAAAATCCATACATCATTCGTTGGCGCGATAAGCTGCAATAAATCTTTATCCCCGCTCAAAACCGTCGTATCGATACCCGTTCCAGCCATTTTCACCGTCACCGTACCAATACAATCATCCGCCTCAAAACCAGGCACACCAACGTTAATAAAGCCAAACGAAGCCGCGACTTCCTTCACTAAATCGAATTGTGGCATCAACTCTTCCGGTGGCGCTTTACGCTCCGCCTTATATCCGCTGTAAAGCTCATTGCGAAACGTCTGCGAACCCATATCCCAACAAATAAGCGTGTGCGTCGGGTTATTTTGATCGATCGCCGCAAAGAGATGCTTCATAAATCCTTGCACACCATTCGTCGGTACACCGTGTTGATTGACCATGAATTGCTTCGAAACCGCCGTCGCAAAAAAAGCACGGAATAATAAAGCCATGCCGTCCACGACTAATAAATTATCTTTTTGATTCGTCATTTTCGTTCCCCCTAGATTTTCTATGTAAGTCCTTATTATACCATAGAAATCCCCGGTGAACGAACGCTACAAATCAACACGCGCAGGTTCAGTTATATCTTTTTCCTTACGATGCGGAATGATGTTAAAAATAATATTCAAAACAATCGCCGTGATACTTCCAGCCACAATCCCATTGCTCGTAAACAATTGAATGAAGTCCGGCAACACTTTGAAAAGATCCGGAACAACCGTCACGCCAAGCCCGACACCGACCGAACAAGCGATAATCAACAAATTCTCCTGTGACGTAAAATTAACCTTGCCAAGCATCTTAATCCCTTGCGCGACAACCATACCAAACATCGCAACCATCGCCCCACCAAGCACCGGCGTCGGAATAATCGTCGTAATCGCGCCCACTTTTGGCAACAAGCCTAGCACAATCAAAATCCCCGCCGTCACGTAGATCACTTTTCGCGTTTTAATGCCCGACAACTGCACTAAACCAACATTTTGCGAATAAGCCGTATACGGAAACGTATTAAAAATACCGCCTAACACAATCGCCAAGCCCTCTGCCCGATATCCTTTTGTCAAATCCGATTTTTCCAATTTTCGCTTCGTAATATCAGAAAGCGCAAAATAAACACCCGTCGATTCGACCATACTCACGAGCGCGATCAAAATCATCGTCAAAATCGCCGCCCAGTTAAAAGTCGGCATCCCAAAATAAAACGGCGTAGGCACATGAAACATCGGCGCATCCACAACAGGTTGCATCGAAATACCGCGATAAATAGCCGCGAACACCGATCCAGCAACGAGTCCAATCAACACCGCAATCGCCTTACTAAAGCCACGTCCAAAACGATACACCAAAATAATCACGAACAACGTCCCAAATCCAAGCCCCAAATTATAGAGCGAACCAAAATCCGCCGCACCTTGTCCACCAGCCAAATTATTAATCGCCACCGGAATCAGCGTCAACCCGATAATTGTGACAACCGATCCCGTCACAACCGGCGGAAAGAATCGCACAACCATCGAGAAAAACGGCGCAATCAGGACAACAAAAATCCCTGAAACAATAATCGATCCGTAAATCGCACCTATCCCATACTGCTCACCAATCAAAATAATCGGCGCAATCGCTTGAACCGCACAGCCCAAAACAACCGGCAATCCAATGCCAAAAAAGCGATTCATCGTTAACTGCAAAAGCGTCGCAATCCCGCACATAAAAATATCAATCGAAACCAAATAAGTCATCTGCGCACTCGTAAAGCCAAGCGCACCACCAATCAAAAGCGGCACAATAACCGCTCCCGCATACATCGCTAATACATGTTGAAAACCAAGTGCCACAATTCTCCCTTTTCCTAACATCGCGCTACTCCCCCTTCACAAAACGAATTTGCTCATTTTCTAAAGAGGCAATCCGCGCTAAGGAATAAATCGGATAACCCGTTTTTTCAAGTAATGCTCGGCCTTGCTGGAACGATTTTTCAATCACGATACCAATCCCGACGACTTCCGCTTCCGCCTGTTCTGCCACTTCCAACAATCCCAGAACCGCCTGCCCATTCGCTAAAAAATCGTCAATAAGTAGAATTTTATCCGCCTTACCTAAGAAATTTTTCGACACTGAAATATCGTTCGTCTCTTGTTTTGTGAAGGAATAAACACTACTCGTATATAAATTTTCCGTTAATGTTAATGATTTTTTCTTTCTCGCAAAAACAACAGGAATCCCTAACTCGAGTCCCGCAAAAACAGCTGGCGCGATGCCCGAAGACTCAATCGTCACTATTTTTGTAATGCCAAGATTCCGAAACCGATCGGCAAATTCTTTTCCAACGGCCTGCATTAACACAGGATCAATTTGATGATTCAAAAAAGAATCGACTTTTAATACGTTACCAGGCAGCACGGTACCTCGATTTTTGATATGTTCTTCTAATAATTTCACAGCTTGATGACCCCTCTCTAATTTAAAGAGCGCGGGAACTAAAAAAACGCCCACCACTCATACTAATAATGAGAAGTAGACGTAAAAAGGCAGCAACAGTCGCCACCTTCCTTATAAAACGTTACTCTCACTCATAGTCCAGTCATTTACGGTAACTGGGTAGAAACTTGCTGTCCATATCACAGCCTTTATATAAGTGATCTTTCGTGGTACAAAGCAGGAGCTCTGAAACCGCCATATAATCTAGTTATTCCATTATTATAGCCTTCAACAAATCCTGGGTCAACCTTATTTTTAGATGAAAACGCTTTTCACGCCTCATTTAATTTGTAAATAAAATCGTAGCGGTCATTTAGAAGCTGAATCAAGTAATCCGGATTTAAGCCTTCACCCGTCGTATCCTTTAAAATTTCCAGCGGTTTTTTCAGCATTCCGTACTGATGCACATGCTCCGTCAACCATTCGCGAATCGGCGAATAATCATCGCTCGCCAGAATTTCCGACACATTTGGAATCTCCTTAGAAAGCGTGGCAAACAGTTGCGCCGCATACATATAACCGAGCGCGTACGACGGGAAGTATCCGAAATCGCCGCCAGACCAGTGAATATCCTGCAATATACCATCCGCATCCGATTCTGGACGAACACCTAAATACGCTTCATATTTATCATTCCACGCATCACGCAACTCATCCACACCAATTTCGCCGTTCATAATCGCCTTTTCAAGCTCATAACGAATCATGATATGCAGCGGGTACGTCAACGTGTCCGCCTCAATCCGAATCAACGAACTCTCCGAAAGATTCACCGCACGATAAAATTCCTCAACTGAAACATCATCAAACGCAGGCGCCGTAATCTCTTGGAAATCCTTATAATTACTCTGCCAAAATTCAAAACTCGAACCTAGGATAATCTCATAAAATAGCGACTGCGACTCATGAATCCCCATGGAAGCACCATTCGCAAGCGGCGTCCCAACCAGTTTCGGACTGATATTCTGCTCATAAATCGCGTGCCCACCTTCGTGAATAATCCCAAATACCGCCATTTTAAAATTCGCTTCATCGTAACGCGTTGTAATCCGCACATCCCCAATATTGAGCCCCGTCGCAAATGGATGAACCGTATCATCCAAGCGCCCAGCCTCAAAATCAAAGCCCATTTTCGTCAAAATACGCTCGCTAAATTCTTTTTGTTTCGCTTTTGACACCCGTTTATGCAGCAACGTCCCATCAGGCTGGTAACTCGCGGCCTCTACTTTTTTGCGCAGCGTCAAAATCGCTTCTCGAAGCTTCGCGAAAACATCGTCCAATACCGCCACTGTCATCCCCGGTTCATATTGATCAAGCAACGTATCATAAGGATTATCCTGATATCCCCAATACTCCACAAATTGACGCTTACTCGCGATGATTTTCTCCAAATAAGGCTTAAATGAATCATAGTCATTGTTCGCACGTGCCGTTGTCCAAACTGTCTCAGCCTGCGCCACCAATTTCGTATACGCCTCATATTCGTTCGCCGGAATTTTTTTATTCAAATCGTATTCTTTTTTGCACGCTTCCAACGATCGGCGCGTCACATCAGACAAATCCGCTTTTTCTACCCAAAGACCCGCGATAAAAGCCGCCATTTCCTCCGAAACCTTCATTTTGAAAATTTCACCACTCAGCGTACCAATCACTTCCGAGCGTTGCGTCGCGCCTTTTTCCGGTGCACCAGTTCGCAGATCCCAATAAACTAAGCTAAGCGCCTCTTCAAACGCACTGATTTTCTTCACATAATCCAAAAATTCCTGTTCTAGTTCTTGTAAACTCTCCGACATCCTGATTCCCCGCTTTCTTTAATCTTTACGTGGCGGTCTTGGTCCCCAATATTGGTACAAATCCGTCCGCAAATACCCATTATATAGTTTGCGTTTCTTCGTCGCTCGTTTTGCATACACTTCCTCAAACATTTCATAACTCGTCAACACATACACCGACCACGTTGGCATATTGCGATACACCGCGCGCATTTCACGATACAGTTCACGAACCGATTCCTCATCTTCCAAACGTTCCCCATACGGCGGATTCGCAACGATAACACCGTACTCTTTTTCCGTCGTAAAATCAGCCACTTGCATCTGCTTGAACTCAATCACATCTTCCAGTCCGGCCTCAAACGCATTCTGCTCCGAAATCTCAATCATTCGGTGGTCAATATCCGTCCCAGTAATATCTAATGGTTGCTCATGATTCGCCGCAGCTTCTGCCTCTGCACGCGCCTCTTTCCAAATATCCGCAGACATCCAATCCCACGATTCACACACAAAATCCCGACGCAAACCAGGCGCGATATTCCGTCCAATCCAAGCCGCCTCAATCGGAATCGTCCCAGAACCACAAACCGGGTCATAAAACGGACGATCCGGATGCCAACTCGTAAGCAAAACAAGCGCCGCAGCCATCGTTTCCTTTAGCGGAGCACCACCTTGCCCAACACGATAACCACGTTTATGTAAACCAGCACCACTCGTATCAAGCGTAATTGTCACTTCATCCTTTAAAATCGAAACCTCCAACTTAAAAAGAGCACCCGACTCCATCAAACGTCCCTGCCTGCGGTACTTCTCGCTCAAACGGCTCACAATCGCTTTTTTCGTAATCGCTTGGCAATTCGGCACACTAAACAATGTCGATTTCACCGATTTCCCAGCAACCGGAAAATTAGCATCCAAAGGCAAAAAATCTTCCCATGGTAGCGCCTTCGTTTGCTCAAATAAATCATCAAAAGTCGTCGCAGTAAAACGCCCCACAACAATTTTCACACGATCCGCCACACGAAGCCATAAGTTCGCCTTCGCAATCGCCATTTCGTCCCCTTTAAAATACACTTTGCCATTATCAACTTCACACTCATAGCCGAGTCGACGCACCTCTTTTGCCACAATCGCCTCGAGCCCAGCCGCAGCTGTTGCTACTAATTCAAATTCCCTCATAATCGCCATCCTCACCTCATTAATATCTAAAAAAAGAGCCATTCCAAAAGGCACACGCTCCTAGTCACACACATGGTGCACTAAGTTATGGCATCTCTTAGCATAAGAAATCCGCCATACGTCCGACTTTGAAACAGCCCTCACTTTTTTAATTCATCCTGAAAATAGCGTTTTGTAAGCCATGTTCTGTACTTCTGTGATTACAGGATCACACAAAAGCGGTAATTATCTATCTGCACATAGCGGTGAAGCTATGTACCTCGTCCCTCGTTGTTATTCCTCGGGAAAAGTGCCCCTACCAATATTTGGGTTTCTCGCTCGTGGGGTTTACCTCGTTCCACTTCCACCATTTCTGATGAAACTTCGTCACTGTGGCACTTTCAAGGTTCGAACACCTTATCCGAAGACTTAGGTGCGTCACCTGCCGTCAAACCGGTAATCCGGAGTGCCCTGGCTTATTGTTTCACCAGGCACGATCACTACGGGCAATTTCAGCACCGTGCGAGCATGGACTTTCCTCTGTTTTCATAGGGAAAACAGCAATTACCCAAACGCTACCTCAATCATTCTATCACGTTTATTGGTTGTCGTCTAGCTTATTTCCAAAAACATGTTTTTCGAGATTGCTCAGTCGTTTTAGAATATCGAAATTCGTCGTTCCAGCAGGCTGCGTTGTTTGTTGAAAACTCGGTGCCACAACTGCTTTCGGAGCATCCTCTAATTCAGAACGAAGACGCAAGTTCTCTTGTTGTAGAGCCTCAATTTCTTGTGAAAAAGTACTGTAATCATTAATAACTTTATCTAGAAATTCATCTACATCTTCCGGATTATAACCACGAAGACCTGTTTTAAATTCTTTTTCTAAAATCTCTTTACCAGTCAAATTATATTCAAATTGTTCAGAAGCCATTTAACTTCACCTCTATATCTAGTTTCTGTATGCTAACGTCGCTTCAGCGTGTCGGAAAATACTCATCTTCGTCGTTAAAAGTTCCGTTCCAATGCTCACATACACTAGTATGCTCCACGTTGGTACTCGCTTTTGCCTAGAATCTAAGCATTTTCCGACACGCTGAATCCTGGAAAACACTCATCTTCGTCGTTAAAAGTTCCGTTCCAATGCTCACATACACTAGTATGCTCCACGTTGGTACTCGCTTTTGCCTAAAATCTAAGCATTTGCCGACACGCTGAGGGTTGGAGCTACGAATCAAATATCGCAAAAAATATTTATCACCTAGCGTTACTTTACGTTACATATCTCCATTTTTTCAAAGTTCGGCGCATTTGTCAATTTATAATCCTTCATTTCCTAAAAAAGACACTTAAAAGTCAGCGTTGAGCGATTCTACTACTTCTTGTAACTCATAAAAATCAATCAACAAAATCGGATAGTCACCGTTCTCCGCGTATACCTTTGCTTTTTCATAGAAGAATTTAGGCGCCCCCTCACGCTCCGTATCATAGACAAGCAACGTCCCATCCGTGTGATCCAGCACGAACTGGTCCTTCAATTGAAACTGCCGCGGATTCTCATACTCCCGCTTCGTCACAGCCGCCACATAGTCCGCCGCGCCAACAATCTCATTATACCACAACTGATTGCCCTCATTCCAATTACTTTCCTGATTCAAAAACGGCGTCAAAACCGCTAATTTCAACGCATATTCTTCTTTTTTAAGCTCGGCTACCACTTCACCAGCCCACAGTTCCACACCCATTTGCCCCGAAATAATCACCCATTCCAAGCCATCATCCATCAGCCCAATCAGCCGCCGCTTCATCGCCTCCTTGATAAATCCCGCTTCTGGCGCATCCCGCTTAAAAATGCCTAATTCAAAATTCTTATAGCCCGACACAAAAATCGATTTCATGGTGCCTTCTCCAATACGCGTTTCAACGTATATTCCACCGACTGATAATGATCGTTAAAATGCTTATAAAACGATTTCCCGTTAAACGCACTGACCGCAATCATCTGAATATTGTCCGCCACTTGTTGCAACTGGGCCTCTCCAAGGTATGTCGGACGCGCCGTATTCACCCACGGAATCACGAGCGCTAGCCAAGCATCACACGTTTCCTTGACCCCATCCACAAACGGCTTCATATCCTTATAAAAATCAAATACCTGCTGTTCAGTTCGATTCGAAAGATAAAGTTCCCAAATAGCCTCATTATGACGCAACATTTCTATCGTTAAATCCTTCATTTCACTCATAAAAAACCAATTCCTTCTATATAAAAGTATGAGAACAGCATACCATATTTGATGGCAAACGCCTACTTTTCTAATGAGTAACGTATTAAAATTCACAGTGAAATCCCTGAAACTAAAAAAATATTGATTTTTTTCTGAGCCACACAACCCGATGCGAAGGTACGTTCTGTCTTGGTTTTCAGCGATTTTCCAAATACGCACAACAACCGCATAGGCAGATTTCCCCTATCATTTTCGTTTATATTTGTTATAATAGGTGTTAGTCCAAATTAAGAATGGCGAGTTCTGCCGTTCGATCGATTTAAAAGAGGTGAATCATAGATGGCCATACGATATCCAAATGGAAAAAAGTATCAGCCCAATACACCTACCGCCTCCAACGCACAAAAAAAGACGGTCTCTTACGGAAAACGCGGCATGTCACTCGAGCAAGATCTCAATGACACAAACGCCTACTATTTAACCCATGGGCTCGCCGTCATCCACAAGAAACCAACCCCTGTGCAAATCGTCGGTGTTGATTACCCAAAAAGAAGTAGCGCAAAAATAAAGGAAGCCTACTTCAAAACACCATCAACCACGGACTACAACGGTGTTTATCAAGGAAAGTATATTGACTTTGAAGCAAAGGAGACCAAAAATACAAGCTCATTTCCTCTTAGTAACTTTCATCAACATCAGTTAACACATATGGAAGGCGTCCAGAAGCAAGACGGTATCGTTTTTGTTATCATCGCTTTTCAAACACTTGGTGAGGTCTATCTCATCCCCTTTGAACATTTCCAGCCATTTTGGCAACGAATGCTTGACGGTGGGAGAAAATCAGTGACCCTTCAAGAATTAAAAGACGTAGCGGACCAGATTCCTTATGGTCTAAATCCGAGGCTAGACTATTTAAGCATCATTAGAAAGCATTATTTCTAAATCAGTCAACCCCTCAACATTAAAGGAGAGAAATTTTCTATGGCAGATAAACCGCAGACAAGATCTCAGTACCGCAATAGCCAAGCAAAACAACCTGAGACGAAGAAACCAACTGGGAAAGGTAAACGTATCACTGGAAATGTTGTCAAAGTGGTATTCTTCACCGCACTCTTTCTCGCATTTGCAGGCATTGCTGGTGGCGCAACCGCATTTTATTCGTATGCAAAAGAAGCGCCAAAACTGACAGATTCCAAATTGCGTGACCCTCTTTCATCTAAGATTTTAGATAAAAATGGAGATGTCTATGCAGAAATCGGTAAAGAACGCCGGGAATATATTGAGTATAAAGATATCCCAAAACAGCTAGAAAACGCAGTTCTATCAACGGAAGATTCCCGCTTTTACGAGCATAATGGAATGGACCCGATACGACTTGCGAGTGCGGCAGTCGGCAATATCACAGGCGGCTTTGGTTCCCAAGGTGCTAGTACGTTGACACAGCAAATCATTAAGATGTCCTACCTAGATTACACAAACAAAACGCTTGATCGTAAAGCACAAGAAGCGTGGATGGCAGTGCAACTTGAGCAAAAATACAGCAAACACGAACTCCTAGAAATTTACATCAATAAAGTATACCTATCCGACGGCATCCATGGTATGGAAACAGCCGCCGAACATTACTATGGCAAAAAACTAAAAGACTTAAATTTAGCACAAACAGCCCTAATTGCTGGTATGCCTCAAAGTCCGAACCGTTTTAATCCATTTGAAAATCCTGATTTAGCGAAAAAACGTCGCGATATCGTTTTGACATTAATGTATAACAACGATAAAATCTCGAAATCCGAAATGGAAGCTGCTCAATCGGTTGCCATTACAGACGGATTAGTAGATGAAGCGACACGTAAGCAAAAAACATACGCTTATGATACGTATGTCGATCAAGTTATCGATGAGATTGGTGACAAATACAATCCGTTTACAGATGGTTTAACAATCTATACAGCTCTCGATCCAGATGCCCAAAAGTATACGGAAAAAATGTTAAATACGAATGAGGTTATTAACTACCCAGACGCGAAATTCCAAGCTGGGGTTGTTATCATGGATACGGAAACCGGTCGTGTACAAGCCCTTGGTGGTGGACGCGAAACTGCTGGCACTAAGAAAATATCGCGTGGACTGAACCGTGCAACCGATATTAAACGCCAACCCGGTTCTACCATGAAACCTATTTTAGGTTATGCGCCAGCTATTGAGTACCTAGACTGGTCTACAGCTCATATTTTCAATGATGCCCCTTATCAATATTCAAGTGGTCAAGAATTGCGAAACTATGATTCTGGTTATCTAGGAGAAATTTCGATGCGTCATGCGCTTTATTCCTCTCGTAACATCCCTGCCGTAAAAGCTTCCAAAGAAGTAGGCTACGATCGTGCACGGGATTTTGCGAACAATCTTGGGTTGAACTATAAAGAAGTCTATGAATCAACGGTAATTGGTAGTGGTGAAGCTTCCCCTATCCAGATGGCAGGTGCTTATGGTGCATTCGGTAATGGCGGTGTCTATAACAAGCCACATACGGTTACCAAGATTCTCCTTTCAGATGGCGAAACAGAAGTGAATATGGAGCCTGAATCTGTTGTAGCGATGAAAGCATCAACAGCCTACATGATTAGCGATATGCTAAAAGACGTTCTCACAAAAGGTACTGGTACGCGAGCAAACATCCCTGGTTGGAATATTGCCGCGAAAACAGGTACAACCAACTATGATGAAAGCGTCCGTATCAAAAATGGCATTCCAAGTGATGGTACACCCGATTCATGGTTTGTCGGCTACTCCCCTCGTTACACGGTATCGATTTGGACTGGCTATGACGAACCGAACAAGTACTACCTATCACCGAGTGAAACACGCATTGCAGCCTATATGTTTAAAGCAACCATGGAACATCTCGTTTCCGGTGAGAAAAATCCAGACTTCAAAAAACCTAGCAATGTGAATGAGATTCCGATTATCGTTGGAAGTAATCCAATCACACGTGCAGGATCTGGCGCAAGCGGCGGAAATATCTCGTATGAACTATTCTTAGACGGTACGATTCCAACCAAATCAGCGGCTGAGAAGAAAACAGAGACGAAAACTGACGAGAAAACTGACGCTGAAAAAGAAGCTGAAAGAAAAGCAGCAGAAGAAAAAGAGAAAAAAGAGAAAAAAGAGAAAGAAAAATCCGAAGCAGACAAGCAAAAAGAACAACAAGAAGCTGAGAGAAAAGCGACAGAAGAAGCCGAGAGAACGGCGTTACAAGCACCAGCAGGTTTAAATGGCTCATATAATGCGGCCAATAAAACAATCTCCGCAAGTTGGGCATCCAATGGACCCGGCGTCACATACGATGTTAGTGTCAACGGACAAACTCAGAACTATGGTGTCACATCTATCACGGTAAGTGGCGGATCACCAGGCTCGAGCGTTGTCATTATGGTTGTACCAGTGAAGGACGGCAAACGCGGTTCACCAGCGACAACAACCATTACCATTCCACCTGATCAAACACAGCAAGATACACCTGCAACGGATGGAACTGGCACGGACGGCACACAAAACAATACAACACCGCCACCGGCCAACTAAAATAGCTTGCGACCACTCTGCATATTGCAGAGTGGTTTTTTTATGCAACAAAAAAACGCATTCCAATTTGAAATGCATTTCTTTGTTAAGTCAGTCCTTTCAAAGCTAGCTTCCTCTGCTCCTGTACCAACTCATTCAACTGTTTAAAAGCTGGATATCCACCTGACTTTCCCATAACAAAAGCTAACCGCTCCTGCAAGTTCATCGGAATAAGTTCCAACGTCTCGATATGCTTGTCCAACTCATTTAACTGCACAGGCCTCTCATTGCTCCAAAAAAGCATGGAAAGGTAAATACCTAATCCGTCACGAATAATCGACATATCAGGCTCCTCACGCAATTTAAAAGATGCATCTAACTCTTGCGCAATATTTCGCCACTGTTTTGCCATGCGTCTGCACGCTTGTCCTGGGTCCGTGTGCCAAGGCATCTCTCCCCGCCCGCGCGTATAAAAAAGTTGCTCCTGCCAAAACGGTAACCCTGTCACAAAAATCGATGCTTCGTCTATTTCTTCGACCGCAACATGTGGCGTTTTAAATAAAGGATGTTCCAATTCTTTTGCATACTGAAAATCAGCCATCAAATCCTCTCGCTTTCGCTTGTTTTTTACCTTCTCGGCAAAGGTATAGGAGCGGACATGTAGAGCATTCTGGAGTTCTTGCCTTACAGTGATAACGTCCAAAGAAAATCATATCATGATGCGCATCTGACCACATTTCTTTTGGCAGTTTTCGCATCAATGTATTTTCGACTTCGACCACGGAATCTTTCCACCGGCAAATACCCAATCGTTTAGAAACGCGTTCTACATGTGTATCAACAGCAATCGCTGGAACTCCAAAACCCACGGAGAGCACAACGTTCGCGGTTTTGCGTCCCACACCAGGCAAGCTCTCCAACTCCGCATGCGTCTCTGGTACCTGCCCGCCAAACTCATCCAGAATTTTTCGAGACAGTGCTTGGATATTCTTTGCCTTATTCCGATATAGACCAATCGACCGTATATCATTTTCCAGCTCTTCCACCGGGACTTGGATATAATCCTCAGGTCCATGGTATTTCTCAAAAAGTGATGCAGTTACGCGGTTGACCAAAATATCGGTACACTGCGCAGAAAGTACCACAGCGACCAGTAATTCAAATGTATTCTTATGCTCGAGTTCACAGTGGGCAGCAGGAAACATGTCTGCCATTGTCTCGATGCACATCACGGTTTGCTTGTTCGTTAGCATATGTTCACCCTTTTCTCTTATCTAGCCAATCATAGAGCGGAATCGAATTCTCACTTTTCTTTACCCTCGTCACGTTGCTTTTATCCGATGTATTACCTGCCACTTGCTCATGAAAAGCAGCGGAAGCCACACGTGCCTGCTCCGGCGTTTTGATGTTTTTACGATTCCAATTGAGTAAAATTCGATCCATATAGCGAAAACTCAATTTTTGCGAGAGTACAGCTTCTCTCAGAGCCTCCCGAATCAACTCCGGGCTATTATGATCCTGATCCACCCAAGCAGACAACATTTCCGCCTCCATCGGGGATAACGGACGTCCGAACTCCTTCTCAAACTGCGAATACAAACTCATTTGCTCCGTCTCACGCGACATCATTTTTTGTTCTTGATGCAGATTCTCGAAAAAAAGCATCAGTTTTTCCCAAAGCGGATCCAGCGCATAGCTCTCCGTATAGACTTGCTCACCTTCATTCACTTGTGTAATCATGACAAGCTGTTTGTTAACGAGCGCCTGAATAATTCGAAAAGCCTGTTCCGTACTAAATGTTGTTCGCCCGGCGATTTCTTCCATCGATGGAAAATAGATTCCTTTTTCAAGAAAGGACTGCAGCTGTAAAACAACGACAAACTCCTGCTCATTCATGCCGATTTTAGCGTAGTTCTCGACTAATACTTGCGGTAACGTCACATTTCCCGCGGCTAACCATTTTTGCATTATTTTATTATCCATCATGAAACACCTCATTAGAAATTATACCATGAAAAACGAGGGAAACGTGATGAAAAAACCTTTTTGGGAGAGTTTTTGTGTTTTTGACTTGCCTTGGTAGGATTTTAGCAATATAAAAACAGCCAGAACGCCGCAAAAACGAATTTTGTGGGTACTGGCTGTTTTTATAATCCAAGTAAAGCGTCTTTTATTACGGATACAAACGATTCAACAGTCTTGGGAATGGAATCGTTTCGCGAACGTGTTCTGTCCCTGAAATCCATGCAACTGTGCGCTCTAGGCCAAGTCCAAAGCCAGAATGTGGCACAGAACCGTAGCGTGCTAAATCTAAATACCAGCTATAGGCTTCCAGATCCAGATCAAACTCTTTCATGCGCGCTTCTAAAATCGCTAACTCATGAATACGTTCTGATCCACCGATAATTTCACCATATCCTTCTGGCGCAATCAAATCAGCACATAGCACGACTTCACTGTTATTCGGATCTTCTGGCATATAAAACGGTTTAATGGCTTTTGGATAATGCGTGATGAAAACTGGCTTCTCAAAATTATCCGCAATCGCTGTTTCATGCGGCGCTCCAAAATCGTCACCCCATTCAATATCTTCAAAACCTAATTTCTTCAGCAACGTAATCGCTTCTGTATACGTGATTCGTGGGAACGGCGCGACCATTTTCTCTAAATGCGAGACGTCACGGCCCAGACGATCTAATTCTAAGCGACAGTTCTTAAGCACAGCAGCGACAAGGAATGCCACATAATTCTCTTGTACTTTTAAGCTATCTTCCAATTTGTAAAATGCCATCTCAGGCTCAATCATCCAAAATTCGATTAAATGACGGCGCGTTTTCGATTTCTCTGCACGGAAAGTTGGTCCAAACGAGAAAACTTTTCCAAACGCCATCGCCGCAGCTTCCATATACAGCTGACCGCTTTGTGATAAAAAGGCATCCTCTTCAAAATATTTCGTATGGAATAGCTCGGTTGTGCCTTCTGGTGCGCTTCCTGTCAAAATCGGTGGATCAATTTTCAAGAAACCTTCTTCGTTAAAGAATTCATATGTCGCGCGAATAATCTCATTACGAATCTTCATAATAGCGTGTTGACGATTCGAGCGCAACCATAAATGACGGTGATCCATCAAAAATTCTGTGCCGTGTTCTTTCGGCGTAATTGGGTAATCGACAGACTCACTGACAACTTCAATTCCAGTCACAGCCATTTCATAGCCGAACGGGGAACGCGTATCTTCGTGAATCGTCCCAGTAACATAAAGACTCGTTTCTTGAGACATACCTTTCGCTGTTTGAAACAGTTCTTCACCGACTTCTTCTTTGACAACAACGCCCTGCATAAAGCCAGTTCCATCGCGTAATTGTAAGAAGGCGATTTTACCACTAGAACGTTTATTGCTGAGCCAACCGCCAATTTTTACTTCTTTGTCTACATATTTTGCTGCTTGATTAATCGTAATTTGCATGTTTACACTCCCTAATTTTTCATAAAATCTTTCATTCGGTTAAGCGCTTGTTCAAATAATGCTGGGTCTGTCGCATAGGATATCCGAATATAATCCGGCATACCAAAACCTGAGCCTGGAACAACCGCGACAAAGGCATCATCTAACAAGCTCTTTGCAAAAGCATCCACATCTGCAAAGCCCTTCATACGTGCTGCTTCTGCTACATCAATAAAGAAGTAGAAGGCACCGTCTGGCTTCTTCGGTCTAAAACCCGGAATCGATTCCAACACTGGATAAAACCGCTCCATCCGTCCCTCAAACGCCTTATACATACTTTCAGGAACCGCCTGATCCCCATTATAAGCTTCCACCGCGCCATACTGAGCGTTTGCTGTCGGATTACTCGTCATATGATCGGCAAGTCTTCCCATACTCGCAATAATCGATTCTGCCGCAGCTGCATAGCCAATACGCCAACCAGTCATTGCATACGCTTTGGAAACGCCATTAATCACGATGGTCCATTGATATAACGCGTCACTCAAAGAAGCAATCGAAACGAGATCCTTTTTGTCCCCGTAATATAACTTCTCATAAATTTCATCAGAAACGATATAAATGCCATGTTTCTCCGCAACTTCGCCAATCGCAACAAGTTCCGCTTTCGAGTAAGCCATCCCCGTTGGATTGTTTGGAGAATTAAGCACGATCGCACGCGTTTGTGAGGTTATAGCCTTTTCAAAATCAGCGGCAGTAATCTTGAAATCCGCATCAAAACCAGTCTCAACAAAAATTGGCACACCGCCAGCAAGCTTAATTTGCTCCGGATAAGTCACCCAGTAAGGTACAGGTATAATGACTTCATCGCCAGGATTCAGAATAGCTTGAAAAGCACAATAAAGCACATGTTTCGCGCCAGTTCCCACAAAAATCTGATTCGGCTTATACGCTAAATTCTGATCTTGTTGCAACTTGTCGATAATCGCTTGCTTTAATTCTGGTATCCCCGTTGTTGCTGTATACTTGGTATATCCTTTGTTCATCGAATCCACAGCAGCATCAATGATATTTTGTGGTGTATTGAAATCCGGTTCCCCAGCTCCAAGCCCAATAACATCGATTCCTGCTTGCTTCATTTCTCTTGCTTTTGCTGTAATCGCAAGTGTTGGCGATGCAGCAATTTCTTGGACACGTCTCGATAGCGGTAGGTCCATGCACGTTCCCTCCTAAATTTTAAAAAGTTTTATAAATTCTCAATTGCTCGGTACCATTCGCCTGTTTCAAAATCCAAATCATAATAATTCAAGTTGTTATCCTTGTCTAAATAGGACACTTCCCAAATTGGCACACCTTTATCCATACCAAGCGTCACATTCAGAATCTTAACTGGATTCTTTTCCTGCTTCACTTTAGCAATTGCCTCGTCTTTTGTTATACCATCTTTTGCGTACTTGACGACCACTGTCCCCTTCTTACTCTTAGGAACCCACACAATGATATCTTTCTTCTTACTATTCTTTCCTGTTAGCACGTAGTAGACACCATTCGAGCCATTATACAAATAAAAATTCTCTTGCTCTTTCAAATCTACCTTGCCATCAATGCGTGCAAGTGCGGTCTCTTCATCTGCGCGAACCGGCTTCTGGGCGCTGTAGAAAAAGATGAAAAACCCTGCTATTACAACGACAATCGCGGCAATACTAATCCAAATCCACTTCCAGTAACTTTTTCGATTACTTTTTCGCAACATATCTACTCTCATTTCTATTAGCTTTTACGCTGTTGTCGCCAATTTCAGGCATAGGTTTATTATAGCAATACCCTCACGATATTTGAAGCGAAAAAACGCTTATTCAAAAAATTTCTTCACTTCCTCCAATAATTCCTGTTCTTTGCCTTTTACAATAGGCACCTCAGGAATCGAGTTCAAGAATGCTTTTCCAAAATTAGTCGTATCCATGCGATTATCAAAAACGAACACAATCCCACGATCTGTTTCCCGCCTGATCAGCCTTCCAAAGCCTTGTTTAAAACGAAGAACAGCTTCTGGTAGCGAATAGGTTTGAAATGCATTGAGCCCCATTTTTTTACGCAACGCAATTTGAGCTTTCGTATAGGGATCCTCAAGCGGAGCAAACGGCAGACGCACAATGACCAAACAAGATAAATCATCGCCCGGAATATCAACCCCTTCCCAAAAACTCATCGTCCCTAGTAAAATGGCCTTATCAAACGCGAGGAATTGTTTCGTTAACCGTGCTGGGCTACCCGATGACACACCTTGCGCTAAAATACGATATTCCGCAATAGAGGAATCCTGATTCATTTTTCGGTATGTTTTTTGTAACATATCATGGGCAGTAAACAGGACAAGCATGCGACCCGATGTTTCTTTGGCAATGGCACTGAGATAACCTGCTAACTTGCTCGTGTACTCCTCAACAGGTGTTCCTTTCACTGGTAACATATCAGAAGGAATCAGGATTCGTGCATTCTCTCCATAATCGAACGGTGACTTAATCTGTTTGGTCACTATAGCAGCGTCTAAGCCTAACTCAGCCCGAATATAAGCAAACGAATCATCTACCGTGAGTGTTGCAGACGTCATAACCACTGATTTTTTAGTATCAAAGAAATCCTTCTGTAGCGTATGATTCACCTGCACAATATCTGCTCTAAGCCGTACACTACTAAGCGCCTTATTCTTATCTGCCTCGATATAAAGCATCATCGCCTCTTCCTTCTCGTAAAGCATCCGAGAAAGCTGGCTCTCCGCGCGTTTCCAATCAATTACAAACGAATAAACTTCTTCTAAAAATACCGATTCGCCCTCACTAAATTTCTCAGCCTCTCGCTTACCATGTTCCAAAACATGGTCGAGCGTGTTACTCACTTCACGCATCAGCAATAGTACCTTTTCACCTGCGAAAAACAAGGCTGCATCTAATTTCTCATCGATGACATTCTCAACCAGAATTAACTCCGTAGCATTCTTATTTGCCTTTAGTAACTTCTGCGCCAACAGTAAGAATAGGTTCTCTAACGCCTCTTCTAGCTTTATGATAGCAATCTCAATATCAAAAAGCTGATGTTGTTCCGGAAACATGAGTTCTAACCGCTGTAGCATAGCTTCTTTTCCTAGTGTTCCCAAGCGATTGATAAAAAATTTCATCCGACGATAGGAAAAAACAAAGCTCTGTTGTGCGCGTGCCGCATCTGTGAAATGATGCGCCTCATCAATAACTGCATATTCATAATCTGGCAACCATTTCCCACCACTAAAATGATCCTGTAAAAGTAAGGCATGGTTCACAATAATTAAGTCTGCCGCCTTGGCTTGCCTCTGATTAAACAAATAAAAATCATGGGCTAACCACGGATCTTTTTGAGGAGACAAAAACCATCCGGTATGCTTCATTCGATTCCAGAAAAGCTGACCACCACCAGATAAATTCACCTCATCAATATCCCCAGTCGTCGTTTCCGTCAACCATACAAGAATCTGCATTTTCGTCAAGACAACATCATAGGTTTTATCTACTTCCGATAGCAATTGTTCAAATTTAAACAAATTGATATAATGCTCTCTTCCCTTTAACACAACTGCCTGTATATCGAAATCGGTCAGCGCGGAAAGTAACGGAATATCTTTATGGAATATTTGAGATTGCAAAAGGTTCGTATATGTACTAATCACGATTGGAATTTGGCGTTCCTTCGCAAAATAAATCGCTGGCAAAGAATAACCTAAAGTTTTCCCAATCCCTGTTCCTGCTTCAATAAGTGCATTTTCTTCTTTTTCCCATGATGTCATAACCGTATCCATCATCACAAATTGACCAGCTCGAGGCATTAAAGTTTCATCTGCTTCCTTAAAAAGTGCCGTTTTCTCCTCATCCGTCTTTGGATACCGTCTAGTATCCGCCCGACTATACTGCACTTCTTGTATGCTTTTATTGCGAATCACGAGACCTCTATATTCTGTCCATTTTGTATCAAGCATTGCCAATTCGCGTTCTTTACGCATCTCGATTTCAAAAAGCAACTCCGCAAGGTATCCGGTCAAATGTTGCGAAAGCGTCGTTAATTTACGAATAGTCGCAAGCGGTAATGTCTCCAATTTCTCTAGAAAAAGTAACATCAATTCAGCCGTCACGCGTGCGTCACTATCTGCTCGATGGGGAGCATCATGGCCTAGTCCAAACTCATCCGCTAAGTCTTGCAATTTAAAACTATCCACTGTCGGATACATAATTCGCGCTAATTCCACCGTATCAAGAAGCTTCATTTTGAGTGGTGCTTCGCCTGCTTCACGCATCTCTTTTTGTAAAAAAGTCCAATCAAAACTCACATTATGCGCTACAAAAATACCGCCATCAATCAGCGAATGGATAATCGATGATACATCTTCAAATAATGGCGCATCTTTCACGTCTTTGTCGGCTATTCCCGTCAACTCTTTAATAAAAGGAGGAATCCGCTTCTCCGGATTTAGGAAAGTAGAGAACTGATCTATAATCTTGCCGCCCTCCACAATACACGCCGAAAATTGAATAATTTTATCCGCCTTATTCGCTTGGTTTCCCGTAGTCTCCAAATCAACGACGATATATCTTTTATTTTTCACGATTATCCCCCCTTTACTCCAATCGGGAAGCTAGATTCAAAACCTAGCTTCCTCCACATCTCATAGTGTTGTTCGCGCTTTTTCTTCTGGCAAAGTCTGTACAACACGATTAAGCTCATTCAGAACCACTATTTTAGGTTGATGATTCGCTATCTCTTCTTCCGAAAAAATACCGTAAGCCATAATAATAATCGTATCGCCAACCTGCGTCATTCTAGCGGCAGCACCGTTCAAACAAATAATACCACTATTTCGCTCTCCAGGTATAATATAAGTCTCCAAACGAGCACCATTATTATTATTTACAATCTGTACCTTTTCATTTGGCAACATATCAACCGCCTCCAGTATCGCCTCGTCAATCGTGATACTACCAACATAATTGAGGTTAGCTTCCGTTACAGTGGCCCGATGAATCTTACCATGCATCATGGAACGCATCATGTCATGCACCTCCTATGATTTCATTATCAATTAATCTAGCTTTCGAATATTGCACACAAATCGCAATAATAATAGGCTTTTCCCAATCTTCCACAGGTTCAAACGAAGGATACTGATACATATCTAGATAAACAATTTTTTCATGCGAGTTTTTCTGATCTATGGCTGCTCGAATATTTGCCAACACGCTCGCCTTATCTTGCCCCTTCACTTCTTCGCGAGCTTTTCGCAATGCGGCATGAATAACTGGTGCCTCCTTGCGCTCCTGCTCTGTCAAATACACATTGCGTGAACTTTTTGCTAGCCCATCCTGCTCTCTAACAGTCGGAACCACACAAATCTTCAACGGAAAAAAATAATCAGCAACAAAGCCTTGTACTACAGCTACTTGTTGCGCATCTTTCTGACCAAAATAAGCGTTATCCGGTTGAACAAGATGAAACAATTTCCCTAACACCGTCAAAACCCCATCAAAATGCCCTTCTCGAGTCGCTCCATCCAATACAGAAACTCGTTTCTGCGCATGAATCGTTGCCGTCAAACTCTCCGGATACATCGTTTCAACAGAAGGCATGAACAAAATATCTACGCCATTCTGCTCTGCACGTACCGTATCTCGCGCTTCGTCACGGGGATAGCTTTCGAAGTCTTCATTTGGTCCAAACTGTGTTGGATTCACAAAAATACTCATAACTACAACATCATTTTCCATATGAGCCGCTTTCACAAGTGCCATATGACCTTCGTGTAAAAAACCCATCGTCGGCACAAAACCAATCGTTTGCTGCTGTTTCTTGTAAGATCTGACAGCTGCTTGCAAAGCCTCTATTTCGCGTATAATTTTCATATCATTGGCCCCCGTATAGACCCTTAAGCGTTTCTTCGCTCATCGTAAAGGTATGCTCCAAAGCTGGAAAACTACCCGACTTCACATCGCTAACATAGGAGGTCAAAGCGGTATCGATCATGGCATCTACATCTGCGTACGTCTTCACAAATTTAGCTGCACGATCCGTTCCGTATTGAATCACATCATGATACACCAGTACTTGACCATCCGTATCCACGCCAGCCCCAATACCAATTGTTGGAATCGAAATAGCTGCTGTTACCTCTTTTGCCAGTTGTCTTGGGATGGCTTCTAAAACGAGCGCAATAGCCCCCGCTGCCTCTGCTTCTTTTGCTTGCCTCAATAAACCTTGTGCTGCCTCTTTTGTTTTCGCTTGCACCTTGTAACTACCTGTTAAACCTACCGTTTGCGGCGTCAGACCAAGATGGGCAAAAACGGCAACACCACCAGCACTCAGATGCGTGATTTTGGTGAACACATCACCAGCGCCTTCTAATTTCAGCGCATTTGCACCCGTTTCTTGAATGATTTGCCGTGCATTTCGCATCGTTTCCTCTGTCGAACCATGGTAACTTAGAAACGGCATATCTGTAACAATAAATGTATCCGGAGCACCCCGCCGCACCGCTTTCGTATGATGAATCATATCAGCAATTGTCACTGGAACCGTGGAATCATATCCTAGAACAACCATTCCCAACGAATCACCCACTAGAATCATGTCGACTCCCACCTTCTCGGCATTCTTTGCTGACGGATAATCATAAGCAGTTAGCATCGTTATTTTCTCCTGTGCTTCTTTCATTTGTAAAAAATCAACAGGTCTTTTCATTTCAATCTACTCCTTTTGTCTCTGTCCTAATTGGATCAAAGCAAAATATTTTTAAACAAAGAAAACATGTGCCGTTCTTACTCGAAGATACAGCCAATCATTGCTTTCCTCCTTGCTATAGTAACACATTTCACGCCGTTTCGAAAGTTCTTAAACTGACTATAATTGACAGTATTAGAAAAAGAGCGCATGCCTACCGAAATACTTCGCGACATACGCCTCCCTTGCTATTTACTGTATTTTTCAAACCAAGTTTTTAGCGCGGTCTTATCATCATTTCCGTCGTATCGCGCCACTTCTTTACCATCTTTCAAGTAGAAAATAACTGGGACTGTCTTTACTTTCATGTCCTGCAAAAATGTTTTTGTATCATCCTCAGCCGTCTCTCGTGCCGCATCTGTATCAAAATAAGCCAAACGCATCTCTTTATCTTTCAAAACACTATCCAACGTTGGTTGAAAAGCCTGGCAATCTGGACAGGTCGGTCTACCAATATACACAAAACCGCTTTCCTTATTATCCAATTTCGCTTGGAATTCTGCTAACGTTATTTTGTCTAATTGCTTACTATCTTCCGTCTTCTCACTACCGCATGCAGCAAGCACTAAAAGCACGCCTAACATTCCTAAAAATAATAATTTCTTCATCATTTCAAATCTCCTCTTTTTTATATCGGTAAAATCAAATGAATATCTAGCGGTTCCAGCTCAAATAAATAGATATCTGGTGGATTCGCTAATTCTGCGCCTAGCCTCAAGTAGAAGTCTACTGTATTACGAACTGGTGTCGCGGATATATATAGTTCCTTTGCACCGAGCTCTGTTGCCTCTTGGGAAATAATATCGATAAGCCGCCGACCAAGCCCTTTTCCGCGATAATCATGGCTGACGTATAACATGTCCAGCTTCATCGTCTTACCGTCAATAAGGTAGCTTTCCAAGGACACAAGCCCAACCAAGATACCTTCTTCGTATGCTCCAATAATAATGCCATCTCGGTCAAAAAGCGACTCTAAACGTTGCACATAAATCGTGAGCTCACTCTCGAGCCAGCCTTCGATATCATAGTATTCCTTCACTAATTGCAACATTTGATTCCGAACATAGTAAACTTCCCCAACAAATTCCTTGCGATCGATATCCTTCAACTGAGATAATTCATCCCGAACCAGCCATTTAAACTCCATCTATTCAGCGCTCCTTTTCAGCAATTTTTCTTAGTATACCTGAGTATCTTCTAAAAGAAAAAATGCTAAAAAGGGATTTCAAATCAAATTTTGTATATCTATACGCGTAAATCATGCCTTATCCTTCTTTTTTCATGCCACACCGTTCGTTTCTGCCAGCCAATTTTCGCCTAAAAAATGAATTTACTAACCGAGCAAAATATCTGCGGAATAAATCTTGTGTTCTTCTCCCACAGCATCTTGAACGATCAGCACACCTTCATCTGATATTCCCTTCACCGTTCCACGAATCTCGCCTCTTAACGTCTTTGCTACGATTTTTTCACTAAAAGGAATGGCTCTTGCTTCCCACAATAGTTTAATCGGCGCAAAACCTTGGTCTAGGAATAGCAAATAGTATTTTTCCAACTGAGAGACAATCTCGCCATATAACGCGCCTCTGGAAATTGGGTGACCTGCTAAAATAGCTAAGGATGTCGCTTTATCACGCAATTCTTCTGGAAAAAAGTCTTGATTCACGTTGATGCCAGTCCCAATAATAATCGCGTTTACCTGCTCTGCCTCGGCTTGCATTTCCGTTAAAACACCGCATACTTTACGTTTTTCGATATAAAGGTCATTCGGCCATTTGATTTGTGGCTCTAAACCTGTGATATTCTCAATCGCCTCAGCAACGGCTAACGACGCGATAAAAGTAAACTGTGGCACTTGTTGCATCGGGATTTCGGGTTTTAGAATCGTGCTCATCCAGATTCCTGTTCCCTTTTGCGAATTCCACGGTCTTGCTAAGCGTCCTTTTCCTGCCGTTTGTTCGTCAGCGATAACGACTGTTCCATCGACCGCTCCTTCGCCAACGAGTTGATGCGCAACGATTTGCGTGGATGTTACTTCTGGATAAAAAGCTACCTGTTGCCCGATGAATTTCGTTTTGGCGCGAAAATAAAGCATATCCTCTGTGAAAATTTCTTCGGCTGGTTGAATCGCATAGCCACTTCCTCGTTTTGCCTCAATCTCAAAGCCAGCTTTTTTTAACTCTTCTATTTGCTTCCATACGGCTGTCCGACTGCAGTTCAGCGCATCGGCAATCTCTTGACCTGAAACTAAACCACCCTCTGCTGCTCGAAATACATCCAATAATTTACGCCGATTCGTTGATAACATGTTCCACCCATCCTTTAATTTCTGACTGTGTATTCCTTATTTCTCCTTCAATGATGGCTTGATCGAGCCTCGCTAGCAAATCTTTTAGCCAAGGGCCTCCTTTTTTATCCGCCCATACCATGATGTCATCGCCACTCGCCTGAATCTCGCTTCGTGACTGGACAGGTAATCCGTCAAAGCGTTCGTGTAAAGCCGTCCAGTCTGTTTCGCCCGTTTGGATGAAGCGTGCTTTTTCGACTAGCGCTACCGTATGCGTTCCTGTTGCAAACAATTCGTAGTCGCTCCACACTCGTTTATCCGCCAAATCATACGCTTTTGAGACCTCACGGATTAGCTTGTTTGGCAATTTCCAAGCGCGCAAAAAGTTTCCTACATTCTCCGGCATCACAGCGAGGACAACGATAAACCAGATTGTTTCGTCATCACGAGCCGCCGCTAAATCCCAAGACGCTAATCTCTGAATCGCGGCATTTTGGCCTACAAATCCAGGTAAATACGGTAACATCTCGAGTTCCTCTACTAATGGCAATGCCGTTTTGACCGCTTCACCCTTCATTAATTTCACAAATTCGACGGCAATCCGTTCCACCGCAATGTTTTTCAGAAGTGCGATATTTTGTTGCATCGCCTCATATGTATCTTTTTCCAGTGAAAAATCTAACTGACTTACAAAACGAACACCGCGCATCATTCTTAGTGCATCTTCGTGAAATCGTTCCCATGGCTGACCGACCGCGCGAATCTGTTTATTTTTCATATCTTGCTGACCGCAAAACGGATCAATGAATCGGCCATCAAGCCCCATCGCTATCGCATTCATCGTGAAATCGCGACGCTCCAAATCCTTCTCCAACGAACGAATAAAAACAACCTCATCTGGGCGTCTGAAATCGGCGTACGTTCCCTCTGTGCGAAACGTCGTAATTTCATATATTTCTCCCGCTTCCAAGACAGAAACCGTCCCATGTTCGATACCAGTATCAAATGTCCGCGTGAAAATCTGCTTTACTTCTTCTGGAAAGGCACTTGTTGCAATATCAATGTCCGCTACTTCACGACCGAGCAACGTATCTCGTACAGAGCCACCTACAAAATAAGCCTCAAAACCAGCCTGTTCTAGTTTCGCTAAAACAGGCACGGCTTTCTTAAAAATTGCTTTCATCCATTAAAACTCCTATTCTTCGTTGCGTCTTAAATCGCGCCAATCCATAAATCCTTCTTGCAAACCGCGCAATAATACTTCTGCCGTTCCGATATTGGTTGCAAGTGGAATTTCATAAACATCACATAATCGAATGAGCGCGGTCACATCTGGTTCGTGTGGTTGCGCTGCGAGTGGATCGCGTAAGAAAATCACCAAGTCCATTTTGTTCTCCGAAATCCGGGAACCAATTTGCTGATCGCCACCGAGCGGGCCCGACTGAAACCGGTGTACCGAAAGTCCAGTCGCCTCCATAATTCGCAAACCAGTCGTTCCTGTCGCGAATAACGTGTGTGGCTCTAAGATGAGTTTATAAGCTAACGTGAGCTCTATCATCAATTCTTTTTTACGATCGTGTGCGATTAAGGCAATGTTCATGTACTAACCACTCCTCATCAAATTAAATTTTCTAAACCGTAGACTAGTGTGTCCAAGTCTGCCGTTTTGCGAATCGAAAAAGCAACGCCTGACATGAAAGAAATGCGATCGTAGGAATCGTGGCGAATCGTGAGTCCTTGGCCTTCTGCGCCAAATTGCACTTGTTGGTGCGCAATCAAACCTGGTAGGCGAACACTATGAATCCGCATCCCTTCATAATCCGCACCACGAGCCCCTTTCATCGTTTCCTCTTCGTTTGCCGCACCTTGTTGTTTCGGATCGCGAACTTCCGCCATCATTTCCGCCGTTTTCACAGCCGTACCGCTTGGCGCATCCAGTTTATTATCATGGTGCAGTTCGATAATCTCCACATCTGAGAAGTATTTCGCCGCTTTTTGCGCAAATTGCATCATCAGTACCGCCCCCACCGCAAAATTTGGAGCAATAATCGCGCCAATTTTTTTCGATGCTGCGAGTTCTGTCAATTCCGTAATTTGTTCTGGTGTAAAACCTGTCGTACCAACAACTGGACTCACACCATGCGTCAACACTAATTTTGTATTGGAATAGCCAACTTTCGGCGTCGTAAAGTCAACAACGGCGTCCAGCGTTACACTAGTCAGTAATTTTTCTAAATCGTCAAATACGGGTACGTCCAAATCCGAAAATTCCGCAATTTCGTTGATGTTCTTTTCTTTTGGCGCATGGTCAAGTACTGCAACTAGTTCCAAATCTGCTTCACGGAGGACCGTTTTTACGACCTCATGCCCCATTCTACCTTTAAAACCTAATACTGCTACTTTCATTTATTTGTCCTCCTTCTTGGTCCATCTATCGGCGTCACGTTCCTTGAATTTCTTCATGACCGTATCGTGGGCCTCTTCTAAGCTAATATTTAGCGAATTTGCCATACAAATGAGGACAAATAACACATCTCCGAGCTCCGCGGCTACTGTATTCTCTGGTTCGCTGGCTTTCTTCGGTTTCTCGCCGTAATAATGATTAATCTCGCGAGCAAGCTCTCCTGTTTCCTCTGTCACGCGCGCCATCATCGCTAAAGGAGAAAAATATCCCTCTTCGAACTGGCCAATCAACGCGTCTACCTCATCTTGCAACTGCTGCATCGTTTTTGCCATGCTTTGTTTCGCTCCTTTTGTGGTAAACTAACGTAAGGCTTTATTTACCCATTTTACGTCTGTTATAATCATTATAGCTAAGAAGTCCTTGCTACGTCTATAAAAAGGAATTTATACGTGGAAGCAATAAAAAAGGGAGTGATGCCTGTGTGGCAAGATGTTCGTGTTAAAAATATTATCTTTATTTTACTTGGAACAACGATTTACGGGTTCGGACTTGTAAACTTCAATATCGCGAATGATCTTGGGGAAGGTGGATTAACTGGGATTACCTTACTATTACTACATTTCACAGGTATTGATCCTGCGTATTCCAACCTTATTTTAAATATTCCGCTGTTTTTCCTAGGCTGGCGCATTCTTGGAAATCGTGCGCTGATTTATACCATTATTGGAACGGTGGGCCTTTCGCTAGCTCTATGGGTTTTCCAACGCGTGCCGTATCGCCTTGATCTGCATGATGACCTTTTACTCGTGGCGCTTTTTGCGGGTGGTTTTACGGGAATTGGGCTTGGTTTTGTCTTTCGTTATGGCGGGACAACGGGTGGTAGCGACATCATTGCCCAAGTGCTACATCGTAAAAAAGGCGTGAGTATGGGACGGACTTTGTTTGCGATTGACGCCGTTGTGTTGACGCTTTCGTTGTCTTATTTGGACGTTCGGCAAGTGATGTATACACTCGTTGCGGTTTTCATTGGCGCTCGTGTGATTGATTTCATGCAAGAAGGAGCCTACGCCGCCCGGGGTGCCTTGATAATTTCCGCCCATAATGATAAAATTGCCGACCATGTGATGCTGGCGATGAATCGAGGCGTGACGGTGCTTGAAGGACGCGGCGGCTTTTCGAAAAAAGATCAAGATGTGCTGTATATTGTCGTTGCGAAGAATGAGATTGTGCAGCTGAAAAACATTGTGAACGCGACTGATCCACACGCCTTCGTCTCCGTTTCCGTCGTGCATGACGTGATGGGAGAAGGTTTTACGTTGGATGAGGATAAGAAGCCGTTGATATGAAGAACGAAAGGCTGAAACGGCCCGTTTAGCTCCGAAAAAAACTGGAGCGGCCGCAATAAAAAGCCGCTCTTGCTTTTTGTGGAGGGCGTGAAGTTTTCGAGGAGTTGGCCGTTGAAGCTAGATCCGACGAAAAGCTGAAACGGCCCGTTATGTTGATTTAGTGAATCAATAGGCAGCTGAGCAAAGCGAAACTGACAACCTTTTATTTGTTAGGACTCGCAGTGAAAACCCGCTCTTGTTTTTTTACGGAGGCCACAAAATTTTCGAGAGTCTGGCAAATGGAAGGCAGTTTCATTGTATTCAACTGCATATTGAGGTTCTAAAAAAGCACACGACGCTTTTCAAGAACCACAACAAAGCTGAATCCGGAGGCGCAGAGCATGACGCCACACTCGATAAAAAAATGCCACACAACAAACCTAGACCAGCGCACCGTACTAAAAAAATTTTGCGTTACTGTTTTAAAAATAAGTCTTATTTTGCATCCAACGGCCATTTTAAGGAACGAATGCTCACTGCGTTCGCACTCATATTGTGGGCCTAATTCAGCAAAAGATGCTTCATAAGGCCCACAACAAAGGAGCCCAAAACCATGGAAAAAATACTAATCGTTGAAGACGACCCAAAAATCGCGACGCTATTACAAGATTACCTACGCCGATACAATCTAGACGCCCACATCACAACCGACTTCGATGACGTGATGCCTCTTTTCGAAGAACTAACGCCTCACCTTGTCCTGCTCGATATCAATTTGCCGAAATATGACGGTTACTTTTGGTGTCGCAAAATTCGTGAAGTCTCGGTCTGCCCAATTATCTTCATCTCAGCGCGTGATGGAGAACTGGACCAAGTCATGGCGCTTGAAAACGGAGCGGATGACTACATCACAAAACCATTTTCCTATCAAGTCGTTATCGCGAAAGTGCGTGCCCAATTGCGACGCGTCTATGGCGATTTTGCCAACCAATATCAAGAACCTGAATTTCATGAAGGTACACTCTCCTTTTATCCGCTAAAATTCACAATTGAACGCGCTGGCAAAACGCTAGAACTTAGCAAAAATGAAGCGAAACTGCTCGAAGTTATTTGGCGAACTGCTCCAAATGTTGCAAATCGCGATCTCTTATATGAAGAAATTTGGGATGAAGTCACGTTTATTGATGATAATACGTTGAGTGTCAACGTTGCCAGACTCCGTAAAAAGCTACTAGACCTTGGTGTCAAAGATTCGATTAAATCTGTCCGCGGTTACGGTTACCAATGGGTTTACAAGGAGGAATCATAATGCGTTTATTTTTTCGTAGTCACCTATCCTTCCTTCTATTCGCACTCATTTTATCGCTCTCAACTGTGGGCATCTTTTGGCTAGACGGATACAGCAGTGCTCGCCTCACCATCTATGTCCTTTTTCTCTGGATAGTGCTCAGTATCTTGTTCCTAACCGTCCGCTACTTCGGATATCGCCGCGTCTTTAAGCGCCTAGAACAAGCCGATGTCGTAGCATCCGAATTTCATCCTAACGAAGGTTCCCCGTTCACACAAGCCTTCGAAAGCTACTTAGCGCAACAATACCACGCCTACCAAATCGACTTACAAAAATGGCGCGCAAAAGATGCCGATCGCAATATTTTCATCAATCAGTGGGTGCATCAAATGAAAACCCCCGTATCGGTTATCGAGCTGATGACACAAAACCAGTCCGACCCAACGCTTCGTAGCATTCAAGAAGAGACCGATAAAATCAAGCAAGGCCTTGACACGGTTCTTTACACACTACGCCTCGAAACCTTTGAAAATGATTTCGTTGTTGACCATACAGACTTAAAAACGCTTGCCACCGAAGCCATCAACGAACATAAACGGCTTTTTATCCGACATCAACTCTATCCAAAAGTCGACATCGATTCCAGTCTATTTTTAGAAACCGACAAAAAATGGTTCGTTTTTATGTTGGGACAACTCCTGTCCAATGCGATTAAATACTCACCACAAAAAGGAAGTAACATCGAAATAACAGCGATTACAGAGTCCACAGGCTATTTACTGACTATCCAAGATTACGGTATCGGCATCGAAAAATCAGACCTTCCTCGTGTTTTTCGCCCTTTCTTCACAGGAGAAAACGGCCGCAAATACCAGCATTCTACAGGCATGGGGCTTTTCCTCGTATCAGAAATATGTCAAAAGCTTGGGTATCGACTCGCCATCGAATCTCAAATAGGCTCCGGCACAACGATTCTAATTCGAATTCCTATCCAGAAATAAACGGAGAATAACATAAGCCTCCAACTGTGGAAAAACCACCATACATGATTTCACGACAAACCTCTGCGTGGCGACAAATGCTTAATTTCTAGGCAAAAGCGAGTAGCAGCATGGACTATACTATGGAACGGAGCTTTTGCTGAAACTTACAACAACGTAAGCTTTTGTCATTAGAATCGATACCGCACTTTCCCGTTTGTTTGCTAAACTAGTCCTATCAACGAAAGAGGAGGTCTTGTTATGACACTTTTAAAAGTAGAACAAGTCAATAAAATATATACAGGAAACGTGCAATACCAGGCAATTTCTAATCTGGATTTATCGGTTGAAAAAGGAGAATTCGTGGGGATTATGGGCCCCTCAGGTAGCGGAAAAACAACGCTACTCAACATGATCGCTACCATCGACCCACCAACAAGCGGGACTGTGCAAATCCATGATGCAAACCCCTATACATTATCTTTTGATAAACTCGCCGAATTTAGACGGAAGGAACTCGGTTTTATTTTCCAATCATTTAATCTATTGGATACGTTGACCGTCCGTGAAAATATTTTACTACCACTCACACTCGATGGCACCCCACTGGAAACGATGAATGAAAAGTTAGATGTGATTGCTGCAAAGCTTGGCATCACGCCGATTTTAGATAAGCGGACGTATCAGATTTCAGGTGGTGAGTCACAACGGACAGCCGTTGCGCGCGCTGCGATTCATGAACCGAAATTATTTTTAGCGGATGAACCTACGGGAAATTTGGATTCCAAAAATAGTGAGGAAGTCATGCAACTACTTAGCCGATTGAATAAAGAAGAGGAAGCGACCATCCTGCTCGTCACGCATGATCCGCAAGCTGCATCCTACTGCGATCGCGTTGTATTTATTAAAGATGGTTCGCTATACAACGAAATTTATCGCGGCGATAACACGGCTGTCTTTTACCAGCAAATTATGGACACTTTGACGCTACTAGGAGGAAAACAACATGTCATTCCGCCAGTTCGTCATTAATAATGTTCGCCGTAATCCGAAAGTCTATGGTCCTTATTTCTTTACTAGTTTTTTCGCGGTGACGATGTTTTTTGTCTATGCTTTGCTCGTTTTTCACCCTGAATTTAAGGACAGTATTGATTCTTCTAGCGAAACCATGAGTTATTTTGCGATGATTGGTTTTCAAGTTTCACAGGTGATTATCGTTATTTTCTCAGCTTTTGCGATTTTTTACGCCGTTAGTACGTTTTTGAAAACGAGAAAAGCAGAATTTGGTTTACTGCTCATTCAAGGAATCAATAAGAAACAGCTCGTTAAATTGATTTTCTGGGAGAATATGTTAGCAGGGCTTTCTGCGGTCGTTTGCGGGGTTATCTTTGGATTTATTTTTTCGAAGGTCATCTTGCTGATCTGTTCTAAAATCTTAGCGTTAACGGAAACATTGCCTTTTTACTTCCCTTGGAAACCGATTTTGCTTACATTTGGCGTTTTTGGATTGATGTTTTTAGTCATTTCTTTCGTTACTTCTTTTACGATTCGCGTCAATAATCTAAAAGCTCTACTTGCCTCACAGAAGGAGCCGAAAAAGGAAATCAAAGCCGCATGGTATATCGCGCTACTTGCTTTAGTGCTTATTACAGCCGGATATGGCATCGTTCTTATTTTTACAAATCGTGAATCGTTCGCTCTCACCCCGCTCTTCACCGGCGTCATTCTAGTCGTCATTGGCACCTATTTCTTCTTTAGTCAGTTGCTTGTTTTTATGCTAACACGTTTGCGTAAGAGAGAACGTTTCTTTTTTAAACGCACAAATCTTCTTACGTTTTCAGAGTTAATCTATCAAATGCGTGATAATGTGAGTACGTTCTTCATCGTGGCGATTATCTCTGCAACAGCGATTACTGCGATGGGAACGAGCTCAGCGATTGGTAGTAGCGGGCTTGCGGAGATGTCGGAAAACCCATATGCGATTACGTATACCGGTTATGGGCAAGACACGATTAGCAAAGATATCATTTCCTATACAGAAAAAACGCTCCAAGGCGATTCCTATAAAAGAGCGAATGGACATTTCTATCAATTCTCTGACGATACCGATGTTTTTTATACTTTCTTGTCCATAGAAGACTATAATGCATTGATGGACTTGAGAAATGAAGCAAAAATAACGACACCACCAGGAACAGTCGTCTTGCTTCCAACAGAAAGTCTCAGTGAACTCCATTTGAAAAGTGATGCTCCTGATAAAATTGAAATTCAGCTTTCGAATCAAAAAACAACGCTACCTGTTGAAAAAGTAGCGCCGATCAATCGTTTCCCGTATGCTTCCAGTTCCAGCAGTGTAGAAATCGGGACAATAATTGCCAATCAAGCAGATATTGATGCGTTATGGCAGGAAGCAGAAGTTCGTTATAAAAACCCCAAGGATAACTATAATTCAAAAATTCCATACACCATTTTTCATATGGTTGACTGGGAAAGCACCGCAGCCTCTGCAAAAAAACTACAAAATAATGTTGATAGTTGGAATGAAAAAAATCAAGACAGTGACAAAGGTATCTATACTGGTTTTGAATCACTCGCTATACAGTGGCAAACTATGCAACAAACCAACGGCCTTCTTCTCCTACTGACCGTCTTATGCGGTGCTGTCTTCTACACCTTCTCGGCCGGATTCATCTACTTGCGCTTGCATAGCGATTTGAAACGAGACGAGCAACAATACAAAATGCTTTTCAAAATTGGTTTAACGAAATCCGAACTGCATAAAATCGTAGCGAGGCAACTACGCGTCATGTTTTTCTTACCGCTTTTCGTGGCAGTTATCCATTCACTCGTAGCCTTCCTCGCCCTACAAAACTTACTTGATTTCAATATTTGGCAAAATGTTGGTATCGTGATTGGTATCTTTATCGCCGTCCAAGCTATCTATTATTTCTTCGTGAAATATCAGTACTTGAAACAGCTACGTCGCATCATGAAGTAATCGCGCTGCTCGGATCAAAGCCAGCAATATCGGTTTTCGGCGTCCTCCCTTGAATCAAATCAACAAGAATTTTGGCAACGTAAGGGCCTGTTGTGAGTCCTGATGAGCCTAATCCATTAGCTACAAAAATATGCTTTGCAGTTGGCAAGGTACCAATAACTGGCGTGAAGTCTGGTGTGAATGGTCGCGTACCTACCCGGATTTCCGCCAGTTTTGCGTTTTTTACAGCCGGAGCAAAGCGAGCAATCTCCTCTAAAATTTCTTCGATGGCCGCCTCGGTTGGTTCCAAGTCAAAACCGCCCTCATTCTCATGTGTGGCACCAATGATTACCCGACCATCATCAAATGGCACGATACTTTTCGCACTCGGCGGCAAAACGACCGGCCATTCATTCGTGTCGATACCCTCCTCAAATTGAAGATGGAGTAGTTGTCCTTTTTGCGGGTGAATCGCGGCTTGTAGTCCGAGCGGTTGCACTAATTCTGGCAACCAAGCCCCCGCTGCGAGTATGATTTTGTCCGCAATAATGACCTCATTTCCGATAGCAACGATGACCGTATCGCCATGCTTCTCGAGTTGCGCTTTATCACGAATGATCTTAGCGCCATGCCTTGTTGCTGCGTCCGCTAACGCCAAAACGAGCAATTTCCCGTCCACGCGCGCACCACCACTCACAAAAACGCCTCCGAATGCTGGATTTACAATCGGAAATTTCGCTTGCGTTTCCGCTTTCGACAATTGTTTAATATCACCGATTTCTGATGCCTCCTCGTGGCGATCACGGGCAATTTGCTCTAATTCCGCAAGCTTCGTCTCGTCTTCTCGTAAACACAATGCACCAACCATTTTATAACCCGTATTCAGCGTCGTATCTTGCGCGAGTTCTTGCATGAGCGTCGGATAATAGCGCGCACTATCTTTGGCCAGCTCGTACCACACCTTGTTCCGGCGCTTCGATAACCACGGACACACAATCCCAGCCGCTGCAACTGTTGCCTGACCTGGCTCTTTTTTATCGATAACGATGACTTCTTTTTGTTGCTTGGCGAGTAAATACGCAGCCGTCATGCCCACGATTCCTCCGCCAATAATAACGATTTTCTCCATTTTTATGCACCCCGCTTCACCCCTCATTATACAAATTCCGAACATTTCTGACAAGCGCAGGGAAATTAGTCGATTTTTTAGCCACTTCTGGTGTAGAATATAGACAGGATAACTAAAGGAGTAGGATGCAAAATGATGAATGGATATGCACGATTAAATGACCCTTTTCAAAATAAAGGTACAGCGTTTACAGTGACAGAACGCGCGGAATGGGGCTTGGACGGCTTGATTCCCGCGACAATCGAGACGCTAGAACAACAGGCAACGCGTATTTATGCGGCTTTACATAAAAAAACGACACCCCTCGAGAAACATCTGTTTTTGATGACGCTTTATAGTGAGAATCGGACGCTATTTTATAAAGTAGTGATCGATCATGTGACGGAGTTGATGCCGATTATCTATACGCCAACGATTGGTGACGCGGTGATGCACTATCACGAAAACTGGGAAAACCCGCAAGACGCGCTGTTTTTGCAGGCAGATAGTGCGCTCGATTTGGTTTCGCTTTTCCAAAATAATGTTCCGAATCCTGAGAAAATAAAGATGATTGTCGTGACGGACGGGGAAGGCATTCTTGGAATTGGCGATTGGGGCTTGAACGGGGTCAGCATTGCGATTGGAAAATTGGCGGTCTATACGGTTGCGGCGGGGCTTGCGCCAGATTGTGTGTTGCCGATCGTCATCGATGCTGGTACGAATAACAAGGCCTTGCGCGCCGACACTCGCTATTTAGGAAGTCGGACGCCGCGCTTAGAGACACCTGCATATGATACATTCATCGCCCGTTTTGTGGCTGCCGTCAAAACTTGTTTCCCAAAAGCCGTACTTCATTGGGAGGATTTCGGACGAGACAACGCAAGCCGAATTTTAGAAACGTATCGTCAAGAATTATGCACGTTTAACGACGATATTCAAGGAACTGGCGCGATGGTTGTTGCAGCGGCCCTTGCTACTACGCGCGTATCAAATTTACCGCTGAGCAAACAACGCATTGTGATTTTTGGTGCTGGGACGGCGGGCATCGGTATTGCCGATCAATTGGTCGCAGAAATGGTCGCCAATGAAGGCTTAACCGCCGAACAGGCAAAAGCTCGTTTTTACTTGGTGGATCGCCCTGGCTTGGTGATATCCGACTTGCCAAACCTAACTGCTGGACAGCAAAAATACGCGCGTGACACTGCCGATTTTGCAGAGAAATTAACGAACCTACTCGCGATTGTGCAACATGTGAAACCGACGATGCTGATTGGTTGTTCTGGCGTAACGGGTGCCTTTTCAAAGGAGATTGTACTGGAAATGAGTCGCCATGTCGAACACCCTGCCATTTTGCCTCTATCGAATCCGACAAAGCTTGCTGAGGCTACTGCGCGCGATTTAATCAACTGGACAAAAGGGAAGGCGCTTGTCGTGACTGGGAGCCCTTCTGAGCCTGTTTTGTTTGATGGCCATACTTATTTTATCGGACAAGCTAACAACGCCCTACTTTATCCTGGGCTCGGCCTCGCAGCAGTGATTACCGAAGCTCGCGAAATTACGGACGACATGTTAGCCGCTGCCAGTCACGCCGTTGCTACACAAGTTGAAGATGTCAGCACAATCGGCGCGGCCTTACTCCCACCAGTTGCGACGTTACGCGACACATCACACGCTGTTACACTCGCCGTTGTGGAAAAAACAATCGAACTCGGATTAAACAAACGCGCGATTTCAAATCCACTGGAAGCTGTCAATGAAGCAATTTGGCTTCCTCAATATAAGGAGTGAACGCCCATGTTGGATACGCGATTAAAAAAACTAGTCACCGATGGCATTGTGCCAGGCATTTCCTACGCCATCATCACACCTCATCGCACAAAACAACATGTTATCGGTATGAAACAACTCATCCCTGAAAAAGTAATGCTAGAGCCAGACGCCGTCTACGATATCGCATCCTTAACGAAAGTCATCGCAACGACAACTCTAGTTTTGCAGCATATCGAAGCTGGACGCTTGCACCTAGCTGATAAAGTACACGATTTCCTACCAGATTTTCGCTATCCAGAGGTCACGATTTTGCACCTTTTAACACATAGTTCTGGTTTGGCAAAAAATATTCCTGCGTACACCATCGAATCAAAAGAAGACGTCTATCGTTACTGTATAGCGACGCCACAAGCCAATCCGGCGGGAACAGATGTCACCTACGCAGACGCCAATTTTCTACTACTCGGCTATATCGTGGAGCAGCTAGGCGGCGATTTAGAGGCACAAGTCACACGCAACATCTTGACACCGCTCGCCATGCGAAACACGAGCTACCATCCCACTTCACCAGAATCCTGCGTCCCAACCGAAGACCACCCAAATCGCGGCGTTATCACAGGTACCGTCCACGATTTCAAAGCTTGGCAAATGGATAGCGTCGCAGGTCACGCCGGCTTATTCAGCAATCTCTCAGACCTGATTCATTATACAAAAGCACTGCTTCATGATGGCGAACCAATTCTCAGCAACGAAAGCATCACCAATATCGCCAAAAACTACACACCAGATTTAAATCGTTCACGCGGCCTCGGCTGGGATTTAGTCCCGTCTACGGATCATTTCGCTATGTACCATACCGGTTTCACAGGCACTTTCATCGTCATCGATTTGCAACACAAAACAGCGCTGATCGTCCTCACAAACCGCGTACATCCGAGCCGAGATAATGCGATTTTTCTAGAACGTCGCGACGAAATCGTAGAACAATTCATGCAAGACTTAGGAGGAAAAACATGACAATCGAAGAATATATAGACGACATAGCACCCGATAAAAAAGACGCTTTTGCTAAACTTATGCACGTGGTGGATGCCAACATTCCAGCCGGTTTCGAAAAAGAAATCCAGTATGGCATGCCTTCCTACGTTGTTCCAAAATCCCGTTACCCCGATGGTTACCACTGCGATTCAAATCTTTCGCTTCCCTTTTTCGCCATCGCAGCGCAAAAACAACACATCGCTGTATACCACATGGGAATTTTCGGCAATGAAGCCCTTTTAGACTGGTTCCAAACCGAGTATCCTAAACATATGACCACCAAACTCAACATGGGAAAAGGCTGCATTCGATTCACAAACCCGAAGAAAATCCCATACGAACTGATCGGCGAGCTATCAAGTAAAGTCACTGTGGATGATTGGATTAAACAATATGAAACGACCATGAAAAAATAAAAGTGGAGGCAATCCCAATTTTTCTAGGGGAAACTGCCTCCACTTATTATATTTGTCTTAGCGCAATGCCGCATTGACTCCCGCCAAGCGCCCTGTCACAAGCGCACACGTAATATTATAACCACCCGTGTATCCATTAATATCTAATATTTCGCCACAGAAAAATAAACCTGGCATCAACTTCGATTGCATTTCTTTCGGCATAATCTCCTTCACAGAAACACCGCCCCCCGTCACGAAAGCCTTCTCGAAATCCAGCGTCCCGTTCACTTGGAATGTAAATTTCTTCAATGTTTCGATGAACGCCTGCCATTTTTTCTGTGCAACCGAAATACAATCAGCATCGATATCAATTTCCGCGCGTTCCAATAAAAACAATAACATCCGCTCTTGCATTACCGATTTCAACGCATTTTTGACGGCCTTTTTAGGATTATCCTTCACGAGCCCCATCACTTCCTGCTCCAATTCCCCTTTTGATATATCTGGAAAAAAGTCAATCATCATCGTTAGTTCCGGAACCGCGAATTTCTTCAAACCTTGAATCACGAATTGGCTACAGCGCAATGCTGCTGGACCCGACACCCCAAAATGCGTGAAGATCATGTCCATTTGATGCGTAATAATCGGTTTTCCTTTTGGATTTAGAACCGAGAGCGCCACGTCACGTAGAGAAATGCCTTGCAGCACTTTGCTCTTGATAAAGGCCTCGCGCGATGTAATTGGAACCTCTGTCGGATATAATTCCGTAATCGTATGCCCAGCCTCGCGCGCCCAGGCATAGCCATCTCCCGTCGATCCTGTCCGCGGTACTGATTTGCCACCAACAGCCACAATCACAGCTCGCGCACCGATTTCTTGACCATCCGCAAGCGTAATGCCCACAACCTGCCCTTCTTGGTAGTTCACACGCTTCACTGGCGTTTTCATATAGATTTTCACGTTTAGCTTATCGAGCCGTGAAATCATCGCATCAGCCACTGAACGCGCGCTGTCAGTCACAGGGAACATCCGACCATGATCCTCTTCCTTCAAAGCCACCCCTAATTTCTCAAAAAAGGCGATGATATCTTCATTATTAAATTCCGAAAATGGACTATACATAAAGCGCCCATTCCCCGGTATATTCTTGATAATTTCTTCCGCAGGCTTGCGATTCGTCACATTACAACGCCCACCGCCCGATAAAATCAGTTTTCTACCTAGTTTTGGCCCTTTTTCAACGAGCAGAACCCGCTTATTTTTCTCCGCCGCCGCGATTGCCGCCATCAAACCCGACGGACCACCACCAATAACAATTACATCAAAATCCATCCAATCATCCTTCTCCCCATCAAAAAACGCCCATTACAGAGCGTTTTTCTAATTCTAGTTTCGATTCATACCTGTAAAAATTAAGATCAATCTCAAAAGCTCCAAAACGGCTACTGCCATCGCTGCAACGTATGTCATTGCGGCTGCACTTAACACTTTACGAGCTTGTGGTAATTCGTCTGATTCGACAAGACCAAGTTGATTGATTTGTACGAGTGCACGTTTTGAAGCGTCAAACTCGACTGGCAATGTAATTAACTGGAACAATACACCAATTGCCATTAAAACAATCCCTATCAACATTAAGTTTGGTAATGTCGCCAACATCCCGATAATCAAAAACACCCAAGAGGCATTCGAACTAAACATCGTAATTGGGACAAGTGCCGAACGAAAACGCATAAACGAGTAGTTCTCCGCATCTTGAATCGCGTGCCCCACCTCATGTGCCGCTACCGCTGTTCCTGCAATTGAACGACCATTAAAGTTCGCCGATGATAGAAACACCGCTTTTTTCCTTGGATCATAGTGATCGCTTAGCACGCCACCAGTTTCATGCACCGGCACGTTTGACAAACCGTTCGCATCCAAGATTTGACGCGCCACCTGAGCTCCAGTCAATCCCGTGCGTATTGCCACCTTCGAATAATGCGAATAAGTGCTTTTGACACGATATTGCGCCCATAAAGGTATTAATGCCACAATCAAAAAATAAACGATATACATTTGAATACTCATCTTAAATCCCCATCCTAACTACTACGTATTACCTTAATTATATAGGAGAAAACGCCAAACCTCAACAACTTTTAGGCTTCATGAGGAAATTCTAATTTAAAGGCACCCTTTTTCAGCGTTTTTTCATAAACCGTCCATAAAACGAAAATCGTCAGCCAGAATGTGCAGTATCCAATCGTCGTTATGTACTGGTCAAGCCCTCCATAAATCGGCATCTGGCCAAATAAGTAGTCAATGACATCATTATGTAACACCCAAATCGCTGCGATTGCAAAATGCTCACACTTAATCCTGTAAAATGGCGCATAAACCAGTCCCTGCACTGCCATTAAACCATGCGACGTAAGCAACATCAAACTCATCGTATCCAAGTACCCCAAATTTATCATGTAAGCAATATTCATCCCAACAGCCCATAATCCGTATTTCACCAAGCAAACAAACGCCAGCGCCTCCATTAGCGGCCAATGTTTCTTCGCCAGCCAAGCCATCAAAACAAATACAAAAAATAAAATCGCCGTCGGACTATCCGGCACAAAAATCCAAAATCGTGGTTCTGTAATTTTCAGTTGAGGAACGTACCAAATATACCCATACACAGCCCCCAACAAATTGACAATGAACAGCAACCGCAAAAACGACCTGTTCGCCAAATAACGATACATCCTGCACCCCCATAAGAACTCTCTTTTCCCATAATACCAGACTTCCTCCTCAAACGAAAAACAAAAGCACCTATCCAAAAGGACAGATGCTTCTCAAATTAGCTATATTGTTTAAACTGCTCCATCAAACTCTGGAATCGTTCCTCGTCGTGCGCATCCAACGCCTCATCGATTTCAAGCAACAATTTCTCTTTTGAAAAATGTTCCACAACCGTGTCCAAGAACTGCGCCGCGATTTGCTTCTCCTTATCCGAAATCTGTAGCTCTTCAAACGGATTATCCTCGCGCACAAAAGCGTAACGAGGAGAAGTCAAGCTTTCCGGGAAATGCAACTGAATATAAATGTCCTCATCCCAATTCAAACGAATATCATGAAACGCCTTCTCTGGATCCGTCGTCACAATATTCCCCTTAAAGAATCGAAACGGCTCGTCATCCACTCCGAGAGCAGTGAGCACAAGTCCACGAGGGCACCCTTCTGCATTATCAACGAAGTGAACATATTTCATAATTTGGTCATGACCTGCAATATAATTTAGAATCCACATCGATTCTCTAATTTTCATTTGATGCTTATTTAACAACCATCTAACAAATTCCTTCTTGTCTTCAATGCTAATTGATGCTTTCATTTCACTCACTCCTTCCCATCAAAGTGGGGATTAATAACCTAATAAACTTAAAATCTCTTCATCACCGGGCTCGAGTGTCAAATACATGGCCAATACTTCTTCCGACTTCGCAATATCGCCGTCTTCGCGTAAAAATAAGCCATATTCCTTCAAGAATGTCGCGTTTTCGCTAAAATGCGGATGCGCTAATTCATAGTTTTCTTTTGCTTTATTATAGATATCCAGCTCCTGATATGCAACACTTACGTCCCAGAAAATTTGCGGTTCCGTGACAATTTCGCGTTCTAACGATTCCACGAGCTCTACAATGCCCTCATGATCATCTTTTTTCAGCAAAATTTTATTCACTTCTAAAATCGCATCGATGAACTCTGGATCAAGCGCAATCGCCTGACGGAAATAATGTTCCGCATCCGCCGCCCGATCGTTTTTCCAAGCCAATTTTCCAGCTTCCAAAAACATTTCTTTATTGAATTCATCCTGCTTCAAACCATCGACCAATGCTTCCAGCGCTTTATCTGGCTCGCCATTTTCCTCGTAGCTCTTAGCAAGGTACGTGTAAAGTGTCGTGAATCCCGGATCGTGCTCTTTCAAGCGTTCTAAAGCTGAGATTGCCTTCGTGTAATCCCTCGCCTGAAAACTCGTCAAACCAAGTCCAAATAGCGTATTAACGTCCTCTTGTTCCGCAATCGCCTTCTCATAATAGCTAATCGCCTCTTCAAAAGAACCACTGCTCGCCAAACTCTCCGCAATCCGTTCAAAAATCTGACTACCCGCAATTTCCGTCACGCCCACATCAAGCACCGCCTGATAACTCTGCACCGCCGACGCAAATCGTGCCGTTGACAAATAAAATTCACCCAATGCAAAATCAATCACAGCCTCATTTGGAAGCAAATTTTTGGCCTGCTGTAACTTCGCTTCTGTCACTTCAAAAAGCCCCTGCATCTGATACAAATCTGCGAGCACTAGCAAGCTCTCCGGGTACGCTTCGTCCTGCGTATTGACCTGTTCCAAATATTCCATCGCCGTCTCGATATCATCCTTCTCAATCGCGACCTCTGCTGCACGAACCAATAATTCCCCTTCGTCCTTATACTTCGCAAGCAAAAGTTCATACAAATCTTCCGCTTCCTCCAAGAAACCCAGTTGCATCAATTGTTCCGCTAACCAATACTGCTCCTCATCCGTTCCATCTTGTAAGGCTTGCTTAAAATATTTCTGCGCCTCAGGCAAGTTTTCCTGCTCTAAAGCCGCTAACATCTGCTCTGCAAATTTCATTAGTAATCTCCTCACATCTATCCTAGTTTCGTAGGCTTATTATAACGGAAAGGTCAAAACAAGTCAAACAGTCTTTCTCCGACCCCCGTTTACTTATTCGCCTGCTCAATCAAGTCAAATAACACTTTATTCTTATATACCCGTTCTCGCCCAATCATTTCCGAAATAAGAAAACCGTGCTCCTCCAACTTTTGCAAATAAGTCACCGCAGTCCGTCGAGAAATATTTAGATGTTGTTCCACATATATAATCTTCGTATAAAATTCATAAAACAGTGTTTCGACTAGCTCCTTTGAGTATAATTTAGGCAACTTCTCCTTCAACGCCTGCCCGTACTCAGCCATTGCCTCCGTAATCGAACGAATGATTTTTAGCGTCTCTTGCGCCGTTTCTTCTACCCCTTTTAAAATATACACCACCCACTCCTCAAAGTAAGCGCTATCCTGCTGTATTTTTAGGAGTAACACGTAATATTCTTTCTTCGTACGCAAAATATACTTGCTCAAATAAAGCACCGGACTCTCGAGTAGTCCCATCAATACAAGGTACAATATATTCAAAATTCTCCCACTACGCCCGTTCCCATCGTAAAATGGATGAATTGCCTCGAACTGGTAATGAATAAGCGCCAACTTGATGAGTGGATCCGTGCCGTCATCCAAATTAATATACTGCTCCAGATCCGCCAGTAAATCTCTAATTTCCAATTCTGATTGTGGTGGCGTGTAGATGATCTCATCTGTCGTTACGTTTTTGATAGCCGTACCAGGGACTTTACGAATCCCCGTTTTGCTATTTTCAATGATGCGTTGGATATGTTCGATGAGAGCCGTTGTGATGATGTCCCGTTTTAAGATATACTGATAGCCTTCCCAAAGCGCGTGTCGATAGTTGAGCACTTCTTTCGTAGCGGCGTCACGCACTTTATCTTTGGACATCGCTTGATATAAATCGTCATGTGTCGTGATAATTTGTTCGATTGCCGAGCTATCTTTGGCTTCATTAAGTGTCATTGCATTAATCAGGATGTACTGATTCGGTATCGTCGCGGAATATCCTTTTAATTCTGCCAAGGCACGATTCGACTTTGCCAATTGCTTATAAATGGTTACTGTATCTGTGTTTACGTTGTGTTTAGGCAATTCTAATAGCATTTGAGTCCGTCCCTTCTCTTTCTTTAAGTATAGCACACAAAGCATAATGCGTGCAAAAAAACTTAATTATTGCACACATTATAAAAACGTGTGCAAAAGTTGCACACGTTTTTTCAACTTAATATAAAGAAGCTACATCCTCAAAAAAAGTGGGATAAGAAACTTTGACCGCTTCGGCATTTTCTAACATTACATCAGAATCTGCAAGCAATGCTGCAATTTGCAACATCATTCCCATACGATGATCGCCGTAGGATTTTACGGTTGCACCATGCAAGTTTTGTTGCCCCTCGATAATCATACCATCTTCTGTCCCAACGAGTGCCACACCCATTTTCGACAGTTCTGTAACGACAGCATCAATACGATTCGTTTCTTTCACTTTCAATTCTTCTGCGTCTTTAATGACCGTTCTTCCCGTCGCTTGGGATGCCAATAACGCAATGACTGGCAATTCATCGATGAGACGCGGAATAATGTCGCCACCTATCTCAATGCCCTTTAAATCACTCGATTCAACGGTAATCGTTCCGGCCGGCTCGTCCCCAACTGCGCTTGTTTTTTCAACGGTAATTTTCCCGCCCATCGCTTGGACAACATCGATAATCCCTGTTCGCGTTGGGTTAATGCCGACATTTTCTAGACGAATTTTGCTGTTGGGAATGATTAATCCCGCGACAATGAAGAACGCTGCGGAGGAAATATCGCCTGGAACAACGACTTCCTGGCCTCGGAATTTCTGACCGCCAGAAACACGAATCGTCAGGTCATCCACTTCGATTTCCCCACCAAATTGGCGTATCATTTGCTCGGTGTGGTCGCGCGTCTTTTCTTTTTCGATGATTGTTGTTTCACCCTCTGCTTGTAGTGCCGCAAAAATAATTGCGCTCTTCACCTGTGCACTAGCAACGGGTAACGTGTATGTCATGGTGTCAAGCTTTGTTCCAATCACTTTTACCGGTGCAAAATTAGCTTCCTTCGCTTCAAAAGTCGCACCCATTTCGCGCAGTGGCTTCATCACCCGGCCCATCGGACGTTTTGCAATCGATGCGTCACCCTCGATTTTCGCGTCAAACGAACGCCCAGCTAAAATTCCCAACATCAACCGAATCGTCGTTCCTGAATTGCCTACATCCAGTGTTTCCGCTGGTTTTTGCAAGCCGTCCCAGCCTCTACCTTGCACCACTATTTTTTCTGGCGTTACGTCAATTGTCACACCTAGCGCGCGAAATACGCCAATCGTGCTCAGGCAATCTTCTCCCATTAAAAAGTTAGTCACCGTCGTTGTACCTTCCGCCAAAGCACCAAACATAATGCTTCTGTGAGAGATCGACTTATCTCCTGGAACTCGAATCGTCCCATTTAATCCTTGCTTATTCGTAATTAACTGCATCGTTTTCCCCCTAAAAGTGACATTGGTAATGACTATATTTCTCGATACAACGCTTCGCACGTTCGCGGTCTTTTTCATTTTGGAATGTAATCTGCAAAATCCCCATGATGTCTTCGCGTGTTTCTAGAATTTTAATATTAATCAAGCTAATTTCTTCTTGCGCAAGAAAACCAGTGACCTCAGAAATGACACCTGGATAGTCAGGCACATCGACAAACAAGTCGTAAAAAGATGGAATCGCGCCTTCTTGATGGACCGGCAACGAATCTCGAAACTCTTTCGCCGTATCGAAAAATTGATAAATCGCGTCGCTATCTTCTTTTTCCAGCATATCAATCGCTTCGTTCATACCGTCGCGCCAATTTCCAAGTAGTTCGCGTAACGTGTCTTTATTCGAAAGCGAAATATCCGTCCACATCGTCGGATCAGAAGAAGCAATCCGCGTAATATCGCGAAAACCACCTGCCGCTAAACGAAACGCCGCGGGATGTTCTTGCGTAAAAGCACTCGTCTGATTTACAAGTGCCGCCGCCACAATATGCGGTAAATGACTCAGCATCCCCGTAATATTATCATGCTCCGCCGCCGACAACTCCAAGAATTTCGCATTCGTACCTTCCAACCATTCTCTCAAAAGGGCCACATGCTTTGGGTCCTCGTCCTCACTTGGCGTCAACAAATAATACGCATTCTCAAACAATAACGATTTCGCAGCAGTCACGCCACTTTTGTGCGAACCCGCCATCGGATGCCCACCAATAAATGTATAGCCTGCCTCTTGAATCGCCGTCGCATGTTGCATCACCCGCATTTTCGTGCTACCTGTATCCGTGATGAGCAAACTATCTTTCAGTGGCAGTCCTGGTAACTCCGTTAAAAATTGCTCGGTTTGCTGCACTGGGCAACAAAAAACAAGCAAATCCGCACGCGCAATAACATCCGCCAAATTCGTCGTTCCCTCATCGATAATGCCAAGCGAATCGCCTGCTAAAATCGTTTGTTCTGAAATATCGACACCAATAATATGAGCCTGCGGATGTTTCGCACGAATGCAAAGTGCGATAGATCCACCAATCAGACCAAGTCCGACGATAACGACTGTTCCTTTCATCCTTCAAAACCCCTTACTTTACTAATTGTTGCAGCAACGTAATCACCGCTGCGTTTTCCGCTGCTTTTCCGATCGTTATCCGTACCGCTGTTGGGAATCCAAGCGCCGAGCCAGAACGCACAATATAGCCATTCTTTTCTAAATAGCGAAACACATCGTTTGCCGGTTGCCCGATATCGACTAGGACAAAATTGCCTTGTGATGGGTACACGAAAACCGCTTCATTTTGCGCTGCGAAGGCTTCATATTGTTTTCGACCAGTCGCATTTTCCATACGACATTTCTCAATGAAATCCTGATCCGCCAGTGCAATCTGAGCTAATTTTTGCCCCATTGTCGTCGTGTTAAACGGCGGCCTCACAATGTTAATTTGGTTAATAATTTCGGCGTTCGCAATACCGTAACCAACGCGAGAACTAGCCAGACCGTAAATTTTACTAAATGTGCGCGTGATAATCAGATTCGAAAACTCATAAATCAGCGCTGTATGTGTCTCTGGTTGCGGCTCTACGTATTCTATATACGCCTCATCTAGCACCACTAAAACGTCTTTTGGAACTTGACGCAAAAAGTGAATAATCGCATCTAGCGCTATGTAATTTCCAGTCGGATTATTCGGATTGCAAAGCCAAACGATACTCGTCGTTTCATCGATAGCCGCAAGCATTCCTGGCAAATCATGATCACCATTTTTCGTTAACGCGATTTCTCGGACTTCTGCACCTTCAATGCATGCGTTTTGACGATATTGCGGGAATGTTGGCGCGGCCATGACCGTGCTCGTTGAAGGAGACAACAGCGTGCGCGATAGTAACGCAATCAACTCATCGACGCCACTCGTGAAAATCAGCTCGCTCTCTTTCACACCATGATACGCTGCAAGTTGCGCTCGTAAATCAGACGCCCAGCCATCCGGATAGATTTCCACACTCACATCCACGTGCTTCAAGTAATCCGCTACTTTTTCAGAAACGCCATGTGGATTTTCATTCGAAGACAGTTTTGTAATTTCCGTCAGGCCTAGTTCCGCCATGACTTGCTCTTCCCGTTTTCCTGGTTTGTATGAATGTAAGCCGTTTAATGTTGTTTTCCATTTCATTCCTGTTACCCCCTACTTCGCCAAATCTGGTCGTAAAACCCGTGCACCTTCTAAATAAATATGAGCCACATCTTGTTGCCCGACTTCGCCAACCTCCGCGTTCACCATTAAGCGAATACACATCGCCAGTGCCCCTGCTACTGGAATTTCCATCACACCCATAATTGGTACAAACTGAAATCCAGCTAATTCACGAATTGGTTTGGCAGGAAACGCCGCATCAATATCACCCGTTACCGATGTCAAAACAGATGATATCGCTTCTGGTGTCAAATCATTTTCCGTCACGATTGCCTGAAATAACTCAATTGTTGCCTTGTAAATCGCTTCCGGCGTATTCTCCGTCACTGTTGTTGCCCCTCTAATACCTCTGATCATTTCTCTACGCCTCCTGACTCACTCTTCTAAATGTTGCCTCTATCACATCATCCGACACTTTTTGAATTTTCGGTTTGCCAATTTCTTCAAGCAATATCATTGTTATTTCGTTAAATGTCGTCTTTTTATCATGCTTCATATTTTCTAGCAAAACAGCAAAATCAAGATTCGCCGGTAAGTGTACATCATATCCCAACGCCGCAAGCCATTTGAGCAGTCCCTCTTTATCAAAAGTCAGACCTAACAACTGCTCACTCATGTCCAGCGCGTAAACCATCCCGAACATAATCGACTCCCCATGAAGCCATTTGCCAAATTCGCCGTACGCCTCAATCGCATGCCCCATCGTATGCCCAAAATTCAAATATGCGCGCACCCCTTGCTCCGTCTCATCCTGCGACACAATCTCCGCTTTAATCTCGATACCGCGCGCAAGATAGTTCGTCAAATCCACGCGATACAAATCCATCGGCGTTTTGTACGTTGCCATCAATTCCACAAGCAACGCCGGATCCTGAATCAACGCATGCTTCACCAGCTCCGCAAAACCAGAACGCATCTCCCGCTCCGAAAGCGTCCCCAGTAAAGACGTATCATAAATCACGGCCTCCGGTTGATAAAAATTCCCAACCATGTTTTTGCCTAGCGGATGATTAATCGCAACTTTCCCGCCAACCGCACTATCATGCGCCAAAACGGTCGTCGGAATTTGATAAAACGCAATGCCTCGCATATACGTCGCCGCAACGAAACCACCAAGGTCTCCAATCACGCCACCACCAAAAGCAAGCAAGACCGATTTGCGATCCAGACCAATCTCAATCGCCTTCGTCATAGCATCCTCATACACCGCAAATGTCTTCGCTTCTTCACCAGCAGGCGTCACATAATACGAAACCTTTTCAAGTGGCGCCAATAATTCGTTCATTTTTGCCATGTGAATTTCCGCGACATTCGCATCCGTCATCACAAACACCTGCGAAAAACGGCTCAGCTCTGCAACCAAGCTTTCCGCCTGCTCACGTAGTGCATTCTGACTGATATAGACTGGGTACACCTTATCCTTCGTCGTCACCGTGATTTCTGCCATTTTTAAAACTCCTTCGTCATAGCGCGATGCTCTTCCACATGCGCCCGTAGTACGTCAAAACGATCGCTATCAAATTTCTCCAAAATCGCTTGCGCTACTTCCCATGCAACAACCGCTTCCGCGACAACACTCGCCGCAGGAACCGCACAACTATCAGAACGCTCCACACTCGCGTTAAATACTTCCTTCGAGTCAATATCCACACTTTGAAGAGGCTTGTATAACGTCGGAATCGGCTTCATAACACCGCGAACCACAATCGGCATCCCGTTCGTCATTCCACCTTCAAAACCACCAAGATTGTTCGTGCGTCGCGTATAACCATCTTCCTCCGACCATAAAATCTCATCCATGACCTCACTACCAGGTTTACGCGCCGCTTCAAAACCAACGCCAAACTCCGCGCCTTTAAACGCGTTAATGCTCACGATTGCCTGCGCAATTTTTGCATCGAGTTTGCGATCCCATTGCACATAACTTCCAAGCCCCGCAGGCACGCCGCCAACGACAACTTCGACAATGCCGCCAATCGTATCGCCATTTTTCTTCGCTTCATCGATTTTCTGCTTCATCTCTTCCTCTTTTGCCGTATCCAAACAACGCACTGATGACGCCTCAGAAATCTCTTGAATCTCCTTGATTGAGTAATCACGCGTCAATTCCGCACGCACGCCACCAATTTCGAGCACATGTCCAGCGACTTCGATACCAAGCTCTAGCAATAATTTCCGAGCAATCGCACCAGCCGCCACACGCACCGTTGTTTCACGAGCCGAAGAACGCTCCAATACATTGCGCATATCACGATGTCCGTATTTCATCCCACCAACCAAATCTGCATGACCTGGGCGTGGACGAGAAACTTTCCGCGACGCCTCTTTTTCCGCAGGTACCGGCTCAATACTCATCACCGTTTCCCATTTTTTCCAGTCTTTATTTTCCACAAAAATAGCAACAGGCGAGCCCATCGTTTTACCGTGACGAACACCTGCTGAAATTTGTGCACGATCCGTTTCAATACGCATCCGCGCCCCGCGTCCATGTCCACCTTGACGTCGCTTCAAATCCCGATTAATATCCTCCGCCAAAAGTGGCATCCCCGCTGGCAATCCCTCAATAATCGTCGTAAGTCCTGGGCCATGTGATTCTCCCGCTGTTAAATATCTCATTTTTCAACTTCCTCTCCATCTATTTAATCTTTCCTCTATTTCAAAAATAAGCATCGTCATTTTAGCGCTTTAAAGTGTATGTGTAATATCATATCATAATTTGCCACCCACGTAAACAGGAAAAGCATCAAAACGCACGAAATACACAAAAAGCGCTCCTATTTGGAAGACTTGCGAACTTCCGGCTCTTTCCGTACATTCCGGTTCACTCCAATCTCCAAATACAAACGCCTTCGCATCATTACCTATAACCACATATCTATTGCTTTATCATACGACAGCAACTCTTCTGCTTTGAAAAACAAACCAATCTCGCGCACCGCACTTTCGACCGAATCCGAACCATGAATCACATTCCGATTCATATGTACCGCGAAATCCCCGCGAATCGTTCCCTGCTCAGCTTCAAGCGGATTCGTTTTGCCCATCATGAGGCGCGCAATCGCAACTGCCTCGTCGCCTTCCCAAACCATCGCAAAAACTGGACCAGACGTAATAAATTGCAAGAGGTCTGGAAAGAATGGCTTACCGACATGTTCCGCGTAATGTTGTGTTGCCAATTCTTCATCGATGCGCATCAACTTTGCACCAACTAATTTGAGTCCTTTTTTCTCCAAGCGCGCCACGACTTCACCAATCAAGCCACGCTCGACACCATCCGGTTTTACCATCAAATACGTTCTCTCCATCTTCCTACCTCCTAGTATTTTCTCTTATCCAAAAATTGCACAATCTGCTTCAACGGTTTCAGTTCCTTCGACGGCGGAAACTCCTCTAAAATCGCAATCGCCTTTTGCAAATAGCTCTCCGCGACCGCTTCTGATTTCTTAATCGCTCCGGATGCCTTGATTTCCGCAATAAACGCTTGCATCTCATCCTTTGTCGTCTGCTCCGTAATCCCGCGCAACTTCACCCGAAAAGCCTCGTCCTCCATTGCAAAAAATACTGGCAACGTAATATTCCCTTGTCTTAAATCGTCCCCAGCTGGCTTACCAAGTGACTTCTCTGATCCAGTAAAATCAAGAACGTCATCCGTAATTTGGAACGACATCCCGACATAATACCCAAACAAAAACAGTTTTCGATGCATTTTCGGATCCAGTTGTGCTACAATTCCACCCAGCTGGCAACTCGCCGCAATCAAAAGCGCTGTCTTTCGCTTAATCCGGCGCAAATACGTCCGCACATTTTGATTGAAATTATATTTGGCGCGCAATTGTTCAATCTCACCAACAGCGAGCTCCACAGTCACATTCGAAAGCACTTGATGCGCCTCTGGATTCAGGATTTTTGTCATATATTCCAGTGACTTCGCAAACAAGAAATCTCCTGTATACATCGCAACATGGTTTCCCCACTTCGATTTGATTGTTGGTCGGCCGCGCCTCACATCCGCATCATCCACAACATCATCATGCACGATCGAGGCCATATGTATTAACTCTACTGCCACCGCCGCCTGCTCTACCTGATTCCATTCAAACTGACCAAGTCTCGCTGTGAGGCACACAAAAATCGGTCTAATCCGTTTTCCGCCAGCATCTAGAAGTTGTAAAGCCGCCTCCTCAATCAAAGGGGCCTGTTCGGATGCAACAGCTCTGCGCAATTCCTCTTCGATCGCTGCAACATCCGCCTGAATATTAGAATATAGAAAATTAAGTTTCATCTGCCCCACCTATTGTTCTTTCTTTTTGTACCCAAAATGCGTCGCGCTTGCCCCACCACTATGCGGAACGTAACGGACATGATCGAATCCAGCGTCTTGGAACATATCAGCTAATTTTTTCATACCAGGGAAACTTCGTGTTGATTCTTCCAACCACGCATATTCCTCATAGCTTTTCGCAAACAATTTACCCATCAAAGGCATCATATGGCGGAAATAAAAGAAGAATAACTGATTGTAACCTGGAATCGTCGGCGTTGATGTATCCAAACAGGTCAACAAGCCACCTGGTTTCAACACCCGATACATTTCACGCAAAACCGTCATATAATCCGGCACGTTACGCAAACCAAAACCAATCGTCACGTAGTCAAACGAATCATCCGCAAACGGCAATTCCATCGCATTCCCGTGCATTAGCGTAATATTAGAATACGGCGAGTCCAGTACTTTTTCTTGACCGACCGCCAACATATTCTCACTAAAATCCAGACCAATAACCGAACCTTCCACACCTACCGCTTCCGCCATCGCAAGCGTCCAATCCGCCGTCCCACAACAAACATCAAGCGCTGAGGAACCAGCCTTCACGCGCATAAACTCCATCGTTGTTTGACGCCATTTCGCATGTAAATGAAAACTAATCAAGCTATTCATTCGGTCATAGCTAGGAGAAATTTTTTCGAACACATTATGAACTTTCTCTTCTTTCGTCTCTATCATACCCATCATTTCTCCTCTATTGTCCGAGTAGCTCTTGCAAACGTTTCTCTGTCATGTCAGAAATAACTAACCCGTCTATATTTGCCTTGATTTCAGCCTTCAATGTCACAATCAAATCCTCTAACCACATTGCAAAATCAGCCTGTGCATTTAACGCCATATAGCCGTGTTCATAGGCCGCCTCAAACAGCGAGCTCCCAGTCACCAACCAATTTTTGCGTTCTTTCAAAAGGTATGTTAACAGAATCGCGCGTGCTCCAACAAACGTAAAAGTCTCATCGCACTCGAAATAAGTCGCAAACTTAGAAAAAATGGCCGCTTTTGACATCACTAAATGCGCTAAATAATCCTCATCACCAGTAATATGCAGCTGATAAAGGTTGACCTTCGCCTCATTCGTCTCCTGAACACCACGCTGTAAAGCCGCCAGCAAGTCAATCATGCCAAAATCAGCCAACGCCCGATAATACAGGCTACTATAGAAATCCCCAGCAAGCACCGTTAACTGCCGTTCTTGCCACGTCTTTTGCCTCACATCACTCGGCTCATCAATCCCATCATGCGTATCATGAGCTAAAATCACATATAGCGTCGCACCAATCACTTGCTGAGCCACACTATCCTCTAAATCAGTCCCTCTAATCGCCTCATGTAGCCACAACATCTGATCCTTGTCCATTTTTGGCCCATCAAAATTGTCACCCAAAAACCGATAAGCTGTCTGATCTAAAACAAGTGCCTCTACCTGCTTCAACTGCGCTACGCCACCTTGATAACTCATTTACAAAATCCCCTTCAAATCTCGTTTATCCTGTACCTTAAATTATACCATAACTCCTTCAAAAATCGCTATCAGCTTGGTTAGCCGTTTAATTCTTAATGAGCGCCATAACCTCACTACGCAGCTTATCATCGTTTCTAAAAGCCCCACGAACAGCGCTTGTAACCGTTCTAGCACCTGGTTTATTGACACCACGGATAGTCATACACATGTGCTCCGCCTCTAAAATAACCATAACACCAAGCGGTTTTAATTTATCCATCATAATTTCTGCTACCGTTGTCGTAATACGCTCCTGCAATTGCGGCCGTTTACTCACATCATCCACCACACGCGCAAGCTTACTAAGCCCAGCCACTCGACCATTTTGCGGCAAGTAAGCCACATGCGCCACACCAAAAAACGGTACTAAGTGATGCTCACACATCGATGAAAACCGAATATCTTTCACTAAAACAAGTTCCTCATGCTGCTCCTCAAAAACCGTATTAAAATGAACGGAAGGATCCTTTTGCAATCCAGAAAAAACTTCTTCATACATTCTTGCAACACGCATTGGCGTATCAAGTAATCCCTCACGTTCCGGATTCTCTCCAACCGCCTCTAAAATAACTTTGACTGCATCCGCAATCTTTTGTTTATCTATTTGCTCCATAATAATCCCCTTTATAACCAGTCTTTATCTACCTCGTTATTTTAACATAGCAAGCAAACCAGGTAAACGTTAATCACTCATAGTCTTGTTGCGACAACAGATAAACCGGCGACAAGCGCTTGCAATCAGCAAATGTAGTAGACTTCCGGTTCCTACATACAAAGGCATGTTCCACTTTGTTATGGTTCTTTGAAGGGAAGCCAATTAGAACCTAAATAGGCAAAAGAATGCATTGAATTTGCCATCCTCGTTCCGCCAAAATCGGGGAATACAAACACCATTGCTCGTTTTTTTGTGAACTAGTAAACTTGAATTTTAGCAACAAAAAAAGGAATTCCGGAGAACTCCTTTTTTTGTGCTTAAAAAGTGTATGTAGTTATTTAACAGCTTCTTTAAGCGCCTTACCTGGTTTGAATGCTGGAACTTTGCTTGCAGGAATGTCAATCTCTTCCTTCGTACGTGGGTTGCGTCCTTTACGGGCAGCACGTTCACGAACTTCAAAGTTACCAAATCCGATTAATTGAACTTTTTCACCTTTAGATAAAGAAGTTTGGATAGTTTCAAAAACAGCTTCTACAGCTTTAGCAGCGTCTTTTTTAGAAAGATCTGCAAGTTCTGCTACGCTATTTACTAAATCAGTTTTGTTTGCCATTGTTTTTTCACCTCCTTAAGAGAATAATACCAAATGAGCAGGTCTTCCTTAACACTTGTATTATCCATTTTCCAAAATAAGCTAAACTTCTATGGAAATTCTAAGAAGAATTTCGGCTGGAATGGCGTTTTATCGCCGTTTCAGTGATTCTGATAAAAGATTATCACATTATCCTTACAACTGCAAGGATTTAGAAGCGAAAAACTTTATTTTTTACAAAAAAGTCTCTCCATCATTCTCCTAGTCCTAGTTCTGGAAACGTGATTGTATCAAGCTGTTAAGCATAATACTAACGCGAGAGACCTATAATAGCAAGTAAAAACACACCAAATAAGAAAAATAGTTCAAATTCCTTAAAAAACGAGCGAAAATCGGCGCTTTTGCCTGACAACTCTAGGTTTCAACTACTATTATCCTTCTAACATCATAGACTGGAATTTTGCCTTTTTGGAAGCGCTAATCCCAATTCCTTTTTCTAAATAAGCATCTACCGAACCATATTCTTTTCTCATCTCATCAAATGCAATTTCTAAATAGGCGGGTTTTGCTTCTGCCATTGGTCGGAAATTCTCTAGTTCTATTTTTTTGGTACTCCCAGAGAAAGCCTCCACCAAACCTTGCATCTCACCTAAAATGGCATCCGCATATTGGTTCGTAAGCTCGTAATCCGCTAAAATCGTCTTTTCTGGTACATCCAGCAACTTCAGTAAAAGTGCGCCTAAAACGCCTGTGCGGTCCTTTCCAGCTGTGCAATGGAATAGAAATGGAAAATCCGCTTGATCGATAACATATTCCAAAATTTCGCGAAAACCATCTTTAGACTGCACGAAAACGCGATAGCTTTCTCCCATCAACGGTTCATAAACACGATGATCTTCTGGAATATCCATCTTTTGCGTTTCGCTCGACTCATTTTTAGCCGTTCCAATCGGAATATGACGGTTCGCAATGCCTGGAATAGACGGGGATGGTTTCGCCGTAATCTCAGACGTACTACGCAGATCACAAATCCACTTTATTCCCATCGTTTCGAGCGTTTTTTCATCCTTAGGCGTTAAATTGGTGAGGAGCGAAGAACGGTATAATTGCCCCCATTTCACTGTTTTTCCAGCTGTATTCACGTAGCCACCTAAATCTCGGAAATTGAAACAACCCTCTAGTGGAATAATTCGCTCCCCGATGACTTCCGTTGCACCATCTGGTTTTTGAATTGTGAAAAAGACTGGTAAATCCTCTGTTAAAAGTAGCAGATGTGTCTCTTGGTCGGTGACTAATAATTGTTTTTTGGAAGCGCTAGGCTCTGCTGTATGGCCCTGAAAAATCGTTGAACCGACTGGAATATCGCCTGGTGACCACGTAAGCGACAATTGCGTTCCTGTTCTTTGGACTTGTATCATTGTTATCCCTCCGAATTTGTATAGATTTTAACTCTATAGTAACATAAAACCTCCTACAAACGAATCTGCAGGAGGTTTTCAGCGTGTCGACAAACACTCATTGTTGGGGTTGTCCGAAGTAGAACGAGTTACAACTTCAATATGCAGGAGAACGAAGTGAGCCTGTAACCCTTGTTCGTTAAAAGCTCCGTTCCAGTGCTCTCGTACCTAAGTACGCTCCGCGCTGGTACTCGCTTTTGCCTAGAAACTAAGCATTGGTCGACACGCTAAAGTTTGGAGAAATATCGTATAAAGCAGTTTCTTCATCAATATTCTTCTTTTTCAAGCTTGCGATCGCGCCCCATCAGGCGGTCAACGGCAATCTGAGGGTCTTCTTTTTCAAATAGGACTTGGTAGATGGCTTCTGTGATTGGCATGTCAATATCAAGCTTTTTCGCCCATTGGTGAACGGCTTTGGCTGTGCGTACGCCTTCCACGACCATTCCCATATTTTCGAGCACGCGTTCTAAGCTCTCACCTTTACCAAGCATATTCCCTGCGCGCCAGTTTCTCGAATGCACGCTCGTACACGTAACAATCAAATCGCCAATTCCGGTCAGTCCATAAAATGTCTGTGGATCAGCACCAGCCGTTACGCCAAGTCGCGTAATTTCAGCCATACCGCGCGTCATGAGAGCCGCTTTAGCATTATCGCCGTAACCAAGGCCATCTGTGATTCCAGCGCCAAGTGCGATAATATTTTTCAAAGCACCTCCGATTTCAGCACCAATCACGTCTTCATTCGTATAAATCCGCAAATTGTTGTTTAAAAAGGCATCCTGCACAATTTCTGCTGCTGCTAAATCTTTACAACTCGCGCAAAGTGTCGTCGGATGATGACGGACAACTTCTTCGGCGTGGCTAGGTCCAGATAAAACAATGAGTGCAGAACGTTTCTCAGGTGCAATTTCTTCCTCAATTACTTGCGTCATCCGTAAGTTCGTATCAGGCTCGATACCTTTACTCACGTGTACAAGCAATGTCGGTTCTTTTAAGGCATCATTTAGTTGACTACAAACAATCCTCATAGCGCTCGTCGGAATCGCAATAACGACCATCTCTGCGCCAGCTAGGGCTTCCTCCAATACGAGCGTTGCCCGCATCTTCGGCGAAAGCGTCATATCAGGAAGATAATGTTGATTGGTATGCTTTGTATTCAGTTCCTCAACCACTTCTGCGTGATTTCCCCAAATAACAACATCATGCCCATTTTCAATCAAAACTAGCGCCAACCCAGTGCCCCAACTTCCAGCACCAAGAACAGCAATCTTTTGTTTTTTCGTCATTAAACCGTCACTCCTTTACATTGATCAAGTAGGAGCTACACTTCGCTTTATACAAATCGAGCGAAAGCGTTTGTATTCAGGAGATTCGGCGGAAGCCGGAAGCGGAGCGTACTGGTGTACGTGAGAACCGGAAGTCCGCCGAATCTCCTGAATGCGAGCGCTTGCCGCCGATTTACATAGTGTATGCTCTACACTAGTTACTTTCTTTGGCGTGCTATTAAGCGAATTGGCGTGCCATCAAACGGGAAGGCTTCGCGAATTCGGTTTTCTAGGAATCGTTCGTAAGAGAAATGCATCATTTCTGGTTCGTTTACAAAGACTACAAATGTTGGTGGTCTAACCGCAACTTGCGTCGTATAGTAGATTTTAAGTCGTTTACCTTTATCCATTGGTGACGGGTTCATCGCAACGGCATCCATGATTACATCGTTCAATAGACTTGATTGTACGCGTAAAGAATGGTTGTTACTGATGTCGTTAATCATTGGGAATAGGTTGGTCAAGCGTTGTTTCGTTACCGCTGACACGAAAACAATCGGTGCGTAAGATAAGAACAAGAACTGCTCGCGAATATCTTGAATAAACGCGTTCATTGTTTTCTCGTCTTTTTCGATAGCATCCCATTTATTCACGACGACTAAAATACCGCGCCCTGCTTCGTGTGCATAGCCCGCAATTCGCTTATCTTGCTCACGAATGCCTTCTTCCGCATTTAGCACAACTAAAACAACATCGCTTCGTTCAATCGCTCGCATCGCACGTAGTACGCTATATTTTTCCGTTGATTCATAGACTTTTCCGCGTTTACGCATCCCCGCCGTATCAATCATCACGTACTCTTGCCCTTCAAATTCATAAGGCGTATCAATCGCATCACGCGTCGTTCCAGCAACATCCGAAACAATGACGCGTTGCTCACCTAATAAAGCGTTCAAAATGGAGGATTTACCAACATTCGGACGGCCGATTAGAGAGAATTTGATAACATTCTCATCGTATTCTTCTTCCTCACGTTCTGGGAATTTCTTAAATACTTCATCAAGTAAATCTCCAAGCCCCAAGCCATGCGATCCCGAAATTGGGAATGGCTCGCCGAATCCAAGCGAATAGAAATCATAAATCTGATCACGCATCTCTGGATTATCGACTTTATTAATCGCTAAAACAATCGGTTTTTTAGATCTGTATAAAATTTTGGCCACTTGTTCATCGGCATCTGTTACGCCTTCACGACCATTCGTAATAAAAATGATAACGTCTGCTTCATCAATCGCGATCTCTGCCTGCGCCTTGATTTGCGCTAAGAATGGCTCGTCTCCTAAATCGATTCCACCTGTATCAATAATATTAAAATCACGTCCAAGCCAATCAGCCGAATTATAAATCCGGTCCCGCGTGACACCTGGAATATCCTCCACAATCGAGACACGTTCGCCAACGATGCGGTTGAAAATAGTGGATTTGCCGACATTCGGACGACCGACAATTGCTACTACTGGTTTAACCATTATTTCACCTTCTTTTTCTTTAAATTACTTCAGACTTTCTTTAGTTTAACAGTAAACACGCCTAGTATCAACTTAAATTTCACAAATAAAAAGCGGGGAGCTCGTAACACGTAAACAATACGTGATACGAGCTTCCCGCCCTAGCGGATAAAAAACTTTCAGCGTGTCGAGAAACACCCATTTTCGTCGTTAAAAGCTCCGTTCCGCTGCTCACATACCAAAGTATGTTCCGCTTCGGTACTCGCCTTTGCCTAGAAACTAGGTATTTCTCGACACGCTGAGGTTTGGTAGAAAATCATGTCAAGCCGTTTTTCTACAATCCGAAAGTTAACACTTTATCGCTTATTTATCGTCTGTTGTCTTTAGATTCTTTAATTTGTCACCGATTAAATCTCCAAGTTGGAATCCAGTGTTTTCTTCTGGCAACTCATAATCAGCAACCTCAGCAGGCGCTTCTGTCAACTCTTTAATGCTAAGTGACAAGCGTTTGTCTGCCTCATTCACATCTAGCACTTTCACTTCAATTTCTTGGCCCTCTTTTAATACTTCTTGAGGTGTACCAATATGTTGATGCGAAATTTGAGAAATATGGACTAATCCTTCGACACCAGGGAAAATTTCCACGAAGGCACCGAATGTCACAAGACGCGCTACTTTACCTTTTAGAACAGAACCAACTGGCGCTTTTTCAGAGATATCATCCCAAGGGCCTGGTTGTGTTTCTTTAATAGATAAAGAGATGCGTTCGTTTGCTGGATCGACACCGATAACTTTTACAGTCACTGTTTGTCCTTCTTCTAAAACATCAGATGGTGCCGCGATATGTTGGTATGAGATTTGGGAAATGTGAACCAAACCGTCAATGCCGCTCATATCAACGAAAGCGCCGAAGCTAGTCAAGCGTTGAACCGTACCTTCGACAACATCGCCTTCTTTAATTTCATTCAAGCGTTCTTGTTTCTTACCTGATTTCTCAGCTTCGACAACAGCACGATGCGATAAAATCACACGGTTATTCTCTGGCTCAAATTCTACCACTTTAAACGTCAAAGTTTGGTCTTTATACGACGCAAAATCTTCTACAAAATGGTCTTCTACAAGGGATGCTGGCACGAACGCACGCACGCCAAGATCTACTACTAAGCCGCCTTTGACAACATCATTCACGACTGCTTCGAATACTTCACCGGATTCGAATTTTGCTTTAATATCATCGACAGATTGAAGCGCGTCTACTTTACGTTTTGATAATACCAACACATCGTCTTCTACTTTCAAAACGATTAAGTCTAACGTATCGCCAACACTCGCCACATCAGATGCTTGCTCAATATGAACATTAGATAATTCACTGATTGGGACAACACCATCTAGTTTGGAATCAGGAATACCAACGTAAACCTGTTTATCCTCTACACTAGTAACAGTACCAGTGACTTTGTCGCCTTCTTCAAAATTTCTAACTTCTACATCATTTAATTCTTCAGACATGCATAGCCCTCCTCTAAAAACGTTTATCGTAAGCTAGGATTCCCCAAGATTGACTGTTTCAAAAATAAGTAAGCGCAAAAAAGCGATGAAATAAGCATGAATACGACTTCAATCTAAAATGGGTTTTCAAAAATCCTGTTAACGAGATAAATTCTCTCTCTACTAACTTCCTACAAATACGTTCATTTGTCAAGTTTTTTAGGTCGAATTCACGTGATTTTTCTTACTAAAAATAAAAATAAACTGTATATCTAGACTTCCGCAGAAAATGTATAGACTTACTCGGTGATTTTTTCTTCCGCTAATTGGTGAATTGCTGTTGCTACTTCCGCAATTGTCATTGATGTCGTATCTAGCTCAATCGCGTCTTCTGCCTTCTGTAATGGCGAATGTTCTCTCGTATAATCAAGATGATCGCGCTCTTCTATCTCTTTTTTTAATTGCTCCAAATTGCTCGGGAACCCTTTGGAGACATTCTCTTTATAACGACGCTCTGCGCGCTCATCTACGCTCGCTAGTAAGAATATTTTCAGCTCCGCATGTGGTAACACGGCTGTACCGATATCACGACCGTCCATCACAATCCCGCCTTCCGCCGCGAAAACTTGTTGCCGCTTTTGCAGCTCTTCTCGAACAACAGGATGTGCCGCCACTTCGGATACGTTCGCCGTTACTTCCAACGAACGGATCACTTCCGTCACGTTTTCTCCACCAATAAATACTTGCTGTACTTCCCCCGGCTCAAAGCGAATCGATGTCTCCTGCAACATGTTCCCTAGCGCCGCTTCATCATTCAAGGCCACTTTTTGCGAAATCGCAGCATACGTTACAGCGCGGTACATGGCGCCTGTGTCGATGTAAATATACTGCAATTCCTTCGCGACAATTTTTGCCACCGTACTTTTTCCCGCAGCAGCAGGTCCATCAATCGCGATACAAATCTTTTTACTCATTTTATGGTTCGACTCCTTCGTCTTATCTGAAATTAGTTTGGCAAATTTCTTCTTCCGCAGCGATTAAAACTGCTAATTTCATGCGTGCCTTTTTGCTATCATAATCTTTTCCAAGAATGACTCCTTTTTTATAGAGATCGTACGTGCTGCCTTCGTAATCATAAGTCGTGTAAACATTGCCTTCTTCCGCGCTTGTTGAAATAACGATTGGAATTTCTGCAGCTAACGCACGCTCAATTGCTGGCATCATCCTAGGCGCCACTTGACCACGCCCCACGCCTTCCAACACGATTCCATCCGCGCCAGCTTCACGTGCGGCATCAATGAACAATCCATCCGCTTCCAAATAGCATTTCACGATGTAAATCGAGGGCATCGCGCGTTTAATAAGGTAAGATTCATGCTCCACAGGCTTCTGATATAGAAAAACTTGATCGTTATCGATGATGCCTAAATAGCCAAATCCGAATGCACCGAATCCTTGAATATTGGACGCGTGCACTTTCTTGACATAACGCGCTGCAAAAATACGCTCATTAAAAACAACAACCGTCCCAGTATCCCGCAATTCTTTCACGCTCGCCGTATAAATCGCATGCCGAATATTAATATACGCATCTGACCCAGCTTCACCAGGCGCCCGCTGCGATCCCGTCACGACAACCGGTCGCGCATCACTAATCGCCAAATCCAGAAAATAAGCCGTCTCCTCCAGCGAATCCGTGCCGTGCGTCACAACAATCCCGTCGTATGTATCATCCTCGAAAATTTGCATCACCAAGTCTTTTAGCGACAACAAATCTTGAAACGAAATATGCATCGATGGCAACTGAAACGTCGAAAAAATCTCAACCTGAATCTCTGCCGGTAGTTCACAAAGCTCCGCCAATTCTTGCCCCGAAAGCTCTCCTGAGGCCAAACGTCCCGACTCCGTCTTCGTACTAGCAATCGTTCCACCAGTCGTAATCAAAGCTACTTTTGCCAAAAAACACACCTTGCTTCCCAGAAAAAAATCGAGAAAAACGGTTCACTGTCATTCTCGATTCTTCTTATTTTTTTCACATGCTTATTGTGGAATCTTAAGCACTGTTCCAATCGGCACGTTATCATTCGTTATGCCATTCGCTTGCTTAATTTTTGCGACATTCGCGGCCACGTTTGTATTACCGTAAGCTTGACGCGCAATTTTGTAAAGGGTATCCCCAGCAGCAACCGTGTGAGACGATGCGGCCTCATTTGCAGCTTTCTCTTCGGCATCCTTTTCTTTTTGCCTTGCTTCAGCTGCTAGACGATCTTGCTCTGCTTTTTTCGCAGCAGCAGCTTCGGCTTCTTCTTGTTGTTTACGCGTTTCTTCTGCTTTCGCAGCGGCAATGCGATCTTGCTCCGCTTTTGTAGCGGCGGCTTTCTGTGCTTCTTCTTCCTTCTTCTTAGCCTCTTCTGCCTGTTGTTTCTCAAGCGCTGCCTTCTTATCCGCTTCTTCTTTCGCTTTTGCCTCTGCGGCCGCCTTTTCTTTGGCTTCTTTTATTTTTTCTTCATTGCTCGAGATATTGACTTCTTTCGTCTTCGTTGTCTCCGTTTGGGCATTCTCCGTCGTCACTTTGTCATCACTATTGGAGCCAAAATTAAGCACGAACAAATACACACCTAAACACACAATCGGGATGAGCAAAAAGAAAATAATTAATAAATTCAATATTGGATAGCGGAAAATAGCTTTTTTTGATTTATTAGCACGTCTGCTTTGGGAACGTGATGGGATCGAATCAATATAATCATCATCGTACTCGTCACCTAATTGTTTAAATTCTTGATCGTCTTTTCCCATGTGTTCGTCTTCTTTCTTAACCACGCGCGACCCCTCCTTCATTCTGATATCTATTTCTCATATCTAGTGCACCAATAAAATTGAATACGATATGAAACATTATTACGGCAATTAAATTCTGATTACTGAATTGAAATAGTCCTGCAATAATTATACTAGTTATTATAACATTGAACAACAAATATCCTTTATTTAAATAGCGAAAATGCACAAGCACGAACAAAATCATACTCGCCCAAAAACCGAAATAAACTTGGATAATACCACGAAAAATAAATTCCTCCGTCACGCCAATCAAACAACAAAGCAAAAATATATCTAGCGGTTTCCGGTTCCGAAAAATAAGCCGATTCAGCCCACCATCATCCGTTAAGCGTTCTGGCAACAAGCGATCCAACCAAGCATTAAGTCCCCCAAACACACACGCCAAAGCGACGCCTAGGAAAACAGAAACCCAATCAAAGCGCAATTGCCCCATCCAATTTAAAATACCAGTACTGATAAAAATAATACCAATTCCGAGTAAAATTAACAACCCATTTTGCAATAAAAAAACGCGCGTTATTTCTTTTTTGGACATATTTTTCATCGTTTCTACCGCATTGGCCATACGTTGCCCTCATTTCAATAAGTATTCCAAATATTTCTGCCAGTCCTGCTGCTGCTCAATCGTTTCATTCTCCCCCTCAAAATCCGCGTAATCCACACCACAAACATCGCAACAATCGGAAACTGCCTCCTGTTTCGCTTCTTCCTCAAAATAATAACGAACAAACTGGCGCCGACACGTAATTCCTTTTATAAAATTCAAAAAGGTATAGAGATTTTCTCGTTTCCAACGCTTACGAAACTGGATTTTTTCCTTGATTTGGTTGGGCGTTAAACCCAGTTCCCGATAAAACTCCAGAAAGCGCCGCTCCGTTATTGGCAACTGCTCCGTTAAAGCAGGACTCAGATGCACCAACTCTTCTTCCGGCAAATCACGATCCTGCAATTGCAATTGAATCGCCTCATCCCCGTCCGCGTACAACAAAATCGCAATACTCGGCGCACCATCTCGCCCAGCGCGACCAATCTCCTGCAAATACGCCTCCAAATCCCCCGGCATATGAAAATGAATCACATAACGAATATCCCCTTTATCGATGCCCATTCCAAACGCACTTGTCGCACAAATAAGGTGTAGCTGATTCTGAATAAACTGCTGCTGAATTGTCACACGATCCTCACCGCTCATATCTCCGTGATAAAAAGCCGTACGCAATCCATGCTGTTCCGCAATCTCAAACGCATAACGCTCCGCCAATTTCTTACTAGAAAAATAAACAATACCAGGCCCTTTCAACGAACCAGTTAACTTCAAAAGCTGCGCCTGTTTCTCAAGCCTCGAATCCAACTTTTGCACATCCAACGCGATATTCGGTCGATCCACAGAATGAATCACATCCATACACGCCGACAAGCGCAACTGATTTTTAATATCCGCGCGTACTTTTTTCGTCGCTGTTGCCGTCAAAACGAGCGTCACCGGAGAGCCAAGTTCCTCTCTAACAGCGCCAAGCTCCAAATAATCCGGTCTGAAATCATGCCCCCACTGCGAAATACAATGCGCCTCATCAACCACAAAAAGTCCAATCGTTAAACGCTGAATCGCCATCCGAATCTGCCTGTTAGCCAACATTTCTGGGGAAACAAAAATAAATTTATACGCCGATAAATCCTCGAGCGCATGCTGTTTCTCCTGCAAACTCAAAAAACTGTTCAGCGCCACCACACGTTTTTCGCCATTGGCCCGCATCCGCTCCACTTGGTCTTGCATCAATGACAAAAGCGGCGACACAATAAGCACCGTGCCATCTAGCAAATACCCCGACAACTGATAACATACCGTTTTTCCAGTCCCCGTCGGCAGCATCGCAAAACAATCTTTCCCATCTAGCACATGCGCCACCACTTCACGCTGACCTACTCTAAAATCACGAAACCCTAAAAAACGCTCTAATTCCTGCTCTAACTGCATATGACGCCACTCCTTCTAGCAATCAGCGCTACTCTAATTTGAAAATAATCCAATGCTGGAAAAGCCTGCTTAATATCCTTTAACGATCGCCATGGCTGCTGTGACATCGCCGTAATCATCGCGCTATCCACCCAAGAGCCCACATTGAATCCCGGAATCGTCGCCGCAATTTCCACAATATGATCTTGAATCGTACTCTCCTTCAAATGCCTAATCCCCGCCATATTCTCAAACAAAACACCTTGTTCCGCCAATTGCCACGTTTTCCGAGCCGAACTCGTCAATCCTTGCGCTGCATCCGGCATTAGCCCATTTAAAAGCGGAAAATCCAACACCAACCGACCAAACAAGCAATGTAAACCATTCAACCATGCAAAATAATACTGCCAAGGTGTCACGCCTAGTTCTGAAGCCACTTGAAGCGCCGTTTTGCCGATGTAATCCCCACCAGAAAAACGCGGCACATAAAGCGCACCATCCACCTGCTCTAACCACTGCTCCAATTCCGCATAAAAACGCCCGCGCACAGCCTCTTTTGTATCGCCTACCAAATGATCAGCCAGCCAACGTTTCACCGCCCACTGCGCCGCCTCATCCCGAACAATCGGCAAATAATGCTTCTGCTCATGTTTAAAATTACTAAAAACCTGTATCGCCAACAGCAATCTTTCAAAAAAAGGCCCCGTCCGATTCTGATACAAAAACCCATCTATATACGGAAAACGCATCCTAAAAGGCGTCTCGATTTCCGTCACTAACCCAACACCATCTTCCGTTATCTCGAGCAAACCGTCCTCCTGCATCCGCTGCAACCTCGCGTCAAAACTCACCTGTCTTAGCGTCGGCACACAGCCAAATAAAGGCGTCACTTCAAATAAATGCGAATCCTGCACCGCCTGCCCCGTCCGTTTCCCCGTCGCAACCGCAAACAAAAAAGCTGGTTTTCGTTTCAATGGAAATGATGCAATAATCGCCAACAAATAATGATCTAATTCATCCATCCCAACCAGCCCCTTCCCGTTCTTTTCATCTATTCTAACACGAAAACATTTGTTCGACATCCCTATTTGCCAAAAAAGTTTTTTAACCCCTTATTAGACACTTTCTCCAAATGGTTCTATAATAACAAGGAGAAGCGTTTCCCAACTAAAAATCAGGAGGTGTCAAAAAACATGAAATATACCATCGTCGACCAGTCTACATGCATCGCGTGCGGCGCCTGTTCCGTCCACGCTCCCGCTATTTTCGACTACAACGACGAAGGCCTAGCCTACAACACACTCGATCACAATAGCGGCAATACCCCTATCCCCGCGCAGCTCGAAAACGACGCCACCGACGCCGAACAAGCCTGCCCATCGCTCTCCATAAAAATAGCGGACCACCCATTTCAAGGCGACCCGCTAAAATTTGAACCCTAATTATCTCAAAAAGCATTACACAACGCCGTGGTGCTTTTTATCTTTCTTCACTCTTAATTTTACAATCGTATTTTTCAAAATCCACGATCGCATTCTACCGTAAACAAGGATGAATACCGCTCCTACAACGACACCTTTTAGCAAGTTAAACGGTACAATCGCCGTCGTAACAAGCGCTGCAATATTCGTTCCTGCAGGCAAACCACCGACCGTGATATAAAACGGTAATAAGATAAAGTAATTAAACAACGACATCATGACCGTCATTGTCACCGTCCCAATCCCAGCACCTAAAATCATCGCTTTCGTCGAGCGTGTATAGCGGAAAACATAGTAAATTGGTAGCACGAAACAAATACCAGATAAGAAATTCGCTAATTCCCCAATTGGAACCCCAACAAAACTCCCCGTCACTAAATACTCCAACACATTCTTCACAAACTCAATCAACACAATCGCGAGCGGCCCAAATAATAAACCGCCAATAATAGCAGGAATATCACTGAAATCCAATTTTAAAAATGGTGCACTTGGCAATAGTGGAAACTGAATCAGCATGATGACAAACGCCACCGCTCCCAATACTGCAATACTTACAAACGCCTTTAAAGAATACTTCTTCATCAAAATCACTTCTCCTTAGATGTTCATCCTAAGAATCTGCGGTTTCCCTTTATTAATAACCACACGAACACGAAAAAAATCCCTTCGAAAATGCAATCGAGGGATGGTATGTGAAATTCCAAACAAGCATAGTACATTCAAATAAGACTCCAGAAAACCACGCTAAAAAAACCGTAGCTCAAAAACGTCCCATCCAAAAAGACCATAACTAGCCAATTTTTCAAGTAAGTGCGCCAAAAAGTAAGCGAACCAACATCTCCTCCCATCCAGACTATACTGTCGGTTTTGGAATTACACCAAATCAACCATCTCAAAAAGAAACAGTTCGTGGACTTTAACCACCGGTCGGGAATTACACCCTGCCCCGAAGATGAACTATATTTTATTGTATTACGTTCGTTATTGTACCATAAGCCGTGCCATCATGCAAAACCACTTGCTTATCCCCAAGGAATTTCGGTCGAAAGGGAAGCCGCAAGTTCCCGACTCTGCGTCAGACGCTTCTTCCTTGCCAAACTACGCTCTTGCGCGTCACGGCTAATCATTTTCTCCTCATCCGATTGCGCGACAACGGTTGGAACCTCAACTGTTTTGCCATTATCATCAATCGCGACAAACGTTAGAAATGACGTCGCCGCCAAATAACGATCGCCATTTTTCAAGTTTTCCGCAATCACTTTCACGAAAATTTCCATCGACGAGCGTCCCGTTGAAGCCACGTAAGACTCTAAACATACCGAGTGATCATTTTTGATAGGTTGCAAGAAATCGACCGAATCCGTCGAAGCTGTCACAATCCCCGTCCGACAATGACGGGAAGCGCTGATAGATGCTGTATCGTCAATATAGGTCATCAGACGCCCACCGAAAAGCGTATTATGATTATTCGTATCGGATGGAAATACCCGACTTGTCTTAATTACCAATGAATCTTTACAAAATTTTTGCATGCGTTCTGTCAATTTCATCAAACTCCTTTATATATCTGTGGAAAGCGGCAACGTGACAATAAATGTCGAACCAATGCCTAGATGACTCTCCACCGTTATTTTACCATTATGCGCTTCGACGATATTTTTTACAATCGATAAACCTATACCCGTACCCGTTTTCCCGCGCGTTCGTGCTTTGTCCGCTTTATAAAAACGCTCAAACAAGAAAGGAATATCGGCCTCTGGAATACCGCTTCCGTTATCAATAATTTTAATCACGAGCTCATCTGAGTGGAAATCCGCCGTTTCATGCACTTCCACAACACCCTCGTAGTCCTCTCGCCCCGTATGGCGAATCGCATTCATGATCAAATTCACCAATACCTGCTCCATTCGATCTGGGTCAAATGTATACTCCAAATCATGATCATCCATCACCAACTGCAATTTCACATTATTGTCCTTCGCCAACACTTCAAAATTGGAGACCACTTTATCTAAGAACGGCTCTACCTGCAAGCGCTGTTTATCCAACTGCTCAAAACCAGCTTCCATCCGCGCTAAATCCAACATATCATTCACAAGGCGGCCAATGCGCAGCGACTCATCATAAATAATTTGCGCAAATTCACGCACCTCTTCATCCGTCTGCGCCACACCATCAATAATCGCCTCACTGTATCCTTGAAGCATCGAAATCGGCGTCCGCAGCTCATGCGACACATTGTTCACAAAATCCGTCTTCATCTTCTCCAGGCGCTTCTCCTCCGTCATATCCCGGATTACCGTTACGATACTCCGAATGTCGTCCCCATTATAAAGCAACGTCAAAATTGCGACATAAGTCTGGTCTCCAAACACAATTTCCCCAACCTGCTCCTCACGTGTCTCTAAAATATTCGTCAGCATTAAATCCAAGTTTGGCGGGATCAGCACTTTGTCCTCGTTTTCCATCGAAAAGAACCAATCATGCAAAAACTGTTCCGCCGGCGGGTTACTCAAAATAATCGTCTTATCGATGTTAAATTTAATAACACCATCCGCCATCCCAACTAAAATATTGGACAACTGCTCCTTCTCCTGCCTCAGCGCACTAATATTGTATTTCAGTTGCTGCGCCATCTTATTAAACGCAATCCCCAAATCTCCAATCTCATCGTGCGTATACGTCGGCACCCGATTATCAAAATTCCCCTTCGAGACCGCAATCGCGACCTTCTTCATCTCCCTGAGCGGATAAGCCATACGCGACGATAAAATAAACGACAAGACAGACGTCACTAAAATTGCCACAATCCCAGATATGAGCAACGTTTTCGTCACTTGACCTGTCAATCTCAAAATATCATCATACGACCTATACACATAAACCGTATTAATATGACCGTCTAACGTCTTAAAACGCTGGGCCCCCATATGTACCGATTCACCATTACTTTCACCGTAGAAATTATATTGCTCCAGGATAAATTTCCCCTCAGCTAAATGGTCATTCATTTTATTGTCTGCGAATAAATGCGAATACGCTCCACTATCCAGATGCATCGATGTCTGTTTAGAAGCCACCACTTTCCCATTCTGTTCGACGATGACACCTGTCGACTTATCCAATAATTGAAAAGCAGATGAAAGCGTTTCTGTATCCGTCCCCTCTTCAATTAAATTTCCAATATGCTCTGTCGTCGCCTCAATGCCGCCTGTTATCTGTTCTGTATTCTGGTCTCCATAAACGATCGCAATAAAAAATCCGGTTGCCACTAGAACTCCCGTTAGTAGAAGAATAATCGTTCCCCATATTTTTCCAACGATACTATGCCAAAATCTCATTGTCACCAGCCCTTTAATCCGAATTTCAAGCACCCCGTTGCTTGCTGTTTTATGTAGTAATATCAAGAAATAGATAGGCATTGTTAACCTATCTATTTCTATATGGACTATTTTACTCTGTTTCTGTCACTTCAAACTTGTAGCCTAAGCCCCAAACGGTCACAATCATTTTAGCTGCTTCCTCTGAAACATCGAATAATTTCTCGCGGAGACGTTTTACGTGCGTGTCGATTGTACGCAAATCCCCGAAAAATTCATAACGCCAAACTTCTTTTAGTAGCGATTCCCGATCAAACACTTTGTCTGGCGATTTCGCTAAGTAATATAATAAATCATACTCTTTCGGTGTCAAATTGATTTCTTGGCCTTCCACAATAACTCGGTGCGCCTCATTATCAATTTTTAAGTGTGGGAAAGTAATAATATCACCTGGTACGCTCGTTGCAACAGGTTGGCTATGTTGTTGCGCGCGTCTTAGAACAGCTTTGACACGTAGGACAACTTCGCGTGGGCTAAACGGTTTCACGATATAATCGTCTGCGCCGACCTCAAATCCTTGCACGCGATTTGCTTCCTCGCCTTTCGCTGTCAACATAACAACCGGAGTAGCTTTATATTCACGCAATTCACGACAAACCTCAATGCCGTCTTTTCCTGGCATCATCAAATCAAGCAAAATGACATCATAACTATTATCAATTGCGAGCTGTAACGCTTGATCTCCATCACTAGCTTCTTCAATTTTATAATTCTCACGTTCAAGATACATCTTAAGTAAACGCCTGATCCGGTCTTCGTCATCCACAACGAGAATTTTAACTTGCTCACTCATAGGTAATCATCCCCTTACTCGTTTCTCTAAAAAAGGAAACTTATTTCGGTATGTATTCATATTCCCTAGTCTTTCGTACCTTTTTATTGTCATTTTGTTCACAACTTTACTATAGCACAGACAACCCCAAATTAAAAAAAGAAAGCTACTATCTTGGACAAATTATACATGCTTTTTTTTATTTTAGCTATTTTTAAGCCTTTGTTTGTGAAAAATAATGAATACTTTCAATAAAACGGCAACAAAAAACTAGGGATATAGACACACATTCCCTAGATCTTCATTGAAAAAGTAATATTATCTGTTATTCTCTACTGCAGTTATATTTCCCCTGAACTCTAAGCTATTCATTTGACTCACTATTTCTTATCACCAAACTGTGTCAACGCTTTTAATCTCTTCACTTCATGATGGGTCAATTCTCTTCGTTCGCCAGCATTCAATCCCTTTAAATCAAGGAAAGCATAGGCTTCGCGTGATAACTTCTGAACTGGATGTCCAATCGTGTCAAACATCTTGCGGACTTGGCGATTGCGCCCTTCATGAATGATAATCTCGATGATAGCTTTTTCCTTTTTCTTATCAAAAGTTTGCAGACGGACTTTCGCTTTTGCCGTTTTGCGGCCTTCGATCATGACGCCATTTTCTAATTTGCGCAGGGCTTCTTTGGACGGAATCCCTTTCACGCGCGCGATGTATTTCTTTTCAACTTCATATTTTGGATGCATTAATTGATTGGCAAAATCGCCATCATTCGTCATGAGTAGTAAACCAGAAGTGTCATAATCAAGACGCCCAACCGGATATAACCGTTCTGGAATGTCCACGAAAAAGTCAGACACAACGCGACGTTTCTTATCATCCGACACAGCGGACATCACGCTACGCGGCTTGTACAATAGAAAATAGCGTTTCACTTCTTGCGTTAGCTCAATGCCGTTTACCTCGATTTTATCCGAGTTGCCAACCTTAAGACCTAACTCTCGAACCACTTTTCCGTTGACCTTCACTTTTCCTTCTTCAATCATCACTTCGGCTTTCCTACGCGACGTGATTCCTGCATTCGCAATTACTTTTTGTAACCGTTCCATCTTGCACCTCTTTTTAGCTATTCACTAATTATTATTCCATCTATCCTATTTCCCACCAAAACGATCGAAAAATAAGTCCATCTCATCTTGAATCATTTCCTCAGAATCTATGTTGTCCATCGATGGTAAATCCTCTAATTTATTCAAGCCGAAGCAATCCAAAAATTCGGATGTCGTTACATACAGTTTAGCACGACCAGCACCTTCTACGCGACCTTTATCCATTATCAAACCCTTCGCAATTAGCGTATGAATCGGACCATCCGTTTTCACACCACGGATATCATCAATCTCCATCCGCGTAATTGGCTGGCGATAAGCAACGATAGCTAGCGTTTCAAGCGATGCCTGAGAGAGCGTTGTGTTACCAGGTACTTCGACTAATTTTCGCAAATAAGTCGCATGCTCTTTTTTCGTCGCTAATTGAAACGTCCCTGCGAGCTCTAACAGAACAATACCACGTTCTGCCGATTTTGCATAGTTATCACTGAGCGTCTCCAACAAATTCAGCGCTTCAATATGACTGATTTCCATGACCTCTGTCAGTTGCTTCGTGCTCAGACCTTCATCCCCCGCCGCAAATAGCAAGCTCTCAAGGATTCCTAATTTTTTACTCACAGCTCTTCTTCACCTCTACTAAAAACATATAGCGCCGCAAAACTCCCCGACTGCTCCACACTAATTTGGCGACGTTTCATCAGTTCCAACACAGCCAAAAAAGTCACAATCAGGTCATCTTTTGTCGCCGCATCAAATAAATCTTCAAACACAACCCGACCGCGCGTAGCCTCAATCCGGTCCATCACATCATTCATCCGTTGGTCAATCGAAATTTCTTGCTTCGTAATACGCGTATGAAGTGGCTGACTCAATTTTTTCCGGCGAAGCATCTTGTGGAAAGCCCCTAGCATATCATTGAGCGACACGTCTAAATTCGCCTGTTTGCCAGACGTATCGTATTCCCCCAAATCCATTGGCGCCTTCCCAAAATAAAAATTGCGCTCCAACTCTTTTTCTTTCAATTGTTTCGCAGCTTCTTTAAAACGCTTATATTCCATCAATTTCTCGACTAATTCATCACGCGGATCGACAGAATCATCGAACTCAAAATCCACCTCAAGCTCTTGCTTTGGCAGTAACATTTTACTTTTAATCGCTAAAAGTGTCGCCGCCATCACAAGATATTCGCTAGCCACATCGAGTTCCATCTCTTTCATCAAGTGGATGTATTCCAAATATTGATCCGTAATATCCGCCATTGGAATATCATAAATATCGATTTCCAGCTGTTGAATCAGTTGCAGAAGCAAATCGAGTGGCCCTTCAAAAGCCTCTACTTTAAAATTAATTCCTGTCATAGAAAACCCACCTTAATGGAGCGGTAAATCCAGTTGTACCAGATTTTCGTAAGTTTCTCGCGCAACAACCAGTTTATCTTCTCCATTCTCTACGAAAACAACCGCAGCACGAGGAATCCGATTGTAATTGTTCGCCATCGAATATCCATAAGCCCCTGTACAAAATACTGCCAAAACCTCACCAGCATCCGATTTTGGAAGTGGTAGATCCCAAATCAGCATATCGCCAGACTCACAACATTTTCCAGCAATCGATACCGTCTCAGCCGGCTCTTCTAACGGACGTTCCGCGATAACAGCATCATATTTCGCCTCATATAAAGAAGGTCGAATATTGTCTGACATCCCGCCATCCACAGCCACATAGCTACGAATCTCTGGCACCTCTTTGCGCGAACCAATCGTATAAAACGTCGTGCCAGCCTCACCAACGAGCGAGCGACCAGGCTCAATCCAAATCTCCGGCATATCCAAATTGTTCGCCATCGCAACCTCACGCACATCCGCAATAATTTCGCGCACATACTGAGATGGTGGCAACGGTTGATCATCCGCCGTATAACGCACCCCAAAACCACCACCGAGATTGAGCACCTCCGCATGAAAACCTAGTGCATCACGCCAAATAACTAACTGCTCCATAATCCGATGCGCCGCCAATTTGAAACCAGTCGTCTCAAAAATTTGCGACCCAATATGGCAATGCAGCCCAATTAATCGGAAATCATCGATGGCCAACACGCGCTTAATCGCATCCTCCGCCTGACCATTCGTCAAACCAAATCCAAATTTAGAATCATCTTGCCCAGTCAAAATATAATCATGCGTATGCGCCTCAATACCAGGCGTTACACGAATCAAAACAGACACAGAAGCCTCTTTTTCACGCAAAATTTCCGCGAGCAGTTCAATCTCATAAAAATTATCAATCACGATACAACCAATACCGTACTCAATCGCCATTTCCATCTCATGTCTTGTTTTATTATTGCCATGAAAATGAATCCGCTCCGCTGGGAATCCAGCTTGCATCGCCGTATATAATTCGCCGCCCGAAACAACGTCCAACGACAGACCTTCTTCCTGCATCAATTGATAAATCGCAATCGCCGAAAAAGCTTTACTCGCATAAGCAACCTGCGCCTTCACACCAAGCTCCTCAAACGTTTTCTTAAAACCACGAGCACGCTCTTTGATCAACGCAACGTCGTATACATAAAGCGGTGTGCCATATTTTTGCGCCAGCTTCAAAGTGTCCACCCCTCCAATTTCTAGATGTCCAACTTCATTCACTCGCATAGTCCCAAATGATTCAAACGCCACGTCAATCCCACCTTTGCTAAATTAATTACACCATTCTTCGCATTTTCTAATGCACAAAGAATGTATAAAAGTTCTTTTATATAGTAGCATACAAGCACGTCGCAGAACAATAGCCAATATTATGTTTCCCAATTTTTTTAAGCTTTATGTACTACCAAAAAGGAGCCTGATGCCCAATTCGTAAGTGTTGCACCAGACTCCGTTCTTATTTTTATTTCACATTTCCAACGAGCGCCTTCACGTACGTCAAGAACGTTTCTTTCACATGTTCCGTCGTTTCAATAACCTCTTCGTGACTCAGCGGCTGATCCAAAATTCCTGCAGCCATGTTCGTGATGCAAGAAATACCGAGGCAACGCAGGCCACAATGATTCGCAACAATGACCTCCGAAACAGTCGACATACCGACAGCATCCGCGCCAAGCGTACGCATCATCCGAATTTCCGCTGGCGTTTCATACGTTGGCCCAGTAAATCCTGCGTAAACACCTTCGCGAACTTCTATTTCCAAATCCTGTGCCAACAGACGCGCTTGTTTCCGTAAATCTAAACGGTACGCGTCCGACATATCTGGGAAACGCGGTCCGAAATGCTCATCGTTTTGCCCGATAAGTGGGCTCGTTCCCGTGAAGTTGATATGATCCGAAATCAGCATCAAATCACCTGCATGGAACAACTCATTCACGCCACCCGCCGCATTTGTTACAATTAATATCTCAACGCCCAGTTCCTTCATAACGCGCACAGGGAACGTCACATCTTGCATCGAATACCCTTCGTAAAAATGGAACCTACCCTGCATCGCCACTACTTCTTGATGCTCTAACTTACCAAAAACAAACTGCCCAGCGTGCCCCTCTACGGTCGAAACTGGAAAATGCGGCACATCCTTATATTTCATCACGGTCGGCTCTGTAATTTCGTCCGCCAAAACGCCTAGCCCTGATCCTAAAATAAGTCCGATTCTCGGCTTCCCGCTATAGGTTTCCTTGATTTTTTTGACCGCTTCCATAACCTTTGTATAATTCATTTTCAAAATCGCTCCTTTTTCATTATCCAACCTTATGCACGCGGATGGTATTGCTTGTAAACATCTTTTAAACGCGCTTTTGTAACATGTGTATAAATCTGCGTCGTTGAAATATCCGCATGACCCAACAACTCCTGCACAGAACGTAAATCCGCCCCGTTTTCCAGTAGATGCGTCGCAAACGAATGCCGCAATGTATGCGGTGTAATCGGCTTATCAATCCCAGCCTTCGCCGCAATCTGCTTCAGATTTTTCCAAAAACCTTGCCGTGTCATACCGCGTCCATGATGGTTCAAAAACACAAAGTCATTGCGCTCTGACACCCGTCGCAATTTCGGTCGGCCAAACTCCAAATAACGCTCCAAAACCGTGGTTGCCGTTTTTCCAAGCGGAATAATACGCTCCTTATCCCCTTTTCCAATCGTCTGAATAAAGCCCATCTGCAAATGCAAATCGTCCATCTGAAGGTGCACCAACTCCGTCACCCGAAGCCCCGTCGCATACAAAACTTCCAACATCGCTTGATCTCGCATGCCAAGCGGATTTGCCCCATTCGGCGCCTCCAGCAATTTTTCCACATCGTTCAGATTCAGAATTTTGGGCAATGCCTGCGCCTGTTTCGGTGTCTCGATTTGAATCATCGGATCCCGGTCCGCCAGTTTTTCATGCAACAGAAAATGAAAAAAAGAACGCAATGAGGCAATGTAGCGCGCAATCGTTCTCGGTGATTTCTCCTCTAATTTAGCATAAGCCATAAAGCTCACAATATGTATCCGTTCTACGTCGCGAATCGCTAGCGCCCCCTGTTCTTCCTCCAAATAACGCGCAAAAAAACGCAAATCCCGTTCATAAGCAACCAACGTATTCGCCGACAAACCCTTCTCCACCTGCAAAAAATGTAAAAAATCAAGTATCAAATCATCCATACGTAATCTCCTCAAATCGACGTGCCACAATTACTAAATCCTTGTACATTGTCACTGTCCCACCAGTATACCAAAAGCGAAATAAATTAACAAATGTCCAGCAAAGCTCTTTACCTCCACCACTGAACCCCAGCGGGCCGACAAATGCTCAGATCCTAGGAAAAAGCGCTTAAAGGACGGCAGTCTCACTTCTTTCTACTGCATATTGAGGCTCTAATTCGCTTTACTTCAAAGTGCCTCAACAAAGCGAAATGTACTAAAGTACATGAGCATCGGAGCACAGCTTTTAACGACGGAGATGAGCGTTTGTCGGTCCGCTGGTTGATTTATTCGGCTTTTTTGATGTTGCTTTTGCACACCGTACAGATGCCTTGAAACGTTAGACGGTGATCCTTCACAAGGAAATCCCATTTCTGCTCGACAATTTTCTCCACGTCATCCAGCAAATCCTCTTGAATTTCCTCAACAGATCCACATTCCAGACATACTAGATGGTGGTGGAAGTGCTTTGCGCCTTCTTTACGAAGATCATAGCGCGCCACGCCGTCTCCAAAATTAATTTTGTCGACCACGCGTAACTCCGTCAAAAGTTCCAGCGTGCGATAAACCGTCGCTAATCCAATGTCCGGTGAAATATCTTTGACACGTAAATAAACGTCCTCTGCGCTCAGATGGTCCTTCTCATTTTCTAATAAAATGCGTACGGTTGCTTCCCTTTGTGGCGTTAATTTATAACTTGCTTCATGCAATTGTGATTTAATCCGCTGAATACGGCCTTCCATTTTATGCCCTCCCTCGGGAACAAACAATCATTCTCAATTAGTAGTTTATAATAATTCTAAATAAAAATCAAGTCTACTTACTCATCCTTTAACTCACTAAAACAATTGGAGTAAGTGGTTTTTATATCTATTTAAAGATAGCATAAAAGTTTTGAAAAGTCTATCCAGATTATCAATTACAAGGAGGATATTTATCTTTTTTATAATCATTATCATTTAGTTCTCGCTAATAAGTATAAGAAGTATGGTGCTCCAATTACCGCAACCACGATACCTGCAAAAATTTCTGATGGTTGCACAATAATCCGTCCAATTGTGTCCGCAACAAGAAGCAGTAACGCACCAACGAGCGCCGAAATCGGCAGGACCCATTTATGTCCACTACCAACGAGCCTCCGTGCAATGTGAGGACCGATTAAGCCGATAAAAGCAATACCACCACTGACAGAAACGCAAGCCGCTGCTAAAGCTACAGCAACAAGGAGTAGGATGACTTTTTCTTTTTCCGTTTTGACGCCTAGCCCAGTTGCTACTTGATCACCAAATCCTAGAATGTCGAGGGTTTTTATTTTGAACATCGCCACACCAACCAAAACGATAAGCCACGGAATTAGTGCGAAAACGTATTGCCAGTTACTGGCCCAAATGTTTCCCGCAAGCCATTCCGCCACAATTTGATAATTTTCAGGGTCAAGGCGAATGGTTAAGAGTGTCATCAGCGCTGCGACTGCGGCTGAAACCGCTACACCTGTTAGTACGAGGCGATTCGGCAGCAACCCTTCTTGGCGGCTGTAGGATAAGCCATATACGACAAAAGCTGTTAGAATCGCGCCTGTAAAGCCAACGAAAGGCATAAACATAACAGGTACATCTAATGTCGACGGGAAATATGAAATATAGAGCATAACTGCAAGCCCTGCACCATTGTTTATTCCCAATATCCCCGGATCCGCCAAACTATTTTGCGAAACTGCTTGTAATAGTGCGCCTGAAATCGCAAGCCCCGCGCCAACGAGCACTGCCACGATAATACGCGGTAACCGGAACTGCGAAATAATCAATGTATCTTGCGGCGAGCCTTGTCCAAATAAAGTTTTGATAACATCTAGAAATGGAATTTTTGAGAAACCTGCGTTGACACTGTAAACGAATGTGCCCACAAGTAAAATCGCGAGTAGAATCAAGATTAGCCAGCGTTTTCGCGTGACTTTTTGTTCCGTTGTCGTTCCCATCATCACAGACTCCTCCTTTCTTTACGCGCCACATAAAGGAAGAAAGGTACACCAATAAGGGCAAAAATAACACTAATCGGTGTCTCATACGGCGGGTTCACCATCCGCGCACCAATGTCCGCATACAGCGTCAAAAGCGCACCAACAATAGCCGAGCACGGAATAATCCAGCGATAATCCACACCGACCATATAACGAACCAAATGCGGCACGATCAAGCCGATAAAACCAACTGGACCAACGACCGAAACCGCAAGCCCCGCCAAAATCAGCACAACAAGCATCGATAGTAATTTTGTCCGCGTCGTATTTTGTCCGAGTCCAATCGCAATGTCATCACCAAGGCTCAGAATTGTTACCGCCTTACTGAGCAACATCGCCGCAATCAGCGCACCGATAAGCCACGGCCAGACCACTGCGATTTGCGACCATTTCACGCCTGCGACACCACCTGCAAACCAAAAAGCCAAATCTTGACTCAGCTTAAAATAAATCGCGATTCCTTCACTTAATGCCGTCAACAAAGAAGCTACCGCTGCACCTGCCAAAACTAACCGCGTTGGAGATAAGCCTCCTTTCACAAGCGCACTCACGCCAAAAACAAGGACGCAGCCAAGCGCAGCACCAAGGAACGAAAAGAAAATCAAATAATTATAGCTAAGACCAGGTAAAAATGCGAAACACACGGCAATCATAAACGCTGATCCAGCATTGAGACCAAGCAACCCACTATCAGCGAGCGGGTTTCGCGTCATGCCTTGCATTACTGCACCTGCCACTGCAAATGCTGCACCGACCATCATATCCGCAAGCACACGAGGAATGCGCAACTCCCAAATAATTTGATGTGTCGTTAAACTTTTATTGTAATGAAACAACGCGTCCCAAACCGTCGCTATATCGATATCCGCCGCACCCACAGCAATACCAATAAAAGCAGAAACGATAAGTAGCGCAACGCCAGCCGTCAAAATCACAGTAGCCATTGCTGGTCGCGTTTTTAATTGGGAAAGTTCCTTTGTTTTCATCGTACCCTGATCCCCTCATAATATGTATTGGTTCGATGCGGGAAAATGCAGTATCCAGCTTTCCAACTAATTCCTGCACTCCGCCTGAACCGTCGTTACTTCTAGCTTTTATTTATTACTATTCACGATTTTATTCACAATCAAATCCATTTGCCCCTCTACCGCAATCGGATCGTAGTTATACATTTCATCAAAATCCATCGTAAAAATATGATTTGCCTTATACGCCGGCAAGTCTTTCCAAATGCTCGATGCTTCTATCCCATCAAGCGCCCCATTGCGAGTATCCCCATGCTTAAATCGTGTCACAAACATATAATCTGCCGCAAAATCAGGTAGCACTTCTAGCGAAATCTGTTTATAGCCATCGCCATCAATGACCTCATCTTGAATTTTCTTAGGCGCCTTTAATTGTAATGCGTTATAAAGAACTTGTCCACCCCGACCCCAATTATCTCCAAAAACATAGAAATTTTTATCATCGCCTTCATATAACCCGACCGTCGCATTTGGAGCTACCACACCTTTTATTTTCTCCCGTGCTTTCGCGGCTTTCTTATCAAAATCAGCGAGCCAATCTTTTGCTTCCTGTTCTTTCCCAACAATTTCAGCAATCGCCGTTAATTCATCCTGCACGCTTTTGTATGTATTGTACGGTATTAAAATCGTCGGCGCAATTTTCTTCATCTGATTAAACTGATCCTCACCCGATACAATGATTAAATCTGGTTGTAGTTCCGCCACTTTTTCAACAGAAGCCGGGTCACCGATATCTTCCACCCCTTTTTTATAAGGATTCAAATAAGGATTTTTCAATACAAACGATGTAGCACCAATCGGTTTAATACCTAAAGCTGAGAGCGATCCCATATACTCCGTCACAACGATTTTTTTCGGATTATTCGGGATCTCTACTGTTTTCCCGTTTGGCATCTTGTACGCATGCGTCTCCGATTTTCCCTCCGCCGCTTCATCACTACCACACCCAACTAAAACAACCGCCATAACAGCAGTCAACATTAAAAATACGATTTTCTTCACGTTACTCCTCCTTTTCAATTGATAATGATTATCAATCTCAAAAGAAATTATAGCAAGACGATTCCTAAAAAGCAAGACTAAAAATGGCTCTAGCGCAAAAAAAATACGAATAATAACGCTTAGCTATTGCAACTTTCTCCAAAAGATTCTATACTAGTCATGAGAATGATTATCAATCGCGAAACTAAGGAGCGATGTATAAATGAACAATTTAAAGACAGACGGCTTACAAATCGCCTACGACAAGCGTGTTATCGTAGACGCTTTAAATATCGAAATACCCAAAGGCAAGATTACGGCACTAGTTGGCGCTAACGGCTCGGGTAAATCTACCATTCTAAAAACAATGTCCCGCCTGATGAAACCTTCTAAAGGCAACGTTTTCTTAGATGGAAAAGCAATTCACCGCCAATCCACAAAAGAAATCGCGAAACAACTAGCGATTCTGCCACAAAACCCAACGGCGCCTGATGGTCTGACCGTGACCGAACTCGTTTCCTACGGCAGATCTCCTCATCAAAGCGGTTTTAAATCGATGTCTGTCAAGGATCGCGACATGATCCAATGGGCTCTTCGTGTGACGAGTCTAAACGATTTCGCTGACCGCCCCATTGATAGTTTATCTGGCGGACAACGACAACGCGCTTGGATTGCGATGGCGCTAGCACAAGAAACCGATATTTTATTCTTAGATGAACCAACGACATTTCTTGATATGACTCACCAGCTGGAAGTCTTGATGTTGTTAAAACAGTTAAATCTGCAAGAAAACCGCACGATTGTCATGGTCGTTCATGATTTAAATCACGCCTCGCGCTTCGCTGATCATATGATTGCTATTCGCTCTGGCCAAGTCATTTCCGAAGGCTCACCAGTCGACGTGATGACCGAGCAAACACTAGAAGACGTTTTTGGCATTAAGGCCGATATTATGCTCGACCCACGTACTGGCGTTCCACTATGTTTACCATACGAAACGTGTCAAGCCTGTGAAATTAGACAAGTCGCAACCAAGTTAGCAGGTGAAGTCGTTGTCAAACTTGTATGACGTAACGATTATCGGAGCAGGACCAGTTGGCTTGTTCACAACTTTTTATAGCGGTTTGCGTTCCCTAAAAACGAAAATCATCGACGCCGAGCCAGCAGTTGGCGGTAAGATTCGCTACTTCTACCCAGAAAAAATCATCCGAGACATCGGCGGTATTCCAGCCATCGAAGGACAACAACTTGTGAAAAACTTACATGACCAAGCAAAAACGTTCCAGCCTACCATCGTGTGCGGCGAGCGTATCACAGAACTCAATCGACTAGCAGACGGCACCTTCCAACTAACCGCAGAAAATGGCAACAAGCATCACAGCAAAACCGTCATTATCGCAGCAGGAAGTGGCACGTATGAAGTCCACCCTTTAGAAGTATCCGGTAGCGAAACATTTGCCAGCAGCCTCTTCTATGACATCAAAAACCTAGCCAGTTTCCAACATAAAACCGTCGTTGTTTCAGGTGGAGGCAATGCCGCTATTGACTGGGCACAGGCGCTAGAACCCATCGCAAAAGAAGTCCATCTCGTCTATCGCGGCGAGAATTTTAAAGGACACGAAGAACGCGTCAAAGAAATGCATGATTCCTCTATTTGCGTCCATGTCAACCACGAAATAACAGCGCTACAAGGCGATTCAACCCATCTCAAAAACTGCGTGATTCACTGTAATAAAAACGGCAATACAACAAAAATTGACACCGATGCCATCATTGTGAACCACGGTGTAAAAGTAAATCTCGGCTCCATGCTCGACTGGGGATTCGACACATCCGAATACGGCATCCTAGTCAATCAACAAATGGAAACGAGCGTCCCCGGCATTTATGCATGTGGTGATATCTGCACCTACCCACGCAAAATGCGCATCATCGCGGCTGGCTTACACGAAGGCCCTATCGCCATCAACAGCGCTAAAAACTTTCTAGATCCAGCTGCCGAAGAAGTCGCCATGGTCAGCACACATCACGAAAGCTTTACCGAAGTTTAACATACCAAAAAGCCAGCATCCTATACGCTCAGATGCTGGCCTTACTTTATCTATTTTCAAGAAACGCCTTGCTTCTTCTCCTCACAAGCCACCTTGAAATTCTTCCAACTACCAAAATAATAACGCACCAATCGGTAATCCTCGAATTCGCTCATCGTCGGAAATCTCCGCATAATTCGTTCCATTTCCAAAATGTCGCGAATCAATTTTTCCTTCACTTCTTTACCTTCCTCTTCCCCCGCAAACTTCGTCAAACCAGCTCGCTCAAGAAAGGCTTCCCAAGAATCATAATACTCCATCACAGACATATAAAGCGGGAACTCATGCGGTCCACTAATCGGCGGACGTCCCAACTCCTGCGAAATTCGCTTAACCTCTGCAATCAAATAATCCTCCTTGTAAAAACGTTTCGGCTCATTCTCCAAACCCGCTGCTTTTAATGCATCCGGCCATGAACCAAATAATTGTCGTGCTTTTTCAAAATGATTGTACATGCTACGCCTCGGCACACGCCCCTGTTCCTGCGCCAATTGTTGTAATTCGGCAATAATCTGTTCTTTTGTCACAACAGCTATATCGTCCATCATCTTTCCCCTTCTCCTGTGTAGTAACTACATTTGCATTACAATTATGTTGTATCATAAAAAAGCAAGCGAAACAACTGAAAAATTTTCCAATTTACAAAAAAACAAACCTAAATCACAAAATCTAGGCTTGTTTTCCCATTTATTCATGTTTTTTGAATCATGCCACGCTCCACAATAGCCATCATATGCATAAATTTATCCACAAGCGGTTGCATTTCCTGCATCGTCGCATTCGGGTTTTCCCTAATATAATCCGTCGCTATTTTAATTGTATAATCGAACAAAGCACGAATCACATCATGGGCATCCTCCAAAACAACATCCGCACGCAATGTCACCCGCTCAAAAATCTGATTCATATACACATCTTGCATTTGCAACATCTCCGTATAATAAGCATGTAACCGCTCCGCAAGCGCCGCCGGAGGATTCGCGTAAGACTGCATAATCAACTTAAACGCAGCCGGATAATTCTTGCTAAAATGCAACTTCTGCTTCGTCGACCAAATCGCACCTTCCATAAAGTTCTCCGTCGGAATCTCCCCAATCGGTACTTCCTGCATCGCTAAATCCACCGAATACGTCACCGCTGCGGTATACAATTTTTCTTTGGAGCCAAAATAATGGAAAATCAACCCCTTCGAAACACCAGCAACCTCTGAAATCCGATTCGTACTAGCCGCCTTATACCCATGATCCGCGAATTCCTCCACCGCGACCTTCAAAATTTTATCCCGTTTATCCTCCATCACACCCTCAAATCCTTTTTCCGGTACAATACGAAAGTCAGCACGACGAACACAACTATCGAAATCACGCTAATCCACACATTCACACTCTCCATCGAAGCTTTGATCATATCAGACGGAATCGCAAAATTGATCGGCGAGAAATATTTAAAGAAGTCCACCTTATCGTTCAAACCAGCAAGAATCCCTAAAATATAAGTCAGAAAAACGAGGCCCAATGCCACCGGTGTCGCCTGTTTTGCCGAATGAACAATCGCTGAAAAACAGAACCCAGCACTCATAAACAACAAGGCCACCAGTAACTCATTTGAGAAAACCCGCACCAGCGACTGCACCAAATCCCCCGTATTCGCCCCGTCCTGCTTCAAGAAAACAACCAATACCGTTGAAACAACAAACGTGATAGCCCAAAAAGCAATAAATGAAATCGCGTTCCCGACCATTTTCCAAGCTACTAACTCCGAACGAGTAATCGGTTGCGCATACAAAAACTCAATCGTCCCATCCGTCTCTTCCTTCACCAACGCCTGCGCCCCAATCATAGCTGCATATACACACGCTGCAATAAAAATATACTGAAACACATACGCAAAGTACGCATCAATTTTTGTTAAATCCGCCATCGAACTAATATGCAAAACATTCATCATTTCTTTCGGTAAAGCATTCATTTTCGTGTTCACTAATTCTTGCATCCCGCTTGACTGCATACTAGGAAAGAACGCCATGAACATACCGAGCACTAGCGCCACAACCCCCGACCAAACGAGCAAACTCTTAATATGCGTTTTCCATTCAATCTTTAAAATAGTCATTTTGCCTTCCCTCCTTCATAAAGCGTCATGAATTTATCTTCCAACTCTTGATTAGTGATCGACAAATCCTTAATTCCCTCCGCTGCAAGAATCGGCAAAACCGCTTGCACATTACCATCAAACGTCAATCTCGCACTCGTTTCCGTCGTTTCCACAACTTTAGCGCCAGCATTGACAAGCTCCGTCACCGGCAACCGATCCCCTTTCAAAATAATCACTTTCCCCGACATTTCCTGATCCGCAATATTTTCCAGCGCTACAATTTCACCCTCACGAATAAAAGCAGCTCGCGTACTATACTCCTGAATCTCCCGCAAATTATGACTCGACAAAAAGATTGTCATGCCGTCCTCTTGATTTTGGCGCGTCATCTCTTTAAATAAGTGATGCTGCATCAAAGGATCCAACCCATTCGTAGGCTCATCTAAAATTAGCAACTTCGGCTTCGTAATAAGCCCGGCCACAATCGCAACCTTCTTTTTATTTCCAAGTGACATATCCCCAAAACGCTTATGCGGATCAATATCAAACATCTCATAATAACGCTTCATCTGCGTCTGCGCCTGATCAATATGATGAAACTTCGCCGCGAATCCAATAATATCATTCGCCGTCATTTGCGGATAATAACGCACCTCGCTCGGCACGTACCCGACCATCTTCTTAATTTCCGCCGAATTTTTCACAATATCCTTGCCAAGTATCGTCGCATGGCCTTTCGAAGCATAAATGAAATTCAGCAACAGCTTGATTGTCGTCGATTTACCAGCACCATTTGGCCCAATAAACCCAAACAATTCCCCCTCTTCCACTGACAAATTCACACCTTCAATCGCCCGTTTCTTATGATAGAACTTCGTCAATTCATTCGTCTCTATCGCTTTCATTTTTGACCCCTCCAATTCACAATTGACCATCTAGTCAATGCGATTATACTCCCGCCTGACCACCTAGTCAATCAATAACCATCCACATCAAAAAAAGCGCACCAGAAAGCCATCCGATACGCTAATCCATTTTCTTATTTCGTCAAAACATCACGATAACTAAAGTGCCACTGCGTCCCAAATTTGTCAGCAATCATGGCATAGCCCTTACTCCAAAACGTTTCTTCAAGTGGCATATAAATCTTACTGCCTTTTTCAAACTTGGCAAAAATCGCTTTTAAGTCTTCCAAATCATCGCTTTCCACAACAATACTAACATTATCACCTAGAGTCGCTGGAATACCGTCCGGCATATCCGACATCATCACGCGCAAACCCCTGACATCGATTTCACTGTACATAATTTTATCAGCGTTCCCATCTTTATTTCCGCTAGTATTCGGATTCGACGGCGCCTCACCATATGTCACTATCTCCTTTGGCTCGACTTCAAAAATTCCCGCATAGTAATCCAAAGCCTCACGACAATTTCCTGTAAAATGCAGAAAAACAGCAGTCATCTTCATCTACTTCCTCTCTGAATTATTTAGTCGCCTCAAGCAACTGCCAATATTGCACAGCGTATACCGTTTTAGCATCACAAATAACCTTTTCTTCTATTAATTGTAACGCCTCATCCAAACTTACTTCCACAATATTCACGAACTCGTCCTCATCTGCCTGAAGCGGGTTTGCTTGCTTCTTCAAATCTCCCGCAAGATAAATATGTAGTAACTCATCCGCGAAACCAGGCGATGTATAAAAAGACACAAGATGCTTCAAATCATCCGTTTTGTATCCCGTTTCCTCCTCCAGCTCGCGCCCAGCCGTCAATTCCGGAGCCTCATCTGGTTCAATTTTACCAGCAGGAATCTCGACAATTGCCTTCTCGAGCGGTTTCCGATATTGTTCCACCATCACCATTTTGTTTTCAGGCGTAATCGCAACAACCGCCACCGCACCAGGGTGCTTCACGATTTCACGCTTACTCGTTGCACCGTTTGGCAACACCACATCATCCACTACTAATTTAATAATTTTCCCATCAAAAATCGTCTCACGCTTCACCGTTTTTTCCTCTAACGAATCCATGCCACCACTCCATTTCTAAGTCTTTTTTATCATTATACCATAATCAAGTCTGAGGGGAATTTACATCGCACGACTGATAACATCTTTTCCTCCAATATGGTATGATATACTCAAATCAGGTTAGCCTTTTCAGATGATTTTCTAAAAAATTTTCACAAATACTTAATCCTTAAAAAAATAAGGAAGCCTAAGGAGAAGATAGACATGGTAGTTTTCAAAAAATTTATGGCCTTCACTGGCTCAATCGTTTTAACACTCATTTTGTTCGGCATCTTGGCAAACATCTTTGTGAACAACTGGTTACTTATTAGTGTCGTAACACTTGTCGTGGCCGCCGTCCTGTTCTTCTTTTCTGCAAAAGCGGGAGACAAAGCACATGCCATACAGACTGGGCTTACAAAAAAAGAATACAAATACATTCGCACAAACTTAGAAGAATCGCGAGCTAAAATACTGCGTCTCCAAAAAATCACGTCCGCTCACCGTAATCTTTTTACATTCCAGGAACGCGACAAAACACTCTTACTTACAAAACGCATCTACGGTATTGTGAAAGAAGAACCAAAACGCTTTTATGATGCAGAGGATTTCTTTTTCTCCCACTTGGACTCTTTGGTAGAGCTAACAGAAAAATACGCTTTCCTAAACAGCCAACCTGTGAAGGACAAGAAGATTTACCAAACACTTTCTGACACTCGTGCCCTTTTGAATGATTTAGGTCGCGTTATCGAGAAAGACCTCTTTGCACTGCTTAACAAGGACGTATCGAGCCTTGATTTCGAGCTAGAAGTTGCAAAGAATTCCATCTCCAAACAGGAAAAGAAATTTGAAAGGAGAACACCCAAATGACCGAGAACCAAAAGCCAAACGAACCTGAATTAAAAACAACAGAAACACCAACATATGAACAACCGAAAGCAGAGGTTATCGATGCTAATTTCAACAAGACATTAGATGATTTACTCGCCGATCCATTCGGCACAAACGGCTCACAAACCGTACAAGAAATCGTGAACAACGAAACAGACAAAGCTCCCCGCTTGGTTGACATGCTTCCAGAAGCGAACCGTCGCCAAGCAGTGGAACTTGCCAAACAAATCGAGCCTGGAAATCAAGCGGCTATCCTCGGATACGGCGCACCAGCACAAGCAAAGCTACATGACTTCTCCCACTCGATGCTCAACCAAGTTCAAAAGCAAGACGTTGGTCCAATCGGCGAAATCATCAGTGACTTGATGTTCCGCCTGCAAGAAGCCGATCCAGATGAACTTGCCGCACGCAACAAGAACGTTTTCACAAAAATGTTCTCCCGTGTGAAACAATCCATCAACGAGATCACATCCAAATATCAAAAAATGGGCACACAGATCGATCGTATCGCCCTGAAATTAGAACATGCCAAAAAACGTTTAATGGAAGACAATTCCTTCTTAGAACAACTCTACGATAAGAATAAAGACTACTTCCAGGCGTTAAATATTTATATCGCAGCTGGTGAATTAAAACAAGAAGAAATCAATACGAAGCTTCTTCCTGAACTTCGCAAAAAAGCAGAACAATCCGGTGATCAAATGGATTTCCAAGAAGTAAATGATCTCACACAATTCGCAGATCGCCTGGAAAAACGTGTGCATGACTTGAAACTTAGCCGTCAAATCACTATTCAGCAAGCACCACAAATTCGTCTTATTCAAAACACGAATCAGGTTTTAGCTGAGAAGATTCAGTCATCGATTATGACAGCTATCCCATTATGGAAAAACCAAGTCGCCATCGCGCTTACCTTACTACGTCAACAACAAGCGGCAGAAGCGCAACGCCAAGTATCGGAAACCACAAACGAGCTTCTAAAACGCAATGCCGATATGCTAAAAACAAATGCTATTGAAACAGCGCGCGAAAACGAAAGGGGTATTGTTGATATCGAAACACTAAAAGAAACGCAATCAAGCCTCATCGAAACGCTACAAGAAACCTTGAAGATTCAACAAGAAGGCCGTGCAAAACGCGCCGTTGCAGAAAAAGAACTTGTAACTATGGAACAAGAATTAAAAGATCGCTTACTAGAAATGAAATAATCTTTATCTACGAAGAAAGGTGCAGTACCTGTTGGTCATATCCACAGAAACTGCACCTTTCTTATTTGCTATTTTTTTCAAAAGCCGTTCTGAATTCAGCCTCCAGCATACTAAAAACAGCTAAGTCATGATAAGCCTCGTGAAAAAATTCATGCTCCCGTAATATCCCATCTTGATGGAAACCTAGCGAGTGCATCATATTTAATGATCGCTCGTTAAATGTATATACTTCACAATAAACCTTATGTAAATGTAATGCATTGAAAGCCACGTCCAACAACTCTAAGATAGCTTCTTTTCCGTAACCTTTTCCCCAACTTGATCGTTCCCCAATAACGATACCAAAAGCTGCCTGGCCATTTTCTCGGTCAATTAAGCCTAGTTCGGCACGCCCAATGACTCTTCCATCTAAAACAATACTGTATAGTTGTAACGATTGGTTGACGTTAAAAAAATATTTCTCATACATCGTTTGAAAAACCTCTAAAGATCGTGGTTTCGTAATACCGCTTGCCATGGCAATTTCTTCATCAAGCTCCCAGACATGCATTCCTTGTATGTCTTCCCGCCTGATTGGTCTAATTCTCCCTGACTCCCTTTTCATTAACTAACAACTCCCAACAATCATTATCGAACTTAAGTATAACAATGATATGCCATAATAAACAAGATTTTTCTTTAAAATCCTTCTAGTTTCAAATTTTCAAAGTGCAACGGTTTCAGGTTCGTTACCGTCAGGCCAACTAAGCGAACGCTCTCTTCTCCACTATATACATCGCGTAATAAACTGGCCCCAGCATCATAAATAACCCGTGCATCTCGTGTATATTCCATTAATGATAACCTCCTAGTAATGGTACTAAAATCACTGTATCGTAGCTTTAAAACCACTGTCTTACCGTGCTTGCCAATGCGTTCCAGTGAACTTTCTATTTTCTGTGAGAATAAAAGCAACATCTCTTGCATCTCTCGTTCATCGAAAATATTGTTAGCAAATGTAGTTTCTCGGCCAACAGACTTTCTCTCGCGATGTGGGTTTACTTTAGAATCTGATAAGCCTCTCACTGCTCGATACAAGCGATAGCCTTGTTTATTCAGCTCCCGAATTAAATCCCACTCCTCCCATGCTTTTAAATCCGCGCCAGAATGGATACCTAATCGATGTAGTTTCTCGGCTGTGACTTTCCCAACACCGTGGAATTTCGTAACTGGTAGACTCTCTAAAAAGGCTTCTGCTTCCTCTGGTAATACGACGGTCATCCCTGCTGGCTTCTTAAAATCTGATGCAATTTTGGCGATGAATTTATTGTATGAAACGCCTGCTGATGCGGTCAAACCGAGTTCGTGATAGATCGCATGTTGGATCTCCAGGGCTATCTTCATTGCGGATTTGATTCCTTTTTTGTTTTCGGTAACGTCTAAATAAGCCTCATCTAAAGACATTGGCTCCACTAAATCTGTATAACGATGAAATATTTCACGGATTTGTGCGGATACTTCTCGGTAATGTTCCATATTTCCATGGATGAAGATGCCGTGTGGACATAGTTTATATGCTTGCTTTGTCGGCATCGCAGAATGGACACCGAATTTCCTAGCTTCATATGAACATGTGGAGACGACACCTCGTTTATTTGGGTCTCCACCAATGATAAGTGCCTTTCCACGATATTCCGGATGGTCTCGCTCCTCTACCGAAGCAAAAAAAGCATCCATATCAATATGAATAATTTTACGCGTCTTATCCACTTCACTCATCACCTTCCAAAAACGAACGTTTGTTCTCCATTTAATTATACTCTCTCCTCTTAAATAATGCAAGCTGGATTCGGTTAAATTTTGAACAAAAATTACACAGCAAAAAAGAGACTATTTTTTAAGTACAGCGTGTCGACAAATGCTTAGTTTCTAGGCAAAAGCGAGTACCAGCGCGGAGCATACTAAGGTATGTGAGCACTGGAACAGAGCTTTTAACGACGAAAATGAGCGTTTGTCGACACGCTGATATTTTGCGGAAAATCACGTGAAGCAGTTTTTCTACAGTCTGTTTTAAGTAGCCTCCCTTTTTTATTTTTTCTCAAATGCGCCTTTACCGAAAAATTCGATGACGCGTGGCATGACCTGGTACATTCGCGAAATAAGGTTCATCAAAAACGGTAGATTTATTTCACGCTTTGGTTTCCCCATAATTGCCACGATTTTTGCAGCTACTTTTTCAGGCTTCAGAACCAAGAAACCTACATTGTCTAAATAGTCGCCCGATTTGTCGGCAATGTCGAAAAAGCTAGTTGCGATCGGCCCAGGGTTCACCGTCGTTACGTGGATACCTGATGGCTTGGTTTCCATTCGCAAAGCATTGGAATAGCCTAAAACTGCGAATTTTGTTGCGGAATAAGCGGATGATTTTGGTGTCGCGATTTTGCCAGCTTGGGAGGCGATGTTGATAATATGCCCCGACTTACGCGCCAACATGTCTGGTAAAGCGAGTTGCGTCAAGCGCATCAAACCAAGTACATTGGTATCAAACATCCGTTCCACCGTCGCAAAATCAGTCTTTACAGCTTCTTCAAAAATCCCAAATCCAGCGCAATTTACTAGGACATCGATTTTTGTATCGCCGATTTTTTGCATCACGTCTTCTATCTCTTCAAAGTCTGTCATATCCATTTTGTGGTAATCGCTAACAACACCATAATCCGCTTGAATCTGTGTTGCTAAATCTGACAATTTTTCCGTGCGGCGAGCCGTCAGAATCGTGTGTGCGCCTTGTGCCGCGACTTGCCGTGCCATCTCTGCTCCGAGCCCATTGGATGCACCTGTAATCATCACCGTTTTCCCCTTCAAAAAATCGTTCATCCTTCTCCAAACTCCTTTATAGTTCAAATATCGCAAAATCGGTCGCCATTTCCGTATTAGGAAAAATCGCTTGGCATTCTGAGACCAATTCGCGATTGTCCTCCCGGCTATAACGCGAACTAATATGCGTGATAATCAGCCGTTTTGCATTCGCATTCTTAGCTAGCGTGGCAGCTTCTATCGTCGTAGAATGCATGTACTCTCCAGCCATATCGCCCATTTCAGCACCAAATGTCGCTTCGTGCACGATGACATCCGCCTGATCCGCGAGTACCAACTCATTCGCCGTCGTCCGTGTGTCGCCAAAAATAGCCATAACCCGTCCTTTTTTAGCGGGTCCAATAAACTGGCTTCCATCGACTACTTCGCCATTCTCAAGCGTCACCGTCTTACCTTCTTTCAGCTCCTTAAAAATCGGTCCTGGCTTCACACCAAGTGCCGAAAGTCCTTCCGCATCAAGCGATCCCGCCTTATCAGCCTCCTCAATCCGGTAGCCATAACTCAAAATGCCGTGATCCAACTCGCGACAAATAACTTTAAAATCAGCATCTTCAAACACGACTTCACTATCAATTTCCACAATTTCAAGCGGGTATTTCAAATGCGTGCCACTCACCGCTAAACTCGTCCGAATATAATTCGCAATCCCCACAGGTCCGTAAATCGTAAGTTCCGTTTCGCCGCCCTGAAAAGAACGACTGCTAAGAAGCCCTGGCAAGCCGAAAATATGATCCCCATGCAAATGCGTAATAAAAATTTTTTCCAGTTTACTCAATCGAATCGAACTTCGTAAAATCTGATGTTGCGTTGCTTCCCCACAATCAAACAGCCAAATACTATTTCGTTCATTTAGCATCGTGAGCGCAATTGCCGTTACGTTACGGCCTTTGGAAGGGACACCCGCTCCTGTTCCGAGAAAAATCAATTCCATCTTTGTCTCACAATCCTTTCTCTAATCCGCTATTAATCATACCATATTTAGCCCATTTATGGCACTCCCACCGCTAAGCTTTTCCGACTTTTCCGGTTCAATCAGTTGCACATTAGAAATCAAACGGCTAAAATAGTAAGGAATAATGAGGGCGACTATGATTATATCTTAATTGTCTCATTCTCAGAATAAAAGCTAAAACATCTCGCTCATTTTTTCTAGGTAAGTTGTATTGACAGCTTTACGCAAATCGAGCGCTTGTCGCCGGTTTATCTGAGGTATGTTCCACACAATAAAGAAAGAGGGTAAGCACGTATGACAGAAGTGAAAGAACAAGTAGCTTTAATTACTATTTTTGGCGGTACGGGAGATTTGGCAAATCGCAAACTTTACCCTTCGCTATACCATCTCTTCACGAAAGGCTTTTTGAAAGAAAATTTCGCAGTGATCGGTACAGCTCGTCGTCCATGGACCAATGATTTCTTCCGTGAAAAAGTCGTAGAATCATTGAAAGGCATCGAAAAAGAAGGCTTCGATCCAGAAGAATTTGCGTCACATTTCTACTACCAATCGCACGATGTAACCAATCGTGAATCGTATGTCGAGCTGAAAGATTTATCTGATGAACTCGATAAAAAATACGAACTACAAGGAAATCGCCTATTCTACCTTGCTATGGCGCCAAATTTCTTTGGAACTATCGCAAGTCGATTAAAGTCAGAAGGTTTTGTCGATAATGCTGGATTTAGCCGTTTGATCATTGAAAAGCCATTTGGTCGCGATTTAGCAAGTGCCCAAGAACTCAATGAGTCACTGCGTCAAGCGTTTGATGAAAACGAGATTTACCGCATTGACCATTACTTAGGCAAAGAAATGATACAAAATATTTCCGTGATTCGTTTTGCGAACTCTATCATTGAATCGCTTTGGAATAACCGCTATATTGATAACGTCCAAGTAACATTGAGTGAAACGCTTGGTGTAGAAGATCGCGGGCGTTATTATGAAGAAAGTGGCGCGCTTCGTGATATGGTTCAAAATCATATTTTACAAATCGTATCCTTGCTTGCGATGGAGCCACCGATTAAATTAACCACACAAGAAATTCGCCATGAAAAAGTGCGCGCGCTCCGTTCTCTGCGTGTCATTGAAGGCGACGATGTGTACAAATATTTCGTACGCGGGCAATACGGTCCTGGAACAGTAGACGGCAAAGAACTGCTCGGTTACCGTCAAGCAGAGAATGTCGATTCCGATTCTAATACCGAAACATTTGTCGCAGCGAAACTCATGATTGATAATTTCCGCTGGAGCGGCGTTCCGTTTTATATTAGAACCGGGAAACGTCTTGCGAAGAAAACAACGCAAATTGCGATTCAATTCAAAAACGTACCGATGAACCTCTTTGGTCCAGGCCAATCGCTTGGAGGAAACGTGCTGGTGATACATATTCAACCAGACGAAGGTATCACGCTACACATGAATGTCAAAGAACCCGGCCAAGGAATGCTGACCATGCCAGTCAACCTGAACTACGCACACTCCTCACCAGACGGCATGAACACACCAGAAGCCTATGAAAAATTAATTCAAGACTGTCTAAACGGCGACGCAACATACTTCTCACATTGGGATGAAGTCTCCCTATCATGGAACTTCATCGACAAAGTAGCCGCAGTCTGGTCGAATTCAAAAGAACACTTCCCGAACTACACATCCGGCACAATGGGACCCAAAGAAGCGGATAAATTGGTGTCACAGGATGGATTTGAGTGGTTTGAATAGAGAAATGCTGAAGAAGCCCGTTAGACCCGAAAAAATTTGTTAGGGGGCGCAGTAAAAGTCCTCTTTTGACTTTTGCGGAGGCCACGAAATTTCCGAGAGGCTGGCTCTTGAAGCTGGATCCGGAGGCGTGGAACATGACGCAAACCCCAGAAAAAACTCCAGGTCTGTTTTACCTCCACAACCCGTGAAGTAAAACAGACCTGGAGTTTTTTTCTCTCTTCATCCACTCTCCCAATGTTGTTCCTTTTTTCACAAATCCATGTTACAATTAAAAGGAATACACAGTAAAAGGAGAATCAATATGCCAGAAAGCATTGACGATTATATCGATCGCGGTATCCATGGCGCAAAAGAAATTAATCCTGCCGAACGCAAAAAGTATCTCGGCACCTTTCGAGAACGTGTCGAAATCCAGATGAGTAAACAAGAAGTTTTTCAAAAATATTGTACCAAAGAATTAGAACAGGAAATGAAAGATCACCCGAAGGCCAAACTGCTCTTAAACGGCTCCATTTCCTATGAAATATTGCGTTCTTACATCATGTTGGCAGAAAAGCATAAGATGCCATTCTCGATTGTGGCACGCGAAGACGACGATACACCGATTGGCCTTGTTCTAGCGGAAGACCACGAAATCAACCGGGAAGATACGCATCTCCACGAAACGCCGGTTATTACAGAAGACACCACCGGAAAAGTCAGTCTGCTGGACAAAATCAAGGCTATTTTTCAAGAGTAAGGAAGTGTTTCACATGCTCCACACGATTGTACTGGCACTCGCCATTCTCATTTTTTTACAAACAATTTATTTTTTCATACGCAAAAATACCGATATGGGCGTGATGTTCCTGCTCATCGGTATCGCATTGCTTATTATTTCGACGATTGGTTAAATGTAAGAGGCTCGCCGGTGTTTATCGCTGTGCGCAGCCTTTTTTGCATGTCGCCAATTCCTCGTGTTCCGTGAAGCGGGAATGAAAATCGTTGTTTCCCATCTGTAATCGCCGCTAACAAAGGTTCGAATTTCTTTCCTCCAAGCATCACCATTGTCTCCTGCTCGATTCCGAGTGCTTGCCATTGCTGCTTTAATTCCTCTAACGAAATCGTATCTTCGGTCACACCTCGCGCAGTAAACCGCACGTCATACATCCCTAAAACAACGGAATCAGGCGTTAAAAAACCATACTTCGGCGATAAAACCAGATAATCCCCATCAAATTTTTCAGCATAGGTCCGGCATAAACGATGAAAGTTTCCGGTATACGCTTGGCTCGCCGTCACCGGTCCCGCGTCCTCCTGCTTGTCCCAAATCTTTGGCTTTCCTGATGGTATAATAATCATGATGTCCCCTCATCCATTGGGTATTCCCACAAAACAATCTTACCGCGAGGCTCCGTTTTATCATATTTCGGCTGATATAAAAATCCGGACTTGCGCAAAACTTGAATCGAATGCGGATTACTCTCGAAGCTTCTAGCAAATATACGCTTGATTTCTGGTTGTTGTTTCAGCCATACCAACAGCTCCCCTAACGCTTCTGTCACATAGCCATTATTTTGATACGCCGGCACAATGCTATACCCCAACTCGATTTCCCCTGTTTCTTCTGGCTTCCCTTGTCCGCCAATTTCTCCGATGACCTTGTTCTCCTCTTTCAACACGATTAAGTGCGTCCATTTCGTCATCTCTGGCTCTTTTTTCACGCTTTCCAATACATATGGTAGGTAAAAAAAGAAATCGATGCCAGGCCAGTCTCTGGACACCTCATAGCCTGATACGCGCTCCAATTCGTCCACACCAGCAATCGTCGCTTCAATCCATTCCAAACTGTATTCTACTAACAGCAACCGTTCCGTTTCTAATTTCCCCATGTCCATACCTGACTTTCCGTTTCAATATATCTTCTCTCTAAAATTATCAAATTCTACCTCATTACGCAAACTTTTTGCAGAATGTCACCTGTTATTATCACCACATACTAATTTTTTGAAAACTTTTTTCATTATCATTGTACACGCTTACATTATTATCTACCAACCGATTTAGCTATGTATTCTAGTTTTTCAATGAAATCCAAAAGCAACAAATTTTCAAATAACGGTTGACATTTCCCCGTCAAAAGCTATAATTAATAATAATATTACATTGATTGATATTTATTGAATTCACATAGGCTACATACGAATGAAGTATCTCATTGTTGATAAATTTGATTTAGAGGAGTTAATGACTTATGAAAACATCTAACCGAAATGACGTCATTACAATTTTATTACTCTAGCAAGGGTCTGGAACACTGTTTAAAACAAGCAGTCGTTTAGATCCTGTTTATCATTAAATGGGATTCTTATCTAAGCATCCCATTTTTTTACTCAAAAATGGGATGCTTTTTTGTTGCCAAGATGCGTTATCAATGTCATTTTTCGCTTTAAAAGGTCATGCTAGTTGATATATTCTAAAAATTCAGCTTCGACCAACAATTATAATAAAGAAACGGGGAATATGCTCATGCGTAGTGATAAAATTAAAAAAGGTGTCGAACAAGCTCCAGCCCGGAGTCTTCTGCACGCAACCGGTCAAATCAAAAGTCCAGGTGATATGGATAAACCATTTATCGCCATCTGTAACTCTTACATCGATATCGTTCCAGGTCATGTGCATTTGCGTGAGCTCGCGGATATTGCGAAAGAAGCGATTCGTGAAGCTGGTGGTATCCCGTTCGAATTTAATACGATTGGGGTCGATGATGGGATTGCGATGGGTCATATCGGGATGCGCTATTCCCTTCCGAGTCGCGAGGTTATCGCGGATGCGGCGGAAACGGTTATCAATGCCCACTGGTTTGACGGGGTTATGTATATTCCGAACTGTGACAAAATTACGCCTGGTATGTTGCTTGCCTCTGTGCGTACGAACGTGCCGGCAATCTTCTGTTCTGGTGGTCCGATGAAGGCTGGGCTTTCTGCAACAGGTAAAGCCTTGACGCTTTCTTCTGTATTCGAAGCGGTTGGTGCTTTTAAAGAAGGTAGCATGTCCCAAGAAGAATTTTTAGATATGGAAGCAAATGCTTGTCCGACGTGTGGATCGTGTGCTGGGATGTTTACAGCGAACTCGATGAACTGCTTGATGGAAGTGCTCGGTATGGCGGTTCCGTTCAATGGAACGACGCTTGCTGTATCGGAGGCGCGCCGTGAGTTGATCCGCGAATCGGCGTTCCACTTGATGGATCTTGTGAAAAAAGACATTCGTCCTCGCGATATTATTACGCGTGATGCGATTGATGATGCTTTCGCGCTAGATATGGCGATGGGCGGCTCGACAAACACCGTGCTACACGTTTTGGCTTTGGCGAACGAAGCGGAAATTGATTACGATTTGGAGCGCATCAATGAAATCGCAAGTCGTGTCCCTTACCTCTCCAAAATCGCGCCGTCCTCTGCGTATTCGATGCATGATGTCCACGAGGCTGGCGGTGTTCCTGCTATTATGAAGGAGCTTGTCGACCTTGGAAATGCGATTCACCCCGACCGGATTACGGTGACTGGTAAAACGATTCGTGAAAATGTCGAAAATGCGAAAATTAACAATACGGACGTGATTCATCCAAAAGAAGATCCGTATACAAAAACGGGCGGTCTCTCCATCCTATTCGGAAATATCGCGCCAAAAGGTTCGGCGATCAAAGTCGGCGGCGTGGACCCATCGGTATCCGTCTTTACCGGAAAAGCGATTTGTTTCGATTCGCATGACGCGGCTGTTGAAGCGATTGATAATCATACGGTTCGCGAAGGTCATGTGGTCGTGATTCGCTATGAAGGTCCTCGTGGCGGTCCGGGAATGCCGGAAATGCTTGCTCCGACGTCTTCTATCGTGGGACGCGGACTTGGAAAAGATGTGGCGCTAATCACGGACGGTCGCTTCTCTGGTGCAACACGTGGCATCGCGATTGGTCACATTTCTCCTGAAGCGGCGTCTGGTGGTCCGATTGCCTTGATTGAAGATGGCGATACGATCGTGATTGACTTGCCGAATCGGACGCTGAATGTCGATGTGGCGCCTGAAGTTTTAGAGGCTCGTCGCGCTGGGATTCCTAAATTTGTTCCTAAAATTAAAAAAGGCTATCTGGCTCGCTATGCTGCACTCGTGACATCAGCTCACACTGGTGGCGTACTGCAACTTCCGGATGATTTCTTAGAGTGATAAGGAGAGGTGAAGAAAATGATCAAAGTAGAGAAGGAAACGACGACAAAAAGCGGTGCGGAGCTTTTAATTGATGCTCTGAATGCGCAGAATGTAGAGATGATTTTTGGCTATCCTGGTGGGGCTGTGTTACCACTATATGATGCGTTTTATGATTGCGATATTCCGCATATTCTGACGCGTCACGAACAAGGCGCGGTGCACGCAGCGGAAGGTTATGCTCGCGTCACTGGAAAAGCTGGCGTTGTCGTCGTTACAAGTGGACCTGGTGCAACGAATGCTTTAACGGGAATTGCGGACGCGATGAGCGATTCAATCCCGATGGTCGTTTTCACTGGCCAAGTTGCCACACCTGGTATCGGAAAAGACGCGTTCCAAGAAGCCGACATGATTGGCTTAACGATTCCGATTACAAAATATAATTACCAAGTACGCGATGTGAAAGATATTCCGAAAATTATTAAAGAAGCTTTCCATATTGCCACAACGGGTCGTCAAGGTCCCGTCGTGATTGATTTACCGAAAGATATGTCTATCGCAACAACCGATAAGGTCAACGATGACACGATTCACTTGCCAGGTTATCAGCCTACCGTGAAGCCAAATGGCATGCAACTTGAAAAATTGATGCAAGCTTTAGCGGTTTCTAGCAAACCGGTTATCTTAGCTGGCGCTGGTGTGAATCATTCGCGCGCGACGGCGGAACTACTCGATTTTGCGGAACGCTATCAAATTCCAGTCGTGAACACGCTACTTGGACTTGGTAGTTTTCCACAAGATCATCCCCTCTTCCTCGGAATGGGCGGGATGCACGGTTCTTACGCAGCAAACATGGCGCTGACGGATCCTGATTTGCTCATTAATTTTGGCTCGCGGTTTGATGATCGCATGGTTGGCTCGCCACAAGAGTTCGCGAAACATGCGGTGATTGCGCATATCGATATCGACCCTGCGGAAATCGGCAAAGTCTTAACAACGAAAATTCCGATTGTTGCGGATATTAAAGAAACGTTGACGCAACTGCTGGAAATGACTGTAACGGAGGAAGCGGACAAAACGCATTGGTACAAGCTAAATATGACGCGTAAAGAACGCCATCCCTTCACGTATAATCGGGATTCAAAAGCGGAAATCAAACCGCAAAAAGTGATTGAGATTATCGGGGAGATTACGGAAGGCAAAGCGCTTGTTGCTACCGATGTTGGGCAGCACCAAATGTGGGTCGCGCAATTTTATCCGTTTCGTCATGATCACCAAATTATGACGAGTGGCGGACTTGGTACGATGGGCTTCGGTTTCCCAGCGGCAATCGGTGCACAACTTGCTTATCCGGAACAAACAGTCGTTGCTTTTGTTGGCGATGGTGGTTTCCAGATGACAAATCAGGAACTCGCGATTTTGAATGACTACAACATCAATTTGAAAACGGTCATTATTAATAACGGATCGCTTGGCATGGTGCGGCAGTGGCAAGAAAAGTTCCACAATGAACGCTTCTCCCACTCCATTTTCCAGAGTCAGCCTGATTTTGTTAAACTCGCGGAGGCTTATGGCGTGAAAGGTGTTCGTTTGACGGATCCAGAAACATTGGCCGCAGATTTGGAAGAAGCGTTTGCCTATCCTGGCCCAATCGTTATCGACTGCGTTGTATCGCCGAACGAGCTAGTACTACCAATGATTCCACCAGGCAAGGCGAATCATCAAATGGAAGGAGTGGAATAAATGCGACGTATCATTACAGCAACTGTTAATAACTCAAGTGGTGTGCTAAATCGGATTACCGGTGTTATCTCGCGTCGCCAATATAACATTGATAGTATCTCTGTTGGTTGGACCGAAACGCCGAATGTTTCCCGCATTACCATCGTCGTTCATGTCGATTCGCTCTATGAAATTGAACAGGTGACGAAACAGTTAAACAAGCAAATCGATGTGCTAAAAGTGAGTGATATTACCGATGATCCACATATGGAGCGGGAACTGGCTTTAATTAAAGTCAACGCCCCTGCAACGACACGAGCGGAACTTAATTCGATTATTGAGCCGTTTCGTGCGACGATTATCGATGTTGGTAAAACGAGCGTTGTTGTGCAAGTCGCGGGAACGAGTGAAAAAGTCAATGCATTTGTTGACAGCATTCGCCCATATGGCATACAACAAATGGCTCGCACCGGTGTTACTGGCTTTACTCGTAGCGCTAAATAATCATTTTGAATCCCAGAAAACCTTTTTTCTGAGAAATATATAAAGATAATTTATGGAGGTTAGGAAAATGACAAAAGTTTATTATGAAGATTCGGTACAAGAAAGCGCGTTAGAAGGTAAGAAAGTTGCGGTAATTGGTTACGGTTCACAAGGCCATGCGCATTCGCAAAACTTACGCGATAACGGGAACAATGTCATTATTGGGATTCGTGAAGGAAAATCAGCCGAAGCTGCTCGCAATGACGGTTTTGAGGTTTTATCTGTGGCAGATGCTACGAAAGCGGCGGACGTCGTGATGATCCTTTTACCAGATGAAACGCAAGGAGATACTTATGAAGCTGAAATCAAGCCGAATTTAGAAGCTGGAAATGCCTTAGCTTTTGCGCATGGTTTTAACATTCATTTTGACGTAATTAAACCACCTGCTGACGTGGATGTGTTCTTAGTAGCACCAAAAGGTCCAGGACATTTAGTTCGTCGTACATTCGTGGAAGGTGGCGCGGTTCCGGGATTATTCGCGGTTTATCAAGATGCTACTGGAAAAGCAACAGACATGGCATTATCTTACGCTAAAGGCATTGGCGCAACTCGTGCCGGTGTTATCGAAACGACATTTAAAGAAGAAACAGAAACAGATTTGTTCGGTGAGCAAGCGGTATTATGTGGCGGTACCACGCATTTAGTACAAGCTGGTTTCGAGACATTAGTTGAAGCTGGATACCAACCGGAACTTGCGTATTTCGAAGTATTACACGAGTTGAAATTAATTGTTGACTTGATGTATGAAGGTGGCATGGAAAAAATGCGTGATTCGATCTCAAATACAGCGGAATACGGCGACTACGTTTCTGGCCCACGCGTTGTAACGAGCGACACGAAAAAAGCAATGAAAGAAGTCTTGACGGACATCCAAAACGGCAACTTTGCCAAAGCATTTATTGATGATAATAAAAATGGTTTCAAAGAATTCCATCGTTTGCGCGCAGAACAAAAAGGACACCAAATCGAAGCGGTTGGTGCATCTCTACGCGAAATGATGCCTTTCGTCAAACCACAAAAATAATAGGAAGAGAATTGGGGATTTAGAAAACCTGCAGCGTTTCAACGGATACTTAGATTCTAGGAAAAGTCGGGCACTGGAGCGGCATGTACGATTTGTACGTGAGCACTAGCGCGCAGACTTTAACGACGAAGATAAGTGTTTATCGAAACGCTGCCCCCTTTTCTAATGAGGTGAAAACTATGGCTTATATTCAATTTTTTGATACGACCCTACGTGATGGTGAACAAACGCCGGGCGTCAATTTTAATCAACAGGAAAAAATTCAGATTGCGCGTCAGCTTGAGACTTACGGGATTGATGTGATTGAAGCGGGATTCCCGATTGCGTCTGACGGTGATTTCCATTCGGTGAAAGAGATTGCTAGTATTATTAAGAATGCAACGGTTTGCGGGCTTGCTCGTGCTGTGGAACGTGATATCGACCGCGCTTATGAGGCGTTACGCGGTGCTGCGAGTTCCCAAGTACACGTTTTTCTTGCTACTAGTGATGTACATATGAAGCATAAATTAAACATGAGCAGGCCGCAGGTGTTGGCGTCAATCAAACACCATGTCGCGCATGCTCGAAAACTTTTCCCAATCGTTCAGTTTTCACCAGAAGATGCGACGCGTACGGATCCTGCTTTTCTAGTGGAAGCTGTGCAAACCGCGATCGATGCTGGGGCGACGGTGATTAATATTCCGGATACGGTTGGCTTTACGAACCCAACGGAATTTGGTGCCCTCTTCCGCTACTTGCGTGAAAATATTCCGCGTTTTGATGAAGTTATTTTCTCCACGCATTGTCATGATGATCTTGGGATGTCGGTTGCGAACGCGCTTGCTGCCATTGAGAATGGGGCGCGACGTGTGGAAGGAACAATCAACGGTATTGGCGAACGTGCTGGGAATACAGCGCTTGAAGAAGTTGCTGTGGCGCTTCATATTCGCAATGATTACTACAAATCAGAGTCCGGTATTATTTTGAATCAGACGAAGAAAACGAGTGATTTGATCAGCCGCCTTTCTGGTATGCCTGTTCCGCGTAATAAGGCGATTATCGGTGGTAATGCTTACGCGCATGAATCTGGTATTCACCAAGATGGCGTTTTGAAAGAACCGACGACGTACGAGATTATCACGCCTGCTTTGGTTGGTGTCGAGAAAAACTCACTTCCACTTGGAAAATTGTCTGGTCGCCACGCTTTTGTGACACGTATGGAGGAACTTGGCTATACGATGACCGACGATGAGAAAAATGACGCGTTTAAACGATTTAAACATTTGGCAGATGTGAAAAAAGACGTGACCGAAGACGATTTACACGCGTTGATTCTTGGGCAAACGTCCGAAAAAGCAGATGATTACGAGCTGAATCACTTGCAAGTACAGTACGTGACGGGTGGCGTTCAAGGTGCGATTGTCCGCATTCATACGGAAGACGGTTCTGTTTTAGAAGATGCAGCGACTGGCGCCGGTAGTATTGAAGCGATTTATAATACGATTAACCGTCTGATGGAGCAAGATGTCGAGCTCACAGATTACCGCATTCAAGCGATTACTGCAGGACACGATGCACAAGCTGAGGTTCATGTTATCGTTAAAGACAAAGATGGCGCGACCTACCACGGGATTGGCATTGACAACGATGTCCTCACCGCCTCCGCCAAATCTTACCTCCACGCCAGCGCCAAAGCAAACGAAGCAAAACAGCAAACAAACGAGGAGGTACCAGTCAAGTGACCTATTCCATTACAGCCCTTCCTGGCGACGGGATTGGACCAGAAATCATGGCTAGCGGTCTAGAAGTTCTAGCAACCCTCGCCGAGAAATTCCAACTAGATTTTAAAATTGAAACACATCCATTTGGCGGTGCCGGCATTGACGCCTTATCCGACCCACTTCCAGAAACAACACTTGCCGCTTGTCAAAAAGCAGACGCGATCTTGCTTGGCGCGATTGGTGGTCCAAAATGGGACAATGCACCGAATCGGCCAGAACAAGGATTGCTTGCCTTGCGTAAAGCACTAGGCCTGTTCGCAAATATCCGCCCTATCCAAGTTCCAACCACGATTGCCCACCTCTCTCCATTAAAAAAGGAAATTGTAGAAGGTACCGATTTTATCGTCGTCCGCGAGCTCACTGGTGGTATTTATTTCGGCGAACCGAAGCATTGGGATGAAAACAGCGCGGTGGATACATTAACGTATACGGCCTCAGAAATCGAGCGCATCGCAGTACAAGCTTTTGAGTTGGCAAAAACGCGTCGCAATAAGGTGACTTCGGTGGACAAAGCGAACGTGCTAGCGTCCAGTAAACTATGGCGTCAAGTCGTCGAACGCGTCGCTGAACGCTATCCTGAAGTCACGCTAGAACATCTTTATGTCGATGCTGCGGCCATGATTCTTATCCAACGCCCGACCACTTTTGATGTTATCGTGACGGAAAACATGTTTGGTGACATTTTGAGCGATGAAGCCTCTGTTATCACCGGTTCACTTGGCATGTTGCCTTCCGCGAGCCATCCAGCATCCGGTCCATCATTATACGAGCCGATTCACGGTTCCGCGCCAGATATCGCCGGTCAAAATATTGCCAACCCGATGTCGATGATTTCATCCGTGTCAATGATGCTACGCCAGTCTTTTCAACTTTTCGAAGCGGCGGATTATCTTGACAAAGCGGCCGCGGATACCATGGAAGCAGGATTTTTAACCAAAGATCTTGGCGGGAATACATCGACCACAGATTTTACAAATGAAGTTAAAAAACGAGTTAAAGGAGGAGAATAACAATGGCTAAAACAATGTTCGATAAGTTGTGGGATCGTCACGTCATATTTGGGAAAGAAGGTGAACCGCAACTGTTATACATCGACCTGCATTTGGTGCATGAAGTTACCTCCCCTCAAGCTTTTGAAGGATTGCGAATGGAAGGAAGACAAGTTCGCCGCACGGATCGCACGTTTGCTACAATGGATCATAACGTCCCGACCGAAGATATTTTCAACATTCATGACGTCGTTGCAAAAAAACAAATCGATGCGCTTCGCAAAAACTGTGAAGAGTTTGGCGTCACGCTTGCCGATGTTGGTAGTGAACGTCAAGGAATCGTGCACATGGTCGGACCTGAAACGGGGCTAACACAGCCTGGCAAAACAATCGTATGTGGTGACTCGCATACCGCAACACATGGCGCTTTCGGAGCGATGGCTTTTGGCATTGGCTCGAGTGAAGTGGAACATGTCCTTGCTACGCAATCCATCTGGCAACAAAAACCTAAATCAATGGGTGTCAAAATTAACGGGACGCTTCCAAAAGGTGTTTATGCAAAAGACGTTATTCTGCACCTGATCGCAACGTATGGCGTCGCGTTTGGTAGTGGATATGCCGTCGAATACTACGGGGAAGCCGTTCGGAATATGACGATGGAGGAACGCATGACGATTTGTAACATGTCCATCGAAGGCGGCGCCAAAATGGGCATGATGGCACCAGATGCCACAACGTTTGCCTATATTAAAGGGCGCGAATATGCACCGACAAATTGGGATGCAGCAATCGCGGATTGGGCGATTTTGCCAAGTGATCCTGATGCGACTTATGACCGCGATATCGAAATTGACGTCTCCGATCTAGCACCGTATGTCACTTGGGGAACCAATCCTGGCATGGGCGTTCCAGTCACAGAAGCATTCCCAGCAATCGAAAGCATCGACGACGAGCGTGCCTATCAATACATGGGACTTGAACCTGGCCAATCAGCCTCCGAAATCGATCTTGGCTACGTCTTCATCGGATCTTGCACCAACTCACGACTTTCGGACCTCGAAGAAGCTGCTCAAATCGTAAAAGGCCACCAAGTCGCATCCGGCATCCGCGCGATGGTCGTTCCTGGTTCCCGCCAAGTTCGCCTTGCCGCAGAACGCATCGGTCTTGACCAAGTTTTCATCGATGCAGGTTTTGAATGGCGCGAGCCCGGCTGTTCGATGTGTCTCGGCATGAACCCCGACCAAGTACCAGAAGGCATTCATTGTGCCTCGACATCCAATCGTAATTTTGAAGGACGTCAAGGTAAAGGCGCACGAACACATTTGGTGAGCCCAGCAATGGCCGCAGCAGCAGCGATTCACGGTCGCTTTATCGATATTCGCAAAGGAGTGTGGCAAAATGGAAGCAATGGTGTTGCATAAAGGAAAAACTGTAGCCCTGATGAACGATAACATTGATACCGATCAAATTATCCCGAAACAATTTCTAAAACGCATCGAACGAACTGGATTTGGCGAATTTCTCTTTGACGAATGGCGCTACCTTCCCGATCGTTCCTTGAACCCAGAGTTTCCGCTGAACGCTCCTGACCGACAAGAAGCTACCATCCTTGTCACCGGTGAGAATTTTGGCTGTGGATCCAGTCGTGAACACGCTCCTTGGGCCCTACTCGACTACCGATTCCGCGTCATCATTGCCGGCGGTTACAGCGATATTTTTTATATGAACTGCACGAAAAACGGTATTTTGCCCATCAGTTTGCCAAAAGAAGCACGCGTGAAACTGGCGGCTATTCCGGCGAACGAAGAAATAGCCGTCGATTTGCCGAAGCAACAAGTGATTAGCTCGGTAGGCACGTATGATTTTGATATCGATGCGACCTGGAAAGAGAAATTTATCAAAGGCCTCGATGATATCGCCCAAACGATGGAGCATGAATCCATGATTACCAATTACGAAAACAAGGCACGCGCCTATTAAAAATGAGGATGTGAGGATGTTATGGAAATGGTTGATGTCGATGCTTTAGTTAGCAAACAAGACGTGCTCGACGCGTATGATACGTTAAAATCTATCGTCAAGCACACGCCACTCGAAAAAGACTACTACTTATCACAAAAATATGACTGCAACGTCTACTTAAAACGCGAAGATTTACAGTGGGTTCGTTCGTTCAAACTGCGCGGCGCCTATTATGCCATCGCCCAACTAACCGAAGAACAACTGAAAAATGGCGTCACGTGCGCAAGTGCTGGAAATCATGCACAAGGAGTCGCCTTCACGTGCCAAAAACTAGGCGTACCAGCAACAATCTTCATGCCAACAACGACACCCCAACAAAAAGTATCGCAAGTTCGCTTTTTTGGCGGTGAGTTTGTCGAAGTTCGCTTGACTGGTGATACATTTGACGCTTCCGCCTATTCGGCTAAGAAGTTTAGCGAAGAGCATAACAAGGCGTTCATCGCGCCATTTGATGATCCAGATATTATCGCTGGTCAAGGAACGGTTGCTGTTGAAATGCTCGATGATCTAGGCTCTGAAAGCTGCGACTTCGTATTTGCTGCGATTGGCGGCGGTGGCTTGGTTTCAGGTGTTGCGTCCTATGTGAAAGCAGTGCGTCCTGATACCACAATCATCGGCGTAGAGCCAAGTGGTGCACCATCAATGGCCAAATCATTACTCGCTGGCAAAGTTGTGAACCTGCCGAAAATCGATAAATTTGTCGATGGCGCTGCAGTGAAACAAGTCGGGGAACTGACGTACAAACATTGCGAGAAGCTTGTGGATGAAGTCACAGAAGTCGATGAAGGCGAAGTTTGCTCAACGATTCTAGACATGTACACGAAGCAAGCCATTGTCGCAGAGCCAGCTGGTGCCCTCTCAGTCGCGGCACTCAACCATTTCCGCCCACAAATCAAAGGCAAAAACGTCGTGTGTATCGTCAGCGGTGGGAATAACGACATCAATCGGATGCAAGAAATTGAAGAACGGTCCCTCGTTTTCGAAGGCCTGAAACACTATTTCATCGTCAATTTCCCACAGCGTCCAGGTGCCTTGCGTGAGTTCGTAAACGACGTCCTCGGCCCATATGATGACATTACCAAGTTCGAATACACAAAAAAAGTAAACCGGAATCAAGGACCCGTTATCATCGGTGTCTTGTTAGAAAATCCGAATGACTACGAAAAATTGCTTGAACGCATTGCTGTTTTTGATCCTAGTTTCATGCCGATTAATGACAATCAAATGCTCTATACCTTGCTTGTATAATGCAAAACACAGTCTGTAAGCCCTCCTTTCTTGAGGAAACTTACAAACTGTGTTTTTTTCATTAAAAAAGATTGAGCAACTACCAAAAAATCGGCAATTACTCAATCTCAATCCACGTTCTCGCGCTAGAATTAAAGTTTTGTTACTTTATCAGCTTGAGGTCCGCGTTGTCCTTCTACGATTTCAAATTCCACTTTTTGACCTTCATCAAGTGTTTTGAAACCTTCTCCTTCGATTGCGCTGAAGTGTACGAATACATCGTCGCCACCTTCAACTTCGATAAATCCAAAACCTTTTTCGCCATTGAACCATTTCACTGTACCTTCTTGCATGTGTCAAAAACCTCCAAAAATTTTTTCTTAATATGTTCCTTTTACAAATTAAAAACTTACTGGGAAACTGCTAAACAACAAGCTCACCTTGGTTTTCATATAAAAATTCACATATTATAAAAGATACTCATAGTTTAAGGATCAGTACCCTTTATAACATGTGAATAAGCTCTTGCTAAGCACCTACAGCATCCCAACAAACCACCTGTAAGGGCAATATTAATTTTATCAATACAACCATTTTAACGCTTTCATTCTAAAAATGCAAGCAATATTTACCTAAGTGCGCCATTATTGCGACAACTTAAAGATAGTTTGGAGCATAACCCATATAAATCGGCGACAAGCGCTCGCATTCCATCGGGGCCGTGGACTTCCGGTTCTCATGTACAGTCGTACACTCCGCTTCCGGCTTCCGCGATCCCGATGGAATACAAACGCTTTCGCTCGATTTGTGTAAAGCAATATATACTTTTCTACCCGAAAAAAGATTTCGCGATGCCTTACTTATTTTGTATGCTATTAACCGTAGTATTTTTATTTAATAATACTACGATCTTTTATGCGCCATTTTACTAGTAAGTTATGCAGTGGTTCGCGGACGAGGAAGTACACGCCAAGCGAGATAAAGATGGACGCGATTCCGAATAAGAAGCCGCCAAATACATCGGTTGGGTAGTGAACGCCTAGGTACACACGGGAATACATGATGAAGAATATCCAGCCTAGTGCAACGACACCAATCACGATTTTCGCCCACATTTGTCTTACAGTGAAAATCAAGAACATCGCTGCTAACCCGTAAAAAATCGTCGTGCCTGTCGCGTGACCACTTGGAAAACTAAAACCGGTTTCTGAAATAAGACGGTCAAAGTTTGGACGCGGACGCTCAAAAATATGTTTTAGAACCGTATTCATTAGAACCGCACACACTAGTACTGTTCCGCCGAACCATAGTCCAACAACGAATTTACGCAAGATGAATAGAACAACCACGGCAATTACCGTTAAAATAATCGCCAGTTCTGCGCTACCGAAGAACGTTAAATTCTCGATTAGACTCGTTTTTGAAGCGGATATGTTTGTTTGGATACGGCTGATCCAGTTTAAATCGAATTTGACCACCCATCTTGGTTCGGAATTGACCGCTAGTGCGACAATAACGAAAATCAACAAGGCAAACCCGCCAATAGTGAATAATGGTATGGCTTTCTTTTTGTTTGTATTCATAGATTTACTCCTAACTTCACTTGTTTTTTTGTAGGAAGGCTTGAACTTCTTCCACCATTGCTTGATACTGCGCTTGTTCCTTGGTATCACTTTTCTCAATCAGATTGATCGTTGTATCCGTAACAGCAAGCGTCCCGTGGTACACAAAAGTAGCATTACCAATCAGTTGCAGATGTAGCGCGCCATCTGAATCTTTGCTGGCAGTGACTTTGACGCGACCACCGTTATTATACACATGAACAGGCGTTTCCAGTTTATCATTGTGAAGCAGTTTTTTCATCAGACTTGAGGCCGACATTGCCGTTCCACAAGCATTCGTAAAGCCAACTCCACGCTCAAAAGTCCGAACGTAGATAGTGTCTTCCGCCAATTCCTTGACAAAGCTGACATTGACACCATCTGTAAAATAAGGATTTTCGCCGTTTAGGTACGTGGAAAGCTTCGTTTGTTTATCGGAGTCGAGCGTCGCCTGGTCCACAAAGGTGATTAAATGAGGATTGGGCACCGCTACTGCTGAAAAACGCAACTCATCGTCAAACGCCGGAACCTTCTTATCTATCATTTGCGCTTCATCCCAGTTTAATGGCAACGTTTCTGGCGCGAATAAAACCGGCGAAATTTCAACTTGATACGTTGGAATACCAGCGCCGATTTCTTCCGCTTTCGATACGTGTAGTGTCGCCTTCATCGTCTCGACGGTTGCTTCTTGCAAGTCATGCTGTTCTAGCAGGTAACGCGCCACCGTACGCAAGCCATTTCCACACATCGATGCTTCAGAGCCATCTGCATTAAAAACGCGCATACGGCCGATTGAGGCGTTATCTGAGCTTTCTGAAACGAACAAGATACCATCCGCGCCACCGAGCATTTCATCTCGATCACAAATACGGACTGCTAACTTCGCTCGATCTGCATCTTGCCAATGACTGAGATTATTTTTAGTCTCATCAATAAGAAAGAAATCATTTTGCGAACCATGTACTTTAATGAAGTTAATGTGTGCCATCAAGGTCCCTCCGTTTCTATGAACTGAAGGTCCTCTGTAAGCACCAGTAGCTATCAAAGGACCTCAGATTTCCATTTTTATTAGTTTTGATAGTTCTCCACTACAATATCCGCACATCGCTTACACAACGTTGGGTGATCATGATTCTCGCCAACATCTTTCTTCACGACGCGGCAACGTTCGCATGTTTCGCCTTCTGCTACCGTGATTGCAACCGCAACATGGTGATCTTTCACCGCGTTGGCCGGCGCTCCTTCTAAGCCTTCCACTAATTCAAAATCAGACACGATTAGTAGTTGTGCGAAGTCGCCTTCCAATGAATCAAACAATTGTTTCGCTTCGCCATCCACGAACAGCGTCACTTTTGCTAGCATCGATTTACCGATAATTTTTTCATTACGCGCTTCTTCCAATGCTTTTTGAACCACATCGCGAATTTGCATGAATTGATCCCATTTCTCCGTGATCGCTTCTGTCGCAGGATAATGCTTCACTTCCGGCATCTCCGTCAAATGAATGCTCGCCGCGTCTTGATCCGCTAAATGCGACCAAACCTCGTCCGCCGTATGTGGTAAAATCGGTGCCAATAACTTCGTCAAAACAACGACCGCTTCATGGAAAACCGTTTGCATCGCGCGACGGTCTTTGCTATCCGCTGCTTCGATATACACAACATCCTTTGCAAAATCCATATAAAATTGGCTAAGTTCTACCGTACAGAAATTATTGATTTGGTGATAAATCGTTGAAAACTCATACTTATCATAGCTTGTACGAACATTTTTAACGAGCTCATCTAGTTTAATTAGTAAATATTGATCGACTTCACGTAAATCTTCATAGGCAATCGCATCCATTGCTGGCGCAAAATCAGAAATATTTCCGAGCAAGAAACGCATTGTGTTACGAATTTTGCGATAGACTTCCGATACTTGTTTTAGAATATTATCACTGATACGCACATCTGCTTGATAATCCACAGAGGCAACCCACAAACGCACGATATCCGCGCCTAATTGATTGATAACTTTTCCTGGAAGCATCGTGTTTCCAAGTGATTTACTCATTTTACGACCATCGCCATCTAAGGCAAAACCGTGACTTAAAACGTTGCGGTACGGCGCTTCGCCACTAATAGCTACACTCGTCGTTAACGAGGAGTTGAACCAACCGCGATATTGGTCAGAACCTTCCATGTAAAGATCAGCCGGGCGATTCAGATAAGGACGTGCCTCAAGAACGGCTTGATGACTTGATCCTGAATCGAACCAAACATCCATAATATCGTTTTCTTTCGTAAATTCACCATTTGGACTACCTTCATGCGTGAATCCAGCCGGTAATAAATCTTTCGCTTCCCGCTCAAACCAAATATCCGATCCATGCTCGCGGAACAATTCAGAAACGTGATTAATCGTCTCGTCCGTGATGATAGAATCGCCATTTTCCGCGTAGAAAATCGGAAGTGGCACACCCCATACACGTTGGCGCGAAATAACCCAGTCCCCACGATCACGAACCATATTGAATAAACGCGTTTCGCCCCATGCAGGCGTCCAAGTCACCCCTTGCACAGCGTCTAATAACTCTTGACGGAATGCATTAATCGATGCAAACCATTGCGGTGTCGCACGGAAAATAACCGGTTTCTTCGTACGCCAATCATGCGGATACGAGTGCGTAATGAATTCCATTTTTAATAACGCGCCGACTTCTTCCAATTTCTCCGTTACCATTTTGTTCGCCGTATCATAAAACACGCCTTCAAAACCTGGTGCTTCGTCTGTGAAAACACCGCGATCGTCTAGTGGTGCCAATGTCTCTAAGCCATATTTTTGCCCAATGATAAAATCGTCTTCCCCGTGTCCAGGCGCCGTATGAACCGCACCAGTACCAGCTTCTGCTGTGGCATGTCCGCCATTCATCACCAAGGAATCCCGATCGTAAAATGGATGTCTCGTTACAACGCGATCAAGCTCTGCGCCACGAACCGTTTTCACGACCTCAGCCTCTTCCCAACCTAATGTCTCGCGAAGGCTTGGGAACAGTGCTTCTGCCACTACAAATTTCTCGCCATTTACCGCTACCACCACGTATTCTAAATCTGGATTTACCGTAATCCCCATATTGGCAGGAATCGTCCACGGCGTCGTTGTCCAAATCACGATATTCGTACCTTCTTCTAGCGCACCTTTACCATCCGTTACTTTAAACGCCACAAAAATCGAGGCAGATTTCTTATCTTGATATTCAATTTCCGCTTCAGCCAGAGCAGATTCACTAGATGGAGACCAATAAACCGGCTTCTTCCCTTTGTAGATGTAGCCTTTTTTAGCCATCTCACCAAAAACTTTGATTTGCTCTGCTTCATATTCCGGTTGTAGCGTGATGTAAGGATTCGCCCACTCACCAGTCACACCAAGGCGCTTGAATCCTGCACGTTGGATATCCACTTGTTTATACGCATATTCAGCGCAAAGCTTACGGAATTCTGCAACAGACATTTCTTTACGCTTCACACCTTTATTCGCCAGCGCTTGTTCAATCGGTAAACCATGCGTATCCCAACCAGGAACGTATGGCGAACGGAAGCCGCTCATCGATTTTTGACGAACAATCATATCCTTGATTACTTTATTCATCGCATGGCCCATATGTAGCTCACCATTCGCATACGGCGGCCCATCATGCAAAATAAACGTAGGCTTATCCGCATTTTTTTGTTGAATTTGGTCATATAAATCCATCTCTTCCCATTTCGCTTGCCATTCCGGCTCCTTATTCGGTAAATTACCTCGCATTGGGAATTCTGTTTTTGGCATTAATAACGTATCTTTGTACTCCATCAGTTCATTCTCCTTTGTATATCGTTATTTTTTATTCTTGTATTCGACAAGGCTTGCGTATCTCATTTTCAGGTCCAGCTTCAACGGCCAACTCCTCGAAAACTTCACGCCCTCCGCAAAAAGCAAGAGTGGCTTTTCCTGTGCCGCTCCAGTTTTTGTCGGATCTGAACGGGCCGTTTCCGCTTTTCAACACAAAAAACCCCTCCCTCAAAAAAGGGACGAGTCTAAATAGTCGCGGTACCACCCTTGTTGACATCGATCATGCATCTTTGCCCACTTCGTTATATCGTTAACGCCGACTTACGCTTCTTCCTAATTGGCAACGTGTACCTTTCAAAAAAAGAGCTCCAGAGTGATTTCCATATTCTATCCTATTTGCCAGTCTCTCACCATCACCAGCTCGCTTTAAAACAGGATGTATTCAGAACGTGTACTTGTCTCTATTATAGCTTTTCGATATCGTTTTCTTCTACTACTTCTAATTTCTCTGGTTCTGCTGATTTCAATTCGGTTGCATCGACTTCATATTCCATCAATTGCTTCCAATCATCACTCTTGATTAAATCCATCTGCGTTTCTACAAGTAAGCGCAAACGTTCACGGAACACTTTAGACTGACGCTTCAAGTCTTCAATTTCGATGGCAATTTTGCGGGCTTTTGATAACGAATCACTCAAAATACGGTCTGCGTCTTTCTCTGCTTCACGCACGATTAACTTCGCTTCTTTATCCGCATTATCAATCACTTGGTTCGCAGCTTCTTGAGCCACAATCAAGGACTTGTTTAGCGTTTCTTCAATATTTGTGAAATGTCCTAAGCGATCATCTCTTGAAGATAGCGTCTCCTCTAAGCGCTTCTTCTCTTTAATCAGTTGTTCATAATCCTTAATAATTTGGTCGAGGAATTCGTTCACCTCATCCTCTTCATAACCTCTAAAACCACGGCTAAACTCTTTATTATGTATATCCAGCGGTGATAATGGCATGCTCAACACCTCCATATGGTCAAAGCCTAACTAAATCTAGGCTAGCCCTTCTATTATACCATAAAAATTCATTCCATATATACCTGTCTCTTACTATAATAAAATTCTGACCTTCTCGCAAGTATTATCTTCTCAAAAAACGAAAATATTAACGTAAATAACCTATTTCCATCCGAATCTTGTCTTTCTTCGTGTGTCCATTGATTTCTCCCAGTTTAACACGACCATAACCGCGCGCTGAAATAATATCCAATTCCTCACACTCAAAATCAGGATTTTCAACCGTTTTCCAATTCACCTTAACCAGCTTCCCCTGCACGAGTTGTTTCGCTTTTTGGCGGGAAATATTGTGCGCTGTTGCCACGACAAGATCCAGACGCAAACTCGTAATCGTCGTTCCAACATACTCCCAATCCGCGCGCACAGGTAACGCTTGATCCAGACTCAATTCCTCCAACATGATATTCACTTTCCCTATTTTATCGAGTTGCAAACGAATATACTCTTTCATTTCGCCCATCACAAAAAATTGCCACAACTCATTTTCCGTTAAAATATCACCGAAAATATCGCGTTTCATACCGAGTGACATCACCGTTCCAAGAATCATCTGGTGCGACAGTGTCGTGAACTTCACCGGATAGCGAATATCAAACAACGTAATCTGAAAATCAGCATCGGTCGGCTCATAGTAATCCGGATAAATAAGCGCGCGTCGACGTTCTGCATGCGCCACACCGCCCCAGAATTTCACCTTGATATGGTCATAGCCTCCAACCACCGATTCCAAAATCAGGCGCTGACGCGGATCCAAGAAATCCGTCAAACGAGGCGTGTACTGGTCCTCAACCTGCACAATCCACTCCAAGGCTACATCAATAAAACTATGCTCTTCTGCTCTAAAATGTTGATAAATCCCTTCCATGTTCCCCTTACTCCCTTTAACAACAAAATGACCCTTACGAAAAAGCCATTTTGCAATATAGTCGTGCTTTCATAAAACCCATTATAGCACGCTTCCCCGTTTTTTAACACCCACACAATTCCAAAAAATACCGAATGAAAGCACTCCTGATTTCCAGACAGCTTTCATTTCGGTATCAACATGTTAGAAAAATAGTGGTAATAAATAATTATACACTAAGTACTGTAAGCCAAACGTCGCCATTCGTATCGCAAAAAAGGCAATGATCGGTGATAAATCAAGGACTCCACCAATTGGCGGAATAATTCTCCGGAACGGCGCTAAAACAGGTTCACAAATTTTCGCTAAAAAGCGGCCAAATGTGGTTTCGTAAGCACCCGGGAACCAAGACATTAAAATATAAACAAACAGTACGTACGGGAAATAATCCAGTACTAAGAAGACATAGTGTGCGATCTGATATGCTAATATAATGTGTTACACCTCATTTACATAAAATCTTGTTCTTCTAACATCTCAGAAATAGCGCCATCGACCTCGACGTTTTCTGGTGTGCAGAGGAAAATATTGTTGCCAATACGTTGAATATCTCCACCTAAAGCATACACAGTCCCACTCAAAAAGTCCACAATTCGGATTGCTTGGTCATGGCTAATACGTTGCAAATTCACAACCACCGTCTTATATTCCTTCAAGTAGTCAGAAAGCTCTTGCGCTTCTGCATACACACGCGGTTCCACAAGAACCATTTGGCTTGAAAATTGAGCCCCATTCATGCTTACCACTTTATGCTCATCGACTGGTGCTACTTCGCTTTGATTCGTAAAATAGTTTTTTCCTGTTGGTTTTTTCATTTTTTTCTCAGTTGGAACCTCGCGAAGTGGTTGAGGTTTCGCCGCAACCGGTTGCTCTTCGTAATAATCTTCGCCCTCTTCCTCATCTAAGAAAAAGTAAGATTTAAATTTATTTTTTAATCCCATCTGATTTACACCTCCACATTTAGTTTTCCTCTACTAAAGCTCTTCCTACTCTGATAAACGTTGCGCCTTCCTCTATTGCAACCTCAAAATCATTCGTCATTCCCATCGACAATTCATGACACGGAACATTCGGGATTCCAAGTTTCTCTATTTCTAGCTGCACTGCTTTTAATCCTTGAAAAACGTGATGTAAAGTCTGCTCATCATCGGTGTTTGGAGCCATGGTCATCAGTCCAACAATTTCAATACGCTCATAGTTCTGCGCCTTCACAAACGCGATGGCTTCCTCAGCACTAAAACCATGTTTTGTTTCTTCCTCAGAAATATTCACTTGTAAGAAACAAGCAACTTTCTGAGTCGCACGTTTTTCGATTTCATCAGCCAATGACTTGCGGTCCAATGAATGTAAAAAATGCGTATATGGTAGGATGGCTCTCACTTTTCGTGTTTGTAATGATCCAATAAAATGCCAAACAATATCGGGTTTATCCGCGAACGCTTCTACTTTTTCTGTAAAAACTTCCGCTCGATTTTCGCCAAAATGACGAATGCCGAGATTGTATAGCTTCTCCATCGCAACAATGTCCACCGTCTTAGTTACGGCAACTAAATGCACATCTGCCACATCACGACCGCTTTTTTTTGCTGCTTCGGAAATTTTATCTTCAATCGCTTGTAAGTTTTCGTTATAGCTCATCACATATCACCTATTTTTCCATACTTTTATTAGTTTCGACGGTTTCTGTTGCGGATGAATGCAGGCACTTCTACGTCGAGGTTTTGGCGCTGCTCTTCTACGTGTGGCGCTTGTGGGTGTTCTTCATTCGATGCTTGCTGCTGTTGTTGTGGCGCGTTAGATTCTTCTTTCACCGCGTAACCAGGGCGATTGACTTGAATCGCTGGATTGGGACGATTTTGCGCTTGGGCTTGTTGTTTCGCCTGAGCTGCTTCGTCAAAACCTGTCGCGATAACGGTAACAATCAATTCTTCTTGCAAATCATCATTGATAACCGAACCGAAAATCATATTTACATCTTCATCGGATGCAGAAGATACGATTTCAGCTGCTTCTTGCACTTCATACAGGCTCAAATTAGAACCACCTGTAATATTCATCAACACGCCTTTTGCACCGTCAATCGATGTTTCCAGCAGTGGAGATGAGATTGCTTTTTTAGCTGCGTCTGCCGCACGATTTTCACCAGTTCCAATACCGATTCCCATCAAAGCCGAACCGCGATTCGTCATGATTGTTTTCACATCGGCGAAATCCAGGTTAATTAAACCAGGAACAGCAATTAAATCAGATATACCCTGTACACCTTGGCGTAAAACATTATCGGCTTCACGGAACGCTTCCAACATCGGCGTATTTTTATCGACAATTTGTAATAAACGATCATTCGGGATAACAATCAGCGTGTCTACCGCTTCCTTCATGGCTTCAGTACCAATCGCCGCTTGTTTCGAACGCTTGGGACCTTCAAAACCAAATGGACGCGTCACGACACCTACTGTCAAAGCACCCATTTCTTTGGCAATCGTCGCAATAACCGGCGCTGCACCAGTTCCAGTTCCGCCACCCATACCAGCCGTTACAAAAACCATATCCGCACCTTTTAGCGCTTCCTCGATCATTTCGCGACTTTCTTCCGCAGCTTTTTTACCGATTTCAGGAACAGCTCCTGCTCCAAGTCCACGTGTTAATTTCGTGCCTATTTGCAAGTGAACTTCTGCTTTAGAAAGATTCAAAGCTTGTGCATCCGTATTTGCTGCGACAAAATCGACACCTTGGACACCATGTTCAATCATTCGGTTGACAGCATTGTTCCCGCCGCCACCGATTCCGATTACTTTAATTGTTGCTAAGCTTTCTGCACTCGTGTCAAAATCTAACATACTATTTGCCTCCTAATTTTACCTTTTTAACGAAAACACATACTTCTTCTAATCGAAAAATGCACCGAAGAAATTCTTCATCTTGGTGGAAACTTTCTCTTCTTCGGTTTTCTTTGGTTTTTGCTTCGGTTTAGAATATTGCTCTTCTTTTACTTCTATGGCTTCGGATGGTTCCGAATTTAAACTTCTGCCTTCTTTTTCAGCCATCTGATAGGCATATTTTATTAAGCCAACAGCGGTCGTGAAACTCGGCTCACGAACACCGATATAATCTGGAATTGCTAACCTTACATGGGCTTGAAAAACTTTGCCGGCAAGGTCAATAGCGCCTGGAATCGACATCGCGCCACCGGTTAACACATAACCACCAGGGAGATGTGCTTTACCTACGCGTGCTAATTCTTCTAATGCCAACGTATAAATTTCTTCCATACGCGCCTCGATGATATCTGCTACTTCGAGTTGTGTGAAATGTTGCTGCTGATCACTGCCGATAACGTCGATGCCAAATGCGATATCCTCAGAAGCATCATCGTAAAAAGCATAACCGTGTTCTAATTTCACTTTTTCGGCATTGGCTGTCGATGTGTTTAAACCGAGTGACAAATCTTTCGTCACATGTTCTCCACCAACTGGCAATACCGTTGTATACGTTAATTTTCCTTGCTCGAATACACTAATTGTCGTTGTACCCGCACCGATATTGATGAGTGCCGTACCGAATTCTTTATCATCTTCTGTTAAGGAAACCGAGCCTTCTGCAAGTGGTTGAAGCACGATGTCTGTAATCTCTAACCCAGCACGTTCTACGCAACGCAACGTATTATGTAGGATCGCTTTTGAACCTGTAATAAGTGTTCCTTCCATTTCAAGACGTACACCGATCATGCCTCTTGGATTGACGCCTTCGAAGCCATCGACCACGTATTGATCCGGAATCACATTGATAATTTCTCTATCTGGAGCGAGTGAAATCACCTGCGCAGAGTCAATGACATTCCATACATCATCATCTGTAATTTCACGATTCTCGCCACTAATCGCGACGACACCGCGGCAAGCTTCCAGTCGAACTTGGCTCGAAACAATACCCACAATCACTTGGGATACGTGCACGCCTACCATACGTTCTGCCTGTTCAATGGCTTTTTTAATCGATTCTACTGTCTTATCAATATCAACAATGACGCCTTTTTTGACTCCTTGGGACGCCACATTACCCACACCGATAATATTGAGTCTGTCATTGGCCATCTCGGCAATAATCACTTTCACAGACGATGTTCCAATATCCAAACTTACGTAAATTTCGTTTTCTCCCATTTATCGGCACCTCCTTTATTTCATATTCTGTCTTGTTTTATTTGTCTACTTGCAAAAATTCAGTAGTAAGTTTTATTTTAAAGTTTATTGTTAATGGTTGGTGTTTGTTCTTCAAGATTCCCCTCTCAGACAAACATAATAAGTAGAGGATAAAAGATATACTATTCAATCAACACATATCTACAGTCTACACCAAGAAGCATGGTAATAAAAGCACAAAGGATGTTTTTCAGCAACTTTTTAGCATTTTTTTTAATTCATCGCCAAAAGAGGAACGTGCATTCTTATCGGAAATTCGATTATGTGCTATTTCGTACGTTTTATCCTAGCGAACTTTGTAATCTATTTATTAATTTTTCTTATCTAACGAGGCTTTCTCTTCTTTGTCCTTTAAATAGGTGCGGAAATAAGAACCGATTTCTAAATCAATGATACCTTTTTGGCCGTCTTTTAGCTGGGCCACGATGGACGGGTAGTGTGCCATTTTTTCAGCGAAGGTGGAGATTGTCGCGGAGACTTGGTTGCCATCATTCATGTATAGGCTGATATGCTCATCATCGCTTTTGGTCGGCGCGAAGTGAATCTCGGAGATGGATAGCAGGACGCCTTCTGGTAATTGATTGAGCTGTGCAACCATGTCTTCTAGCACTTGCCCGTTTTTAAAGCCGCTAAAAATAGGATTATTGCCAATTGGGAACTGCTTCGGCTGCGTGGTGAGTAATTTGCCTGTTTCTAAAATGTCGAAATACTGGCCGTTCTTTCCTTGATAGCCGATTGTTTTGTTTTCTGTGATGTGCACGCGTAATGTGTTTAGGCCTCGGAGTTCGATCTTCGCCTTTTTAATCAGCGGATTTTTTTCGAGTGCTGCGGTGCTTTTGGATTTATTTATCCCGAAAACAAAAGCCTCCAAATTCAAATCGCCTTCTGTCAAAATGGTTTGTTCATCGACTTGGTGGTTCCCATCGACGTAAATACGTTGCACTTTACTCAGTGGTGATAGGAAATAAAGCGTAATTAAAATGAGAAGAACGAAGATACTAATTAGAATCGACATATGGCGAATGAGCTTCTTTTTGCGGTATTTTTTGAGTTCTGGAATTCTGCTTTCGATAGAAACAATTTTTTTATTACTCGCCATGTGATTGTCCTCCTCATCTGTTTTTAGTTGTTGATGATGTCATAGATGGCATCTACCAACTTGTCGGCTGCATCGGGAACGCCGAGCTGCTTGGCTTCGTATTGCATTTTTGCCAGTTTTTCCGGACTTTCCATAATCGTATCGATTTCATCTAGCAAGCGTATTGGTGTTAAGTCTGACTCTGCGATGACGGATGCTGCTGCTTTTTTAGCCAGTGATTCGGCATTTTTGGCTTGATGATTCGCCGTGACATACGGGCTTGGGATTAAGATACTTGGGACGCCTAGTGCGGTCAATTCTGCCAGCGATGTCGCGCCGGCCCTTGATACGACTAAGGTACAGACGTTAAGTACTTTTGGCATGTCGTAGATGAATGGCTGAATGCTGATATTTTTGTTTAGCTCCATTTCCACCAGCTTTTCCTTGATTTTCTCAAAATGGGCATCGCCGGTCACATAAAGCAGCTGATAACCGCGTTTCCCGATTTTTGTAAGATTGGCTTCCACGGCTTCGTTAATTCCTCTGGCACCGCGACTTCCCCCGAAAACAAGGACTGTCGGCTTATCTTGCTCCAAACCATACTCGGTTAAAACAGCGCCTGATTCGATGCCAACTACTTCGGATGCGCGCGGATTCCCTGTGAAAACAACTTTTTCAGCAGCAAAGGAATCGCTCACTTCTTCAAAACAAATCGCCACACGGTTGGCATACCGACTTAAAAACTTATTCGTCAACCCGGCCACGCTATTTTGTTCATGGATAAGTGTCGGGATGTTCAGTTTTGCTGCGGCATAAACAACTGGGCCACAAACATAGCCACCTGTGCCGATGACAGCATCCGGTTTGAAAGCACGAATCAAGGCTTTACTGCGCGTCACACCCTTGAAAAAACGCGTCACTGTTTTGACGTTTTCTAAAGATAGCGCGCGTTTAAAACCCGTGATTTCGATGGCTTCAAAAGGAATCCCTTCGCGTCTTACGATGGTTGACTCGAGGCCTTTTTCTGTTCCGATGTAAAGAAATTCAGCTTCTGGGTCTCGCTTTTTAATTGCTCGGATTAGCGCAAGGGCTGGATAAATATGTCCGCCCGTTCCGCCACCGCTTATAACAAATTTCATTTTTCCACCTCATCTGGCAATTCTTCGATGGCATCCATAAAGGCACGGCCTCGAACTTCGAACGTTCTGTATTGATCCCAACTCGCGCATGCTGGTGACAGTAAAATGATATCGCCTGGATTGGATAATTCATAGGCAAGTGGCACAGCAGCCGTCACATCATGAACTTGGTGCACATCCACGCCGGCTTCTTTACCAACGCGTCCTACTTTTTCAGCTGTTTCGCCGAATGTAATCAATGTTTTTACGTTCTTGAAAAATGGTTTGAGTTCGTCGAATTCAGTACCTCGATCGAGCCCTCCAGCCAGAAGCACCACTGGTTTATTAAAACCGCTAAGCGCGCTCTGTGTTGCCAAAATATTCGTTGCTTTGGAGTCGTTGTAGAATTTGCGTCCGTTCAGTTCTTTGACAAACTGCGTCCGATGCTCTACGCCTTTAAAAGTCTCCAACACATGCATGATTTGCTCGTTGCTCACATCACAGATTTTAGCGACAGCGATGGAAGCAAGAATATTTTCTAAGTTGTGCTCTCCTGGAAGCAGGATGTCATCACGTTTGCCGATTATTTCGTCGTAAAACATGATATTGCCATCTTTGACATAGGCGCCTTCGCCCAATTTTTGTGTTGGCGAGAACGGAATAACTTTCGCTTTCGTACGCTTCGTCATGTTCCGCAATTCATCTTGATCCCAGTTGATAACTAAGAATTCATTTTTCGTTTGGTTTTCTTGGATGCGCCACTTGGCTTTTACATATTCTTCACGCGTTTTATGATAATCGATATGCGCCTCATAAATATTCGTGATCACCGCGATTTTCGGGCAAAATGTGCGAATCCCCATCAACTGGAACGAGGAAAGCTCCATAGCGATATACTGCTCTGCCGTCGCCTTCTCCGCAACTTCCGAACCTGGAAAACCGATATTACCGGCAAGTAATGATTTATTTGGCGTCATTTCGTTCAGCATATGGTGCACGATGGTCGTCGTCGTTGTTTTTCCGTTTGTCCCTGTGATACCAATGATTGGCGCGTCCGATATTTGATACGCTAGCTCGACTTCTGTAATAATCGGGATCATCAAGTCCTGCGCTTTTTTAATCATCGGGTTGTCGTACGGAATACCCGGATTTTTCACGACAAGTTCAAACCCTTCATCCAAAAGTTCCACAGGATGCGAGCCGCAGATGACTTTAATGCCCTGTTCTAGCAAGCCTTGCGCTTCTGGATTCTCACTAAACGGCTTTTGATCGTTCACTGTCACAAAGGCGCCGAGTTTATGAAGTAATGATGCCGCACTGACACCACTTCTCGCTAAGCCCAATACAAGTACTTTGCGATGCTTATATTGAATAATGTTTTTCATTTTTATTCCCCCAGTTTCAACTCATTCCCATTTTTTAAAGGATGACGAGCAGTGCAATTATCGCACAGACAAGCCCCGCACCCCAGAAAGTGAAGACGATACGCCATTCTGACCAGCCGATATCGACATGCTCAAAGTGATGGTGAATCGGACTCATTTTGAATAATCGTTTTCCGTTTGTTACTTTAAAGTAGAACACTTGGATGATCACCGAAGCCGTTTCGATAACGAAGACGAGTCCGATTAAAAGCAACATCCATTCTTGTTGTAGCAAAATCGAGATCGCGGCAATCGCGCCACCAAGTGCTAACGACCCTGTGTCCCCCATGAAAATTTTTGCGGGGTTCTTGTTGAAAAGTAGGAAGCCTAGCATCGCTCCGACAATCGCCAAACAAAACATCGCTACGACATCTTGTTCTTGGAAAATCGCGATGATTCCGAATGCACCGAATGCGATAACGGAAAGCCCTGAAACCAAACCGTCCAAACCATCTGTTAAGTTCACTGCATTGGAGAATCCTACGAGCCAGAAAATCACGAAGATGAGGAAGAACCAGCCAAGATTGATCTCTGTTGATGTGAATGGAATCGTCAGTGTGTCTGGATAACCGTTCCATCGATAAATCACGTAGAACAAGATGGAGATAACAACTTGTCCTAGAAACTTCTGCTTCGAACGCAATCCTAAGTTTTGCTTTTTCACGACTTTAATGTAGTCATCTAAAAATCCTAATGCGCCGAATAATACGAGTGGGATGAGTAGTAGCAATGCTTCACTGCCAAACCAACCGCCGATTAGCGTCATGATTACGAAACTGATAACCATCGCAAGTAAGAATACGAGGCCGCCCATTGTCGGTGTCCCTGATTTTTTTTGATGGCTTTGTGGGCCTTCCTCACGAATACTTTGACCGAACTTTAATTTTTGCAGAAACGGGATAAATAAAGGTACCCCGATGACAGTAATAATGAAAGCCATCGCAAATGTTGTAACTATCCAATATAATGACACGCTTTTTCGCTCCAATCTATTTTGTATCTTTCGCTATCGTAAAATGTCCCGTTATAATATTTTTGCTAAAATGGCTTCGCGTGCTTCTTTGCGATCATCGAAATCATGAACAATATCGCCAATGATTTGATACGTTTCATGCCCTTTTCCAGCGATTAAAATAACATCTTCTGGATTCGCCTGCTGTACCGCAAACCGAATCGCGTCATGCCGATGTTCTTTTACCGTATACATTGCGTCTGGGACACCAGCTAGCATATCTTCAATAATCTGCATCGGCACTTCTGTCCGCGGATTATCGGATGTAAAAATCGGATCCGTCGCGTACTTCACAGCAATCTGAGCCATCTGTGGACGTTTGCCTTTATCCCGGTCACCGCCACAACCTACGACGACAAAAATGCGTCCTGTTGCAAACTCGGTCACGGTTTTCAATACATTTTCCAGACCATCTGGCGTATGCGCGTAATCCACAATCACCGGGAACTGTTGCCCCGCGTCCACGAGTTCAAACCGCCCCGCTACACCTTGCACTTTTTCAAGGGAAGCGATAATATCTGGAATCGCGTGTGGTGTTTCATTCGCCGCGTAAACCGTCGCAATTGCTGCGAGCGCGTTATACACGTTAAATTTGCCAATCAATTTCAGCTGCACCGCGAAGACCTCATCCTGAAAATGAAGCTGGAATCCCGTTCCCTTGCTGCTAATCCGGATATCACTAGCTCGGAATGTCGCCGCGCCGTCGATGCCATACGTCAACAAACTCACGCCTGTCGCCTCAACCATCATTTTCGCGTGCGGGTCATCCCCATTAATAATCGCCGTCTTGGCTGAACCTCCGTACCCATTTCCAAGCTGGGCGAACAATAAACTTTTCGCGTGGGCGTATTCTTCCATCGTCTTATGATAATCCAAATGATCCTGCGACAAATTCGTAAATACCGCGATGTCATATTCCGAGCCATAGACACGGCCTTGCACAAGCGCGTGTGAGGATACTTCCATGATCGCCGTTGTCACTTCCTGATACCGCATTTGCCGGAACGTCTTTTGCAACGTTAAACTGTCAGGCGTCGTGTTCTTCGTCTCCAAAATCTCTGCGCCAATTTTGCGATACATCGTGCCAATCAAGCCCGTCGTCACCGCATGATCCGCTAAAATGAACTCCACCAAATGGCTCACCGTCGTCTTGCCGTTCGTTCCCGTAATGCCAATCAAATTCATTTCCGCCGTTGGATACGAGTAAAACGCCGCGGCAAGCATCGCCATCGCCCGTTTCCCGTCCTGCACTAAAATAACTGGAATCGTGATATCCGCCAACATCCGCTCCGCTACAATCGCGACCGCGCCTTGTTCCTGCGCCGTTTTCGCAAACGCATGCCCGTCTACCACTTCCCCGTCGATACACACAAATAACGTACCCGCCGTCACCAATCTACTGTCCTGCTCGACACTTTCCACTTCTATATGTAGCGTATCTTCCTTGGCTTGCACCAACTGGCTATAAGGAATCGCCTGCATCAGCTTCTCTAATTCCATTTCGAACTTCCCTTCCATCTCATCGCCTCCACAGCCCAACGCAAAAAATGATATCGCAACCTCTAAAAAAACGAGTGCATATCAGCGCGCGTAACGATGACAAATCTTCTATTCTATATTAGCAAAAACAGCCGCGAAATACTAGTCTTTTAACAATGTTTCCCCAGCTATCAAAACAAGCAGGCACATCACGCTTACGATTCCCGAAAAAGTGTGCACCTGCTTCTCATTTTACTAATTTAATAAAGCATTTAATCCCGTTGCCTCTTGCACTGTCGTATCCGCCGAATCCTCTTTATTATCCTCTACTTTCGGGACTTTATTGAAATTCGGAATTTTATCAGGCGTGGTGAGATCGATTGTCACCTGCGACTTATCATTGAGCACCGATCCCGCAGAAAGGCTCTGTTTCAACACATAACCATCTCCATTGACCGTAAATGGCACACCCGTTATTTCCGAAACTTTGAGCACATCATTCTTCGCCCAATCCTTCATATCAGGAATCGTCATGTCCCCTTCTGTCATCAAAATAACCCGCTGCCCTTCTAAAATTTTCTCTCCAGCTAGTGGCAACTGTTGCACAATTTTCTTCCCGTTACCAATCACGACTGGAATCAATTTCTTCGCTTCCAATTCTTTCTTCGCAACATCTGGTGTCTTGCCAGCCATCGAAGTCATCTCGACCGATTTTAGTTTTGCCGTATCCGCCGATTTAATGTTCAAGTATTGCAAACTGTTTTTCATCACCGGATTGAAAACTTCCGACACCGCTTTTCCGCCCGTCTCCGTACCAGATAATTGCGGTTGTTGCATCGTCACGTACATCACAAGCTCCGGATCTTTCGCTGGCGCCATGCCCATGAAGGAGAAAATATAGTTATCATTCCCCGTCATGTAGCCACCACCATTCGGATTCGGAATCTGTGACGTTCCGGTTTTCCCAGCAATATCATAACCATCAATCGCGTACAATTTCCCAGTTCCAACCTTACCTGTAATAACATTCCGCAACTCTTCACGCGTTTGTTTCGCCGTTGCTGCACTAATCGGTTTACCCGTCGTGACTGGCTTCGTTTCCGTCACTTTCCCCGTATTCGGATCAACAATTTTTGACACAACGTACGGCTGTTTCATCGTACCATCACTCGCAATCGCCGTCGCACCTTGAAGCATTTGCATCATTGTCACCGTCGTACCTTGACCAAAAACCGTCGTCACCTGCTCAATTCTCCGATCAAACAGAATTTTACCAGTCGCCTCATTCGGAAGGTCGATTCCCGTTTTTGCGCCAAAGCCAAAGTTTTGCAAGTACGTTTTGAATTTATCCGGACCCATACCCGCTAGGAGTTTCGCAAAAGCAACGTTACTCGAACGCTCTACGCCTTCACGATACGTAATCGAACCCCAACCAACACCAGCATTATGATCATGAATCGGGATACTACCAACGTTATACGTCCCTGATTGATAATACGCATTCGGATGATACACACCTAAATCAATCGCCGAAGCTAGCGAGAAAATCTTCATAACCGAACCAGGCTCATACGTAATCTCAACCGGCAAATTCGCCCATTGATTCGTTAAACCTTCCTTTGTCGTCGGGTTAAACGTGTCCCGCTGACTCATCGCCAAAATCTCGCCCGTTTTCGGATTCATCACAACCGCCATCATATTCTTCGGATTATATTTCGCATCCACCGTATTTAGCGTATCCTCCAAAAACGTCTGAATCTTCTTATCCAACGTTAAATAAATATCCTGCCCATCTTGTGCTTCTTTCACCGTACTTTTCGTATTCGGCAAAATGTAGCCATATTTATCCGCGTCATAATTAATCGAGCCATTTTTACCCGTCAAAATGTCATTGTACGCCTTCTCAATGCCCATTTTACCAATCAACTTCGAAATTCCATCCTTGCCCTCTTCTTGCTGCGCATAACCAATCAGATGCGAGGCAAAAACGCCGTTCGGATAAAATCGTTCTGCCTGTTTCGTAAACACCAAACCTGGCAATTTCGACGCTTCAATCTTGTCCTTCACTTCTGCCGATAAATTCTTCCCAGCCTTACCAAACTCAACTTGGAAGAGATTCTTCTTTTGCAGTTTCTTCAAAATATCCGCTTCTTTCATCGGCAAATATTTCGCCAAAAGCGCTGCTGTTTCTTCTTTTTCCACCACGTGATGCGGGTTTTTCGCGTCCACCGTTTGCTTCGGATCAAGCACTGCCGCCAACGTATAAGAAGCAGTGTCCTTTGCAATCACTTCGCCCTTTTGATCTAAAATAGAGCCGCGATTTGCTTCAATGACACTGCTTCGTAAATGCTGTTTAGCCGCTTTGGCCGCAAGTGGAACGCCGTTAACATCGCCAACGACTTGCATGTAAAAGAAGCGTCCGATAACCGACAGAAAAATAACTCCAAAGATGATAAAAAGAACCAGGGCGCCTCTTCGCATGTTTCCTACTCGTTTTTTCATTTGCCTTCCACTACCTTCACATTATCTGGATCGAGTTTCAATCCAAGTTCTTTCGCTTTTTGCCATACGCGTTCATAACGACTAAGGTCTGCCACTTCTGCCGACAAATCCTCATTCGCCTTCACTTGTTTATCTACATCTGCCTGTTTCTCTTGTATGCCTTGGTTCACGCTATATACTTGCGCTTGTACATGAATGATTTTAAAAGCAAATACCGCAATAACGATAATAAAAACAGACGCAATCAACTTCTCGCCCAACGTTATTTTGCCACGTTTTAAAATTTGTTTTTTAGGCTGCGGTTGTGGTGCTTCCCTATGTACGCGTTTCGGTTCCACATTCGTTTTGTAGGCTACATTGTTACTCATCTACTTCACTCCTACTTCCTAAATATTCCGTTCCACCACTCTAAGTTTCGCTGAACGCGCACGGTTGTTTTCTGCTAGTTCTTCCTCAGACGGGAGAATCGGTTTTCTTGTTACTAACTTCATCTTTGGCTTATATTCATCTGGAATAATCGGTAACCCAGGCGGCAGTTCTGGTCCTTTCGCTTCCTCTGTGAACATTTGTTTTGTAATACGGTCTTCTAAAGAATGGAACGTAATCACGCTGATTCGTCCGCCCGGTTTCAGTAAATCCATCGCCTCTTTCAGCGAATCCTCTACTGCACCAAGCTCGTCATTCACTGCAATCCGAATCGCTTGGAAAACCCGTTTTGCTGGATGTCCACCTTTTCGCCTTGCTGGTGCTGGAATCGCGGCTTTAATCGCATCCACTAATTCCCCAGTCGTCTCAATCGGCGCCACTTCACGCCTGCGCTCAATCTCACGCGCCACTTGCTTCGAAAATTTCTCCTCGCCATAACGGAAAAAAATACGCACAAGATCTTCATAGCGCCAATCATTCACGACATCGCGTGCCGTAAGTTCTGCCTCTTGATCCATTCGCATATCTAGCGGTGCATCCTGATGATAACTAAATCCACGTTCCCGTTCATCTAGTTGCGGTGACGAAACACCTAAATCATACAAAATCCCATCCACTTCGCTAATCCCAACTTCTAGCAATGCTTCCTTAATATATCTAAAGTTGCTTTTGATAAACGTGACCTGTCCTTCGTATTCCTTTAATCGCTCTTTGGCGTGAGCGAGCGCCTTGTTATCTTGGTCAAACGCGAATAAATGTCCTTTTTCTGAAAGCTGACTTAGTAAGTAAGCGCTATGCCCTGCACCACCGAGCGTGCAATCCACATAAACCCCATCCGGCTTGATATTCAAATTATCCACCGTTTCTTTTAACAATACTGTCTCATGTTGGAACATCTTTATGCCCCTCCTCTTTTTAAATATCAAAGCCAATCATATTTTCGGCAATATCGGCGAACGATTCTTCGGCTTCATCAAAGAATTTATCCCATTCCGACTTGCTCCAAATTTCAATACGACTTGCGACCCCGACAATCACCGTCTCCTTCTCGAGTTCCGCATAGCTTGTTAAATTGGACGGAATATTTATCCGACCCTGCTTATCAAGCTCACATTCCGAAGCCCCAGAAAAGAAAAAACGGGTAAAAGAACGAGCATCTTTTTTAGTCAGTGGGAGCGTCTGGATCTTCTCTTCTACTTTCGTCCACTCATCAAGCGGATAAGCAAAGAGACATTTATCAAGCCCTCGGGTAATGACAAATTGATCCCCTAATTGTTCACGGAATTTAGATGGCACGATTAAACGACCCTTTATATCAATGTTATGTTGATATTCGCCCATGAACATAGTCCATCCCCACTTTCTTATAAACAACTTTACCACAACTCCCCACTTCGCACCACCAAAAACTAAAAAAAAGCGTAAAAAAGAGACTACTCACAAGAAATAAGTCTCTCAATCCACGTTATAAAGCCAATTTATCATTCTAAAAAAAAGTGGGTGTTAGTGGGGCACACGGTAAGATAAATAACAGAAAATAGTAGTAACAACATTTTAAGCCCCAGTTAATCTCCAGTTTATTTTTATATGGCATACTTAAGGGTAAAGAAGGAGGTCATCCGATGGCAAAATTCATTCTCATTCTCATTCTCATTCTCACGACACTCGTACTCACCGCCTGCTCGAATGTCAACACGGAAAAAACAACCACCAATACGCCAAAATCCACAGTAAAAAAAGAAACGGAGGAGAAAGCCATGCCGAAGAAAAACACGGCAGATTTAAATCAAGCCTTGCTCCAAGCGATCGAGACAAACGATATCCAGCAAATCGAAACACTGCTACAAGAAGGCGCACAAGTAGATACGGTAAATACACGCGGCGAAAGCGGTCTACTCGTCGCAACGCATGCGAACAATATCCCAATGGCAAAAATATTTCTCCAACATGGCGCCAATGTCAATTTGCAAGATAAGATAGAAGATAGTCCCTTTTTATACGCCGGAGCAGAAGGTCGGACGGAGATTTTGAAATTAATGATTTCGCACCATCCCGACTACACGCTAACAAATCGCTTTGGAGGAACTGCCTTGATTCCAGCCGCTGAAAAAGGCCACCTCGCCAATGTTCAACTGCTTTTAGCCGAAACGAGCATCGATGTGAATCATGTAAACAATCCTGGCTGGACGGCACTTTTAGAAGCGATTGTGCTCTCTGACGGTGGCAAAACGCAGCAACAAATCGTGCAAGCCTTGCTGGAAAACGGCGCAGATCCAAATATCGCGGATTCAAGCGGCGTCACACCACTTGCGCACGCGAAGCAACAAGGTTATGACGCCATTTCCAATTTATTATTAGCTCATGGCGCCAAATAACACGAAAAAGAAGAGATAACTACCGAAATAATTACCTCGGTCGTATCTCTTCTTTTGGCTATTCTTGTTTCACCGTTCTCGTTGCAGGCCTAAGCGCCCAGAACGTCATCATCACGCCAACAAGCCCGCAGAACAATATGAATAAGGCCATGCCATACTTTCCAATATACGGTGAAAACATCAGACTCCCAGCTCCAATTAATTTGCCAATTTGAAAAACAAAACCGTTAAACGCCATGTAAGTTCCGCGCATCGAGTCCTCCACAATATCTGCAAGAATAGTTTGCCGCGTTGGCACGTAAAGCAGTTCCCCGACAGATAAAATAATCGTGGCACCAAAAAGTACCCACACGCTATCCGTAAACGCACATATCGCGAACCCCAACGCAAAAATCATAAAACCAATATACATCCATTTTTGCAAACTGCGATCCCGAACCCATTTTGCAATCGGCGCTGTGAAAAGCACAATCATCATCGTGTTGACCAATGTCAAAATACTGACTAGCTTCACGCCATCAAATGGTATATTTCCAAGCCAACCGAAGCTATATATCATCGGCGGAAATACATCAGCTAGCCGTACCGAAATAAAATTATTGCGCTGAAATTCAATCGATAATACCGCGATTCCTCCCGCTGTGAACCATAGAAAGCGCGCATCATACAAAATCTTCTGATAACTCCGAAACAAACTTCTTATCCCCGCATCACTAACCGCATTATTCCCGTGCTGTTCCAACGTTTCCGAAATCAGCGTAATCGTCAGCCATGTCGTCACAAGCGACATCACGAGCAAACCGATGAGCAGTTCGAATAAATAACTCTGGAAAAACCAGCCGCCGATAACGACACCAATCATCACCGATAAATTATTCGCCCAGTAATTAATCGAATACATGTAAGCCCGCTCCTCACGCGTACTCACATCAATCAACATGGCGTCACTGGCAGGAATCGTAAACCCTTGCGATACCGCAATCAAAAGCAATGCTACAAACGTCAACCACGGCGACACCATCCAAGGCGAATTCACGAACAGCATCAATGCAAACGCCCCAACCTTCACCCACTCTCCCCAAACCATCAATTTTCGCCGTCCAATATGATCCGCCAAATGCCCGCCATAAATACTCGCTATAAACTGCACAGCAATGTTGATCATCAATAAAATACCCGCGACACCAATATTAATCTCCTTCGCAAAATAAATCGCCATAAACGGAAATACCATCGAACCAATCAGTTTACTCAAAAACGAAATACCTATCCGCGCCTTGATATTGGGATGCAATGTACGAAACATTGACTTCACCTCCTAAACATAGTATAACTAGTTTTAAAAAGGAGAAAAAGGGATAATATCATATTTTTTTGTCCCCTTTTATCATTAGAAGGAGGTCCTATCATGCGCGATCTTGCCTATTACGATATGCGTGCTTTTTTATCGGAGAGACAAATCGGCGATACAGCCACATTTCGTCTGAACGAACTAGCTGAAAAATGGGAATGTAGCGACAAAAACGTCAAGCGAAAACTTAAAAAATACCAAGAACTCGAATTTTGCCAGTACCAGCCTGGTCGCGGACGCGGAAACGCCTCCCAAATAACCTTCACACAGAGCTTCCAATCAGAAATCGAGGACTTTATCCGTACCGCAGTCGAGCAAGAAAATCTGGATAAACTGCTCACCCTTTTACAGCTAAATATTCCACGCGAATGGTTTAGCGCCGTATCCTCCGAAATGAACGAGCTATTTGGACTTCATACCGAAAAAGGCGATCAAGATATACTGCGCCTCGTCATCGCCCGCCCATTTAGCATTCTTGACCCGCTGCACACATCGATTAACATGGAAAGTTCCCTACTTCTTCAACTCGGCGACCCACTCGTTCGTTTCGACACGACGACAAACACCGTCACGCCTTGCATCGCGCACCATTGGAAAAGGGAGAATAATAGCACAACCTGGACATTCTACATCAGAAAAGGAATCCCATTTCATCACGGCAGAACATTGACGAGTACCGACATTCGCCACACCCTTGAAAAAGCCATGCAAAAAGGAACCGTGACTCATTGGTATCTAAGAGATATCGCGCGCATCGAGCTCCCATCCGAAAACAAAATCACGATTCACCTTCGCACCCCTAATCCCTTTTTCATTCGCTATCTTTGCTTGGGAAATCTCGTCATCCTGCCGCACGACATCCCATTTGACGAGTATAAATGGATCAGCACCGGCGCCTTCAAAATGACAAAAAGAACCTCTCAAAAACTGATTTTAGAGGCATTCGATTCTCATTTCCTAGAACGCCCATTTCTCGATCGCATTGAGTTCTGGCTCGTAAAAGATCAGGCTAATCCCGCCATCACCGTTACAAATATGGGAAACCCGGACAATAACGACTACACAGACCACGCAACAAGAGATTATGGCGTCAATATTGTCACCTTCAATTTCAAGCACTGCACTTTTGCACATCAGCCAGCATTCCGCGAAGCCTTTTACCACTTACTAGGCCCACAAAGAATGCTTCACGATTTAGAGAATCACGAAGAAACCGAGGCCTCCAGCTACTTTTTCCATAAATCCAGCCCGCAAAAAAGGGATTCGAGTAAAATAGAAGCATTGTTGAAAACCGCCCAGTATAACGGTGAAACATTGCAATTTGCGGTTCTCTCACACGCAAAAACAATTCGCCAAGGGCATTGGATAGTGGAGCAAGCTACCAAATTTGGCATTTCCCTTGCGTTGCGAGTGATCGATCTCAGCTCTGAATTTTATCAAGCCAGTCAATGGGAAGATGTCGACATTGCTATGAGCGCCGATGTCCCAAGTACTGATATTGAGATTGCGTTTATGGACTTTTACGGAAATCCTAATTTGGCCCCGCAACGTTTTTTGGCAAAAAAAGAGCTCCAACACATCGAGGAGCTACTACATCAAGCGCGACAATGTGCCGAATTCAGTGAGCGCGATCATTTTTACGACCAAATAGAGGACTTTGTACGCGATAATCACCTGCTCCTTTTCCTGGAACACCTCACCAAACACCAATTCATCCACGCCACGATCAAGACCGAAGACAAGCACGTATTCGGCCACTTAAACTTGAAAAAACTATGGATTGACTAGAAAACTAATAAAATACTCTTCACGATTCCTGTCACGAATAGCAATAAATACAAAATCGCGAAAGCAAAGAAACAAATGCGCCAATAGCCACGAATCACTTTGCGAAAATTAATATCCCCTTGCGACTTGGCGTAGAGCGCGACAAATAGAATACCGATCAAGAATAGCAACAATAAAATATAGAGCAAAAATGACTGATCAAATAGCACAATCATGAAGAAATGATCCGCTAAAATCAGAAAGAACGTCGTCACATCTGCGCTTCGCTTCACCGCTTTGGGCGTTCTTTTTGTCATATATTGCGTCACCATGAAGGTCACTGTAAAAATAAGTACTGGGGCGACAATAACAAGCGCCGTCATATTTGTTAACCAATTCACTGTAAGTATTCTCCTTCTAGCCCTTTCACCAGGCCGTATAATGTTTCAGAAATCGGCGCTACTTTTCCTTGTTCTTGCGCAAGTTTGACGACTGCGCCTGAAATACTCGCAATCTCCGTTTTTCGCTTCTCTCGTACATCTGTTGCCATCGAGGAAAAGTTAGCCGATGTCGCCTTACATATCGCCGTCACTTTTTCTAACGCATTCTCCAGGTCCAGTATATCCGCGACTTCCCGCGTCAGTTTTACCAGGAGTTCATTCCAAGATTCATTATGTATCAAAGCACCATTTTGCACGCCAAGAACGGCTGTCAACGGATTAATCACCGCGTTCGCCAATAACTTATTATAAACCATTTCTTTAAAATCTGCTTGCTGTAAAAAGGGAAAGGCGGGATTAGACATCATGATAGGATATAACGCCTCATTTGGCTCCCCTCGATAAACGGCCCAATTCGTTTGGCCTGCCCCGCGCCAGACTACCGTTGTAGCATCAATTTTCCCAGCACCGTGTTCACATGTCCCAAGTAGGATGTTTTTTTGCGGTAGATTGGGAAGTAGAGCTAGGTGCGCTATGCCGTTTTGTAAGAATAGCAGTGGAGTGTTTGTCGGGATTCTCGTGAGGGTATCCATCAAATCTTCTAGTTGGTAGGATTTCACGGTTATGATGATGAGATCCATTGCAGTGAAATCAGCCTCGGTGATGGGCGTTGCGTGGACATCGGTATGGGTCTTTACCCCATCGACAACGACTGTTATCCCGCCTTTTTTCGTGATAATGTCGGCTTGTTCCTTCGTTCTTGTGTAAAGCGTCACGTTTGTTCGCAATAGACCAGCGTATAAAAGTCCCAAGGCTCCTGCGCCAATAATGCCTACTCGATAGGTCATGTGGTTCCCTCCTCTTTTATAGCTTGGCTCTATTTTAGCAAAATTTTGTGTGTTTTGCATTTTTGATGGTACGTTTTTTTAGGTATGATTGGTGGTTTGATTTTTTGGGACTAAAAACTACTGGGGTTTATGTGTTCAACTATGTTTGGGTGGTATAGAAAATCTGGTTTTCAGTTTCAATATTTTTTTCGTGGGGATTCTTGGTTTGGTGTTTAAGAGCCACTGGGGGATTACATGCTCGCTTTGCTCTCATGCATATTGAGGCTCTTGGTTTTCAATCTTATTGTTTGTTTTGTCGGGATTCTTGGTTTGGTGTTTTAAGAGCCACTGGGGGATTACATGCTCGCTTCGCTCTCATGCATATTGAGGCTCTTGGTTTTCAATCTTATTGTTTGTTTTGTCGGGATTCTTGGTTTGGTGTTTTAAGAGCCGCTGGGGGATTACATGCTCGCTTTGCTCTCATGCATATTGAGGCTCTAATTCAGCATAGTACGGCTTCATAAGAGCCTCAACAACAATAAAAAAACCGAGAAGATCCATGGCGTCTTCTCGGTTTTTTTATGTGACAAGCGTACGTATCGCTTGCTTTGTTCACGCAATTTAGTTGCTTTCTACTACTTCTTTGCCGTTATATTGACCACATTCAGGACAAATACGGTGAGAAAGTTTGTACTCGCCACAATTAGGGCATTCAACCATACCAGGCACTTGTAATTTGAAGTGCGTACGACGCTTGCGTTTTTTTGCTTTAGATGTTCTTCTAAAAGGTACTGCCATTTCCATACACCTCCTTCGCGACTTCAGGATATCTCCTTGATCGCAATCCATCTAAGAAAAATTTCTTTCTCTTAAAATATATTCCAGCTCTTAGAATTAGTCTTCTTTCTTATCAAAGAAATCGGCTAATCCTGCAAGACGAGGATCCACTTTCTTTTCTTCTTGTTTTGCTTGTTGTTCCAGCTCTTCTTCTGTTATCACGTTCCAATCGTTTCCTTCTGACAACGCGTTCTCCACATTATCGCTGTAAACTTGCATCGGAATCTCCAACAAAAGTAATTCTTCAATCACTGGTAACGCATCAATTTTATCGCCGTCCATCATATGATGTGTCTCGTCCAATACCTTCTCCTCTTTGTTCACATACGTTTCCACAGATTTGATATGATACGGGTAAATAACATCTTCAAACGTTCTGGCACATGGTAATACAAAGGTTCCGTCTAAAACAAGATCAATCAAAACCGAATCTTGACGCACCGAAATGTCCCCAGAAACCTTTACTAGGCTCGCTGAACGAACATCGTGATTGTGCTCTTTCAAGTATTCTGTCACATCTATTTCCTGCTCAAACGGCACTTTCTTACCGCGGTATTTCTGTAGTTGAATTAATGACCATTTCATCGTTTATCACTCCAAGCGCAACAAAAAATATTATAGACTTTTCTAAGCCTTTTGTCAATCCCTATTTCCTAAGCGAACCATGTTCTCCCGCCCGATTTTGTGGTATTCTGGAAGTAATCAGAAATAACGACCAGCGAATTTCTTTCAAAACGGCTCACTTACTCAGTCTAACATGATTTACGTGCCAAACTCAAATGGAAGACTCAGCTAGTTTTTTAGAGCGCATCGTTTTACTCGATATTATTGTGACATGGAGTTGATAAAAATGAAAGCAACTGGCATTATCGTGGAGTATAATCCATTCCACAACGGGCATTTATTGCATTTGCAAGAAGCCAGGAAACAGACGCAAGCTGATGTTGTCATCGCTGTTATGAGCGGCTCTTTTTTGCAGCGAGGCGAACCGGCACTCTTGCCAAAATGGGAGCGTGCGCAGATGGCCGTTGACGCGGGTGTGGATCTTGTCGTGGAACTTCCTTTTCATTTTGCGACACAACAAGCCGCGATTTTTGCGAACGGAGCCGTCGAAATCTTAGATGCGCTAGGTGTGCAGTCAATCTTTTTTGGTAGTGAAAATGGGGATGCGAATGCTTTTAGCTCTGCGGCCAAGATACTGACGGAACAAGATGTCCCTTTTAAAGCTGCTATGCGACGTTTTTTGGATGATAAGAAGAATAGTTATGCAACAGCCTGGAATGCCGCTATTCACGAACTAGCGCCCGATTTGACGCTTGATTTAGCGCAACCGAATAATATTCTAGGATTCCATTATGCGCGCGCAATCGCTGAACAGGGAAAAGCCATTGAAATCGCGACGATGGCGAGGCAAAATGCGGCCTATCACGACGAGAATCCAACGCACCATTCTATTGCGAGCGCCACTGCTATTCGAACGATGCTACTAGGAAACGACTGGAAAAAAGTCCGCCAATACGTTCCCGATACCACCTTGCGCCTTTTACAGAAGTTTCGCGAAACGCATTCCTTTGTCTCCTGGGATGATTTTTGGCCACTGCTGAAATACCAACTTGTTACCGCACCCATCTCCCAGCTTCAGAGCACACGCGGCGTCTCAGAAGGCATCGAAAACCGATTACAGCAAGCGGCACTTCACGCGACCAATTTTGACGAATTTCTGGCTGCAACAAGAACGAAACGCTATAGCAACGCACGCATCAAACGCACAGCCTTGCAAATACTAGCGCAACAATCGGAAACGACGACGACGCAAAACTACATCCGACTTTTAGGCATGTCAACCACTGGACAGCGATATCTCGGCCGAATCAAAAAAAACATCGCATTACCAATCATCAGCACCGCCTCCAAAGCAAATCCTGCCTTGATTGAAAACGATATCCGTGCAACAAAACTATATTCCTTCGCACCGACGCTAGAAAACCAGATTTTGCGCGATTTTCATACATCTCCATACAGAAAAAATCCTTAATCAGCGCGATCAAGGATTTTTTCTGTCTCGCTATTTCTCTTTCAATGTCTTCAAATAATCCAATGCATCTTGGAACGTCTTCACAGGGACGACTTTCATCTTAGAATCAATCGCTTTCGCCGTCTTCACTGCATCCTCATAATTGCTTGCAACACCAGGTTGCGCCTTTTTCATTTCAGGCGTTATCGTATCATCTGGCGCGAAGAAAATCTCCACATCATCGCGGTCCGCCGCTACAATTTTCTGGTCAATGCCGCCGATTCGCCCAACATTGCCATCTACATCAATCGTACCAGTTCCTGCAATATTATGCCCTTTCGTCCAGTCCGTTTTGCCGAAATGATTATAGATTTCAAGCGTGAACATCAAACCAGCAGATGGCCCACCAATTTTCTCGGAATCAATCGTGATTTTCGGATCCGTCACTAGTTTTTGATCATCCACAAGTGAAATCCCGATTCCAGGCGTTCCTTTTTTGTCGATATCGATTAATTCAACCGATGCTTTTTCAGACTTGTCTTGGTGTTTGTAACTCACTTCGACCTTGTCCCCCACTTTTTTACTGCGTACATAGTCAATAAATTCCGCGCTCGATTCAAATGATTTCCCATCGATTGCTGTGATTAAATCGCCAGCTTCCAACACTTTTGCCGCTGGTGCATCTGGCATGACACTTAAAACATACACGCCGCGATATTCGATTTTTACCGATTGCCCTGCTGCTTTGTATGCCACTTGAATCGCATTATTTTTAGATTGGTTCATGAGTGATAACTGACGAACATTGTACTCCTCATCGGTCTCATTTTCCCCGCGGACATCTGATTCCTTCTCAATTTCTTGGTACGGCAACATTTTCGCCGCTAAGTATGAATAAATATTGGCCTGCCCCATCGCGATTGTCACCAACCGAAAAACGCCCTCACTATTGCTCGGATGCCCCTCCACCGTCACTAGCGGACTCAATTTATCTGCACTGCCCGGTCGCGTCACATAATATGGCAATGGCACAAAAAATGCTACAACCAACGCCAACACAATCAGGCCGGCTAAAAATTTTTTCCAATTCTTTTTAATCATCTTTTTTCTCCTGTATTCCTAGTTTATTTAACAACGCTTGGTGCACAATCGGTGGCACTAATTCCGCAATATTCCCGTTATACTGCGCCACTTCCTTCACAATACTCGAGCTGAGGAAAGAATACTGCGAACTTGTCATGATAAAAAATGTCTCGATATGATCATCCAACACGCGGTTCATCGATGTAATCTGCATCTCATATTCAAAATCACTGACCGCCCGTAACCCGCGCACAATCACGTCTGCCTCTTTCTTCTTCGTATAGTCCACCAGTAAGCCCGACGCACTTTCCACATGCACATTCGGCAAATGCTTCGTCACCTGCTCCATCAAATAAATCCGCTCGTCAACATCAAACAGCGACTTCTTCGACGAATTATTTAAAACCGCCACATACAACACATCAAAAACCTTCGCAGCACGCGTAATAATATCCAAATGACCATTCGTAATCGGATCAAAACTACCCGGACACACCGCCACTTTATTCATTTCCAGCCACTTCCTTCTCATATTCGAAAATCGAAAGCACCGTAATCCCGTAGCGCTCTTCCCGAATTTTTTTAAATCCAGCAACCTCATCAGGCAAAACCGCATCCGCGTCATGCTCACAAATCGCAAGCGCTGCATCATTTACCAATTCAAGCTCCGAAAACGACGCCATCAACTGCTCCAGCTGCTGTTTCTTGTAAGGCGGATCCAGAAAAACCAAATCAAACGCCCACTCATTTTTAGCCAAAACCTTCAACGCCCGTTTCGCTTCATTTCTAAAAATATGCGCCTGACTCTCCAAATGGCACGCCGACACATTCAAACGCACCGTCTTAATCGCCGCCTGCGCCTGATCGATAAACACACACTCACTCGCCCCACGACTAAGCGCTTCGATACCAAGCCCGCCACTTCCAGCAAACAAATCCAGCACCTTTTCCCCATCAAAAAAAGGCCCAATAATCGAAAACAGCGACTCCTTAATCTTATCCGTCGTCGGCCTTGTATTCGTCCCCGGCACCGCCTTCAAATGATGCCCTTTACGTTCTCCTGCAATAACTCTCATATGTTACGTACCTCCAAAAATAGAAAGCGACACAACCCAATCTCGAAAAAAACGAGAATCGAATCATGCCACTAAATTTAAAAACCAATCAAAATAAAATCACTTAACTGCGTAAGATGAAAATCCGACTTCAAACAAATCGAGCGAAAGCGTTTGTATTCCACAAGATTGGTGGAAGCCGGAAGCGGAGCATACTCGTGTATGTGAGAACCGGAAGTCCTTCAAACTTGTGGAATGCGAACGCTTGTCGCCGATTTATCTTGCTTATCATCTATTTCTAAATACTAATTTGTACGTCATCCATGCGGTCACGGAATTTCATATCTTTCTTCGATTCGTATTCGGTGTTTAAGAATGGCCGATACGAGAGCTCCACACGTTTTACATAATGGAACCGCGTTAATTTAGCAGCAACTTCTTCTATCTCTGCCATATCGCAATATAAAACCGCATATTTTAATTTCCTAGAAACGTAATGCACATTTCCAAACCGCTTTAAAGAACGTACTTGCTTCAAATGATTCATCCAAATAATGATGGATTGACGTTCATTCTCCATTGCCTTTCCCCCTCTTTAAGCTGAACAGCCACAACCGCCGCCTGATCCGCATCCTCCAGTAGAACAAGAAGATTTCGTTTCAAAAAACGGGTTTCCAGTTGGGACTTTAATATTTTCCGAGACAGCATCTGCCAAAATAAAACTAATTTCGTCGAGCAAACTTTGTAAATCCATCTCCGCTTGCCGAAACGCCGCGACATGTTCATCCATATCAACATCACGTTTATACTGGCGAGCCAAACGATTCACTTCTTTATAATCTGGATGATAGCGACCAAAACGTTGCACTTCATCGTATTGTTCCTTTATCTTTGCCAAGCGCTTAATACGCTGTTGTGTAGGTAAACTCGTCGTCATTTGGTGCAGACATTCACGGTATTGATCCGCTTCAGCCGACGCCAAAATCATCGATGCAAGGTCATCTGACATGTCAAGCAAAGCCAGATTTTCCATTGTAGCAAGCATGTTGCCACCTTCTTTCCATCGTAAATCAAATTACATGCTCCATTATAGCACGATTCACCGAAAAACGCTTTACTTTTGCAAGAAGTTCTGCGTATAAAATTTCCGATAAGTTCCAGCTCCCATATCCGTAAAGCTATTATCAAATAGGTTTTTGCGGTGCCCAGCCGAGTTTAACCAGCCTTCCACCGCCGCGGGGCCATCCAAATAATTGGAAGCAATATTCTCCGCCGCCTTCTGATAATCGATATTCGCGCGATTCATCCGATCGGCAAGCGTCCCGTACGTCGGCGAATCATGATCAAAATACTTGTTCTCATACATGTCCACACTATGCCCGTACGCCACTTTCGCAACATCCTCATTCCAGTCTAGTTGCTTCTTACCATAACGCTCGCGGAATATATTCGAAATATCAAAAACCTGCTGATCCGAGGCCTTATCCACCTTATCCCACTGTTCATCCGTCACCGTATCCTTAAAAATATCTCCTTGATACGTCATCTCATACGGATGCATTTTTATAAGCGATAGTTTATTAAAATACCGAACGCTAATCACTTTCGACTCAAACTTATCAAAATTTACCTGCGCATAAACACCGTTCCCCAAACTCACAAGCGGGCGAATATTCAGCTCGTCCTCCGACAACTCAAAACGATAATAATTATCCTCATAATTAAACGTAATCTCCGACTGCAATTTCATATTCAAAAAAACTTTCTCCGTCGGCATATCAATCTCAAATGGCTTCATCGGCAACTTATCACCCAGCGCATAAATCGTCTGCACCTTCTTGTTCGCCACACCGACCTGCATATACTGATCATCCGTTTGGTGGAAAATATAATTCTGATAACTATATGGAGAAGCATCGATTCGCTTCGGATCACCATATTTCTTCACAAGTAACGCCACATCTTTATTAATATAAGCCGCTAGACTCGCTTGGGTCTCCGCTTTAGGGTCACTTTCCGTGGTTTTATTTTTGTCCACATTTCCTTGCTGCACTGCCTTGTCATCCACAGAATTCACATCTGTAGGTGTTTCAAAAAATAGATCCGTATAGTAGCCCACAAAGAGACATACCACTACCACACAAATTGTTCGTAAAATAAATCGCATAGACTTCTGCACTCCTTCATGCTACTCCCTCTATTGTATCGGCTTTTCCCGAAAATTACTAGTAAGAAAATCTACATTTTTGCGCATAATAAAAGCCCAACTCTAAAGTCAGGCTCCACTTCTTATAAAAACACGCCGATAATAACCATCGATACGAAAAGAATCGTCATGTAATTAATCGAGTACACAAAACTAATACGCGCCCATTTCATACTGTCTTCCATCTTGAATCCATAGATACATAGCGCCAACCAAATCACATTCAAAACGGTGGCTAGAATCACGTAAACGAGACCCAACTCCCACATAAAGAATGGCAAAATAGTTAATAAGACAACCCAGAAAAGCGTGCTCCATTTCGTCCGTTCGATACCTTTAACAACAGGTAACATCGGGATTCCAGCAGCCTCATACTCCTCTTTCCGCTTAATCGCAATCGCATAAAAATGCGGCGGTTGCCAGCAGAACATCACAAGGAATAACATAATTGGCACAGCGCTAAATGTTGGCTCTACTGCAAACCAACCAATAAGCGGTGGCACAGCACCAGAGAAGCTACCGATAACCGTATTGCTGACCAGTTTCCGTTTTGCCCACATCGAGTACACCACGACATACAAGAAAATACCGATTAGACCGATAACTCCCGCTTGCCATGTTGTCATAAATAGCAGTGCCTCACCGACAACACCAAGTACCGCAGCCACAAGAAGCGCCCGTTTCCCTGAAATTTTACCCGTCATCGTTGGGCGGTTTTTCGTCCGTTCCATAATCCCATCAATATCGCGATCGATAACATTATTAAACGCACCCGACGCAGCAACGACCATTCCCGATCCCAAAATAGTAAAAATAAGAATATCGAGATTTTGAATAAAAGAAACCCCTGTTAACTGAAATGCCAGCCACATACCCGTAAAAGCCGTAATCGTGTTGGAATTAACAATCCCAATTTTCACAAGTTCCGTAAAATCTTTCACAGTGAACTTCGTAGCAGCGCCAATCTTTGCCGTCTTCTCCATTTGATTCACTTGTTTTCCCCCTTAACTTCTGTTGCACTTTAAAACATTATTCACATAGACAATCACGCCTACATTGCTTATTTGTTCACAATCTCACTATGAACTCCATCCTAACCATTATCGGAAATAAACACCCTATTTGTCAAGCCTTTGGACTTCATTTGAGCACGAAGAACTGTATCTGTAACTTTTGGTTCTCCTTCATATTTCACAAGCCGTGCCCTTTACTTACACTAACAAACAAGTTAAAATAAGATGGTATATGGCAATACAAACTATTTTTGTATGCTCAGTTTTTAATTAATACATATCTGAAGGAGGAAACCATAAAAAAATGAAAACTTTTCTAAAAGTCTGGTCCGTCCTAACAATCCTCTGCATGACGTTCGTTGTGTTTGGTGGCGCGTTAGTAACGAAGACCGGTTCAGCAGACGGATGCGGGAATACGTGGCCACTCTGTAACGGTCAATTTGTCCGCCTAACAGACATCACACCCGAAAAAATTATCGAGGTTATGCACCGACTCACAACAGGAATTAGCTCGATTTTCGTTATTGTTTTAGCTATTTTAGCATGGATTTATATTAAAGATCGTCGCGAAACGAAGCCATTAGCTATTGTCGCCGTTGCTTTCCTAGTATTGCAAGCCTTTATGGGCGCCGCGGCCGTTATGTGGGGCCAAAACCCGTATATCATGGCGCTCCATTTCGGTATCTCTATCATTTGTTACGCTGCCATCGTGCTGCTCTGCCTGCTTATTTTTGAAGTGGACAATAAGTTCGACGCGCGCAACATGGTCATCGGCACGAAGCTAAAAGTCAACATCTACCTGCTCACCATCTACACTTACCTCTCTGTCTACACAGGTGCGCTCGTTCGTCACGAAAAAGCCAGCCTCGCGGTTCCAGCCTGGCCCTTTGAAAATGGAAAATTCATCATGCCGACCAACGTGCAGGATTACGTGCAATATTTACATCGGTTCGCAGCACTCATCCTCGTTGTCTGGATTTTATATGTCACGTGGATTGTGTTCCGCGAATATAGCCACTATCGCGTATTGAAATATGCGATGGTACTTGAAATCATCTTTGTTGCGGCTCAAGCATTTACCGGATTCATGTCTGTCGTAACAAACGTGAATCTCTATGTGGCACTAGCGCATAGCTTAATTATCACGATGATGTTCGCCTTGATGACTTATCTCTGCCTACTTGCTAGTCGCAGTAAGCAGAACAGATTACGTATTAGATAACACGAATAAAACCGCCAAACTCGCGTTCCAGATGAGTTTGGCGGTTTTTTGTGATAGAATAGATTATTATATCACCAGAAAGTAGGGAATCGGTTGAAAGCTCCACGTCGCACACTTTATTACGAATTGTTCATGCTTTTGTTAGTCCTGCTCTCCGTCCTGACTATTCCAATACATAGCAAAGCAGTTACTATTCTGAACACCGTTATCTGGGCTGTTTTTACAGTCGATTATTTCGCGCGTTTAATCCGTGCAGAAGATAAGAAAACATATATCAAAACGCACCTATTTCAACTCATTGCGATCTTACCGCTATACAGTTTCTTCCGTCTAGCTCGTATCGTTAGTTTGTTTCGGATACTTCAATTAACAGCCATTGGCAGACGCTACATTGCTCCACTTTATAGTTTCCTGCGCACAAATGGCTTCAATCGAGTGATTAACACGTTCGTGATCCTTGTCATCGTGATTCCAATACCGCTTATTCTTGTAGAACCAAGTATCAAAAACTACCCAGACGCCATCTGGTTTTCCATTGTAACAACAACGACTGTAGGTTACGGCGATATCGTTCCAGTCACAGGATTCGGTCGTTTTTTGGCGATTCTCCTGATGCTATTTGGAATCGGCTTCATTGGGGCACTAACTTCCACCATTCGTAGCTTCATTACAAACAACAAAAAACAACTCAGCAGCTCCGAAAAAATCACAAAAATTACGCGAAGCATCGAGCAAGCAGGTACCTTAACAGAAGCCGAAATCACCATGATTCAAACTTTCCTTCACAGCAAAAAAACACCCGAAGACACGCCATAAAAAAAGAGTTTGCGACTCGTCCTACAACGAAACGCAAACTCTTTTTTGTTACTCAGATAAATTGAAAGACCAGCCAACACCATATTTATCCGTTAATTGACCGAATTTTTCTGACCAAAATGTTTTCTGTAATGGCATAATTTTCGTTGCGCCATCAGATAAAGCATCAAAATAACGCGTTAATTTCTCCGCATCCTTTGTATCCAACACCAGTGTTACATTATTTCCAGGGATGAACTCCATGAAATCAGGTGTATCCGAGAACATCACTGTGTCCCCTTCAATTTGAAGACTCGCATTCATGACTAAGTTTTTTGTTTTTTCGTCTATTTCAGGTCCGCCTTCTTCCTTGATTGAACCGTAAGTCATCAAATCCGTACACGTCGAACCAAATATCTCTCCATAAAAATCCAATGCCTCACGAACCTGATTCTTCATATTGATATATACACCTAATGTCATCTTTATTCCCACCTTCTTTTGATTTTACAACGCTTTCATTCGCTAAAATTATACCATACTACTAAAAAAAATAAAATTATTCCTCATTCACCATTGCCAAATTGATTAAACGCGTCTCCACATCAAAGCGATAGCGTTCAGCTAAGGCTTCCACTTCCAAAATACGGATCATCTCTTCTTCCGTGCCGTGTCCGTGAAGAATGTTTTCGTGACAATACGCAATCGTCACTAAATCATCTGGGCGTTCAATACATTCCACCGTATCTCCAAGGCAAATTTCCCCGACCTCAATCGTACGGCATAAATACCCTGTATAGCCTGTATTTCTAACTTCTTTGAATAATTCAGATAAATCATTGCGTTTTCCAATCGTTGCACACGGATTACGCGCCTCTGTTACTTGAATAATCGCTTCCCCAATTCTAAAAACATCACCAATGCAAACATCTTTCTCAAGCATTCCTGTTACTGTCAAGTTTTCACCAAACGCTGCAGGTGGCAACTCGATTCCAAACTGCTCATTCCAACGCGCGTAGTGTTCTGCGGGGTATATACAAACGGTACGATCCACTCCGCCGTGGTGTCTCAGGTCATGTTGCCCATCGTCTAAAAAACCATATTGCGTCAACATTGCTTTCTCAACTGGCTGCTTTACAATTCCCGTCATCATCGACTTCTTCTTGCCGACCGCCATCTCTTTTGGTTTACCAATAGCAAGTCCAATAATTTTCCCTTCCATGTCTTCACCCCTCTGATGCTTTCAATTTAACAAAAAAACGCCGAACTTTCAAGCTCTGGCGTCGTTTTTTATATTTTATTCACGGAGACCTTCACAATTCTGACAATAATCCAAATGAAGATAACCACGTTCACCACAACAATCACAAATAGCATAAACAGTACAATAAACGTCGTTCCTGAGCTATCTCCCGTTGAAAATCCGTACAAACCAACCACAATTAAAAACAAAATGTTCAGCGCTGTTGGAACTAAATCCACAAATAATACCGTTTTTGCATGTTTCTTTACATACTCCGATTTCACAAAAATCCAAACCAGCGCTGGAAAAACAATGGGTAAAAAGAAATGGCTAGCATAGGAAAGTATCGCCCAAACCTTATCGCTTGTCAAACATATCAAATCCTTTCCTTATTTTTTGCGTTTCATCACAAAAGTCAAAAGAGCTAGAACGAGTGCCAAAATAGCGATGCCTAGAGAAACCCATTGGATCACAGAAGGGCTTTCCTTGGCGTCATCCGTCTCGCTTTTTTCTGTCGCTTTTTTGCCGTGAGAATCTGTGGCGCTATCCGATACGGCTTTCGAAATCGTCGTTGTGGCGTGCGGATAATCAGCATCCTCATTTCCCGTCCACTCCACAATCGAGCCGTCTTCATAATACTGATAAGCATTCCAATCCACCGTCCCAGCTTTATCTGGATTTTGCGCAACGAAACTAAAACGCTGGAATTGGCCGTTTTGAATGCCGCCACCAGTCGCCGTCCACGTCACCGTGTTCTCCGTTTTATTCACGACAACATTCCAACCAGGAACCGGCTCATACGATTGAAAAGCCACGCCCGCCGGCACTTTTACAACCACTTTCACCGTTGCACTCTCTTTTTCCACCGGTACTTTCACTGTATACGTTTCCCAAGCACCCGTCGTCGATTCCGTTGGCGCCACCGTCACATGTGCGCTCGCAATCACAGGCGAAATCATCAACATCGCCCCCGCCAATAAACCTGTCACTAATTTTCTCATACTATCCTACACTCCCTCATTGTTTTATTTTTATGGTAAAACTTTTGTCGATCTCTGAGAAGTCCTTACTAAGCGCATGAACCTTGATTTCCCAACGCCCTGTCGCATTCAAATATAGTCCACTTGCCGCATATTCATTTTGTGCATTCTTTTTCGCTTCAAACTCCGTCGATTTCTTATTACCAGATGGAACGGCGGTCAACGTCACCTTTTGAAAATCCGTCCGAACTTGTCCATCTTGATCCGTGAACACGACAAGAAACGTATTATCCCCAACGACTGCCGGAGCAATTTTTAGAGAAACGAATCCAGAATCCGTCGCCACTTTTTGCGAGAAAGCTTCTGGTGGGGCTGGCGGTGGTGTTTGTACATTTGTCAAAAACGCCGCGACACCAAGAATCACCAAGCCTATGCCAAATTCAGCAATAATCGTTTTTGCCGACATCATTTTTCCTGTTTGTCGCATGTATAAATAGTGGATCAAACCAAGCGCTCCCATCACGAGAAACAGCACCACTTTCACCAAGATGACCTTCCCGTATTCCGTCGTAAATAGTTTCGCCATCGACCCTAAGTTCATCACGCTCATCAGCAACCCGCTCACGATAATCATCCCGACAAAGCTCGCAGCCCAAGGACTAAATCGGTTCCACGCGACCTTCGCCTCTGGTTGTTTTGGCAAGAGTAAGAACAGTACGACAATGCCGCCTACCCAAGCAGAAGCACTAACAAGGTGTAGAAAATCCATTGGAATCGCGATTGTCTTGTCTGGACTCCCTGCCGCATGTCCCTGCATCGCCTTTGCAAATAATAGTACCATAAACAAAGCAAGCGGTACTAGCCAAAACCAAAGCTTGACGATTCTACTTTTCTGGAAAATAAGAAACAAGCTCACCATCAACATTAGCAGGCTCACCATCTGAACCAGCCACAAATGTCCAATTCCCGAGCGCTGCACTAATTGCCCCATCGCCGCGAAATCCCAGCCGTTCCCACCTGTATAAATCTGAACTTGTAAAGGTAGAAATAACAGGAATCCAATGAGGAGTAGCCCGAGCCCCACATACAAAACACGAACCGCTCTCTGACGCAATTTTGGACTGACTTCTCCTCGGTAAAGCGCCAAGAAAAATAATAATACCCCTGCGGCTAAACTGAATCCTATGTATAAAATAATCTTCACAATCGTACTTGGCCAGGAAGAAGTCGCACTCGCCGTCGAAGCACTAGACGCCATAAAACCTTGAGTCGTTTCGCCAACTTTAAAAGAAATAACCCCTGAAACCGGATGCCCATCCGCCGATACAACGCGCCATTCCGCACTGTACACATCATCAGGTAAGCCGTCCTGTAGTCCAACTTCCACGACATGATCATTTTCCGAATTGATAAACGCTTTTCCATTCTCCACACGACGACCCTCAGAATCCCTCACAATAACAGAAGGATACTCATTTTGAATCATCTCTGTGAACGTCAAAACCACTTTTTTCGGCGACTCATCCAATGACGATTGATCCACCGGCGTCGAACTTTGCAAATACGCATGCGCCTGTGCTACGGTAGTTGGAACACAAAACAAACAAACCGCGATAACCAATCCAACACCCCACCACCAAAATTGCCTCATCGCTCTCAGCCCCCTTCTTTTCACAAAAACCATCTACCCTCTAAGATACCATGCAACTTTTATTTACGAAATTAATCTGCTTCACAAAAAAGCCGAGAGCCTCATCATGCAGACTCTCGACATTTTTTCATCTTCCAAATTCCCAAATCCATGTGTACGCGGCACGAATTCAAGTTTTTGAAAAATTAATTATTAGACAGAAGGATCCGCAACGATGTTCCAGTGAAGCGCTGCATTATAATCCCCAGCCTTCGCATCAGTCGGAATCACGAGCGCAACACCATCCGTGCCACCAAGCAAAATCGAGTTAGATCCCATACCACCATTTTCGTCAGCAATCGCGATATCGATCTCATCTCCATCACCATGAAGTTTTCCACCAACTGCCGTGATTTTGTCATCAGCACCATTATATACCGGCTTAAACCGCAACTCAGCACCTTGAACTAACTCACCAGTTTGCGCTACTTTCAATGTCCAGCCATCACCAGTTCCACGCAAATCAGCTACGTTAATAAAAGCCGGAATCGCGTTTTCTCCAACGACATCATCTTTCGAAAAAATCGTTTCCTCTCTCCCCGTCAATGTATGATCATCAAAATTCAAATCCGACACATAGTTAATACGTAGCGGTCCTTCATTTGGATTCGTTGGCTCTAGGGGAATCTCCGGTAATTCTGGATCAATCGGATTGGTAATCGGTGGATCAACAACACCCGTTCCCGGTAACACATTCACCGTCGCCTCACTCGTTGCTTTGTCCGCCCCGTCAAATTCCGCGGCACCAACACCAGCCGCAAAAACACTTATCGTTACTCCAAAAACCGCTAACCCTGTCATCATTTTCTTTTGCTTCGTCATCTAATTTACCTCTTTCGCTCGCTTATTTTCTAGTTTCCTTAAGTACAATCCACCGAATAAAATTAATATTCCGCCTATAATAACTAAGAAAACAGAATTATTTACATCTCCCGTTACAGGTAATAAAACATCTTTTCTTGGCATCTCTTTTGGCACTTCCACTTCTTGCTTCGGTTGCTCCAAAATCCGAATCGTCATATCCGACTTGCCCGTAGTAGCCTCCACATAGGAATGCCCTGAAATAACGAGTGAAGCGACAACTATGAAAAGTATGCCCTTACCTATACCCGAATTTCCTCGCCTAATCAAAAACTCACCTCCTTTCCTGCCAATCTTGCCGCAATATAGGAACCCTGTTCCGTATATCCTTTAAAAACAACATACCCATCATGAAACTCCGCCTCAATCAAACCAATATAATCCAAACAAATCATCTGATCGTACACGTCGCCTCCGAAAGTCTGCTCTTCCTTATCCTGCAAAAATAATAACCCCTTCATCGTTTCACCTACTCTGGTCGTAAGTATAGTCCAACATCCCATTCATCAATATTCCTGACCTTCACCGCATCAAAACGCTGGAATTTCTTCTCTAGCATATGCCGTGGACTCAACTCCCCGTGATCATGAACCGCAATCCAACGATTATGGCGATTATTACGCCGATCCGTAAACTCTACCTGAAAAATAGCAATATCATCAAAATGGTGGTCAACTCTCATTTTCCTCACTCCTCGATTTTATTTCTAATTTCTTCTTCGTTTGACGCTGCTTCCAAAACAATACCATCACAAGACCTAGTAAAATAATGATAGCCACAACAAAACCTATCGTCGACCAACCGCCCTCATCCAAATCCAACGCCGTATTATTCAAATCATCCGCGGTCGCCTTATCTATTTTAAAATCGCGTTCCCAAGACCACGTATCTTCCCCAGACGTCGCTGTCAGTTTCAATGTATAATTTCCGGGTTTTAGCGGCTGATCCCGCGTATGAATCGCATAATCAAAATTAGAATTCGGTGCCATTCTCAACTTTTCAGATTTTTGCTCAAATAATGCTTTCGTCCCATTTTCACGGTAAACCTCGGCTTTAATCGCTAAATCCCGCAGAATAACCGCTTGATCGTTTTGTAAATTCGCCGTGATTTTGTTGCGATAATTCTGTTGCGCCGCCTTGATTTCACCTAAATGCAAATCTGGCTTGACCACCGTGTCGTTTTGCGAAAGCACCACGCCAATCGTATAGGAAAATCGATTTTGCAATTTGGCACCCGCATCATGCGCAGCTTCCTTCTCTGAAAACACAAGGCCACCTAATATAACGCCATCCTTCGCCACGTCTGGCATCTTCACCTTGATTTTGGCCTTCGTTTCCGTCTTTGCTTTCACAATAATTTCCTGATTCACAACCTCCGCAATGCTTCCAAATCCATGTTTCAGCGACTCATCGACCGGCTTATCCGTGGCATTATAATCCACAATCCCATTGCCATTCGTAAAAGCACTATTTGCCTCAACCAAAATCGTTACATCCTTATCCGTCGCATTACGGAGCGCCACTTCCAACTCCTGCTGTTGCCCAGGCCTCATTCTCAAATCGAAATAGCTCGTCGCCTCGCCTCGCTGATTCTCCGGTAACACAGCTTTAACAGAAAAAGCCGGTTCCTGCGCAAAAACTGGCGCGCTCATCGTGTACATACCTATCAAACACAGTAATACTAGTATTGTTTTTTTCATAAAATCCTCCGTTATCTTATCCTGTAATCAAGTTCTCGCTGTAAGCATCATACGTCATATGCATAATATCAGAAGGCATATCCACAATCAGCTTATTAATAAATTCCAACTCCCGAACCGTCGGAAAAGGTGAAATCCGCAACGATAAACAATTATTCAGGCTTTCATCAATATCATAATTATGCAAAAATATATCCACGCCACGCTCCTGAATCGCCGCTTCCGTCACCTCTTCATTAAACAAGAAATCATACTTTACACCGTGCGGAATATGTTGTCTCACACGCGTCATCAAGTAATTCATATATGTCGATTCCCCAGAAAACGAAAATAATATCTTCTTATTTCGATAGTTCTCTTCCCCGCGATACGCACATGTCAGCATCGTTAAACTCACAGCAACATCCTCACGATAGGCGTTTGGCAAATCTTTCACATGTTCATTTTGCGTTAATTGATTCAGCCAGTATCGATACGTGTACGGATATTCTGATTTCGTATATACATTTAACTCGTAGGAATTTTTCTGAAATACAGCCGTTATTTGAGTAAGTAACACGAGATTTTCCGTAAAAGCAATGAAGCTCGTACGTGCATGTTCCAGCTTCCCGTCCGGTATTCCCAAATGCTTCAAATGCCACTCCTCAAACAAATCCTCATATATTTTCACGCACGCATTATCCCGGCGCATCCGAAAGTGCTTCCCATCATTCAGCTTATAAACAACACTATCCAAACAAATAATGTACGCATACACCATCTCATCCTCTGGAATATTGACAAACTCAAAATTCGCCATCAACTCATCCGTATATAACTGCTGGAAAATCTGAAAACTTTTTTTCTGCGTAATCTCCTCTTTCAACGCAGGACTGAGTTTGATATAGTTTCCATTTTCAAGCCTCTGCGTAATGACACCCAGCCAAGATACCACGCGATGATAATCCAAGTGCAAGACACGATTTAAACGTTTTTCCGCTTTTTCCAATATTTTTTTATAAAATAGCGAAATCACTTTCTTATCCTCGGCACTCGTAGACATCACATCCGTTTGTTTCCGCTGATTCAAATAACTAAAATAAAAACAACGAATATCACTTTCCTTACCGCCAAGTTGCAGCGGAGCCGTTTCCAAATGTAGCTTATACGGCTTAATAATTTTCACAAGTGTATTCGTGTAACGGCGCAACGTCATTTCCGAAATCCAAAGCTTCTCACTCCACTGCGCCACCGAAAAATGCTCCCCGCGAAACATCGCATCCAGAATTTGAAACAGCGGACTATTCCCAATAAAGCTTTGAATAAAATCACTGATAGAAAAAGTCGCTTTCCATTCCAGTAAAATACTCTTATTCCCAATATTGGCGAGCCATACACCCTCTGGAAACACATCTTCTAAAATTTCCAAATCCTTTTTCAGCGTTTTTATACTGACATTGACCACATCTGCTAATTCCTCGATTGTGCTTGGATGGCGAGACTTTACAAGATAGTCTAACAAAATAACTAATCGCTTATTCTTTTTATCTGTCAGCAAGTCTAAATATAGTTTGTTCATTTTTTCTCCTCCTCGCAAGAACCTTATTATTTCATTTTTTAGGTATGTTTTTCAATAACTTTTTTTTCTTCATTTTGGAATAAAGCTATACTTTGTGGCTAGTGAAGTAACCCCAGACACCTGCAACTAGTTGATAATTCAATATCTCTTACAATCGTCCCCTTCTTTATACCATAAAAAAAGGCAAAATAAAACTGGAATAGCAGAGACACCGTTTCCCGTCTCCACTATTCCAGTTCTGTTATTGCTTCACTCTCGCTACAAATTGAAAACGATTTCCAACATATTGCGAACGCGTAAATTCAAATGGTCTACCATCTTGTAAAAACGTAATTTGGCGTAATTTCATCACCGGTGAACCGAGTTTCACATCCAAATACGGCGCGACTTTTTCAGAAACGAGTGCTGCCTCCATAATCTGCTCGGCTTCCCCAATATTTTGACCCAGCTTCGTTAGAATAGCCTCATAAAGCGAATCCATGATATCTTCTTTATTCAATAACGACGCAATATTTTCTGGGACAACAACGACTTCAAATAAAATCGGTATTTTATCACCGTAACGTATCCGTTCAATCCGCATCACATTGCTATTTTCCGGTAATTGTAGCGCCTCACGTTCCTGCGTACTTGCAGGTCTGATGCCGTAAGAAACAATCCGCGATGATGGCGTTTTTCCCTCGTGTATCATTAAATTCGTGAAACTGGTCACCGCTTCTAAATGTTCTGTCATCTTTTTCTCCGCGATATAGGTCCCAGCACCAACCCGACGTTGCAAAATGGTATCATCTACAAGCCCTTGAATCGCCTGGCGAACCGTCATTCGGCTCACATGAAACATCTCCGCTAACTGCCGCTCCGCTGGAATTGCTTTCCCAACTTGCCACGTACCATCTTCAATTTTCTGCTTAATCTCACCTTGAATTTGAATATAGATCGGAATCCCCGACGACTTATCTATCATCATTTACACCTTCTTTTTTGTAGAAGTGAATTATAACATACAACACCAAGCTACGCCATTCCTAGAACGATTTAGCTTGGTGCTTTTTTATTCCTTATAATAAAGATGCTGCGGCTTTATCTACAACAATCGTCACGTCTGGGTGGTTTTGCAAGACAGAGGCTGGGATACTTACGTCCACTTTGCCTTCCACCGTGTCTTTAATCGCTTGTGCTTTGCTTTCGCCAAATGCCAGTAAAATAATCTTTTTAGCGCCCATAATCGACTTGATTCCCATCGAATATGCATGTGTCGGTACATCTTCTTCGCGCTCAAAATAAATCTTGTTTGATTCGCGTGTTGATTCCGTTAGCAAAACTTTATGCGTTGGCGTTTCAAATGGCGTTCCTGGTTCGTTAAAACCGATATGCGCATTCGTACCGATTCCCAATACTTGAATATCAATTGGGTGATCTGCCAAAACTTGCTCGTAACGTGCACATTCAGCTTCCCCATCTTCCGCCAAACCGTCTGGCAAATAGCTTTCTTTAAACGGCTTTTTCGAGAACAACGCCTCATTCATATAGAAATGATAGCTATTTGGGTCTTCTGCTGAAAGACCAACATATTCGTCCAAATTCACAGAGACCAAGTTCGATGTATCCACATCACTAGCCACAAACTCTTTATACAAATCCGTTGGCGTGCTTCCTGTTGCAAGACCTAATGTTTTTGCTTCACCAGCTTTAATGGCTTTCTCAATCAGTTGAAAAGCTTCTTTTGACGCTTCTGCTTTTGACTCTTTGACAATAATATTCATGACTTATTTCCTCCTATTGTTTGCTATGTTTTTTCCCGAATGAATAGGTTGCTTGAATTTCAAGCGCATCATTCAAAAGATTAAAGTCAGCATCTTTATCTACTGCGATACCGCCTTTTGAATCTAATTTAAATTCTTCTGCTTGGTTCACCGAAGACATCAATACAGCATCCTCAATCAAACAGCCAGTAAATTTCACCATGTTACGGAAAGCATCATCATACGTTAAGACACTTCCAGCAAGCGTTCCATCTTCCAAACGCGCTTGGCGATCCTTCACAAATACTTTTTGACCACCTAATTCATAGTCACCGTCCGGCATTCCTTTTGCACGCATTGCATCCGTAATAATATTGATACGTTTCGGCCCCTTCACATTGTATGCCAGTTTAATCATGTCAGGATGCACGTGAATGCCATCCACGATCAACTCGGCATGAATGCTCGGTTCCAGCATAACGTGCCCGACAACGCCTGGTTCGCGGTGATGTAGCGGACGACACGCATTGTACATATGAGTCGCATGGCTCGCCTTACTGTGAATCAACTCCGCACGAACCGCATTAGAATGACCCACAGACGGCACAACACCAAGTTCGATACAAAGATCCTCAAAAGCTGGTGACGTGCTGTGTTCTGGCGCATATGTCACCAATTTAATCCGTTCCCCACTTGCCTTAAACCATTTTTTGAAAAGTTCCAAGTCAGGCGCGGTAATGTATTCTTCTGGCTGAGCACCTTTAAATACAGGCGACACAAAAGGACCTTCCAAATGAATGCCGCCGATTAAAGGCTCGTCTTTCGCTACCTCGTCAATGACTTTCAACGCGTTCTCAATGTTTTCACTAGATTGCGTCATCGTCGTTGGGAAATACGTGGTAATTCCTTCGTTCAGCATACCTTGTACTTGTTTTTTTAATTTCACAGGGTCGGCATCCATCGCATCGAAACCAAAGCCACCGTGCGAATGAACATCGATAAATCCTGGTACTAACTTCTGACCTTTGGCGTCTACAACTTCTTCGCCAGCCACTTCTTGATAGCTTGTCATCGGGCCAACTTCATGCACAGTCTTATCGAATCGCACAAAACCTTCCTCGATAACGGAATCGCCTGTGTACACTACTGCGTTCTTGATTACTTTTGAAGTCATTAAAAAACATCCCTTCCATAACTGGTCTATACCAATTATTATACAACTTATTTAAAAAAATGCAACCTCTTTATGTTCTTTCTTTACCCCTGATTCTAATAATTATGCGTTCACATGGTGAAAATAAGAAACACAATCCACTGTTTTCAAGCCAAAAATGTATAATAAAAAAGATACAGCGCTTCTCCAATTCGAGAAAGGCTGTATCTTCGTGTGATTATTTATTCTTGCTCTTTTTTATCTTCGTTTGGTACGTCTTTCTTTTCAAGTTCAGGAATAAGGACTTCTTTTTCTTCTTCAGGCTTATCTTCCTTCGCTTGCTTCTTCGCGTCACGCTCCAAGTCCTCTAACATTTCTTCCATCGAAGCATTGTCTTTTTTCTTGAAGTTTTGTTTCTCACGCTCGATAATTTCATCGACCATTTGCGTGAAATCTTGTGTTTTTCCTTTGATTGCTTCTTTACCTTTTGCTGTTTTCTTCTCTAATTCAGCCATTAATTCATCAAACGTTTGCGATAATTCGCTTGTCATATCCGCTTGTTTTTTAGCCGTATTAGCAAGGTCGCGTTGTTTTTGTGCTTCATGATAGTCTGTTACACTGCCCCAGCTCATATCGTGGATGACTTTATCCATTTTTTCAGCTGTTTCGGCTGCATTTTTTTCAGCTGTTTCGGCTAAATGTTGTGTTTTTAGGTTTTTCCATTTCAAGCGCATTTCGTGCATTTTTAATTCTAGCTTCTCTAATTGCTCAGAAGCGTTGTCGTAGTGGCTTTGTGTTGTTGCCAACTGCTCTTTATATTGCGCTACTTCTTCTTTTGCAAAGTTCGCTAATTTTGTTTCGCCAGCTTCTTCCGCGATTCCTGCTTGATATTCGCGTTTTTCGATGTATTTTTCGATTTCTGTGCACTCTTTATAGAATAAAGATTTCAGCTCGCGTTGTTTGTCAACGGCACGCTCGATATCCTTCATTTCTTTCTTCGTTTGGTCCATATAATAGGATACGGAATTACGTTTCTTCTCTTCACGTTTCTCTTTCATTGCGTCCCAGTCGTTATTCACTGCTTGTTTGAATTTATTAAAAAAGTTTGTCATTGTTTTTTCCTCCAATTGTTTAGTATCTATTTAGTAATCAAATGTATTCGTGTTTGTGGTTTTGCGCTTATTCTTTGTTAAGAAATAAATCAATGCTACGACAATGGCTACTGTGAGAACGCCGTGCAAATTAGATAAAATGATTAAGGCGCCCACACCGATAAGTACGCCGTACAGAATCTTCTCGCCTGTACTGTTTGCTATCATAAATTGTCTTAAAGCCCAATAACCAAGTGCAGCTCCAAGCGCCGCCATAATCGCGGGCCAAAGGAAAACAATGATGGCAATAATAAGTGCTGCGACTAATACTCCAATAATAATTCCTCTCATGATTATGTCCTCCTTGCTTTACTATACAACTATCATAAAATAGATTCCGCATTTCAGTAAGCTACTCGGGTTTGAACTTTCACTACAACTAGAGTCCTACTCATCTTCGCCATTGCTACATATTATGTATACGATATCCTCTTAACTATACCAAATATAGCCCTAACTTACTAGCTCCTCTTCCACCATTTTAGTTAGTAAATTAACTCTTTTGATTCGTTCGATACACTTTCTATCGATTCTGATTTTTATTTTTTCTTTACAAAGGTTATACTCGAAATGGGGGTGATAAATCAATGAACTTATTGATTCTCTAAGTATCGGGGGTGATTGTTAGTTTTATTACAAGACAGACTTTTTGACGGATATGGATAGAGGATATTGCACGAGTGGGATGAACAGAAACAGAGGTGAAGGGGAAAATGAAGCGAGATATAAATAAACATCTGACTACTATTTTAAAGCATCTAGATGATGGCGGTCTGTCATTAACAAACTTCAACAAAGCAAGTACTCAGATAGAGAGAAAAACAAACCTTAGCAAAGATATAATTTTGGTTGTCCTCTATACGTTGGAAAGTTATGGTTATGTGTTTCGAGTATATCATTTGGAAGATATAACCTACCAAATTACACCGAAAGGGAAACGACTCATAGAAAAAGATTAGACATGCCGAGATGAAAAAAAGCCTACCGCGTAAGTGAAGATGCTTAGCGGTAGGCCATAGTACGCTATTTTGTTAGCGCCTGTCTCCTATTTTCATACGCAATGCTTGTCATCGCGCCTTCTGAAATCATATTGTTTTCCTCCAAATCAAGCGCTTCTTTTCCGTCCTCAAATGACTCTATTGTTTTTTGGTTCCATAATACATAGGCGATAATACCGCCAATCGCGCCTATTGCCGTTCCGAGCAACACCCAATTCTTCTCTTTCATGCTGTGCACCTCCCCTTCCTCATCGCTATCCTTCTTCCTTTTCCCACTCTATATGAAAATAAACCGCATCTACGAGAGACACGGTTTACAAAAATGAATCGTATTCTAGGCTATGAATGGATCTTTTGGCTTGCGGACGAAGCTTAGAATTGCTGCAATAACGAGCAATAATCCAGGCACGAATCCAGCAACGACAAAGCCGCCGATAGTTACAATAATACCTGCAATCAAGAACATAAATCCGGCAAGTACAGGTTTCTTATTCCCCGTAATACAAATCAAGCCAATAATCAGCAAGACAGTGAAAACAATCGTTGCGATGAGTGCTAAAATGGCGTATGTATGCACCATATCAAGGATTTGCTTGGCACTTGGGACATCTGCTACAGCAATTCCTGATTCCTCTAAACTTTGGTAATAGCTTCTCGTGAAAGAATCTACACCCTCTTTTGTACTGGCTGCACTGTCTAAAATAAAGCCGATCGCTGTAAAACCAACTAAGGTTACTAATCCGAAAAGCATACCGATGACAGCTAAAACAACCTCTGCTGTACGTTTAATCATATTATTCTACTCCCTCATTTCTTACGTGTTTGTTTTTAGTATACTATAAATACATTCCGGTGTAAAAATAAAGATGTCTTTTTTATAGGATAGAAGATGCGTTTTTCCGAAAAACCTTGTATACTTTATAAAGATGTTGTTATTTTAGAAAAGAGGATTTGGCCTATGTGGAAAAAAAGTTTATGGATGGGACTGTTATCAGCTATTTTTGTTGCGGCTTCCGTACTACTATTACTGCAATTGAACGGAACGCATCGTGAGGTGAATCAAAGTGCGACACCGACCATTTTTATTCATGGGTATCGCGGGACGGATCGATCGCTCCATGGGATGATTCGTCGTTTCGACCAGAAATATGATTGGGCCACGGATGCTTTAACGGTCAAGGTTAGCCCCACTGGTGATATTTCTGTAAAGGGAACCTATAATGGCAAGCAAGCGGATAACCCACTTATTAATATTGTTTTTGCTGATAATCGAGCGACGGTGACGCAACAATCCTTGTGGACGAAAAAAGTGATGCGTTATTTGGAAGACCATTATGATGTGACCAAATTTAATGCGGTTGGGCATTCGATGGGTGGTGGCGCTTGGGTTTCTTATCTAGCTTCTTACGCGAATAACCCTGATTATCCTGAGGTCGAGAAGATTGTCTTTTTGGCGGTTCCATTTTATCCGGAAGAGTATGTGAATGGCGACCAGGAAGTGGATTTGCAAAACGCGAGTGCAATTCACACAAAGTTTGCCAAGCAGATGGAACAGAAGCTTAAGACTACGACGCGTATTATGATTATTGGTGGTAATTTGGAAGATGGCTCGAACAGTGATGGCGAGGTCAAAATTGATAGCGTGATGTATGGTAAAAAGCTGTTTGCGAATCAATATGTAGAGGCGCATACACTGACGGGTCCAACGGCCAAACATAGTAACATGCATGAATTACCAGTAGTGGATGAATATGTCGCGAAATTTTTATGGGGATTTAAGGAGTCGACGAAATAATGAAGAAGATTTTAATCGTATTTACTGTTTTAGCGGTCTTTGCTGTGGGATTTGGTTTTATCTTCGCCACGCATGATGCAGCGGAAAAGAAGCCTCAAACAACGGATAATTCGGTGAAGAAAACGGCCACAAAAGACGCGGCGGTAAAAGTAAAAAGTATCGATACACCAACATTATTCTTACACGGTTATTCGGGAACGAAGAACTCGATGGGGCACATGATGGATCGGCTCGCTAGAAATGGGGATGCTACACGTTCCCTCGTTCTTTCCGTCTCACCGGAAGGCAATGTGAAAGCGACTGGTGACTGGGATAAGTTTGCGACAAAACCGCTGATTCAGATCCTGTTTGAAGATAATAAGAGTTCTTTGACCAATCAAACGATCTGGTTGCAAAATGTAATGCGGACACTCAAAAATGAGTATCATATTCCTACTGTGAATGTCGTTGGTCACTCAATGGGTGGCGTTGACTGGGCGAGTTATTTGGAAGAAGGCAGTGACAGAGACGATTTTCCAACGGTGACAAAGCTGGTCGCGATCGGAGCTCCTTTTAACGGGCTGGTCATTGGTGAAGATGGCAAAACGGCGTATGACTTAACGGCGAATGGTCCTGAAACGAAAACGGAACGGTATCAAAATTTTATGACGAATAAAAAAGCACTACCTGCTACGCTGGAAGTTTTGAATATTGCTGGGGATGTGCAGGATGGTACGAAAAGTGATACGAGCGTCTCGCTAGCCAGCGCGTTATCTGGTAAATTTATTTTTGATCAGGTTGCTAGTTATAAAGAGCTAGTGTTCACTGGAAGTAAGGCGCAACATAGTAAACTACATGAAAACAAAGAGGTTGATAAGGCTGTGAAACAATTTCTCTGGTCCTAAACAAAAAGGCGCTGCGTCCAATGATACCGGATGCGGCGCCTCTTCTTATTTCGCTTTCTTCTTTTTGAAGCCCCAGAAACTGCGGCTTTTTATTTCGGCTTCATTTCCGCGTACACCTAATACATCGAATAGGAATACAACGACTGGAATACCGACGATCAAGCCCCAGACGCCGAAGAAATGCTCGGAGAAAATCAGAATGATGAAGGTGTAGAAAACCGGTAAATCCGTTTTTGATGACATTAGCTTCGGGTTGAGGATGTAGGTTTCAATCGAATGCACAATGACGATCGTGATCAGGATGACAATCACGTCTGTAAGGCCACCTACGGAATAGGCGATAATCGACAGCGGGATGCACGAAATGATAACGCCCGCAACCGGAATCAAGCCCAGCAGGAATACCATAATGGATAACGTCAGCACTTGCGGGAAGCCCATCGCGATTAAGGCAATCGTTGTCAGCACTGTGTTTACGATGGCAATTAGAAATTGAGCTTCTAGAACAACGCCAAATGTGCCAACAAACTTCTTGCCAAAATAGGCCACTTCACGGAACACAGCTCCCATTTTGCTCGTTAGGAATTTGCTTGAGAAATGAACAACGCGTTCTTGTTCCAGTGAGAAAAATAGGCTTAGTATCAGAGCCATGAAGAAGGCAATCCCAATGCTACCAATGCCGCTTAGTGATCCAATAATGAATTTCAAACCAGAATTGATATACGCTTTAACGTTGGAATCGTTGAATAAATTCATCACATATTTAATAAAATCGTTATTTCCGGGGTTATTATAGAATTTCATAACACCGTTGAATGTGGACACGATTTGCTGGATGATAATCGGCAAGTAATGCGTAAAGGCGATATACAAGAATATCACAATCAATATGTACAAGACAATAACGATTAATTTCCGCGGTACTTTCACCCACCTTAAAATCACTTTTTCTAGTCGCGTAATTAAAAAGGTGAAGATAAATGTTAATAAAATCAAGTCTATCATGCTTCTCACTAAATAGAGTACAAAAATGAGGAGCGCAAAAATAAGAACTCGTTGTAATCCAGTATTTAATTTAAATTTCTCCCATAGTTCTTCCATAGAACACACTCCTATCGCTTCTTATCATATTCTAGCACATTTTTGCCGATCATGAAAAATTTAGTTAATTATTCTACTGAAAATTTGAAAAAGAGTGCTTTCAGGGCTTTACATTTTAGTAAAAAAGTTGTAACATATCCTATGAACCAATCATCCTACCTTTAGAAGGAGTGTCGCGATAATGCTACATAAATTACAAAAAAAATCACTGGTTGAGCAAGTCTCTAGCCAGATTCAAGAGATGATTAAGAACGGCGTCTGGCGCATTGGGGATCGCTTGCCTAATGAGGCGGATTTGATGGAACAGTTTGGCGTCAGTCGGAATACGTTGCGCGAAGCCATCCGAGCTTTAGTTCACGTCGGGCTACTTGAAGTGAAGCAAGGCGATGGGACATTTGTTCTGGCAACAAGCGAACTAAGCGCCGTACTACAAAAAAGAATCCAGAGCGCTGCGGTACTGGAAATTTTAGAGGTGAGGCATGCACTTGATCGGGAGGCTGTTTCATTAGCTTGTTTACGGAGAACTGAAGAAGATTTAGCTCAGATGGCTAAATATCGCGATCAGTGTTTGCAATATACGACGGAAAATAATTTGGAGAAGTTTGTGGAAGCGGATTGGCAATTACATCAAACCATTGCTGCGGCCTCCTATAATCCCCTTTTGATTGATATGTACGCGCATTTATTTGAGGAAATTCAGATGTCGATTACGAGCACGACGGAAATGAATGATGCGAATGGTGCTGGTCATAATGATCTTATTTTAGCGATTCAAAATCAAGATGCGGCCTCGGCTGTGCATTGTGTAGATATGTACATTTCGCACTTTAAGCAAATTGTGTTACCGAAGAAAGGAGAGTGACGTAATGGACGAGGAAAAACGGAAAATGCGGCGTCGTATTTTTTTAATTATTGGCATTTTACTTGTAGCAGCAAACCTTAGGGCTCCAATCACCGCGCTGAGCCCATTGCTTAGTTATGTTCGCGTGGATTTGCCGCTATCCAATACGATGACTGGTTTTTTGACGACGTTGCCACTCCTTGCTTTTGCTGGCTTGTCCCCTTTTGTGTCTAAATTGGCGCGAAGATGGGGGATGGAGTTTATTGTCTTTTTTGCGGCTTGTTTGATGGTTGTGGGGAGCCTCATTCGCCCGTTCGGCGGGATTCCGTTGCTTTTATTTGGAACGTTTCTCATCGGGCTAGCTATCGCAGTTGGGAATGTGTTGTTACCGAGCCTCATCAAAAAAGAGTTTCCTTTTAAAATGGGATTGATGACGGGGATGTATTCGATTTCGATGAATGTGTGCGCGATGTTGGCATCAGGCATCAGTGTGCCAATCGCGGTGAATTCTGGATTCGGTTGGCGAGGGGCACTCGTTGTATGGTCCGGTTTCGCGATTATCGCGCTTCTAGTCTGGTTGCCACAGTTGAAATATAATCAGAAAAGCCTCCCTCAAGCTGTAGCGCAAAAGCCTAGACAGAGTATTTGGCGGTCCCCTTTAGCTTGGAAAATCACAATTTTCATGGGGATGCAGTCGACTTTATTTTATGTCATGGTCGCTTGGTTGCCATCGATACTTATTAGTCAAGGAATGGCGAGTACGCAGGCTGGTTTCATGTTATCGTTATTCCAGCTCGGGATTATTCCGTTTACATTTATCGTACCGATTATTGCCAGCAAAATGAAATCGCAGCGACCAATCGTTATTATGATGACGGTGTTATTGCTTGTTGGAACCGCTGGGCTAATATTTGGCGCAGGTGATGTCTGGCTTGTTGGTCCATCGGTGTTTATGATGGGTGTGGCTTCTGGGACGGCTTTTAGTGTGTGCATGATGTTCTTTAGTTTGCGGACGTCAACGGCAACCGAAGCTGCGGACTTGTCTGGAATGGCGCAATCGGTTGGGTATTTACTCGCCGCTGCTGGCCCGACGTTGTTTGGTGCGCTTCATGATCTGACGGATAGCTATACCGTGCCGCTTGCGATTATCGTGGTTGCTGCATTGTTGTTATTTGTAATGGGAATGGATGCTGGGCGCGATAAGAAAGTTTTTGGGAGATAGGAAAAAGGCTAGTAGAATATCCAAACAAGACAAAATCGCCTTACCCGTTTTTGGGTAAGACGAGAATATTGCTTTACACAAATCGAGCGAAAGCGTTTGTATTCAGGGGATTTGGTGGAATGAGGATGGCAAACTCATTCCATTCTTTTGCATATTGAGGTTCTAATTCGCTTTGCTTCAAAGAACCACAACAAAGCGGAGCATACTGGTGTATGTGATGACTGAAAGCAGGGAGAGGGTAGTTTCCTCGACCATGCGAGAAGTTAAGCGAAACTGCTATTGTGTAGCAGAACCGTAGAGATGTACCGCATCCTTGTTCTAAATATAATGAAGGACCGCCTATTCGCGATGCTCCTAGGCATATTGGGGCTGTAACTCATTGCATTTCGAACAGCCCCAACAATGCGAGCGCTTGTCGCCGATTTATTTGGGTTATGCATTTATTTTTCTAGATATGCCCATCTAAAGCTGTATGGTGCGCCGAAAAGATGTTTTACTACGCCTTTTACGTATGGTTTTTCAAGGACGGCTGTGGCGTTTTGGTATAATGGTGCGATTGCTGCGTCGTCATCGAGTAGCACTTTTTCGGTTTGGAGCATGGCTTGCCAACGGGCTTCTGGATTCGTCGCAAGTGTTGTGGAAATATCGGTTGTCAATTTGTCGTAAGCTGGGCTTGAGTAGCTCATATTGTTGTAGTTGTTGTCTGTTTGCCAACTTGCGATGTAGGTCATTGGGTCTTTGTATGCTGGTGCCCAACGCGAAAGTTGAACCGTATAATCTTGCGCCTTATCAAGTGCTAGCCTGTTTTTGTAAGGCACTGTTTTTAAGTTGATTTTGAGCCCGTCGAGATTGGTTTGTAGCTCGCTTTGAATGAACTCGAGGGTTTTCTTCGCGAATTCTTGGTCGTCACCTACTAGTTCGAGCGTGATTTCGCTTTTACCGAGTTGTTGCTTCGCTTTCGCAAAATGTTCTTTGGCTTCTGCGACGTTATATGTGAGGTGATCGCCACTATCTTCGCGGAAGTCTTTGCCTGTTTTCGGATTTTGGGCAAAACCGTTTGGAATTTCGCCGTTAATTGGTACCGCACCATTCGCGATGACCGTGTCGGCTAGCGCTTCTTTGTTAATCGCTTTTGCAATCGCTTTTCGTAATTCTACATTCGCAACATCCGATTGTTTTTGATTGAATTTTAACCAATATACGTAGGAATCGGGTTCTGCAACGAATTCTTTATTGTCTTTGTATTGGCTCGCGTAATCGCCTGTTAATGGGGCACGGTCAACTTTTCCTGTGTTGTAGAGATTGACTGCTGAGCCTGGTTCTTTGGCTACTTGGACATCGATGCGATCTAATTTGACGTTTTTCTTATCCCAGTAGTTATCGTTTTTGATGAAACTCCAGCTTTTGCTTGTGCCCGACCAATCGGACATTGTGAATGGGCCGTTGTAAAGTAAATGATCGGAATCTTTGGCAAAGTCTTTCCCTTCTTTGCTCACGTAAGCCTCTTTTTGTGGATAGAACGGGCCGAATGTGAGTAGTGAGTTGAAGTACGGCACGGCCTGTGTCAGTTGGATTTCGATGGTTTTGTCATCCAGTGCTTTCACGCCGAGTTCTTTTGGATCTTTTTTACCGTCGATAATATCGCTTGCATTGGCAACGACATCGCGGTATAAAAAGGAATACTGGGCGCCCGATTTTGGATTGACGACTTTGCGCCAAGCGTAGATGAAGTCATCGGCTGTGAGATCTGATCCGTCTGACCATTTCGCGTTGTCGCGGATTTTGATGGTGTATATTTTTTGATCTTTACTTATTTGAGGCATGGCTTCGGCTGCTGCTGGGATGATTTGGTCCTTGGAATCAAGCGTATAAAGCCCTTCAAAAACTTGATTCATCGCGGTGAAGCTGACGCCGTCTGTTGCAAGTGATGTGTCCATGAGTGGAATTTCTGTGGATTCGATGACGCGCAAGACTTGTTTATCTGAGGCATCGCTCGCCGTGTCTTTTCCTCCTCCGCATGCTGCTAATACGAACATGCTGGCTACTAGAATCAAGCTGATAATATATCTTTTTTTCATATGTAAAACTCCCCTTTTTTGTGTGACTGTTTCTATCATACGCTATTTTGACGCGAAAATAAATACCTTTTTCTAAATTAATAGAATTATTTTATAATGTTTATCACGTTAAAGGAGATAAGCAGTTGACCTATCTCCTTTTTTGGCAGACTAGATTTGTTTTGTATCTTCGTATTCTTGTTTTATATCGACTAATAGCGCTTCGTTCGTGTAGAGTTCTAAAGCGGTTAGCGCGAGCAGTTTGGCGCCTTTGATTAAGGCCTTGTCTCCAGCAGCGGATCTTGCGGCTTCGCGGAATTCAACGGTATGCCCAACGAGGTCACTGGAACCAATTTTGATATAAGGGTGGATGGTTGGGATAACTTGGCTAATGTTTCCTGCATCTGTGGAACCAATGCCGCGACTATCGGTAATTAGCGGTTCGTCTAGTTGCTCCGCGATACGTGCGAACAGGCGATTGAACTGTTTATTAATCAGGAAATCATCGACGCCATTCTGGATATTCGTCACTTTAAACGTTGTACCAGTTTGAATCGCAGCACCTTCTGCGACTTGAATGACGCGCTTCGTGATATCATCGAGACGGCGACGTTTGTCAGCGCGCGTGAAAAAACGGGCACGGGCGTAATCTGGAACGATATTCGGCGCTTGACCACCATCCAAAATAATGCCATGAATGCGCACATCGGAGGTCACGTGTTGACGTAAAGCATTGACGCCGTTGTAAAACTGGATAAGGCCGTCCAGTGCGTTAATGCCATCTTCTGGGTTAGCCGCGGAATGGGCTGGTTTCCCGAAGAACTCAAATTCTAAAACGTCCACGGCAAGCGATGGTGTCGTTAACGCGGAGTCGCTGGATGGATGAATCATGAGCGCGGCGTCAATACCTTGGAGGAGATTATGCTTCACAAAACTTCCTTTCGCACTGCCATTTGGTCCACCCTCTTCGGCTGGCGTTCCAAGTACGACTACTTCCCCACCCGTTTCCTCGATTACTTCGGCGAGTGCGATGGCTGCGGCAACGCTCGTTGTGCCAATTATGTTGTGCCCGCATGCATGTCCAAGCCCTGGTAGCGCGTCATATTCCGCTAAAAAGGCAACTGTAGCGCCTGGCTTCTCTGCTTTTTTACGAGCGAGGAAAGCGGTTTTGTGGCCTGCTACGTCTAATTCCACGGTGAAACCAGCTTTTTCAAGGATGGTCGCCAGTTTTTCGCTTGCGTAGAATTCTTCGTTGCCGATTTCTGGGTGGTCGTGAATATCGTGACTTACTTCAATATAGAAGTCTTGATGCGCGTCAATATTTGTTTCAATGGCCTCAGACCATGTCAGTTTTGCTTGTACCATGTGCAACGCCTCCGTATTTCGAATTTATTTTTTTGACCACGTTTCTTTATACGTTTCTAGCTCATCAAGCGGGATAAATGCTGGGATGGAGCTACCTTTATATGTTTTTTCGATAAATTTCTTCATGTCATCGGAGTGGTAAATTTCCACAATTTTTTTCAAAGCTTCGCGATCTGTGTCCCCTTTTCGAACGGCAATAATGTTAATATAAGGTTTCGCCGTATCTGACTCTAGGAAAATCGAGTCTTTCAGCGGGTTCAGTTTCGCCTCAACAGCCACACCGTTATTGATTGTTGCCGCATCCACATCGTCTAGCGCGCGCGGAATTTGACCAGCTACCATTGGCTTAATATCGAGCTTTTTCGGATTTTCTTTGATTGCTTCTGGTGACCCGTTCCCATCAAAATCATCAACCAACGTGATAAGTCCCGCCTCTTGCAGCAAAAGCAAAGCACGGCCGTAGTTCGTAATATCATCAGGAACAGCGATAGTAGCGCCATTTTTAATATCCTTAATGTCTTTCACTTTGTTCGAATAAACGCCCATTGGAGCAATGACCGTCGAAGCAAGCGGTACAAGATCTAGCTTATTTTCTTTAATAAAAGAATCGAAATAGGCAACCGTTTGAAAAGCATTCGCATCCAAGTCCCCGTCAGCAAGCGCGCGGTTCGGCAAGACATAGTCACTAAATTCTTTCAATTCGATATTAATACCATCCTTCTCAGCAATCCGCTTAATTTCAGGCCAAGTCCGATCCCCAGCACTCACACCAATCACCAAATTCTTCTCGTCTCCCTGCGCCTTCTCATCTGAACCACCACAAGCCGTAGCAACAACAGCCAACAATACCAACGTCAAAACTAAAACCAACTTCTTCATCCAAAAAACTCCCCTATTATTTATTATTTTATCTTTTCTTAAAATCATGTTTAAGTGTCCTTCACGATTGAACCTCCAAACGGAGGTGGCGCCGAGAAATGCCTAGATTCTAGGCAAAGCCGAGCAACGGAGTGGAGCGTACGATTTGTACGAGAACCCCGTAGCACAGGTTTTAACGACGAAGATGAGCGTTTCTCGGCGTCGCCGGCGCCTAACGGCGGCGGATTTTGCGAGAAATGAAGTTCCCCAGCGACTGGACACTTTGGACAATAACGACCAAAATAATAACTGTAACGAGCATCGTGATATTATCATAACGCTGGTACCCATACGTAATCGCCAAGTTTCCAATCCCTCCTGCACCAACAACTCCTGCCATTGCGGTAGCACCAACGAGACCAATCGTCGCGGTAGTTAGTGTCAGAATCAATGAGCTAAGACCCTCTGGCAACATAAATCGCCATATAATTTGCCACGCGTTCGCGCCCATCGCCTGAGCTGCCTCGATAATGCCTTGATCCACCTCTAAAAGCGAGTTTTCAACAAGTCTTGCAATGTAAGGTCCTGCGTAGAAAACAAGTGGAACAATCGCGGCTTTCACGCCAATGCTCGAATCGACGATGAAACGCGTCACAGGAATCAATGCGACTAGCAAAATAATAAATGGCACCGAACGCAAAATGTTGATAATTGGGTTTAAAATATTGAAAATCATTGTATTTTGCAAAATGTGACCTTTTCGCGTTACGACGAGTAAGACACCGAGTGGTATCCCTATAAGGCAAGCAAATAAGAGTGACCATGTAACCATGTATAGGGTTTCAATAAATGCCATGCTTAGCTGTTCAGATGTGACTTCCATGCGCTCCCACCTCCTCTAATTTGACATTTTGCGTTGTTGCGTAAGCGAAGGCTTTTGCGATTTCTTCTGGCTCACCTGTGACTTCCACGATCATGTAGCCAAACGCAATCGCCTGAATTTCAGAGATATTCCCACTTAGGACGCTGACATTGACATCAAATTGTTTGGCAATATTCGAAAGTAGCGGATTTCCTGATGATTCTCCCACAAATGTGAATTTCCAAACGGTTGCGTCGTGATTTTGAATCAGCTTCAGTGCGCTGGCTGGAATATCGTCATTGATTACCGTCTTGACGAAGTTTTTCGCGGTTTGGCTTTGCGGATTTGAGAAGATATCGAATACTTTGCCTTCTTCGATAACTTTACCGCCTTCCATCACCGCTACTCGATTGCAGATTTCGCGTATCACAGACATTTCGTGGGTGATGAGCAGAATCGTAATATTGTATTCTTTGTTGATTTTTTGTAACAGTTCGAGAATCGCGCCTGTTGTCTCTGGATCTAATGCGCTCGTTGCCTCATCGCATAGGAGCACCTCTGGATTTGTTGCGAGTGCACGTGCAATCCCGATACGCTGCTTTTGGCCGCCGGATAATTGGTCGGGATAATTCTTTGCTTTATCTGCTAAGCCAACAAAGTCCAACAATTCCAGCACTCGCTTTTCGCGTTCTTTTCGGTTTGTATGTATTAAAGCTAGCGGTATCGCGATGTTATCGAAGACCGTTTTGGAATTCAATAAGTTAAAATGTTGAAAAATCATGCCAATCTTTTTTCGTTCTGCGCGAAGTTCTTTGGATTTTAATGTTGTTAAATCGGTTCCTGCCACAGCCATGGAGCCTTTTGTGGGCCGCTCCAGTAGGTTTACCGTGCGAATCAAGGTACTTTTTCCTGCACCACTAAAGCCCACTACGCCGAATATGTCGCCTTTTTCGATGGTTAAGCTAACGCCGTCTAACGCGGTAATTTCTTTGCCTCCGCTTTTGAATGTTTTCGTTACATTTTTGAATTCGATCATCCTATCACTCCCTTAATTGCCTTACCCACAAAAAAATCTCCCCTTAAGTTAATAAGAGGAGATTCTAGTCCAAACATCTATGTACCGAATAATTATACAGTCATATGAATGCAGTCTTTGTCGTCTCACCTTATCTACCAAGCAAATGGAATGCTTGTTGGAATTGGCACAGTATCAATACATGATCTGTTGCCGAGGTTTCGTAGGGCCAAATCCCTCCACCTCTCTGGATAAAATGTGTAAGTCGTTATTTATTTTTTATAACTATATCGTGTATTTCGGATACTGTCAACCACTTTTGGAAAAGTTCTTTGTTTATTAATCGTTTTTTCTGCGCAATTGTTCGAGTTTCGCTGCGATGCGTGCTTTGTTTTCCGCTGTTGTTTGGGCGTCTAGTGTGATTCTCGTGCCATCGATTAGAACCGAACTGCCTTCGTGAATATTTTTTGGCAGTTTGGTTTGTGGGATTGTCCATATTTGCTCATCTGGTTCGAGTAGAAAAACCGCTTTTCCATCCTCGATACGGTCTAAAATCGCTTTTTTGCTCATGGTACACCTACTTTACGGTTGCTTTGCCTTGTTCTTTGATTTGTCGAACAATGCCGTCGCCTATTCCGTTTATTTTTTTCAATTCGTCAATTGATTTATATGGTCGTTCGGCGATAATTTTGTCTGCTAAAACGGGGCCAATGCTCGGTAGATATTGCAGTTCTTCTGCGGTTGCTGTGTTAATATTAATTGTATTTGGCATCGGAACCGCCTCGCCTGGTTCTTCTGTTGTTTGTTTGCCAGTGCTATTTCCAGGTTCCGGTGTGCCGGATTTTTCTGTCGCGACGTGGATTTGTTTGCCATCCGTCTCGATTGTTACCGTTCCTTCGACATCCGTTCCATACGTTTTGATATCGCGATCCTTGAGCCACTGAATGACTTCGCGGTGCGGGTGCCCGTAGGAATTTCCTTTTTCAGCAGAATACACGGCGACTTCCGGTTTGACTGCATCTAAAAAGTACGGCTGATTCGATGTTGACGAACCGTGGTGTCCCAAATCGAGAATCTGGGCGTTTAAATCTAGGCCGCTGTCGACCATTTCTCGTTCGCGTGACTTTTCTGCGTCTCCTGTAAAAATAGCCGCAATATCTTTGTATGTTAGACGAATCGCGATGGAATCGTTGTTAGCGTTATCCGATAATTTATCCGGACTCAGCACCTGAATCCCAAACGGTCCGAATGTAGCTTTTTCACCGCGTCTTGGCTCCTTATATTTCGCGTCCGAAGCCAGAGCGGCATCAATCACGCGCTCATAAATCGAGCTATTGAACACGAGTCCATCCATCCAAATTTCTTTCGGCTTATACTGTTTGATGACTTTATCCGCGTTGCCAATATGATCTGAGTGCGGATGTGTTAAAAGCAACAAATCAATTTTTTCGATATTCGCTTTTTCTAGATATGTCAAAATCCGATTATCGTCATGGCGGCCAGTATCAATCAGAATCGTTGTGCCATCATCGGCTTGAATAAGCGTGCTGTCCCCCTGCCCGACGTCAAAAAAAGTGAATTTCGCGCCGTCTAACGTATTTTCGGTAACACTGGATGTTTGTGTATTATTTGAGCATCCACCAATAAGCATGACTAAAATAATCCCCATGATGCTCCATTTTGCTAATTTCTTCAAAATCTCAACTCCCTAATTCTCTTCCCCTTAGAATAGCAGAATCGCTTCTTGGAGTAAAGAGTTGCCGGAAAAGTTGGGAGATTTACACCAAATAAAACGAGCCCTATAAAGGACTCGCCAAAATTTCGAAAAACCACTTCACATGATTTCCTACCAAACCTCAGCGGATCGACAAATGCTTAGTTTCTAGGCAAAAGCACTGTTCCAGTGCGGAGCGTACTAAAGTACGTGAGCGCTGAAACAGTGCTTTTAACGACGAAAATGAGCGTTTGTCGATCCGCTGAGAGATTTATTTTACTTTCTCAAAAAATTTGAAGGTTACTTCTTCGCTTTTTGGATTGTAATCAATGATCCAGTCATGATCTTTAAAGTACCAGTAATCATGATCTTCTACGTAGAATAAAATATCGCCGATTTTGTGTTGCAATGCCATTTCCGTGGGTTTTTCAGATACTAATCCGATTGAAAAACCAGGATGTAGGGAACTGTTGGAGCCACCATATTTTGCGAATAATCTAATTCCATTTCCATCGGCCGTGTTAAACTCATTTCTAAACCAGTGTTGTGCTTGATCGCTTACTTCGATTTGCATTGTCATCACTCCTCGTATAATAAGTTTATAGCTTCTTAATTGTTCTTTGAAAATTTCATATAACAGCCTGTCGGCTTGTAAATGGTTTGCTTTGATATTGTGTGATTTCCCAGATTATAATGGAGCTATGGAA